>NZ_PGEP01000001.1:805000-1405000 GCF_002797445.1 Acidovorax sp. 69 | reverse complement strand
ACGCTGGCCACCACAGCCACACCGACAACGGTGCGGGTGGTCTGCAACAACACGCTCTCGATTGCTCTTTCCGGAATATCGAGTGCGATCAAGGTGCCCCACAGCACCAGCTTTGATGCGCAGGCGGTCAAGAAGCAGTTGGGCATTGCCGTCTCGCAATGGGACGGTTTCATGTACCGCATGAAGACCCTGTCCGAGCGCAAGGTCAAGAGCCATGAGTCCATGAACTATTTCCTCAAGGTGCTGTGCCAGACGGATGGGCATGCGGATGCTTCTGCAGGTCTCACCAATGAGCGTGCCCTCAAGAAGGTGCAGGCCATGTATGAGGGCCAGGGCCGGGGTGCCGAGTTGGCAGCCGCCAAGGGCACGGCCTGGGGTCTGCTGTGCGCCGTCACCGAGTTCGTGGACCATGAGCGCCGGGCGCGCAATCAGGAATACCGCCTGGACAGTGCCTGGTTTGGCCAGGGGGCCACCCTCAAACAGCGGGCACTGGAGCAGGCCTTGCAGTTGGCTTCGTGATCGTGTCTGCCGTTCTGCCGGCCCATTCTGGTTTTTGTCTCGCACCTTACCCATTCACCTCCATCGCCCTCCACGGCATAGACCCCGGCTCCTTCATTGGTCCGGGGTCTTTTGTTTTGGGGGTCGGGCGGGTGTTCGTTTCTTTCACGTTCAAGGAGTCAGCATGGTTCAACCTGTTGTTTCACCGGTGGGGACTTCCTCCACCAAAGCCCGCCCTGCCCTTCGGCTGGTCAAGACCCAGGACCTGGATCGCGATCAGTGGTTGCAGGTGCGCAAGGGAGGCATTGGCAGTTCAGATGCCGCGGCTGCGGTGGGGCTCAATCCCTACCAGTCGCAGCTGGAGCTATGGATGGAGAAGACCGGTCGTGCGCCTGTCGTCCCACCGGGTGATGGGGGTGCGGACGATCTGAGTCCGATGTACTGGGGTTCGCTTCTGGAGCCCATCGTGGCGGCGCACTACACCCGCCGTACGGGCAACCGGGTACGGCGCATCAATGCGGTGCTGCAGCATCCTGAGCATCCTTGGATGCTGGCCAATATCGACCGGGAGGTCCTTGGGGCACCCGATGTCCAGTTGCTGGAGTGCAAGACCGCGGGGATTCAGGGCGCCTGGCTCTGGCGCGATGGGGTGCCCGAGTATGTGCAGCTGCAAGTCCAGCACCAGTTGGCCGTGACGGGCAAGCAGGCGGCAGATGTGGCGGTACTGCTCGGGGGTCAGGAACTGCAGATTTTCCGGATCGAGCGGGATGAGGAGCTGATTGCCCAACTCATCACCTTGGAGCGGGAGTTCTGGGGCTATGTGGAGCGGGGCCAGGCGCCGCCGGCCGATGGGTCGGATTCAGCAGACCGGGCATTGCGGGCGCTGTATCCAAGAGACACGGGCTTCACCCTGAATCTCAAACATGACCTGGTGATGGGGGCCGTGTTCTCGGACCTGTTGGCGGTACGGGAGGTGTTGGCGACGAACACGGCGCTGGAGGCCCAGCTCAAGCAGGCCATTCAGCAGCGCATGGGGGATTCCAGCCGGGCGGTGTTTGAGAACGGGGAGGTCAGCTTCAAACGCAGTCGGGATGGGACGCAGCTCGATACCGCGCGGCTGGCCAAGGAGCAGCCGGAGATCGTGAAGGCCTACACGGTACCCAAGCCTGGGAGTCGGAGGTTTCTGGTGCAGACCTGAGGTGGGCCGGGGACATCGGGGCCCAGGTTCATTCAATTCATTTTCTATTCACGCATCCCCAGACGGGCTTCATCGGTGACGGTGAGGCCCGTTGTGTTTTGGGGGGCATTCACATTCAACAAGGAGATTCACATGCTCAAAGGTTTGGCTTTGACACCGCCCGTGATCGGGCGCATTGCGATTGGGCGGGTGGTGGAGAAGGCAGGACGTCGTCTTCCGGAGAAGGACGACGAGTTCACCCTGACCAGCCAAGTTCAGAACAAGGAGGGGTGGGTGCCACATCCGGTGGATGCGCTATTGCGCAAGGAGCCGGGGGCGAAGCTGCGCAGCATTCCGGTGCGGTTGCTGTTTGACGATCCGGACTTGAGCCTCAGGGCGAACTACACAATGTTTGATCGGGCCACGGGACGACCTCTGTGTGTTGGAGATGGAGAAAGCTGCAAGCGGGTGACCCTGTCAGGGATGCAGTCCCTGCCCTGTCCTTCGCCCGCGGTGTGTGCGCTCGCGCAGGACGGGAACTGCAAGCCGTATGGGCGGCTGCATGTGCGGGTGGAGGCTGAGGGGAGTACCGAGGCGGGTAAAGAGGGTATGAATGGCGATGAACTGGGCAGCTTTGTGTTCCGGACGACGGGGTTCAACAGCATCCGGACACTGTCGACCCGGCTGCGGTATCTGTTTGCGGTGTCGGGTGGGTTGCTGGCCGGGTTGCCCTTGGAGCTTCGGCTGCGGGGCAAGTCCACCACGCTGTCGCACCGCACACCGATCTACTACGTGGATCTGATGCTGCGCCCTGGTGCCTCACTGGCCCAGGTTGTGGCGTTGGCACGGCAGGAGCGCGAGCAGCAGGCTGCACTGGGGCTGGACCAGGCGGCGCTGGATGAAGCGGCGCGGCAGGGTTTGGCACTGGGGGAGTTTGAGGAGTCGGAAGAGGAAGGGGTGGAGGTCGTCGAGGAGTTCTATCCGGATTCCGATCCGAATGGAGATGGTGGAGCGGAGCAAGCACCCGCGCCGATCTCGCTGCGGGGCAAGCTGCATCGCAAGCACGAAGCGCTGGGAGCACGAGCCACCGCAACGGGTGATCCGGGGGGTTCCCATGCGGGTGCCTGAAGGGAGGGTTCGGCGCTATGCCGTGGGGTTGGTGATGGAGACGGTACCTTGCTATCGCAGTGGGCCGGATTCAGAACCTGGTGCCAAGGTGCTGCCGGGGATTCTGGTGAGGCATCGAGCACCGCCCCATCGCACGGGGGCGGCGGTACTGCAGCAGGCGGTGGCCTTACTCACCGGCGCGCGGGTTGCAGTACCAACTGTGACCAGTGCGGCCGGTGTGTTGCGCCATGCGCAGCGCTTACTCCCTGGATTCCATGCTCAGCGGGTCTGGGAACAAGCACCGGCGGATTTGCTGGCGCTGTGCCACGACGCGGTTCACCGGGGTGGCCTGGTGCTCCTGCTGTGGCAGTCGATTGCCAGGGAGATGCGAGGAACTACCAGGAGGCCCTGCCCTGCACCTCACTGGATGCTGGTGGTCGGGGTGGAGGGGCCTTGGAGTCCGGTGGGGGATGGGTCAGGCAGTGTTCCGTGCACAGAGGCTTCCGGACTCCTCGTCCTGGATACCCAGGTGCATCCTGGCTGGGGGTTGGGACACAACCAGCGTCTGGTTCCTGGTGCCTATCTACACCATGAGGCAGCCATGCAGGTGGCGGAGTTTCGTGCAGTGTGGTCGGCGCGTACGGTGGAGGGAGGACTGGACTGTGGGTTCGTCCTCTCAGCGATCGCACTGTCTCCCGGCAAGGGCTATGGCGCCCAGTGATCTGGCGGGATGTCAGGCAGTGTCTACGCACTGCTTGGATCTCTTTCAGTGCCGATCAGGCAATCACAAAGGGCGTGCGGTCCTTGCCCGCAATCCACTGGGGCGGCTTGCCTCGGCCGGACCAGGTGGCGCCGGTAGCGGGATCCCGGTACTTGGCTTCCACCTTCTTCTTGGGTTTGGTCGGCTTCCAAGGAAAGACTTGCTGGGCGGTGAAGCCGAATTCCTGAACGAGTTGCAGGACGGTCTGGAGGGCCTGTTCGGACTCAGCCTTCTTGACGTTGGCGATTTGTTCTTCGAGGAGCTTTTTCTGGGCCAGGAGTTCGGCGTAGCTGGACATGCGAATGTGTTGGGAATGAGTGCTGGGCTGTTGTGATTGGGTCCAAGGAGGACCTTTTAGGCACAGGGAGCACTCTACGCGAACTGGAGCCCAGGAATGCTCAGTGGGCAGTTGCAACGGGGGGAGTCACGGATTCTTGGGTGTCGCCCTGGCGCCATACCTGCAGGTTGGCGTATTCCCGGCCGCAACCTGTGCAACGCAGGGCTTCGGTGTAGCGCATGACTCCGGCGTCATCGCGTGCGAGCACGCGGTGGTAGCTGGTTGCACCACAGTAGCCGCAGCAGTTCCTGGCGGTGGACGGGTTCATCGAGATGGAGGCGCTCAGGTTCTTCACTCAGGGGATCTGTTCTAGGTGGGGGTCTTCGTTGCGTGCACTTGGGATCGTACCAAGGCAACGGAGTTTGTACAGGTCCACGGGGGAAGCTGGTCACGGGCAGGGATGTTCTCGCTCCATATGGAACATCTCACACGGTAGCGGCTGAGCTGCGGCAAAGATCTCGCAGCCACTTCCCCATCCCTGCCCGTTCAGCATTGAGTCAACCGATGGTCTTTGGTTGGCGTTCAATTGATGCATTTGCATCACATATCATTTACCAATAGAGAGGGAGTTCTATGCAGTCCGTGAGAACAAGGATGCGACTTGCGCGCAGCCGGGTGTTGGTGTCGTTGGCGGCGTTGGCGGTGGTGGGTGCGGCGGGCTTGCTGGCCGGTTGCCAGCGCAAGGAGGCCGAGGTGCAGGCGCCTGAGTTGCCGGTGCAAACGGTCTCGGGGTTCCTGGAGATCGGTGGGGTCTTGGATCGCCGGGGGGAACAGGGGGCGGTGTTCGAGGTCAGCCCGGAGACGGGGGATCTGGTGGCGTTTGTGTTCGATCCAAAGAGTGCTCTGGGACAGCGGCTTTTGTCGCAGTGTGTGCAGAACATGCCGTGTCTGGTGGAGGGTGTGCGGGCAAGACCACTGGACAGTCAGGCACAGGCCACGAAGGTCTTGGGCGAGTTGGGGTTCAGTGTGTCGCCCTCGGCGTGGCTGGGGATGGTTGACGCGGGGGACGCCCGCGTGGAGTCAGCGCTCGAAGAACCCGAGATGCGGGTCAAGACCCGGTTTGGGGTGGTGGCTGTGCAGGAGGGAGATTCTTCGGTTGTTTTGAACGGGCAAACCGTTCTACCGCCTCAGGAGGAATCCGTGCGCATCGTGCGCAATGCGCCGGTAGGTGCAGAGGATGTGCTGTTGCTGCAAAGCGGATCGGGGACTGCCTGCCCTGCCCTCTTCCAGGTGCTGGCGGTGTCGGCGCAGGGGGTGCAGGTGTCGCCGAAGTTTGGGTCTTGCTCGGATCGGGTGTTTGCTGTGGTCGAGGACAAGCCCAATATGGCTCCCAAGCTGTCCATTCGGATGCTGGGGTTTGCGGGGCCGTTCGAACCCGAGGAAGAGCAGCGCAAGGCGGCTCAGAAGATGGTGGAGTTTGTTTACCAGCAGGGTTTGCTCACGCTGGACGGCAAGCCGGTGCCTTCGCAATGAAGGAGCTTGTACCTTTGCGTTCGGCCTCAGGCTCAAGCTTTGGCGGGGGTCTTTCGGGCGACTTTGCGTGCGGGCTTGATCGCTTGATCTGGGGGTTTGAGCAGGGTCCAGGGCTCAACGCCCAGGGCCTGCGCCAAGCGTTCGATGTTGGCCAGGGCGATGTTCCAGCGGCAGCGCTCAACCGCCGAGACGTAGGTGCGGTCGAGTTCGCACTCGTGGGCTAGGCGCTCTTGGGACCATCCTTTTTCTACACGCAGTAGCCGAATCCAGTACGCGAGGACTTCGCGCACGTTGCCCGGGTCGGGCAGATGGGTCGGTGGCGTGGGTTTGGCAGACACCGCAAGAGGATGCGGTTTTGCCTTCTTTGCATCTACGGAGTTTGCATCACTATTTGTGCGCTCCGTGGGAATGTTGAGTGGTTAGTGCTTCAACTTTAGGAGGAATTGCCATGAAGCGGTTTGCTTGGGGTCGTTGGGTGGTGGTGGGGTATTTCTTGTTCGGGCTGCTGTATGCGATCTATGCCAACAACTGGGGGGATGAGCCCTACCGAAGTTTTGCGTACCACCTGGGCCAGGGGTTGGTGTGGCCTGTGATGGTGTTGCCAGGACTGGGCAAGTTCATTGGGGGCTTACTGATCGTTGCCATGGTGGCGTTTGTGATGGCCAGTTAAGGCTGGACAGGAGAAAGCACCATGGCGTTTTTGGCACAGGTGATTTTGGTGTGTTTGATGGTCTACCTGTTCTTTGCCTCGCTGGGCTTCTGGTTCGGGCTGGGAGTGATCGTGCTCTGGCTGCTGATTGGGATGGCCAACAGTGGAAAGCGGTGAGGGGCTTTGAGTTGGGAACAGAACGATGAGCGCGCCTGGAGGGCTGGGCGTGCGTTTTTATACACAAGGAGGGGTTATGCGATTCGGAATGACGGGGGCGCAGCTAGTGGGTCTGCAAAGCTGGATCCGTGGGTCCAGGGGTGTGATCACAGCACTCACGTTGGGTGCCGTGCTGGCTTTGGTGGGGTGTTCTGGCTCCAAGACGGAACGAATGATGGTCAAGGGCTGCACTGATGGGGGCAGCAGCAAGAAGACCTGTCAGTGCGCGGTGGACAAGATGGGCGAGCGCTACGACCTCAAGAACCTGGATGAGTTTGCGGAGAGCCGGGGCGGGATTCCGCTGCAGACCCTGCAGGCAGATTTTGCGAAGGCTTTGATCGAGTGTGTTCAGAAACACGGGCGCTGATCTGGCGCGGAAAGGAGATATGCAATGAAGACAACAAGAAATAAGCAGGTTCAAGATGTTGGAACGAAAGCAATTCCTAGGCACCACCAGGGAGTTACCTGCCCTGCCCTATTGCTAGCTGGCGGCCTTTTGTGTGCGTTGCTGGTGCAAGGCGCATGGGCGCAGTCACCACAGCCGGAGACTTCGGCTTGCGTGCGGCCGCTGAGCAAGGAGGTGAAGAACCGTACGGTGTTTGTAGGCACGCGGGTATTTGAGACTGCTGTGCCGTACGAGGACACCAAGCCCAAGATGATCCTGATGAAGGGGTTTACCTTGCGGGTGGTGGGGCGGTTTCAGGAGTGGGTGCAGTTGAAGGGAGTCCATGACGCCGAGTTTGGTCCGAACTCCACCCTCGGGTGGGTTCACGAGTCAGAGCTCGTCAAGGTAAACATGGAGTTGTGCAGGCTGGGGTGAGGCCTGGCGAATGTGGCGTTGGCCACTACTGTTGAAGGGGACTAGGCTGTGGCCTGGTCTCTTTTTTATTGTGGCTTCTTTTTTTGGTCTGAGCAGATGTGAACGCAGCTCGGGGGGGGGCGCTGATGGTCGTCCCACAAAAGATAAGAAGCGAGGGCTTCCAGTGGGAGGTGACTGCTTTGGATGGGATGAAGCGAATGAATGCAGCTGAAAAATGGTCGATACGGCTGCTTCAGGCTGGGTGCAGTCGCTCAAGTTCGCAAAGCTGAATGTCAGGTGTAAGTGAGACCTGACGTAGGTGCTCCATTAGTAGTTGACACCGGTAGCCGCTCCTTCTTACGATCTACCTGCGGTTCAAGCCGAATCGTGGGCAAGTTGGCGCCCGTCAGTGCACGCACCGGACCCTGTCCGGCACGGCAAAGCCAGTTGGATTGCGAGAGTTCCCTTTCCCCGGCTCGATGACCTCCACTTGGAGAGCCGGACAACGCGTGCCGTCCCTCGATGCTCTCTAGGAGTTCATCCATGGCAAACACTGCTGCGCCGACGGCGCATCCCGCTTCCCCTCAAGACCTACAGGCTACGGCCGCAGCCCTGTGGACCTACGTCCATCTCAAGGTGCCCCGCTTCACCTCCGAGGCCGCGCTCAAGGTCGTCGAAGGCCTCCAGCCCCGGCCCGATGAAGACCCCAAGCTCCTGGCCAAGCGCCTGCGCAAGGCTCTGAGCGACACGGGCGTCGCTCTCAAGCACACAGCAGCGCTGGACGCCGCGTCCCGCATCCTCGGCCGGTCCAGCTGGCACGCCCTCAATCTGGAGCCGCTCACCCCGAAGCTCAAGCTCGCCATGGTGGTCAAGGCGCCGGAGGAGGAGTTCTCCAGCTGGCACGAGCTCGCGCCGCGGCTCGCCGAGTGGCTCGAGGCTTGGCATCAGGTCAAGCCCACCAAGGTGTTCGAGGTTCGGTTCGGCAGCGACTTCATCCTGGTTTGCGTGCCGGAGCCGAAGAAGGACAGCGTCGCCGGCGAGACCGACATGGTGCCGGCACTGTCCATTACTCCGCTTGGCGGCCCTCAGGGCTGGCTGGCCGAGGCGCCGGCGGCGTTCGAGATGGTCCGCAGGCGGTTGGAGGAAACCGACAAGGCCATCCTGGACGGGGTAGCAACGCTCCAGATTTGCGGTCGACACGGATCCGAAGTGTTGGCGAGCCTGCCGGCCATCCCGCTGCCCGTCACGCCCGACGACACCTGCAATTCCGAGCTGGTGCTCCTTCGCGAGGACAACGAGCTGATGCCAGGCGACGGGTTCGAAATCGCCCGCGGCGACGAAATGACGTGCTGGTCCCAACTCGAGCTGGCCGTTAAGGACGAAGCGAAGGGCCAGCCGCTGGACATTTCCCTGGAGGAGGCCGCCTGGCGTGTCGGCAAGGGCCGCTATGTGTGGCAGATGACGACCCTGCACCCCAACGACTACGTTCCTGGCCAGGCTCACTCGATGCTGACCGGGGCCGAATCCGAGAAGCTGCTTCGGCGCTACCGTCTGGCCAAGCGCATCCTCGGCGGCAAAGTGAAGCACCACCACCTCACAAAGCAGCTGAAATACCTGAGCGGCCCGGACGACACCTATCGCGTCGACCTTCATCGGGTATTCCACGCGCTGAACGACGCTGGCCACGACTGGGACTCGTTCTGCGCCGAAACCGGCATCGAGCAGGACAAGGTTCCTGAGGTAAAGGTTGGCTTCGTCATGACGCTGGCGGAACACCTGAAGCTCAAGGACCCCAACAAACTCTTTGCCTCACCGCCGCGGGCGAAGCTGGCCAAGGCCGTCGACGACACCCTCATCCGCTCGCTGATGCCGCGTGTGGACTTCGTGCGCTATCGGACGCCGCGAGACCTGACCCCCGACCAGGTCGAAGGCATTCGCGATGCCATCGAGGACTTCAGTGCCTCCATCCGCATCCAGAAGATGCAGCAGCTTGGGCAGTTCGTCGAAAGTGACGACCCGCTGCCGTACCTCTGCTATGCCGGGGACGGCGAGGAGCTGCGGCTGAAGCTCGAAGCAATGGGCCTGGAGATGTACGTTGGCGTGATGCCGCACCTCATCTCGACGGAAGGCGTCATCGAGAAGCTTCCCAATATGTGGTCGTTCGCCTTCGGGCACGCCATCTACCTGGACATCGACTGCATCAAGGAGGGCGAATGAGTAAGAAGTCGAAGAAAAAGCTGCAGGCGACGGCCGCAGTAGTGGCCGCGGTGAGTGCCATCGCCGTCGAGCCGGATTCCTTCGCGGAGTCGCAGTTCCGCTTGGCGGACATGCAGGCCTCGGCTCGAGCTCACTTTGACAACAAGGCCTGGGCCGAGATTCTCGCGCTGGGCCGTGTGCCGTTGAGGGCCATTCACGAGGACGACCGCAAGGAAGCTGAGGTGTGGCAACTGCGGCTCAAAATTGTTGGCCTCTATCCGCCCGGCGTGCAGTCCATCTACGACCTGCCAACGGCTGCACGCAAGGAGTTCGATGACGCGCTCGAGCAGTTGGCCGCCCGCGTCGGTGCGCTGCACACCCTGCCGGAGTTCGAGCTGTATCTTGAATCCAAGGGGTGGTCGATTGACGGCAGCGCACAAGCGTTCCGGCGCCTGTCGCGTGCCTGCATGGAGCTCACGAATGTCGACTGGCTGCGGAAGCTTCGAGGGCGCGCGCTGACGCTGCTGCGGGCCAGGGAGGGGCGGCGGGGCGAGGAAATTTCGGCCACTGACCAGGAGACGCTGGCCGCCCTTCCAGACCTCACCTTGGCGCTCAGCGAAGCCTATGCGGCGGCAGAGCAGGGCGGAGCCCTCGATGAAGAGGGCCGTGCACTCGTCAATGTGCTGCGGCTCGACCTCGACCTGCTGATGGCTGACCCGTGGGACTATGGGCGAGTTGGGGACGCGCTTCTTCGGCTTCCATGCCCGAGCGAGAGCTCCCTCATCGCCTTGCCGAAGGACGAATCGTCGGGCCGCGCGCAACTGCGGCTGACACCTCGTGCCTGGGCTTTCATGTGGATGCTCGAGCACACCCCCGGCGAGGGCTTGGCCGACCTGCTGCAGCGCTTCCCCGAGCCATTCGCCTGCGATGCCTGTGAAGGGCTTCGCCGGGTGCTTTGTGCCCTGTCGGCCGCGCCCGCCGACGTGGACGAGCATTTGTCGCTCGCGGTGCGCGCCTTGATGCGGTTAGCCGATGCTGACGCCCATTGGTTCGGGGAGCAGCTGACGATGACGCTGTCCGAGGGGGTGCAGGAAATCTACGTGGGAATGTCAGGGCTGCACATGGCATCGGTCGGCGACCTGCTGTTGCGGCTGTATGAGCATTCGCCCGAGGACTTCGCACGGCGAGCCGAGCTCGAGAGCCTCTATCGGATTTTCACCGCCAGTACCCAGTACTCCCCGCTGGAGGACGAGGCGCACGGCGACGAGGACATGCCGGGCCTTGCCTGGCTATGCGAGCAGAGCTTGTCTTTCCAGCTCGCGGCGGCCTACGTCATCCAAGGAGTGGCGGGTCGGATGCGCCTGCTGCTCGACGCTATGCGTCGAGCGACAAGTGCTGGCGTGCCGATGCCGCAGAACTACTACTCTGGCGACCTCAGCGGCGAGGACCTCGATGAGCCCGAAGCCTGGCCGGTGCTCGATGCACTCGAGCAACTGTCGGCGGTGCGCCAGCAGATGACCGAGAAGACCCGGCGCATGTGGCTCGAGGTCGTGGGGGACATTTTCGACGCGTTGTCCAAGCTTGGCGACAAGGTGCGAGCCCAGCTGCTGCCCCTGGCCCGCGACTTCAGCGATGACCTTCTTGAGAAGGAGCATTCGTTCCGGCTGGCCTACCTCGAGCAGGTCGCGGGCGACCCGGACGATGCCCTGCACTACTACCTCATCAACCTCGACACCGCCGAGAACCTGCCCGACGTCAGTGTGAAGAACGCCAAGCTGCTTTGGGCCCGGTCCGAGGACCTGGGCCAAGTGCAGCAGTTCGTCGACAAGCTTCAAGAGGAGATGCCGACGTCGAGTCGCGCCGACGTGGTGCAGCAGCTTCTGACGGATGCGAAGGCGCGCCTTGCCACCCTGAACAAACGCGACCAGTTCGAGCGGACGGCGGTTAGTCGCTGGCCGTCGCTGACCGCACCTGCGCGCAAGCTGCTCAGCGTGTTCGCCAGCATCAAGAGCTACAACGGCCTGGCCGAGGTGGCGGAGTACGCCGGCATGGACCTGACCTGGGCCGGCCGACACTACGACAAGCTGGTCGAGCTCGGGATGCTCTTGGTCACGGACAAGACCTTCCGCATCAACCCGCACATCGCGCCGCTGCTTGAACGCGAGTCTCAGCACGCGGTCATCGGCAGGATTGTTCGCTCCCAGGGCACCAGCGCGGTCAAGCAAGTGTTCAACAGCCAGCGCGAGTTCACCATCTACCAGGTGCTGGTGCAGTTGTGCCCCAACCACCTCGTGTTCCCGAACTGCGCGCTGCAGAGCGTCATGAGCTTCGACCGCATGAAGGAGCTGGTGAGCGATGACGACTTCGGCTACTACCTGCGGGCGAGCGTCGACATCGTCGTCGTGTCGTCGACGACCTACCTGCCCATGCTGGCCATCGAAGTCGATTCGGTCTGGCACGACACCGAGCGCCAGCAACGGAACGACAACAAGAAGGACCGGCTGTTCGCAGCCGCCGGCATTCCGTTCATGCGCCTTCGGCCGGTCGGCAGCCCGTCCGAGAACACCATCCGTGCCCAGGTCGCCGAGCACGTCGATGAACTGGTGCGCAGCCTGCGCGCCGACTTGCCCGGGTACGACCAAGCGCGTGGTCTGCTGGAAGACCTGTCTGGCGTTAGAACTTGAGCGGTCACACGCAGCCTAGGGGGCTCAATGGGAGTAGGTGATTGGTTTCAAGCTTTCTGCGTGAACATCCGCATCGGTACGGAGAAGCGAAGCACTATCGGCTACCGAACGGGTCGCATCGTCGGCCAGCTGAACGTCGTTACCTTCGTGGCCGTGATCCGATAACAATCACGTCTCCACCGCTCACGGTTACCAAACCACACGCCACCCAGTAAGGTAAAACACGCTTAGTTAACACTTCGCTAAGGTCGCGGTGACCCCATGGAGACTTCAGTCCAAACTTGTTTCGCACGCCGTGTGGAGGTCGGATATGAAGAAGCTAGCGCCCTCACCATCGTGAATCCAATTCAGGTAAAGCCGCATGCCTTATCGGTGCTCCCGGAGTGTGGGCTTCCCCCAGTTTCCCGGACGCTTTGCTTGGCCCTTGAATCGCTCCCGCTATTCGAATTGAACCAGGCTGAGGTAGTTCAATTTTGAGTGTTTCCTGGGCGGGTCATAGAACCGCTCGATGTAATCGAAAATATCGGCCCTTGCCTGTTCTCTGCTTAGGTACACCGTGCGAGCGCAGCGCTCGATCTTAAGCGTCGAGAAGAATCTAGCGACCGCTTTGAGGCCAACCATGAGCGTTTACCCGACCGGGGTAGCCCAGCCGGTGTACCTAGTGAGCCTTCATAATCGTTATCGTCACAGCTAGAAAGCTACGTTGCCCTTACTAAGGCAGGGCTGTGGACATTCGCTTCGACTTCACTAAAAGACACAGTCCATCAGAAACGGTCCGTGTGGCAGTGAGATCTGCCGTCAAACGAACAGAGGGAGAGAGAAGTGGCCTACATTGTTGTATGCATTGCCACAGGTTGGGGCAGCACGCATGGTGGCATCAACGTGGTCAACACGGGATTGGCACGAGGGGTCGCCAACATCATTCCAAAGGGCGGCCGTTGCATTTGCGTCGTTGAGGAGGCGTTGAAGACAGCCACTCCCTTGAAGGTCGAGGTCATCAGTCCTAGGACCTTTGAAGTCGATGTGGTGCTGGAGACCGTTCTTAAAGAGGTTCTGAAGACGCCGCTGCCCGATATCGAAGGGATATTGGTCATCGGGCATGATCTGAAGACGGGTCAATTGGCTATCGACTGCGCCAAGGATCTGCAGATTCGGCTGGGCCGCGACACGTCGGTGAAGTCGGCAGTGATCAGTCACATGGACTACGCCGAATACTCGCGACGCAAGGGGCAGTCGCTGCCCAGCGTCTTTGAGAAGTCACGCAGGCAGCACGCTGTTGTCTTTGCCGCCGACTTTGCGTTTGCTATCGGGCCACTGCTGGCCGATGGATTTCAGAAGGCGCGTCGCGATCGCAAGGACCGGGTCATTGCACTGACACCTGGAAGTTCAACCATCAGGGCGCAAGCCGAGGGCGATGGGGCGCTGAGCTTCTATATGAGCGGAAGACTAGGCCTTGAGGACGACCCGATCAAGAACGGGGTGCTGGCAGTTCGCGCCGTGAAAGCCGCCTATGTCGCGGAAAGGTCGAGTGCAACCCCTGGGCGCTGGACGCAGCGCGGGCACTTCTATGCGTGTGGTGTCGATCCCGAGAAGGACAGCGAGCTCATCGACATATTGAAAAGAGACGTCCGCGAGGACGCCGCTTTTGAACTGGAACCGATGCCGTTCACGAATCGGCAGGAAGATCTGCATGACTACCTCATCAATGCCGACGTGGCGCTGATGCCGTCATGGCACGAAGGCTTCGGACTGGCTGGCTGGGAGGCGCTTTGTGCAGGCGTTCCATTGGTCTGCTCGACTCAATCCGGCCTGGCTGTCTTGGTCGGCCAACTTCGGGATCGGTTCCCGGACTCGGACTTTGCTGGGGTGCTTCCCGTCGTCATGGCCGGCGGATCCCCGGCCGGGCACCCCTCCGAGCAGGACACGAATGCACTGCGCGATGCAGTTCAAAAGATGGTGCGCGAGTACCCGGCTCGCAAGAAGGCCGCGATGGAACTCGCGCCACTCATCAGGCAGTTGTTCACCTGGGAAGGGTGTGCTGCCGAACTCCTGGCCAATGCCAAGTGGCCATGGGCGAACCCGCGAGACTGGTTTCAGCGCCAGTTGGCCGCGCAGCGAGCGGTCGACAGTCGAGACGGGGCTGCTGGTGCCGAAATGATGCTGACCGCGCTGGAGGCGTGTCAATCAGGGCATGTCGAGCGCGACTGGGGCCAGGTTTGTTCCGCAATGAACTTCTTCAGCGATGTCGGCGCTACTGCGACCATGAAGGATCGGTGGGAGTTCAAAACGGCACTGGAGACGATAGGGAGAGCGATCTCTGAGGCATTGGCTAGCCATGTCAAAGCAGGCGGGCTGCCGATTCTCGACACGGTGTTCCTCGATCTGTGTTGGAGGTTCATGGCCGCAGCCTCCAAGCTGGCGAAGAACTTCGGCGACTTCAAGGCACTCCTGCCTGACGTGATGCGCGATCGCATATTCGGGGACGGGTTTTTGCGCAAGGAGCTGCTCTTTTACGTGTCACGCTATTCGGCCGACTTTGACGGTCGGTTCGATGACCAGGCCGGAGATTTCCTTGAACCCCTGGTGAAGCATCTCCCTCACGATAGTGCGTTGCGCATCCGTGTGGCTCGCCTGTGCGTGACCAATCCCAACCTCAAACGCGTGATCAACACGGAAGGGCTCCCAGACTTCGCTGAGGAATCAGCCCGATGCGCCAGGGCCATGGCAAGGCCGTTTGACATCGGGGAGCTGCTTCAGCGTGAGGCCGACATTGCGCCTACAGCGTTGGCGCTATTCAGCTTGAAGCCCGACGCCGCGCGCCAGTCGATGGAACAGCCAATCGGCTTTTTCAACCGGCTGGACCCCAAAAATGAGGTAACCAAGACCTGGCGTGGCGATAAGCGCCTCGCGGCGGGGATGATCACGGTCTCCATCTCGAGTGCGCATGTATTCCATGTGCTGGAGGCAATGGCCAATGATGAAGAAGAGGCCATCCGATGGGCTGCGCTTGACCTCGCCTTTTCTCCTGTGCTGCGCGTCCGGTTGGCGTCGTCGGATGCGTCTTCAGGCTCTGGCCGCACGCTATGTGCCAAGCTTGGCAAAATAGTTGATATTGCCGTCTCGTTCGATGGCGGGCATCCCTGGCTGGCTCGGGAGTTCTTGCACCACTACCGCGAGGAGCACAGCTCGAAGGATCCGTGGCCAGCGCAGCTGGCCAAGTTCACCTTGACGGACTTCCCCAAGTCGAGGGAACTATTTGGGCCCAGCGTGGGACATAAGGGCGGCACATTGGGCCGCCAGATGCATCCCGAAGTCATAGACGCACGGGAACGCGCAGCTGAGTTCGTCAAGCGAGTGCTACTGGTACTGCCACCAATCTCCGTTCAAACCGCCGCGGGTCGAGCAGCATCAAAAACCAGCACGCCTCCTCTTGGCCTCGGGCTGTTGGCAACCCACATTTCGAATCTCGGGCATGACGTCCACCTTATCGACTGCCACCGGTTCCCGAACTTGGTCACCGATGTAATCAATCGAGCCAAGACGTTCAACCTGATCGGCTTCAACACGGTTTTCAGCACGGTTCGGTCTACTCGGCAAATGCTCAGCCGGATCCGCAACGCGACTGGGCGACCTGTTCTGGTGGTTGGCGGGCCTGCAGCCAACCTCGATGGCTGGCAGTTCTCGGCCATGAATGAGGGTGACCGAGAGAACTGGGATTTCGCGATCTCCGACGACGCCGTTGGCAACCTCGAGCTGCTGGTGGAGGCGCTCAAGACGACGAACCCCTGGCCGCTGAGCAATGGGTTGGTTGCGAACCCGCACAGCAGTTTCGTCGCCCTGCGCGACGTTAAGGTGATGCCCGCAGCCGCCGTTACGGGCGTGGACAAGCCGGCCAGTGACTTGGGCTGGATGAAGATCCAACTGGACCGGAGGCTGTACGCTGGTCCTGAGGGGCCGTACGAGCCAGGCAAGACACGGGATGTGAAGGGCCGCGTTCACGAGGCTCACGTGGTGATGTCCAAGGGCTGCGACTGGAACTGCAGCTTCTGCACTGAGCGACGAAGTCTGAGTAAAGGCGAGCGTCGGCGCGAGGTCGACTCCATCTTGGAGGAAATACGCCAACTCGCGGTTTCGCATCCCAATTTACGAATTCAGTTCATCGATGACAACCTGCTTCCTCAAATCGCATCGCCGGAAAACGCCGGAAGCGTCCGGGTGAAAGAGGGGGTGGCCTGGGCCGAGCGGTTCCTGAACGGGCTTGCCACGATCCGACGCGAGCGAAGCGGCAGCCTGACTTGGCGCGGCATCTTTAGGCTTGAGGACTTCGACGCGTATGAAGCGCAGGGCGAGAAGGGTGGATTTGTCAACCTTCTCTCTGCGGCAGGCTGCAACATGCTGGCGTTTGGCGTGGAGTCGGGCAATGCAGCGCGACGGTTCAGCGTCAAGGCAGGTGGTCGTAAGTTCACGAACCAGGTGATCAGGAATCTATTCAGGAGACTTCGCGACGCAGGGATCTTCACCAAGGCCTACTTCATCATTGGTGGCCATAAGGAAAACGCACGCCTGACAAGGGAGACGATTTCGTTCGCGGTGTCATCGGGCGCAACGCTGGCCTACTTTGCGCTCTACAAGGACTTTGTCCGAGCGCAGAAGCAGCTAAGCCAAGATCGTGGGTTGCGTGATCCAGTGACGGAGAGCCTGCTTGACTACGAGCAGATGCTGTCTGCATGGGACGACGCGTTCACGACGCGTACGCACATTGTCGCGGCCCCGGTCGCAGCGAGCCTTTCCGAACCGGTCGACGCGGCTGAACGGCGCACCTATCAGCAGCTTGCACGCCTGGGCTTCCGATTTGAGGATCTCGTGAAGTACAACGACTATCACGCCAAGGATGGGCCAGCCGGCGAGGTGTTGAATAGGGTTACGTGGAACAAGCCCGACCAGTACTTCGCGATGGTGGAGAAAGCGTACCGGACCTTTTATTTACGGCGAGATTTTGTGCTGGACTTCAAGCAACTCGTCGCCGCGGGCTACTAGATCTGATCAGTCACGACAATGTTGAGCGACCCTTTCCGGGCATTGAGTTTCTCAAAGCAAGGATCGCAATGGCTGCAGGATTGCCCCCAACGTGGCGTTTCAAACTGGTCGGCGATAGTCAAAGTGGAGCGATTGAAGTTGCCGCACTCCAGCTCTTGGCTGGTAGCGATCTGCGCCGATATGACTGCTCCACAGCGGCGTCTGTGAGAGCAAATGTTTGAGCCTTAGCCAACAGACGCATTGCCACTGAGCTATGCTCTACAACATGTCCAATGACATCGTCAGGTTTGAGCTATCCGATGAACCCGTCCCAGGAATTTCGCCTTACTGGCATCGACTCACTAGAGGACATTGAACGGGCTCTGGGCACTATCCATGGGCATCGTGAGTATGGACTCGCTGTTTCAGCCGGAAACCTAAACAAGAGGCGTGGCTCCCTTCGAGACGCAGCATATCTCCAAGCGTTGCTGACTTGGTCTCGTCTGAATCCGGACGCTGCCCTTAACGTGGGCGGTGGTTCGGAGCAAAGTGACTCTGAAATCCTCGACGAAGCCTGTGGCTACTCCATCGGCATCGCAGCCATGTCGGTTAGCGGCTCGGTCAAGGTGCGTGGTGAATCCGTTGCTCGGCAGCTTGCGCTTGTGGGCGCCAAGTCGAGAATCGAGGCAGCCTACCAAGGTGACTATGCCTCGCTCGTGCGTGGAAGGACTATCGACCTTCTCTCGGTGAGTGGTGCGTCACGTCAGTTCCTCAAACCGTTGTTCAACGGACCTTCGCCAAGACAGGTCAAGGACAAATTTGACCTTAAGTCCACTATTCGCGGTCTTGCAATGCGCGCAGCACCTTCGTCTACAGACCTTGACGAGGGCACACTTTCATCGCTCGCTACCCTCACGCATGAGCTGTTTGAAAATACCCAAGACCATGCGATTGCAGATGAGCGCGGCCAAGTCTACAGAAGACACGTTGAGCTGCTAAATGTTGGTTGGATTACAAGCTCGGAGGAGGATGCCAAAGGAGATTTCTACGGGAATGAAACCCTTCGCGAATATTGGGAAGCCATCTCATCGTGCCAAACCGGGCGAGACAGGGTGTCAGGCCTTTGCTTCAACTTTCTGGACTCGGGTCCTGGTATGGCGGCTCGGCTACTCGGCAAGCCGCTTTTTCAGATGACTGAAAAGGAAGAGGCCAGCGCGCTTCGACAATGTTTGAGAATGCACGTCACCTCCAAGAGCAACCATGCGACTGGCCTTGGGCTCAACGCAGTTCTGTCTGAAATTGCCCAAGCGGCTGGTTTTGTCCGAATTCGTTCCGGTAGGCAAGCCATCTTCAAATGCTTCTTGCCGGGGGAAAGTAGCCAAGTTCAGAACTTGGATTTCGAGAATTGGTTTGGCCCTGAGCGCGGACTACTTCGTGTAGCCGGCACTCTTGTGAGCATCTTTATCCCTTTGCCGCGTCCTACAGTATGAAGCGCACCCACGCCTTCAGGTCTCGTACAAACTGTAGGGGCTCCGGAGAGTTCATCGATGTGCTCGTGGTGTTTTTCGGGCGGGCTGAACTCGATATGAACGTCCTAGACGATGAAATCCAGGACAACCTGAAGACGGATGATCCGCTACCGGACGCCGTGCTACTTGTGTCGTTTGATGAACACGCAGATCGCCTCATCGAAGTTTGGAAGCAGAACAAGACGCGCGCTGACGGTCTTGTGAGACGAGGCCAGCGGAACGCTGTGGACTACCTCAAAGAGCTAGCAATTTGGAAGTTCCATGACGGCTCGTTCATCAAGATCTTTCGCGACGACCAATCGCGACAGAGCTACGACCTCGACCTTGCAAAGCTTTGGCGCGACGGACTAGCACAACTTGTTGATGTCCGGGGAGCGTTTCAGGAAGCACCTCCAGGCCACATATTCAAGCACCCTTCTGGGCGCGCGACGCGACAGTTTTTGCTGGCGAGTGAGCTTCTGAGGGACGAGGTGGATGCCTACTTTGTGGCTGTCGCGGTCTGTATCACCGCATGGAACAGATTGAAGGGCACGTCAACACTGCACATTGACACCATGGGAATCTATCCAGTAGCTCGGGCGGTCGAGGACATCACGCGCCGTTGCGGCGGCAAAGTACCAACATGGGAGATAGATAGCTTCCACTCGCACGGAGGAATGGCAGGACTACACACCGTGCTGACCGACTCTGATGCGGTTCTTGTAAGCGCGTCGACGACTGGATCAATGGTTGCGAAACTTCGCGAGGACGGAGTGCCTGAAGACGCTTTGATAACCCTTCTGGACATGTCCGATGATGGCAGGCTTGGTAGCGTTGTCTACGCGCGCAATAGACATACCGAAGCGAGCAGACCACAGCGAAGTCATAACGAGACCGTAATCGAACTCGCTGGCGAGTATTTTGCTGCCCAGGGAAAAAAGCCGCGGCCTTTCGTGCTTACTAAAGCCCACCAGCCTGCTTCGCTGCAAGCATTGCTCAAGCACTTCAGTCATCGTTCCGTGCTCCGACTCAACCATGCTCGTGCCGAAAACACCGCTCGCACGGACCTCGTCAGCCTAGATGAAGCAACGGTCGCAGACAACACAGAATTGAAAGCATGGCTGGAAGACGAAGTTCGCTTCAAGACGCCGGCTAGCGTCTCACACATCCTTGGTCTTGATGGCGCGGGTGGACAACGTATGGCGCAGGTCTGTGGACAAATTTTGCAGGGCATTGCTGGCCGGCCACCGAAGCTCGTGAGCTTGGCAGATCTATTGGCCCTTGGTGATACGACTCGTACAGAAGTAACCGGGGTTCTTGTGTGCGGTGCCGTCGTCGGTGACGGTCACAGTCTGAGAGCCATCGCACGCGACCTTCGAGAGCTTGTGCCTAAGGCGTCGCGGCACTTTGTCGTGGCTGTCGGGCTACCTGAAACGATGCGCGCTTGGCTTCGGCTCAAGCAGTTCTTAATCCAGTCCGGAGACAAGGAGCGTCCATACCTGCTTTCATCTTGGAAGGTTCTACCCACAGGCGCTCCATCTGGAACCGGGGATGCTTGGCGGCGCGCAGCCGAACTTATGCAGCAAGCCGACCAAATGGACATCACCGATCATGCGCCGTGGCCCAAGGAGCAGTCCCTAGCTTCGATTTCGGAAATGGCAAAGGCTCTGGATTCACTTCGAGACGGCTACCTGCGGACCGAGTCTGGCAATGTCCTACAACTGACAAGCGGTTTCGTATTCTGGGATCCAACAGATGAAATTCGCGCTGCAAGCAACAATGCTGCAGTGAGCTTCCTGGCCATGTCAGCCGCTCTACAAAACGCGCGAGAGCATCAGGAGGTAGGTAGCCGATTGAGTTCATCAATGCACGAGGCCGTTGTCCTGGACGTTGAGAACTTTCTTCGCTTTAACGATGGCGTGCTGCAGGCGAGCTTACTTCGAGCAGCCGATGCACATGAACTTGATTATTCTGGTTCGCCAGAACTGAGCGAGATGCTGCGCGAGTTTCTTGAGAAGGTTTTCCTCAATGCAAACCGCCCGTACGGCGAAGCCTCCCTGGAATTTGGCTTGGCGCTAGCTACTCAGCGGCTACGCCTCACCAAAACCGACAGCCTCGAACTTATCGATCGGATCAAGAATAGTCTGACACAACCAAGCGTACTCCATGGCTTGATTTACGTATGGTGGATAAGTATTAAAGGCCACTAGCCTCCTGCTGTGGGGTGAATGGCGGTAAGAGCACAAAAAGCCGTCCTTCGCCGGCCCACCGTCATCGACTGCAACCGCTGCAGAGCCGCCCTCGGGCGTGGCAGCACTCCCATTTTCAGGCCCGCGCCACAGGCACATTCTCCCACCGCGTCGTGTACTGCGGCGTACGCCTCTCCTGCTTCATCCCCCAGTCCTTGCCCTTGTTGGTGCCGCCCGTGGCACCTGAATGCACCGTGCCCTTGCCATACCGCTGGTTGAGCGCATCCAGCGCCACCATCAGTTGGGTGCGGTCCCGGTGGTCTTCATCCTCCAGATCCAGCTCACACTGCAGCACATTGCCTGGCATCAGGTCCAGCAGCATCACCCCGGCCTTGGCCATCTTGTAGCCAGGCTCATAAATGCGGCGCATGCCAGCTGCGGCCGCCCAGACCAGCTTGCCGGTGTCCGCAGTAGGTCGGCGCAGGGGGACCACCACCGACTTGTTAAAGCGCGGACCAGGTCGGAAGGGGGAGGTGTGACAGAACACCAGCAGCTGACTGGCCAGACTGCCTTGCTTGCGCAGCTTCTCGGCCGCGCGGCTGGCGAACTCACTCACAGCCTCTACCAACGGGGGCAGCTCGGTCACCGCATGGCCAAACGACCGGGTGCAGGCGATCTCTCTCTTGGGCTCGGGCGCATCATCCAGCTCTATGCATTGCATACCCTGCAGCTCGCGCACGGTGCGCTCCAGCACCACGCTCCAGCGCCTGCGCACCATGGCCGGGTCCAGCCGCGCCAAGTCCAGCACGGTATGCACGCCGCCCTCATGCAGCTGCGCTGCTATCTTGCGGCCAACGCCCCAGACTTCTTCCACCATCGTGGCGGCCAGCACGTCGTCCAGGTCTTGGGCAGGAAGTGCGGTCAGGTTGCACACCTGGGCCAGCTCGGCTGGGTAGCTCCCCGGTTTGCGCTCGGCCGTTTTGGCGATGTGGTTGGCCAGCTTCGCCAGCGTCTTGGTCTGGCCAATCCCAATGCCGCAGGGGATGCCCACCCACTGGTGGATGCGGGCACGGATGGCGTGGCTGCGTGTGCCCAGGTCACCCCGTAGCCCCTGCAGGCCGATGAACGACTCATCGATGCTGTAGATCTCCTGCGAGGGGCCCAGGCCCGCCGCCAGGCTCATCATCCGGTTGCTCATGTCGCCGTATAGGGTGAAGTTGGCACTCAAGGCCACCAGGCCGTGAGTCTCTTCCATGTGCCGAATCTGGAACCACGGCGCCCCCATCTTGATGCCCAGGGCCTTGGCTTCATTGCTGCGGGCGATGGCGCAGCCGTCGTTGTTGCTCAGCACCACCACCGGGCGGCCGTTCAGGCTGGGGCGGAACACCCGCTCGCAGCTCACGTAAAAATTGTTGCCATCCACCAGCGCATACATGCTGGCCTCCGTCCATCAGATCAGGTGAGAAACAGCTTCACGCACCCACTCACCACGCCCCACACCTCAATGGTCTGGCTGTCGCGGGGGATGATGTCGGGATAGGTGGGGTTGGCCGCGCGCAGCTTGATGCGGCCGGCACGCTGATGCAGATACTTCACGGTGCATTCGCCGTCCACAATGGCCACCACGATGCTGTTGTGCTTGGGCTTGATCGCCCGGTCCACCGCGATGATGCTGCCGTCCTCAATGCCAGCGTCGCGCATCGAGTCGCCCCGCACGCGCCAGAAGTAGGTGGCCTGGGGGTGCTTCACCAGCAGCTGCATGATGTCCAGCCGCTCCACAACGAAGTCGTCAGCTGGCGATGGAAACCCCGCGCGCACGCTCACCCCGCACAGGGGCAAGGCCAGCGACTGCGCCGCCGTGTCGTACGGCACGGGTAGCGGGGAATTCCAAAGACTGTACATATTTACAGTATAACTCCCTGCTGCCAGAATGTTGCCATGTGTACCTACTACGAGGTCCCGGGCCGTGAGCAGTTGGTGCTGCACTTCGGTGACGTGCCCGAGGAAGAGTGGCGCGACAAGATGAGCCCGCTGTACCGTGGGCCGTTCCTGCGGGCCAAGGGCGAAGCCGGGCGCGAGTTGGTGGTAGGCCAGTGGGGCATGATCCCGCCGCACTCTAAGACACACATCCCCACTGGCAAGGATGGCAAGCGCCTGAGCACCGTCAACGCCCGGCGCGAAGGGATGGCCAAGTCATGGACCTATGGCGGCCCTTGGCGCAAGGGACAGCGCTGCATCATCCCGGCGCAGTTGTACGTCGAACCCTACTGGGGAACAGGCAAGCACATCCCCTGGCAGTTCGAGCGCGCCGACGGCGAGCCCTGGGGCCTGGCGGGCCTGTGGAGCGAGTGGACTGACCCGGCCACGGGTGAGGTGCTGCCCAGCTACACCATGGTCACGCAGAACTGCGACGACGTGCCGGTGCTGAACTTGATGCACCGGCCAGACCCCAAGCGCGCGCCCGACATGCAGGACAAGCGTACCGTGGTGCCGCTGGAAAAGGGCGACTGGGACACCTGGCTGCACGGCACCATCGAGCAGGCTGAGGCGTTGATCAAAGTGCCGCCACTGGAGCTGTTTGTGCACCGGGCGAAAGATCCGGCACAGCAGGTAGAGTTACCTGTCGAATCAGTGTGATGCATGAAGAAGCCCTCACCCTTTGGCGAATTCAGCGCCATGGAACTTGGCATACCAACTGCTTGGGTTGAATTGATGCAGTTGCAAGACTTCCCATGGTGGTGGCACATCGCATTTGCGGGTGCTGTTGCCATGGGGAGTGTTCACTGAACCGCAGGGGCGGGCAGGCAGAAAGGGCTCCCGAAGGGAGCCCTTTCTGTTTGTGGGCCCTGTCGCTGCAAGCAGCTGTAAAACCCTGCGGGATCCGAGCATTCGGACCAGAAGTGAGAGATGAACGGTGCTCCAATCGGGCTCCGTTTTGTTTGACTCGATGTCTTCTTCTGTGAATCGTTTGTCCTCTTGGCCAGGCCGTGTGCGCCTGGCAGCTCTGCTGGCCCTGACTCTTGCCGGCGCTGCTCTCCCCCATCCTTCCTGGGCGCGGTTTGCGCAATTCGACAGTGCGGCGCTGCTCACGCCCGAGCCCACCTCCTTTGCTCAGTGCCCGCAGTTCTTTGCGAATGGCATACCACCGGCCATCACGCCCCGGCCGCAGCTGCGTGAGCTTTGCTATGAGGCGTTTGCGGTGCTGCACTCCGGGACGACGAAGACACCGGTGTTTGTGGCCCAACGCTTGAATCGCAGGCTCATCGAGGATGCCGACGAGAAGCGGGCGAAGCGATTCTTTGCGGATGCGCGATTGCCCTTTGGCGAACGGGCGGAGTTGGAGGACTACAAGAACTCAGGCTACAGCCGGGGTCACATGGCGCCTGCGGGAGACATGCCGACGCCTACGGCGATGGCGCAAAGCTTCAGTCTGGCGAACATGGTTCCCCAGATTGCCCAACACAACAGCGGCGCCTGGAGCAAGATCGAGCAGGACACACGGCACTATGTGAAGCGGGCCAAGGGGGATGTGTTTGTGATCACCGGGCCGGTGTTCACGGATGCGGGGCCACGAATTGGAGCCAATGGGGTGAAGGTGCCGACTTACCTGTACAAGCTCGTTTATGACGCCACGACCAACAAGGCCTGGGCGCATTGGCAACAGAACCGCGAGGGGGAGACGGTGGGTCGGCCGATCAGCTATCAGGAGCTCGTGAAGCGCACGGGCGTGGAGTTTTTGCCCAAAAATGCAGTGCCTCATTGAGCCCTCATCCCAAACGAGTCAGGATGCATAGCCACTGTACGGTGCTCGGACGAAGGGGCGTTGTGCCCCTTCCGATTCCGCGCCTACCTACGCTGCCACAGCCGCTGTCCTGGAGCAAGGACGACGCCTTCTCTCTGGCAATACCAAGTGGGCACGATAAAACCGCTTTTCACTGGGCATCATCAAGGTCACCAACGGATCAGGTTTAGTGATGTAGTCGGCCACCGCCTGAAATCCCGCCACCGTTGCTTCATCCAAACGGTTGAAAACCCCCACACCACAGTGACTGAAGCGGTTCTTATAGGGCGCTGCATTGCAGTTGAAGTACACACCCATGCCGCCAGTGGTCACCTTGGACCAGTGCTCACCGATCAGCTTCGCAATGGTCACATCCTGACGCACCATTGCACCGTTGAATAGCAGGAGCACATGCATGTGAGCCCCCTTCTGCAGCCCGTATTCGAGCTTGACGACATGGCTCAGGTAGCTGGGAAAGTTCGTCGTGATGAAGGCTTTCAGAGCCGCCCAATCATCAATGATGCGGTCCATGGAGGCAGATGCATGCTCCTTGCCGTAGCCGAGGTCCAAGCGTAGGACCATCAGCTTGGGTATGACTCGCTTGAAAGCAACGAGACGCTTGAGCAGCACAGAGCGCTTTCGCTGATGCTCTCGGCGTACGTTATCGAGACGAGCCAAGATCAGTTTGTTCTCCAGAAGGCAGACCATTTCAACGACCAAGCGTCGTGCAATAGGAGTGGCCTGTTGTTCATCGATCAGCACATCAGGGTCAACGTGGGGACGCAGGCGTTCGAGTGCCCTTGTCACCCACTGCATATAGGGCTGACGAACCTTTGCAAGGCGATCGTAAGCACCTCGCCATGTCAGACCTGCCAATAGCCCTGCGAAGGTTAAGGCTGTCCTTTCTCCAAGAGGGCTCAACCTCTTGCTCACCATCAGCCTGCGCTTATTGGTCATGCACTTCAATGCGGCTTCATGTAGCTCAGCAATCCATCGAATATTAATTTCGGCTATTGATGATAAATGATCATCTAATCGCCGATTACATTGCACATCGTTCACAACGATATCCGATGATAACGATGGCTGGAGTGCACTTACTGACTCCATCTCTAAGCCATCCCTAAGGTGTAACGTATTAATAACAAAACCATCTTTTTTACCAAATACAATACGCTCAATACTATCACTGGAAGACATAACATACACTCCCTATTTAAAAGCTCCAATCTGAGCAGTAAATATCAAAGAACCCCTGAGGAACACACCAATCCCTCGGCATGTTGGAGAACAATCTCTCGTGCACTTACATCCGTTTTGGTGGAGTAGCGTAATTTTTCAAATAAGTGCTGCGACCGCAGCGAGTCGCTGCGGTCGCAGCACAAAGTCAGGCAAATGCACTCAGACTCAGGGCTATACGTGCTGGCTTTTCATGACGATAGTCAAGAACCAGTTGACGTTCAACCAAGGCATTGATAGCGATCTCCATATCGTCCCGAAGCCTCAACATGGATGGCCCTAACCGGTACAAATCCGTCAGTCGAAAAGAAGACAAATTTCTTGTCCTCACTTGGTCCTTGAGCCATCCTAACAATTCCTCGGAATATCTATCGATCACATTGATTGCCTGAGGCGGTCCAAATATACGCAAATGCTCTTCCAAATAGTAATATGAAATTTCAATTGATCGCCAGAGCATATCATCCGAAATAACCGCATCACCCGTTAGAAAATACTGCATGTTAGCAGCACGACGGGCGATATTGTTCGGCGCCTTAGTAGCAAAACCCCGCATATGCTCATACTGCCCACCCTTTCTGAGCTCTCTTTCAATCCAGTTTGAAAAACCAATCCATGTTTTTTTAGCCTCTTCAGAAAATTTCACTGTTAATTTAGGTTTCTTATTCTGGTACCTATCCCACCCTTCACCAAGAATTTCCGTAATCCTATGGCGGTAGTGGTCTAACCAAAAATCGGCACCCTCACTCGTTGAATATTCCTGAATTCGGCGATTTCCAACAAGTGATCTCGGCCTGCAAAACTCCGTACGTTCAAAGAAACCGAAACCCAGACCAAAAGCCTTATGACGCCTCATAAATGCTTCGAGCTGCCCCTCTTGAATCATTATCAAAATTGCCATGCAGGGATGACGGATAGTAAAACTCGGGTAGCTCCTCCGATCCACAGAGATCTCAGACCCGCTCCAACCATCACAAAAGAGAGGCAATCCCTTAGCTGCCCTCCCATTCAAAATGACACCCCCCTCCGCAGAGTTCAAAAATATGCTAGGCTGATCTTTATGCTGATAAATTACTGCCTCAGGAGAAGCCTCAGATAATATAAATCTAGGCTCCGGATTATCATCCAAATCGGCCTTCCGGTCTTTTTTTTTACCCTTTTGCGCAGATTTTTTACTCTCATTCTCAGCCCTCCACTCATCACTTTTTTTCCAATAAAATTGGCGAATAGGATTTACTACGGCATTATCGACAGCCGTCTTTCCAGAGCCACTATCACCAACAACACCGCCATATTGCCCAACTGGTGCAATCTGGCCAGTTGGCAACTCAACCACCAATAGATTCTGATTAACCGCACTCATCCCCGTTAACAACGAAGTCGCCACCATGGCCATGGGAGCCTGGGTTCTTTCTTGAACAGTTTTAGAGATATTCTCCAGCATCGAAGAAAATGCATTTAACGGAAAATCATCCATGATTAGCTCCTTTATAATTTTTCGAGCGATTTTCTACCCACTCCTCAATACTCTCCAGCTTCCAACGCGAAGGGCCCACCCCATCATCCGAATAGCTAAAAGGCCTAGGAAAATCCTTTTTATACGACCGTGATGTTGGCTTGATATACTCATACACGGTGGACTTTGAAATACCGATTAATATAGCAACCTCTTTCACGCTCACCGTACAAGGGCGAATTTTAGAATTAGTCATACAAAACCCCAGATTCAAAAAAATACAAACCCTTACTCGGCACGGCTTGATCCGCGACGAGCTCCAAAATGAAACGCAAACGTTCAAAACGAATGCGGAAATTACATACGCACCGCGTAGGTGCCAAGGAACAGAAGCGAGTAAATCGCTCTGGGGACTAGTGGCCAGGACGCGAGGTCATGAGACACTTTTAAACCGCCCGGGCGCCGGCGCGGTTCATTTGAACTCGGTTACTGGCTGCCAATTGCTGGCGCCCCGAGGGTCTAAGTAGGACGGATTTACGCCTAACTTGATTAAGCTCGAGGGATGAATGCCAATAAATGGCGCCTCGAGGATCTGCAAAGGACGGCTTTACGCCTTGCTTGATTTCAGTGTATCGGAGGGGCGGCAACTCCGTCAAGAGCGCGCCCACGAAAGCGACGGGTGAGCATGTTCACCGTCTTTTGAGCAGCAGTGCCAACACCACAAGGGTGCGCTGCCCCGCCAAGCGATGGGACGTCGCCTTAGCCGTTTGCTTTCTGCACTTGGAATTCGCATGCTGACACGCGCGCGCATCATGCCTTAGGCGCCTCAGGCGCACGGCTTGCCCACATAGCCGTTGTCACACAGCAGCAGCTGTAACTTGCCCAGGGCAGGTTAGCAGCGCTGCGATCCCTTGAGCGCCCCCTGTGCGATCTGACACTTCGGCTGATATCACCGCGTTAGCGCTGGGCAGGCCTTGGGTACCCACTCCAATGTGGGGCTTGGCGCCCGAGACTTTGCTGCCCGCACCATGATTTTTCAGGACTGCTGTGCCTCTGTTCTTCACACTCTGCACGTCTACGATCAACAACGCGCTTGAGGCGTTACGACAAAGTTTCTCGCGATCCGCGCGCCCTGATTTTTTAAGGTCTGCCCCAGCAAAGCCCCGCTCAAGTTCACGGTGCGCCGTTTTCGCTAGTCACGGGTCACGATCGAAATTGGCAGAACGTGCGCAGCGGGTACAGCAAGGAGCATGCAAACTGATCTATGGCGTTGACCTGGTCATGCGCCGTGCCTGTTTCTGCACAACACTGATCTGCTTGAACTGCCTGCGACCAATATCGCTTGGGTGTTTTTCTATACCCCCACGCATTGTCTTGATGCACAGGGGAACTCATGAGTAGCGTCAGAGGCTTTGCAGTGCGTCCGATGAGGTCCATCCAAGTCCTAACCAATGGCACTGGTGGTTGGTAGGTTGAATGGTAGATACAAACAAAAAAGCGCCCCGAAAGGCGCTTGTTTGCATACTTACTGGCGGAGAGGGTGTCTGCCTGATTGAGATTCAATGATAACTAATGACATCTATAAAATTCCTGCAAGTCTTTGTTTTGTATAGATATTTATCCAAATCAATCTAAAGACATCCAACAGCAGCAATTGCTTGATGGCATACTGGATGGCATACCGGAACGCAACTCCAATGGCCACCATTACCGATACCAAAGCCAGGAACATCAAACCCTCTGACACCGCCATTCCCCATGGAAGCGTGACCGGTTTGGCACTACATCCTTCCAACCTGAAGGGCCATGGAAAGTGGGTCCTCCGATACGTAAGCCCCGTGTCGGGCAAACGTCGAAACGCGGGCTTGGGTTCTTACCCGGAGATCAGCATCGCCGAAGTAGGCAAGCGTGCGACCGCCATGCGTATTGCACTAGCGGAGGGCAAGGATCCTCTGGAGGAAAAGGCAAAGCTAGAAGACAAGCCCAAGATTCCCACGTTCAAAGAGGCAGCTTTGAATCTGCACGGTGACCTTCTTCCTGGCTGGAAAAACCCAAAGCATGGCCGCCAATGGATCAACACCTTGGAGGAGTACGTCTTCCCGCGGCTTGGAGGGAAATTTCTTCATGAAATCCAACCTGGCGATGTTGCAGAGGTCCTGAAACCCATCTGGCTCACAAAGGCAGAAACTGCTAGCCGGGTCAAACAGCGCATTCACGCTGTGATTGCTTGGGGTTGGGCTCACGGATACTGTCAATCAAACCCAGTTGACGTTGTTGGACACCTGCTCGCGCAGCAGCCAGGCAAGGCTGTACGAACTCAGCATCATCCAGCTATGCCATGGCGCGAGATTCCGAAGTTTGTGCAGGAACACCTCTGGCAAAGCACTCGACCAGAGGTGACGCGCACAATGCTTGAGTTTGTAATCTTGACGGCCAGTCGCTCAGGGGAAGCACGAGGAATGCGCTGGAGCGAGCTTGATCTGAAGAACAAAGTATGGACGATTCCTGCGGAGCGAATGAAAGCAAAGCTTCCCCATCGCCTTCCCCTCTCCCCACGTGCAATGACGTTAATTGAAAGGCAGAAGGGCCAACATGAGAACCTTGTCTTTCCGTCGATTCGTGATCGGGTTGAGCTCTCGGATATGGCTCTGACTTCACTACTTCGAAAGCTGAAAGCACGGAGCGACACGCCAGGAAGAGTCGCGACGACCCATGGGTTTCGGTCCAGCTTTCGGGATTGGTGCAGCGAGATGGGCTACTCACGAGATCTGGCCGAGCGGTCCTTGGCCCACACCATCAAAGATAAAGTCGAAGCGGCCTACCATCGCACCGATTTGTTGGAACAACGACGAGAGGTTATGAATGCTTGGGCAGCATTCGTATCTGGCAAGCTGTCTTTAGGAATTGCATCAGAAAGCCCGATTTGACAGCGAATTCGCGAGACATTTTGTCAACTTGAAAATTCTCCCAACCAGCTAGATCCGCCTCATTTTTGCCGGGAGTTCTTGGGAGGTTTGCAGTAAGCGCTCACGGAGATTCTGAGAAGCCAACGATTGGCCTGAGGGGATATGCGAAGGCGATACCAAAGTTGTGGGGTCAGGTTTAGGCTGGTTGCAGACCTTCAGCGGAGCCAATCAGACGGCGGTTTTTCGCCCAAAGCCGCCTCTTGATGGCGCAGTGGTTGAATTTCTAAGCGAACATCCGAAGTATTTGTGCTCCGCACCTGAAACCTACCTCAGCGTTGAGGGTGCGGCTCATTCGGTCATTCTTACGGGGAAGCCGTAAGTAGTCGCCAAGGTGCTAAAGGGTTGAGCCATAGGGTGCTAACGCTTTGGCGGCTGGAAGCTCTCGATATACGCCTCCAAGGTCTTGCCATTTTCCAACAGGTCCCGCGGCTGCATATTGCCGCGGCGCATCTTGAGGTCCAACAGGTCCAGTCGCGCGCGGCCGTATCCTGTGGCGGCGGCGTCCTGCAGCAGGTTCTCGGCGCGCTGGAAATCGCGCGGTACACCGCGCGGGGCTTCAACCAGTAGCTCAGCCAGCAGGGTCTGGGCGAGCGGGAAGCGCCGTTCGGCGGCTTTGGCTAGGTAACGGACGGCGCGCGCAGGATCGGCGGGAACGACCCCGTTGCCCCTTGGCGTGGTCTGGGCTTCCAGTCCATAGGTGCTGCGCGTGGCCCTGGTCTTGGGCGTGACGGGCGCGGCGTACACGCTGCCCAGGATGGTCAACGCCATCGCATCCCCAGCGGCTGCGCGCTGTTCCAGCACGCGCTTGCTGTTGATGTCGAAGTTCATCACCGCGAACTGCACGTGCTCCTCAAGTTGCGCGAGGTTCTCGTTCCAGAAGCGGACCGGCACGACAGGGGGCGGTGTGTCTGTGTCGCCGCGCTTGCGTCCGGCTCCCACCGAAGAGGTCGGGGCCGAGGCGGCCACGCCCACCTGCTCAGTGCTAGCCAGGTGTGCGTCGCCGACCAGGCCACTGCTGACCCATGGCACCTGGGTGTCCCCGGTTTCGGCGCTCACGTCGCGCTGGGTAGCCTCGACGATCTGCTTGAGCGACAGGTCGGGCCGAGCAAGGTGGCGATTGAAGACAGAGCTGAAGTCGCTGTTGGCTCCGGTGCCGTCGCGCGCAAGCGCACCGGGCGCGGTGGAGTAGAAGGTGAGCATTCCACGCGCGGCGCGCGGTGCCGCCGCCATGCCCTGCTGGGGTACCCCGCGCAGGAGAGGGTTGCGGCAGGCATCCACGACGATCACCGATACGCCCATGTCCTGGCGCAGCAGCGATTCGATCCAGCGCAGCGAGATGCCCTGGCGCTTCATGTCCAGCGAAGTGGCGGTGGCCAGCTTCTGGTCCACTGCCAGCAGGTAGTTGATGTTCTCCACAGCGATGCTGTGCCCGGCGTAGAAGAAAACGGCGATGTCCGCGCCCCGCGCGGCTTGGCCGAAGGCATCCAGATCGGCTTTGAGTTGCGCGGTATTGCGGTCTGTGGCCAGGCTCGTATGGAAGCCGAGCTTGCGCAGCGTGTTGGCCGTAAGGGTAGCCTTGAGCGGCCCCTTACGGCCAGCGAACTGGGACAACTGCGCGCCGCCGCCGAAGCGGACCCAGCGGTGGCCGACGATTGCGCTACCTTTGGATTGCTGGCCGCCCTGCGACTTGAGCAGCGCATGGCCCGGCACGAAGCGCCCGCGTGGGAGGCCTTCCAGGCGTTGGCACGGCGCCACGCCGCGATGCCTGTGGCGGCTGGACCTGCCGCTGCTGACGGCTCGTGGGCATGGCTGAGGCAGTGCATAGCTTCGTTGCGCTCGGCCATGTCGGGGCTGGTCGCCTTCGCGATGGTGATCGTCGTCCTCCAGGCCGGCGCCCTGGTGTGGCTGACCCAACGTCCAGTGCAGGAAGACGCCATGCGTGGTGGCGGTACCGATGACAAAGCCAACTGCCCGGCCGTCCTGTTGCGCCTGGCGCCCCAGACAACGGCGGGTGAATTAACACGAGTGCTGATCCAATCGCAGGCCCGCGTGGTGGACGGGCCGGACGGTGCGGGCGCCTACCGCATCGTAGGACCGCAAGGCTTCGTGCAAGATGCGGCGGCGGTGCTCGGGCCCCTGGCGCAGGAAGTGGGTCCGGCGCCCCGCTGCGCAATCCAGTCCAAATAGACCGAACCCTGGAGCACTCCGCCGCGATTGGTCTTTATGCCCGTCCAAGATTGCCCCGTCTTCTTCATCCTCCACGTGCTTGCCGTCACCTCTGGCCCGGTAGGTGTTTGAAAACCTCGACTGATGAGCGTCTGTGTCCTGCGCACGACCGTACCCCGCATGCAATGTGACTTAGATTCGCTAAAGTGCGGACATGATGTACGAGCTTTACGTACACGCCTTTACTCCTGAGAGCATGACTCGACGTCCGCTCTCAAGCTAAAAAAGATCACCATGATCCAGACAGAAAATCATTGTCCCAGTTGCAACAGCAAACAGTTGGTCTGGAAACAAAAAGCACAGGTTTGGGAATGTGCCGACTGCGAAGAACGTTTTGCAGACCTGGGATCAGCCCCCCCCTCCAGGAAGCTCGATGGCCAAACCTCGCGCCCCAAGAACATCTTCTTTTCTTATGGACACGACAGTAATAGGGAACTGGTCGAGCTGTTCGTGACCAGTTTGGAAAAGCGTGGTCATAAGGTTTGGATTGATTGGAAAGAGATTGGCGTTTGGGATGATTGGAAGGGCCGTATTACACGTGGTATCGATGCCAGTGAACTGACGATTGCCTTCATCAGCAACCATGCCATGCGCGACCCGGGTGTCTGCCGCAATGAGATTGCTATCGCCATGAACCGCTTTGGCAGCATTCACCTGGTACTGCTAGGGAAGCTCTTCACGAATCGGTTCTGGCTGTGCCATAGCGATGCCGAACTAAAACAGCACCGGCTTTCGAGAATCGGGCGCGCCCAGCAGGCGCTGCGCGAGGGCAATTGCCCGGTTTCCAGGGGCATTAAGCCCCTTGCAGGCGCACCTGTCCCCGACAGGCCAGCAGTTTGTGCCTTGCCATCCACAGGTTGGACAGCGCAAACAGCGTGACGATCTGCGCCGTGTTCTTCTTGAGCCCACGGTAGCGCACCTTCACATACCCGAACTGCTGCTTGAGCACTCTGAACGGGTGCTCCACCTTGGCCCGGATGCTGGCCTTGGTCCGTTCAAGTTGGTCAGTCAGCGCATCCACAGGCTTGTCTTTGTCCAGAGCCCGGCGCAATCCCGGGCGCATGGCCACATGCCAACGCACGTTCTTGTTGGCATCGGGCCGCCTGTCCACCCCTTGGTAGCCAGCGTCACCAAAGGCATCAGTTTCTTGCCCATGGAGCAGACTGTTTGCTTCCACCACATCGTTCACATTCCCGCTGGTGCCCCGAACGCTGTGCACCAAGCCTGAATCCGCATCTACGCCAATGTGGGCTTTCATGCCGAAGTACCACTGGTTGCCCTTCTTGCTTTGGTGCATCTCGGGGTCGCGCTCGCCGCTTTGGTTTTTGGTGGAGCTGGGTGCGGCAATGAGCGTGGCATCCACCACCGTGCCCGCTTTGAGTTGCAGCCCTTTGGCCTGCAGCAGCGCATTGACGGTAGCGAGTATTTGTTCGGCCAGCTTGTGGCGCTCCAGCAGATGCCTAAAGCGCAAGATGCTCGATTCACTGGGGATGCTCTCGTCCCAGTGCGATAGGCCCGCAAAGTCCCGAAAGGCGGGCACGTCGTGCAAGGCTTCTTCCATGGCTGGGTCGCTGAGCTTGAACCACTGCTGCATGAAATGGATGCGCAGCAGGGTCTGCACCGAAAAAGGCTGCTGGCCCCTGCGCCCACCTTCGGGTGCGTAGGGCTCTATCAGCGAGACCAACTCAGCCCAGGGCACCACCAGTTCCATGGCATCAAGGAATTCACGCTTGCGCGTGCGCTTGGTGGTGTTGCTCAGGCCCAGGCTGCTTTGCTTCATGGCCTTATTGTCTGGGCTTCAGCCATGTCCGAGCACACAGCGCAGGGATTCGTGCAGAGGGACCTTAGGCGAAGTCTTGTGCACCACGTTCGTTCATGAACACACGCCCTTTACTCAGGGTATCAAACGCCTACGATGGAAAGACCACCGCAATATGTCGATGCGAGGCGACGATGTGCTGGGTTTCAATCTGAATCCAGCGACTGGACATTTGACAGTGCTGAAGGCGGAGTCAAAAAGCGGTCAGATCATGAGCGCGACTACGGTGAATCGCGCTCGCGCGGCTCTCTCCGATTTCGGCGAACTTCCATCGCCGCATGCTATGAGCTTCGTGGCCGATCGGCTCACCGAGCCCGGCGACATTCAGTTGAGAAATGCGATCGACGATGCGCAACTGAAGCACACACTGCAGCCTGCAGATGTCACACATCTTCTGTTCGCCATGAGCGGCAACGACACTACCAAGATTCTTCAAGTCAACTTGAGTAGTTACGCTGGTGGATCTGCTCAAATCTATGTCGGTCTGAAGGTTGCAGAGCATCAAAAGTTCATCGGTGCCGTTTTTTCGGCCGTGGGGCCCTGATGGCCGCGACGCTTGAGGAGCTGCGTTCCAACATCCAGGAGGCAGTGCAACCGGGTTATCGGCAGCAACTTCTGGCCAGAGGTCAAGCGCGCGGAATGATTTGGCAGGCTGGCTTGTTGCCAATCGACGCACCCGGCTTTAGTCCACAGTTGTCTGAAGACCTTCTCTCCTTCGGATACTCACTACTCCTTCACGGTCTGCGCTACCTGGATCTTGGTGGAGATTTTCCAACCGCAAGAGTCGCATTCGAGGTTGCGGCAGAGTCTATCGAGGCTGTGATCGCAAGGGGAGAGCGCAACGAATCGCGTGACTTTCACCGTCTGATCGCGGGAAGTGCCTATCACCTAGGACGCTTTTCGGCACGGGCATATTCGCTCCTCCACTCAAGCCTTGTCGAGGCCAATTTTTCCGTTGTTGAACGATGTCTTGCAATGCTGATCCTGCGAGATCTGAGCGGTGTCAGTCGTGCGATCACCAATTGGTTCGAGTCTGGCGTGGGCTCTGATGTCAACCTGATGGCTCAAATAGAGCCACTGTTCGGCGCGGATGATCCGGGGACTAATTCCCGATATGACGAGGGGGTAGTCGAAGCCTTACTGCTTGGATTGGAAGGGAACTTCCTATCGGCTCTGTCGCAGACGCTTCTTGCCCTGGAGCGAGGTGAGCAAGGTTTGATTGCTCAAGCCCAGGAACGTCTTAAACGAGGGCTCTCAGTCGCAGGTGAGATGAATTTTGTCAGTCAATGGTGGGTGCACAGATTGGCGCTCTACATCGTTGACGGCCTCTGGACTAGTAGCTTCCACGCTATCTTGCCCATGCAGGGACCGAACGGGACAGAAGTCGGCGATTGGGCCGCGTTGCGCAAGCAATTCATCGCGTCCCTGATGTGCCGCAACCGCTCGGAAATTGAGCTCTGGCCGTCCCAAGTAGACGCTGCGAAGCGCGTGCTTGAGCTCGATAGAAACCTAGTCCTCTCTTTGCCCACCAGCGCGGGTAAAACCCGCATAGCCGAGTTGTGCATCCTCGCTTGCTTAGCTGCGGAGAAACGTGTTGTGTTCGTGACGCCTCTGCGCGCACTGTCAGCTCAAACTGAAGTGTCGCTGCGTCGTACTTTCGGCGCATTGGGGAAGACCGTTTCGAGCCTCTACGGCAGCATCGGCGTTAGTGGCAGCGACGTGGATACTCTGAAATCGCGTGATATCGTGGTGTCGACTCCGGAGAAACTCGACTTCGCGCTTCGAAGCGACCCAACACTGCTCGACGACGTGGGACTCGTCGTACTCGATGAAGGACACATGATTGGTCTCGGTGAGCGTGAGGTCCGCTACGAGGCTCAGATCCAGCGACTGCTTCGCAGGCCCGATGCTGCCTCGCGTAGGATCGTGTGCCTTTCCGCGATCCTTCCAGAGGGCGAGCAGTTAGCCGACTTCACGGCTTGGCTAACATCGGACCGTCCTGAAGGACTCATCAAGAACAGTTGGCGACCTACGCGTTTGAGGTTCGGTGAAGTCGACTGGAACGCCAAAACCAAGATCGCACAACTCAATATCGTCGTCGGAGATGAACGCCCGTGCGTCCCAAAGTATGTAATCGGGAAAAGGGTTTCCAAGAGAGCGAATGCCAAGGTCTATCCGGCATCGCAGACCGACCTCTGTATTTTCACCGCTTGGCGCTTGATTGAGGACGGCCAGTCTGTCCTGGTCTTCTGCCCACTGAGGGTTTCGGTGAAAGCATTCGCCAAGCGCATCATGGAGTTGACCGACCTCGGGCTACTCCCTCCAATCATGACTCCGCCACCGACTGCCATTGCGTCCGCTTTGACTGTCGGGGCTGAATGGTTTGGTGCCGACCATCCTATCTTGTCGTGCTTGCGCATGGGCGTGGCGGTTCATCACGGCGAGCTTCCAAGAGACTTTCGCAAGGAAGTTGAGCGATTGCTTAGAGACGGAATACTGCGGCTCACAATATCGTCACCTACGCTCGCACAGGGCCTCAATTTAGCCGCTACCTGCCTCATCTTCCATGGGCATTTTAGGAATCGCAAGGCAATCGAGGAGTCTGAGTTCCGCAACGTAGTTGGCCGCGCTGGCCGTGCATATGTGGACATCGAAGGCTTGGTGTTGTATCCCATGTTCGACGACCACTTAAAGCGCCGCGCAGTTTGGAAAGCGCTGATCAAGAGCGAAAAGGGCCGCGAGATGGAAAGTGGGCTCTTCAGTCTGCTTGCTTGGCTGCTCGGCCGAATGGCCAAGAGGTTGGGAACCGCAGATTTGAATGCGTTGCTGGCGTATGTGGCAGGTCAAGGTGCATGGGACTTTCCGGTAGTGTTGGGAGAAAGCACGGGAGAAGCGGCCGCGGCTATAGATGAATGGCCTCGGCATTTGACTAGCCTGGATACAGCCATATTCAGCCTGCTTGGGGACTCGCAGGTGACAGAGGATACCGTTGAGGCGAAGATAGACGAGGTGCTTTCCTCATCGCTACTTCTGCGTCGGCTGGCCAGAAAAAGCGAAAAAGTTCAAACCGAGGTTCTCGCTGGGCTGAAGGCGCGTGCCAAATTCATCTGGGCTAGTTCAACTGCCATTCAGCGAAGAGGGTACTTCCTCGCTGGCGTTGGTCTGGAAACAGGGCGCAAACTTGATGAAAAGGCTGCGGAGCTTGAGTTGCTTTTGCTTGGAGCAAACGTTTCCGTGGATGTCCAAGATGCTGACCAGGCTGTCCAATCGATCGTGAAGTTCGCAGAGATTGCTTTTGGGATTACGCCATTCAAACCGAAGACGCTACCGGGTGATTGGCGTCAGATCCTGGAGAAATGGTTGCGAGGAGCGCCTATTGCTGAGTTAGGCGCCGAGGATGCTGATGATGCGATCACACTGATTGAGCATGCATTTGTCTATAACCTGCCTTGGGCCATGGAAGCTGTGCGCGTTCGGGCCGAGGCCCACAAAGACCCGTTCGACGAGGTCGCCAGCCTAGCAAGCTATGGCAACGCGAACGCGGTTGCTGCAGTAGAAACGGGAACGCTATCGGTGCCTGCTGCGATGCTCATCAAGCAAGGATTTGCGTCCCGGCTTGGCGCCATCAACGCAGTTGCCACAACTGGCGCAACGTTCGATAACGCGGCCGAAATGAGGGCGTGGTTGGCTTCTGCGCCCGTCAGACTGTGGGGTGAGTTGCTCACATGGCCAACTGCTGAGTCGCATGAATTGTGGAAGGACTTCATCGCTCCGCACGGTGCCGGTAGTTCCGCTCCTTGGACGGCGATGGCGTACACGGGACAGGTCAAATGGCATTCTGTGCCAATGCCGCCTGGTGCGCCCCTACGCATAGCAGCCTCTGGACCGAGCGCCGGACTTATTTTCACAAGCGACTACAAAGAGGTTGGCAGAGTTTCCTACCCGTTTAATCAAAATGCGATAGGTTTGACGCTAGCAACCGCAACTGGTGATATCGACAAGATTCGGTTTGAGTACATAGGCCCGAACGATCTGATCGTCAATTGATTTATGCCAAGAGATTCACCCCCGCAGCCGCAATAAGACAACGCGCAGGGCGTAGCAGCCCTGCACGATTCCTTGGAACAGCTGTTGCCAGATACGTCTCCGTTGCCTTTACGGCAGGCAGACTGGTGCTCGGCATTAATGCGGATTCCAGTCGCGACCCGGCGCACACATGCCGATCGACATCATTGAGCGTGGCAGCTAGATCAAGATGCCTTTCGCTATATGTCAGCGCGTCAGCGTGACGTATGGATCGTCACTGCGTGCGCTGAACACATCACCGTAAGCGATTGGCAATCCCATATTGACTGTTTGGCAGCGCGCGAGTAGAGCAGGAAGGCAATAACATGCTGGCGAACCACGCATGTAGCGCCGCCCGCCCATCAAGATGTCCACAATCATTCGTCCCGAAGAACCACGGGATGCGTTGGCCATTGAGCGCGTAACCGTTGAAGCATTCGAGAATGCGCCTCACACGGACCACACGGAACAGTTCATTGTTCGCGAGTTGCGGCTTGCCAATGCCCTTACGGTATCCATCGTGGCTGAAGCTCACGGGCAGGTTATCGGCCACGTGGCGGTTTCACCTATCCATATCAGCAGTGGCGTTGACCGATGGTTTGGACTGGGGCCAATCTCCGTGCTTCCTGCGCATCAGGCAAAGGGTATCGGCACCCAACTTATGCAAGCGGCACTCGAGCAACTGCGGGCAACATCCGCGAAGGGGTGCGTTGTACTGGGTGACCCGGGCTACTACAGCCGATTTGGCTTTTCGAATGTCGCAGGCCTGGTGCTGCCGGGCGTGCCGGCGGAGTATTTTCAAGCTATCGTATGGGACTCAAGTACCCCGCAGGGCGAGGTCACCTATCACCGAGCGTTCCAAGCGGTGCAATGAACCATCTCGTGGTGCGCGCCGTGGCTAGATCTGAGGTCGCCAGCGATGCGGCATCAGCTCATGTATCAAGCTGGCCCGTTGGGTTGGCAGACGCGTCAGCACATCCTTGAGGTAGGCATACGGGTCGTGACCGTTCATGCGCGCTGGCTGGATCAGACTCATGACGGCGGCGGCCCGCTGGCCGGCTGGCCGGGGCGCAGACTGCAGGCAAACAGCCAGTTGTTGCGACCAATGGCGATCGGTTGGATCTGGTTCTCGATCCGGTTGTTGTCCACCGGCAGCTGGCCGTCATCGACGAATCGGGTCAACGCCTCCCAGCGCCGCAGGCTATAGTCCAGCTCCTTGGCAGTGGCCGATCCCTCAGGCACCTTCTGGCGCTGCAGTAGCATCCATTGGCGCAACGTGTCGAGCACCGGTTTTGTCTGCCGCTGCCGGATGTTCCGGCGCTGCGTGGAATCAAGATCCCTGACCTCGCGCTCGATGTCGTAGACCCGGGCGAACTGCTGCAGGGCGAACTCGGCAATCTGGCTCTTCTTGGCTGCGTGCAGGTCGAAGAGCTTGCGGCGCGCATGCGCCAGGCAGCCCACCTCCGTCACCCCACTGGCGATCAACGGCTTGTAGCCGCTGAAGTCGTCACAGGTCAGGCTGCCCTTCCATGCCCCCAGGAATGTCCGGGCGTGCTCGCCGGCACGCGACTCACAGAAGTCGTAGACCACGGTTCTCATGTGAGTATCGCTTCACCGACAGCGACTACTATTTATGAAGAAAAGTCCAAAAGGAGACCTTGCTGGGTTTCCTGCATACCTTCTGTTTCGCGAGCATTTGGTGGACCTTCGTAATCTCTGGGTCCAACTCTCAAGCGCTCCGCCGCCACAGGGCCAGCAGCCTGCTCTCGCGCATCAGATGCCGCACTCGGTGACGCCCGATCCGATAGCGTAGTGGGCGCAGGCGGCCTCCTTCATGAAAGGGCGAGGCCCCTGCACGCGCCGAACGAAGTAGTCGACATACGCTTGCCGCCGCGCCGCCACGTCCGAGAAGGCGGGGTCCGAGGTCATCCAGTCGTCGGGAACCAAGGCGACCAGGGCGTGGAGCACCTCGGGTGTGAGGCGGGCGCTCATCTCGGCGTCCACCTCGTGCAACTGGGTGGCCAAGGGCAGCAGCACATGGTTCTTCACCAGCGTGAAAGGGCTTTGGGCCCGATCAAGGAAGCCGTCCCACTGATGGTGGAAGTAGAGCGCGGCGCCGTGATCGATGAGCCAAACCTTGTCATGCCAAACGAGTATGTTGGTATTGCGTAGCGTGCGATCGGGGTTAGAGACGAAGGCGTCGAACCAGACGATGCGTGACGCCAGCGTGCCATCGGGCTTGGCCGACCGGGGTCCGAACATCGTGGAACCCGGAAGGTAGTCGAGCGCCAGGTTCACCCCGCTGCTGGCATGGACCAGGTTGCGGATCAAGGCTTCGGGCTCATGGCGGGCCAGCTCGGCGTCCAGTTCGACGAGAACGATCTCGGGCACTGGCAGGCCAAGAATGCGTGCCACCTCGCCTGCCAGCAGTTCAGCCACCAGCGCCTTCAGACCTTGGCCCGCGCCGCGGAACTTGAGCACGTACATGCCGGCGTCATCGGCCTCAATGAGGGCTGGCAGCGAGCTGCCTTCGCGTAACGGGGTGACATACCGGGTGGCAACGACGGTTCTGGGGAGGGTGGCGGTGCAAGGCATCGAACGATTATCACGAAGGCCGCGCGGCTCTCCAGACCGCCAGCGGCCAGTGTGGACAGAGGTAGAACGCAAGAGAAAGCTGCTTCGTCGTTCAGATGATCACCAGGTGCGGCGGGGTTCTTCGGCCTAAATTGGTTCAGTGATACATGATGTCCGGTGCACGCAGTAGACGCGGTGCGTTTTGCCGTCACCCGGTTTGAGCATCGCCACCGGCGTCTCATCCGCGTGAAGCACGCGGTGTTGCAGGATCTCAGCCTTGAGTGCATCCACCAGCGGCTGCAGACGCACACCACACGTGCCCACCCACTGAGCCAGGGTCGATCGTGGAATGGCCAGCCCGGCACGCCCGAAGATCGCCTCCTGGCGGTACAGCGGGAGGTGGTTGGCGTACTTGCCCGCCAGCACCTGGGCCAGCAGACCGGTGGTAGGGATGGCGGCTTCATGTCTGGCCGCGGCAGGTCACCTCCCAATAGAATGGCAGGCTCGTGTCCACCACCGAATACCATTTATTCAGGGAGGAGGCATGTAGCACTTTGCGCTTCCAGATGAATCTGCGCAGAAGGCTTTGAGCTTCGTCATGGTGAAAGAAATTGAGCCCGCTGCAAGCTGCCTCATGGTCAGTTCGCCATTCACCACACGGAAGTTCCCGGTTGTATAACACGCATGTGGTTCCCACCCCACCGAACGACTACCGGTGCCCTGAATACGCTCACACCAGCCGAGCGATCCGACCTCAAAACCCACCGAGGACTTGATGAGATATTCAGCCTGAAATTTTTCATCGACGAGAGAGACGTCGATTGAGACCGGACAGTTATCAGACTCCGGCCCAATGCACTTGATTGAAAGAGTTCCGGCAGCGGCCAGCAAAGGTGCAGCCAAAAACAAGATTGCAAAGGTTCGCTTCATAGATCAATCCTTCTCGGTCATGGACGACCGCTTCTGGCGGATAGCGGAAGTCTAGTCCACCGACCCAATTGTTCCTCCGCGATGGTCTAGCCTGCTTGCCATCTGCCCACGGTGCCGAACTCGGTGTCCACCGTGCCGAACTGGATGTCCAGGAGAGCCGAAATACGCACATAGCTCGCCAGCTGCATGTGAACTTCGCGCCGAACAGCTTCTCGGAGAGCGAAGTAGATCCGTCCCAGATGTCGCCCGAGAGCCGGCACAAACTACTGGAGGAGATGAATAGGTTGCGAGCGGAAAATATGCTGCCTAGCAACATTGAGGTCCGCGAGGAATAATTGAAGGCTTTGCATTGGAACGCATTGTTAGTCGCCAACGGGGTTCATGGATTCAAGTTGGTCCTGAAGTTCCCGACTCACCGCCTTGAAATCCCAGACCGCCTGAGCCTGCGGCACGCTTAAAGAGCGGTCGTCAACCTGATGCGGGGCCAAATACTAGGACCTCCTCGAGAGCTGGTTGCCGTGCTTACTTATCTTCAGATAACAGTCTGATTGCTCCTAGATTACATCTCTGTAATCAAGGTGCAAATCTCTGATTTTTGCTTGACCCTGAAGTCACTTCAAGCATTCCAATCTTCCTATCACTTCATCAAAGGGAGATTTTTATGGGAATGTTCGAAAGACTTTTTAGCGGCCACCATGGAAAGAGGAGCCACCACGATAGTGGCTATCGGAATGACGATCACCACCGAGGCTATCGCGATGATCGAGTGCCTCAACAACCTCCAGCCCAGGTGAACCAGATCCCTTGCCCATCGTGCGGAACTGCCAACGTTCCAGGCGCGCGGTACTGCCATCAATGCGGTGGAGGCATGGTTGCAGCACAGTGCGCAAAGTGCTCTGCAACCCTTGCGCCCGGAGCGCGATTCTGCGGTGGATGCGGGCAACCCAAGAGTTGATGCAAGCCTGACTTTCACATAACAAACTTGTAATCCAGCAGTGCGCAAGTTGTCGGCATGCGGTCAGCAAACTGTCACATGTGACTCGTCGGCTGTCCAAATGTCGGGGCAGTTCTCCGGGCACGTTGTTAACACCTAAGGAGATACCAAATGACTGCTCGCACCTTTATCACTGCCTTGACCCTTGCTGCGGTTGTAGGCCCGGCCATGGCCAGCAGCGTGATTCATCCCGCACCGACAGAAATGGGATACACAACGCACCCTGAGCATGCTGAACGAGGGAAGTCGCGTGATCAAGTGATCGCTGAGATGGAAAAGGCAAAGCAGGACGGGCTGTGGCAATACCACCGCTTTGGCGCACCAGTACCGGTGAAGGGCACAGCAGCAACGCGCAACGAGGTCCTGGCAGATTTGGAGCGCTCGCAAAAACATCCCAGCTGGGCAGCGCGCCGCGTTGGTGCTCCAGTCCCTGCCGTGCCAGCTCCTTGAATTGGCCACGCAAGACTTAATTTAGCCCCGCGCGAGGCTGTTCGATAGGGTGTGAGACTGCACAACCGAGTTCGCACGCAGGCCCAGGCATTGCGACTACGCACAGGGCCGGTATCAGAACGAAGACCCCATGAAGCGTCGCTTCAGACATCTGAACTCCCACCGCGGGGCCTGTATTCATGAACTCCCAACAAGTCCTCACAGCAGGGCAGCATGCACTCTACATGTTGCTATTGTTGGCGGCCCCCATCGTGTTAGTTGTACTACTGGTTGGATTTATCGTGAGCGTCCTGCAGGCTGCTACGCAGATTAACGAACCAACTCTCTCGTTCATTCCAAAGCTTGTGGCCGCAGTCGTGGCCTTGATTGTTGCGGGCCCATGGATGATCGGAAAACTGGTGGACTACCTGCAGGGAATACTTTGGTCGATACCCAGCTTGGTCGGATAGCTTCCATCTAGAGACCTTGTGCTGCCAGGCTCGTTGGCAATCAGCAATTGGCACTTCCATTCTAGGAATGACTTGTTGATCACTGGCCGCCCGTGCGCAATGGAGCACCCCCAGTCCTCACACGGCACTCTGGCGCTCAACCAGGATCAAGCTGGCAATACCCATAAGCAGCACTCCGCCCAGCCCCTCGGATCAACTGCCCACGACTTCATTGAGCACACGGCCCATCATCACACCCAAAGTCACCAGGGTGAAGGTCGCCAGTGCGATGGCCAAGGCCAACGTAGCCACGTTGACTTTGAGCAATGCATGGGCCCATGCCAGTACCCCAAAAGCACTCCCACTCACTGAAACTGCCTCCCAGTTCAGCCGAAAGGGCGGACCACAGTCCTCAATTGCGCGGTGCAGATCCCTGAACTGATCTTCGGCCTTGTATGCACCTTACGCACGCGTGTGAACCAACTCCAGCCCAATTTCTGTGATCCCATCCCTGCTTTGCGCGGTGGTGCGACCACCATGCATTCGAGCAATGGCTGCCGTGATTGCAAGCCCTAACCCATGGTTCTTCTGACCATGGGTGCGGGAGGCAGATGCTCTGAAAAATCGATCAAAGATGCGCTCAACCACATCAGGAGGAATGGTGTCTCCCACGTTTGCGACGGCAACGCTAACCTTGTCTTTTGATACGGCAGAGATCTTCACGAGCACTCGTGTGCCAGGGCGCGCGTACTGGGTGGCATTGCCGATGAGATTTGACAGCGCTCTTCGCAGAAGTGGCTCATCAAAGTAGCCTGATGTATCGCCTGAAATCGTGAGTTCCAACCCGGCTTCCGCGAGGGCCGCCTCGTGATAGTCCGCGACCTGCTCGACGACACCTGCCAAGCTCTGGGTGAACGCGCGCCTGGCCACCGCTCCGCGGTCCGCCTGGGAAAGAAATAGCATGTCGTTAACGATTCCCGTCAGGCGGTGCAGTTCCTCGAGGTTGGACGAAAGCACTTCCCCCATGTCAAAGCTGCTGGGTTTGCGCAATGCCAATTCGTTGCTTGCAAGCAAAGTTGCCAATGGCGTGCACAGCTCGTGGGCGACGTCGGCATTGAAGCCCTCCAGTTGCGTATAGGCTTGATCCAATCGGCCGAGAAGTCCGTTGAACTGTTCAACCAGCGGTGCCAGTTCAGCGGGCTGACCGGCGCCATCGAGTCGTTGGCGAAGATTGTCAACGGACAGGGACTGAGCCTGCGAAGCCAATTTGCGAACCGGGGCCAGTCCAAAGTGCACGATCGACAGCCCGCCCAGGGAAACTATCAGAGTGCCCACGATAGCAGCCACCGCTAGCGTTAACGCAAGGCGCTGGAGGTGAAGTATGTCGGCCGTGACATCCATCGAGAGCGTGACCTGGAGAGGCTCGCTCAGACCCTCGCTAGGCCGGACCTCGAACAGCCTCGCAGTGCGTTTGATCGCGTCAGGCGGCGGCTCAACAGAGGGGAAATACAGGTGTCCATCCTGGGTGCGGACGATCAAGCGGAAGTTCTCGTGCCCTATCAGAAAGTCCTTGAGCGGATGATCCCTGGGAGTCTGTTGCGCATGCTCCGTCGTGCTTGTCAGCAGGTGACGCACGATGGCTTCCTTCTGCGAGAGCGTCTCATCCTGTCGCTCAGCGAGATTCGACGCAGTGACGAGGTAGACGACCAGGCACACTGCGCCAAGGCCGATAAAACTCTGCACCGCCAGCCACAGAGACAGTCGTTGGCGCAGCGATCGTGGGCGCAGCAGCGTCATCCGAGGCGCTCTTCCATGATGTACCCCATACCCCTCACTGTATGGAGTAATGCCTTGTCAAACGGCAAGTCCATCTTGGTGCGAAGTCGGCGGATGGCGACTTCCACAACGTTGGTGTCGCTGTCGAAGTTCATGTCCCACACCTGTTCGGCGATCTCCGTACGCGAAAGCACTTCGCCCTTTCTGCGAAGAAAAAGTGTCAGAAGCAGAAACTCCTTAGCGGTGAGCTCGAGCCTCTGCCCGCCTCGGGTTGCTTTGCGCCGAATCAAATCCAGCTCAAGGTCAGCAATCCCAAGCACCGTAGGCTCACCTGCATCGCGTGAGCCGTGACCGCGCCTAAGAAGTACCTGAATGCGTGCGCAAAGTTCGGAAAATGCGAACGGCTTGACCAGGTAGTCGTCGGCCCCCGTCTGCAGACCTAGTACGCGGTCTTCCACACTCACCCTGGCAGTCAGCATCAACACAGGAGTTTGCTTCGTCTTTCGAAACGCACTCAACAACGTGAAGCCGTCGATTCCAGGAAGCATGGCATCAAGCACCAGCAAGTCGTAGGAACCCTCGATGGCCATGTGAAGACCATCAACGCCGTTGTGCACCACATCGACGTTGTAACCCGCCTCTCCGAGCCCTTTGCGAAGGTACTCAGACAGCTTGACCTCGTCTTCGATAAGCAAAATTTTCATGGCTCCATTTTCCGAGAAAAAATAGCATCTTTCCAGATTACAAATTCGTAATCTCACTGTTGGCGCTATGTCGAGGATGGGTTTCTAAAGTTCGCTTCAAGGTCGTTGCACATCGCGGTGACCGAACTTAAACGAGGAGACCCCAGTGAACAAGCAACACAACATTCTTCTGTCACTAGTGGCCGCTGCAGTGCTCGCCCCGAGCGCTTCATTTGCGTCCTCCCTTTATCACGAGACTGGTGGCGAGATGGGCTCTTCGACCAACCCCAGCCACGTCACCAGCCAAGTCTCGCGCAGCGACGTTCTACAGGCATTGGATGCGGCCCGCAAAGACGGAACGTTGGCCATCCTTTCCAAAGGTGGTGTTCCGCCCGTAAGCGCCACCGGCCCTGCAAAAACCCGAGACGAGGTGCGCCAAGAGTATCTGAACATGTCGGTGGAAGAACGGGTACGTCTGCAAAGGCTGCACGGAAGGTAATTTCCGCCGCGATTGCAATCGACCAGTTGCCATTGAGACGCGCCACGCAGCTCGGGTGATTGAGGTGGTCACCCCTTGGTATCAGTACCAGCGGACCTATTGTGGGTCGAATTCATGTACTGAGCAAACGCCTGAAGAGCCAGATGAACCAGAGACAGGAACGGCTCATCAAGCCGCAGCACATTGCCACACCGTGGCTTCGTTGGCTTTTGCACCGCCCCAGGCTAACTATAGAGTCGCTGGTGCTGTGCCTCAGTCTGTACTTCGCGCTGGTATGCAACAGCTCATTCCTTAGCGCGACTACTGCAAATCGCGATTGGGCAGCCCCCCAGACTTGGCTCTTTGCGACTGCCCTTGTGCTGTCTTTGATTGCGGTACACGCGATGATCCTTGGTGTCGTACTGTCTCGCTGGACCGCGCGTCCTATCCTGAGTCTGCTCGTCATTGCTACAGGGTTCGCTACCTTCTACATGCAACGCTATGGGGTGTACTTCGACCCTAGCATGCTGCGCAACGTGATTCGCACGGACCTAACGGAGGCAAGCGAGCTAATCTCCTGGAGCATGCTTGCTCATGTACTCGCGTACTCAGTAGTGCCTGTCTGGTGGATATGGCGGGTCCGCATCGATCACCGGCCGATAGTCCTGACACTCGTTCGACGTTTCATCTTCGTTGGGTGCGCTGTAGTCCTGAGCGTCGTTGCAATTCTGGCTGTGTTCCAGGACTTCTCTGCGCTGATGAGAAACCAAAAGGAGTTGAGATATCTCATCACGCCTGCGAACCTGGTCTATTCGACCGCGCGAGTCCTTTCGGCGGACACGCAGGCGGTGGCGCGGGCACGAACATCGGTGGGTCTTGACGCAAAAATGGCCGCATCGTGGGCTGGCAAAAAGCCAGCGCTGGTAATTCTGGTCGTGGGCGAGACTCTTCGAGCAGCCAGTTGGGGAATGAATGGGTATGAGCGCCAGACAGCACCCAATATGCAGGCGTTGGGAGCGCTGAACTTCAGCAACGTGACAGCTTGCGGAACCAACACCGAGACGTCACTTCCATGCATGTTCTCTGCGGTTGGCCGTCGGGACTACGACGAGAGCCGGATACGCTCCAGTGAATCCCTGCTGCACGTTCTCTCGCGTGCCGGATTCTCGGTCCACTGGAGGGACAACCAGTCTGGCTGCAAAGGCGTCTGCGATGGATTGGATGAGCAACGAGTCGATACGGCCACATCGCCGCAGTTGTGCTCAGACGGTCGATGCCTCGACGAGGTACTGTTGAAGGACCTGAAGTCGCTCACCGGCAACGCTCAGGGCAGTGTGGTCGTTGTCCTTCACATGCTGGGCAACCACGGCCCTGCTTACTACAAGCGCTACCCCGATTCCTTTAAGCGTTTCGAGCCAACTTGCGAAACTGCTGAGCTTCGCAAATGTGATCGCGAAAGTATCGTGAATGCCTACGACAATGCCGTGCTCTACACCGACCATGTTCTGAGTCAGACGGTCCGCTTCCTCAAGAGCCAGGAGAACCAGTTCGACACGGCAATGCTCTACGTGTCCGACCATGGTGAATCATTGGGCGAGAAAGGTCTGTTCCTTCATGGCTTGCCAAGAGCCATTGCGCCGAGTGAACAGACGCAGGTACCGATGGTCTGGTGGCTCTCTGAAGGATTCACGCAAAGCATGGGCTTGAAACGAGATTGCCTCTATGAGACGAGTACAGATGCACTCTCTCACGACAATCTGTTCCACTCGGTTCTGGGAATGCTGCAGGTTACGACCAACGCCTACGAACCCAAACTCGACATCACAGCTGGATGCCGCGCGCAATAGCGGCAAGGCAGGCTGCAAGCATGTTCGGGCCACGCAGATGGTCAAGTTGTCAGGTGGGGGGGTGACCAACCAGTGAGTCGTGTCAGCGCTGCTACGGGTTGCCAACTGCAGTGCGCTTATGCTTCAGCTTTTTTCGCGCTTCACCAGGGCCGTCGAGCAATCCCACACCTTGACATAGACCAAGTCCCCCGCAGCGACAGCCACATCTTCAGGGAGAAGTGCGATGGTCCAGCGTGCACGACTCACATCGCGCCACTGAACGATGGCGAAACGCGCAGGCGTTCCTTCGAGCTGATTGGCTCTGCAACGGCGCTTGTAGAACGCAAAGTCGTCTGCTGTGGCTTCAGGCCTGCTGACCTTGCCCAATCGCCAGCCTTCGGACCATGGCAGGTAGTTTTCATACACGGGGGTAGCGCAGCCTGTAGCCAGGACGGCGGCGGCACTTAGAGCTAGCAAGCGCAAGAGGGGTGCCATGGACGTTCTCCAGAATAAGACTTGCCGTCTTCCGGCACATCCAACCGCAGCCAATACCTGGTTGTCACAGAGCAGCCCAGAAGCAAGGCGAGCACCTTGCAGTGCATGCGTGGAGCACGATGCTTCCTTCCGATCGTCTGAACGTGCTCGCATTGACCGTTGTGCCGCTGTTGCGGAGCGGCTCCTGAGCCGTGCGGAGCTCACACGGTGGCCTTCCAGTGATCCGCACCTGCACTCGGGGCATCGGCCACACCCTTGCCACTGACTTCGGCTTCCAGTTGGATGGTGGTGTGCGTGATCTCGAATTGCTTTTCGAGCAACTGATTGACGGCCTCCAGAATAGCTCCCGGATTTGCGGTCTGCGGGTCGTACGCAACGTGCGCGCTGAGACTTGTCTTGGCGCTGCTCACAGCCCAAACATGCAGCTCATGTACGGACACTACCCCTGGCAAGTCCAGCAGTGCCTGCTTCAGCTGAGGGAGGTCGATGCCTTCTGGGACACCTTCCAGCAGGATGTTGAGCGTCTCCTTCAGAAGGATCCAAGTGCGTGGCAGCACCCACAGACCTATGGCCACCGCAATGACGGTGTCTACCCAATTCCATCCCGTGAATCGGATGACGAGCGCTCCTACGATGACCCCAATAGAGCCGAGCAGGTCGCTCCAAACTTCCAAGTAGGCGCCTTTGATGTTGAGGCTTGAATCCTTGCCAGAGGACAAAAGACGCATGCTCACAAGGTTGACGATCGCGCCAAGTACAGCGATCACCAGCACCCCTGTGGTTTGAACTGCAGGCGGATTGCTCCAACGTTGCCATGCCTCATAAAGAATGTAGGCCGCGACACCGAACAAGAGCAATGCGTTGAACGCGGCGGCCAGGATCTCGAATCGGTGGTAGCCGAACGTGCGTTTGTCGTCCACGGCTCTTCGCCCGACGCGAATTGCCGCCAGCGCAATGGCCAGCGCCGCCACATCGGTAAACATGTGTGCGGCGTCTGACAGCAGTGCCAGACTGTTGAGCATGACCCCGCCAATGACCTCGGCCAGCATGAAACCACCGGTCAACATCAGCGCATAGCGCAATGCCGTTTCTTTACCCGCCGCTGGCAAGGTGTGGCCAGAACTATTACCCATGACCTGTCTCCTCTGATTGCATTTCGTTATGCCGCTCGTCTCTGGTCAGTTCACGATTCATGTCCACCCAACAGGCTCTCAAGGTCGATGCCGGCGTCGCGGTTTCCTCGTGGTTGGACGCTTCGTGCGCATTGACTGCTGCTCTCTCAATCGCTTAGCCAGGCGCCGGCTGTACTTGGCTTTACCGTCTATCGGCGGATGGCGTTTGAGCCACATGTGCCGCAGCCGCCAGAACACAAACACAGACGTCAACAAGCCGATCCAAATCCAGAACAGCTTGGCAAAGAGTCCTCCCTGGTCCGCCGGCATTGACATGGATCGCTCCTTTTGCGCCCTGGTGGAGCTCAGGCACTGCGTCGGGGGCGATCCAAGCCCACCACTAAGTTGTCGTTCGTTTGCACGAAAGCCCTTGTCGCAGAAGAGTGCAATCGCCGCCGGAGCGCCGCGTGGGCAAGCGCACAAGCCGGCGGCGTTCGTGTTACTTCAGCGTGAAGCGGACGGAAGCGACCGATTTGCCTGCCTTCGAGACAGCGACGACGGCTTTGGTACCTGCGGGGACCTTGAAGCTGCCCAACGCTTCTAGCTTGCCGTCACCGGCCAGGAGCTGAGCCTCCTGCTTTTCTGTGCCTGCCAGCAAAGTGACCTTGGCGGTCATGCCCGCCACGGCAACCGGCTTGCCATGGTCGCGCATATACAGCTGCAGCTTGTCGGCGCCGGCGACGAGTTCGTATTCGACCTCCTTGGCTTCGGCCACAGCCCCTCCGTGCATTGGCTTTGCGTCGTGGCCGTGGTTGTCAGCAGCGAAGACTGCGCCGGAGATCGACACCGAGACGGCGAGAATGAAGTGTGAGAGTTTCATAACAGTTCCTTTGGGGTTGGAGAGAAAGAAAGGTCCCGCGATCAGCGGGACCGTATACGTCTACACGGGCTTCGGTGCGTCCGGGTGAGAGGGCTCAGCAGACACGTCCTCCACTTCTTCATCCGGCTTGTGGGCCAGGCGATAGAGGATGGGAAGCACGAGCAGGGTCAGCAGCGTGGAGGAAAGAATGCCCCCGATCACCACTGTTGCCAAAGGCCGTTGAACCTCGGCTCCCGTGCCGGTGGCAATTGCCATGGGAATGAACCCGAGCGAAGCCACGAGCGCGGTCATGAGCACAGGGCGTAGTCGCGTCAGCGCGCCTTCGTGAATTGCCTCATCCAGCCCGACGCCGCTTTCCCTCAGACTGCGGATGTACGAAATCATCACCAACCCGTTGAGCACGGCCACTCCCGAGAGCGCAATGAAGCCAACGGCTGCTGAGATCGACATCGGGATGTCGCGAAGCCAAAGCGCCAGAATGCCCCCGGTCAATGCGAATGGGATGCCGGTGAACACCAGCGCTCCATCCTTGGCATTGCCGAACATTGCGAACAGCAGTACAAAGACCAACAGTAGAGACACCGGTACGACGATCTGCAGACGTTGCGTGGCCGACTGCAAGTTTTCGAAAGTTCCGCCCCAGCTTGTCCAGTAGCCAGTAGGAATTTTGATCTGAGCCAAGCCCTTCTCAGCTTCTGCTACGAAGGAACCCACATCGCGACCACGCACGTTGGTACTCACCACGATGCGTCGCTTCCCGTTCTCGCGGCTGACCTGGTTTGGTCCGGGGGCAAGTTCGAAAGTGGCGACCTCACCCAACGGAATGAAGTTGGTTCTGGCTTCGGTGCCATTCGCAGAACGCGGCAGAGGTATGGGCAGTCGCTTCATTCCTTCCAGGTCATTGCGCAGCGCTTCGGGGAGGCGTACCAAGATGTCGAATCGGCGATCTCCTTCAAACATGGTACCGGCCTCGCGGCCACCGATTGCAGTCGCCACGGTGTCCTGAACGTCGGCAACGTTCAGGCCATACCGCGCAGACTTCTGACGGTCGATGTTCACAGTGAGCATTGGAAGCCCGGTAGTCTGCTCAACCTTTACCTCAGACGATCCCTGGATCTTCTGTAGCATTGCAGAAACCTCTTCCGCTGACTTGTTCAGCACGTCCATGTCGTCGCCGAAGATCTTCACTGCCACGTCACTTCTCACACCCGAGATCAGTTCGTTGAAGCGCAGCTGGATGGGCTGGGAGAACTCATAGTTGTTGCCAGGAATTTTCCCCAAGACCTCTTGAATCGCAGCGAGCAGTTCATCACGGGTCTTGCGAGGCTCAGGCCATTCATCCACCGGCTTGAGCATGATGTACCCGTCCGAAATGTTCGGTGGCATAGGGTCGGAGGCAATTTCCGCAGTACCTGTTCTGGCGAAGATGCGTTCGATCTCCGGGAACTTCTCCTTCAGAGTGCTTTCAATCTGCTTTTGCATCGCAACCGACTGCGAAAGACTGGTGCCCGGAATTCGCAGCGCTTGAATTGCAAAGTCGCCTTCATTGAGATTGGGTACAAACTCGCTGCCCATACGCGTGGCGATCAACCCGCACAAGATCACCGCAACTGCAGCTGCGGTCAGTACGACCGCCTTGGCGGCCATGACACGGTCGAGCAGTGGACCATACAAGCGCTTGGCATGGCCCAGCAGGAAGTTTTCCTTCTCGCTGACCCGATTGCCGATGAACAGGGCCACCGCTGCGGGGATGAATGTCACCGACAGAACCATGGCGCCCAGCAGTGCCGCGACCACCGTGAATGCCATGGGGTGGAACATCTTCCCTTCAACGCCTGTCAGCGCGAAGATGGGCAGGTACACCACCATGATGATGAGCTGTCCGAACAGCAATGGACGCCTTGACTCCTGGGATGCCAAAAACACCTCATGGAAGCGCTCGGCCCGCGTCAGTGGCCGACCGTGGTGCGCTTGTGCGTGGGCAAGTCGCCGCACGCAGTTCTCCACGATCACGACAGCACCGTCGATGATGATGCCGAAGTCCAGGGCTCCCAGGCTCATCAGGTTGGCACTCACCTTGTAGTGAACCATCCCGGTGAACGTGAAGAGCATCGACAAGGGGATGACCATCGCGGTAATGATTGCGGCCCTAATGTTGCCCAGGAAGAGGAACAGGATCACGATCACCAGAACCGCGCCTTCCAGCAGGTTCTTCCTCACCGTACTGATGGCTTTGTCAACAAGCACGGTACGGTCGTAGACTGTCACCGCGTGTACCCCCTCTGGGAGGCTCTTGTTGACTTCCAACATCTTCTTGTCCACCGCCTGCGAGACAGTCCGACTGTTCTCGCCGATCAGCATGAACACCGTGCCGAGGACCACTTCGCGTCCGTTGTCTGTTGCAGCACCTGTGCGCAGTTCCCGGCCAATGCCAACTTCTGCCACGTCGCGAACGCGCACAGGAACACCGTTGGCGCTGCTGAGGATCACGTTACCGATGTCTTCAAGCGACTTCACCTGACCAGGTGCACGAATCAGATACTGCTCGCCACGCTTTTCGATATAGCCCGCGCCCACATTGCCGTTGTTGCGGTCCAGCGCAGTAACCACATCCTGCAGTGTCACGCCCAGAGAAGCCAGGCGTTCAGGGATGGGCGCGATCTGGTATTCCTTGGCAAAGCCGCCAATGGAATTGATCTCGGTCACGCCAGGAACATTTCGCAGCTGTGGCTTGATGATCCAGTCCTGAATCTCGCGCAGGTCTGTTGCGGTATAGGGTGAGCCATCGGGCTTCTTCGCCCCGTCCTTGGTTTCGACAGTCCAGAGATAGATTTCGCCCAGCCCGGTCGAGATGGGCCCCAGCGCTGGCGTGATGCCGGCAGGCAGCTTGTCGCGCGCCTCCTGGATACGCTCGTTGACGAGCTGCCGAGCAAAATAGATGTCGGTTCCGTCTTTAAAAATGACGGTCACCTGCGACAGACCGTACCGCGAAAGCGACCTGGTCTGCTCCAGGTTTGGCAGGCCAGCCATGACCGTCTCAATGGGGTATGTAACCCGCTGCTCAGTCTCCAAAGGCGAGTAGCCTGCGGCCTGTGTGTTGATCTGAACCTGGACGTTCGTGATGTCAGGGACCGCATCGATAGGCAGCTTTTGGTAGCTGAAGACGCCAAGCGCCGCCATGCCCAGGGCCGCTAGAAGCACCAACCATCGCTGTTCGATCGAGAATCGAATGAGTTTTTCAAACATGTATGCGCTCCGCGATCAGTGCGTGTGTTCGGCAGATCCCTTGCCGAGTTCAGACTTCACGACGAAGCTGCCGGTCGAGGCGTAGGGCATACCGGCTTTGAGACCCGAGAGGACTTCGACCCGCTTGCCATCGCTTCGGCCCAGCTTCACGGGTTGAGCGATAAAGCCTCCATCAACCTTGAGGAAGACCACCGGCTTTTCCCCGACGTTTTGGACGGCGTCGGCCGAGATGGTTACAGGCGCTGCCGTTTCTTCGGACACCACCTCAACATTGACAAACAGGCCGGGGCGCCAAGCGCCCTTGGGGTTGTCAAGAACCACGCGGGCTTTTGCCGTGCGGGTTTGCTCGCCAATGAGCGCTCCTACAAAAGCGACAGTGCCTGTAGCGGAGGCGTCAAAGGCGGTGGCCTTGATCGTGACCTTTTCGCCCACGCGCACCGATGGCAGATCCTTCGCCGGAACGTTGATCTCAGCCCAAACCTGAGAAAGGTCCGAGATGGTGAAAACCGCAGCATCTTCCTTCACGGCTTCGCCGAGACTAAGGTGCTTCTCGATGACAATGCCATCAAAGGGCGCTCGCAACTCGATACGGTTCAGTCCTGCTACCGACGAAGCGGACAGGCCCATCGCGCTCAGTTTCTGATTGGCGTTGGCTACTGCGACCTCTGCTTCGCTCAAGGCCTGCTTGGCCTGCAGGTAGTCCTGCTCGGCAGACACCTTCTGCTCCCACAGCTTTTTTTCTCGCTCGTAGGTGGTCTTTGCCAGCGATAAGCGCTTTTGGGCCGTCTGCAGCTCGCTGCGTTGCTCGGAAGCAGTCGGGCTCGCGATCACCGCCAAAACTTGCCCTTTCTTGACCACTTGGCCCAAGCTGGCATTGACGCTTTCCACGACTCCCGCAAGCCGGGGAACAACGTGAGACGTGCGATCTTCGTTCAAGCGTATCTCCCCGGGAAGGAGCAACGCCGTCTTGATGTTGGCTTTCACAGCAGCGTCCAGGCTGATGGATGCAGCCTTTATCTGGGCATCGGTCAGTTCGATCTTTCCTTCTTCCTTGCTCATCACGAACATGAAAGGCTCTGTGGCAGTCTGCGCAATGATCTCGATGTCGAAAGCATGGGGTTCAGCAACGATCTCTCGGCTGACAAGACTGTCTTTTTCAGCGGCAAACGTCAGTTTCTGCTTTTCATCTGTCGGGCGGGTCACAGTTGCCGTGACCGTTGCAGCATTCAGGGGCAGCGGTTTATCTTTGTCGGACAGCCAGATTCGCAGTCGAGGCTCGCCACCGTCTTCAGACAACAACGCTTCCAAGCTGAAGTCGCCTTCCTTGAACACGGTACCTCCATGTGGGCCCTTGGCTTCGCTCTTTTCGTGGTGTTCACCATCGGCATGCCCCTTGTCATCGTCGTGGCCCTTTTCGCCACCCTTGCCATGGTGCTCGCCGTCGCCGTGCCCCTTGGCCTCGGTGTGGCCGCCGTGACCGTGGCCATCGTCCTCGGTGGCTGCGGCTTTGGGCTTGCCGCCACCTTGCAAGATGAAGGTTCCCGCACCGACCCCTATTGCGAGGACTACTGCAATGGCGATCAGGTGTTTTTTACTGATGGTGGATTTGCTGGAGTTCATGTTCATGGTCATGCTCAGTGTTGCGTTGCGATCAGGCCGGGAACCATGCTGGCCCCGAGCAGGCGGTCGATATCAGCCGCTGCACGGTGTGCTTCGCCAAGGGCTTTGAGGTACTGGGATTTGGCGGTGAAGTAAGTGCGTTGGGCATCGAGCACTTCCAGGAAATTGAACTTACCGTTCTCGAACCCAATGGTGGCGGCGTCATAGGCCGACTTCGCACCGGGCAGAACTTCCTGCTGCAGTGACTGAACCTCTGCGGTGATCGTGGAAAGGCGCTCTCGTGCCTGCGCCACTTCGCTGTGCAGGCGCACGGTGGCTGCTTGCAGCTCATCGCGGGCCTTGTCCTCAAGTTTCAGCGCCTCCAGGAGGTTGCCTTGGTTGCGGTCGAAGACGGGAAGAGGCACAGAGACCCCGAAAAGAAGGACGTTGCGCTGCGTCTCGTTGCTGCGCTGCATGCCGAAGCTGACGGTGACATCGGGGACGCGCTTGCTTTGTTCCAGGGCGGTCAATGCCTTGCGCCGATCCACCTCGATCCGCGCAAGTACCACGCCTGGCGCAGAAGAAATCAGGGGCTGGAGATCGGCGATGCTCGGGACCGAGGGCAGGTTCTCGGCCTTGCCCTCCAGCACGGTGTAAGGCGCATCGATCCGTCCCAACAGCGCGAACAGGCGGGACAGAGCATTGCGTTGTTCGCTCGCGGCCTGGGCGAGTTCGACGCGAACGCCGGCTTCTGCAACCCGGGCCTTGGACTCTTCCACAGGGGATACTTTGCCAGCGGCTACACGCTTTGAGACGGTATCCGTTGAGGATTTGGCCAGCGCTGCGCTGTCTCTGGCCAGTACCAATCGATCCTGCGCAGTCAGAACATCAAAGTAAGCGGCAGCGACATTGGCCCGCACGGTGGCTTGCAGCTCGGCGAGTTGGGCTTGTGCTTGCTCGCGCGTTTTTTCGGCCGCCTTAGTGCGTGCCGCACGCTTTCCACCCAGTTCTACGGGAAGATTGAGTTGCCAGCTTTGCGTACGTGTTTTGGAGCGTGTGTCTTCCAGCGAGTACGCGAGCTCTGGATTGGGGCGCGAGCGTCCTTGAAGAACCTGTCCTTCGGTTGCCTCCCATTGGCGCTTTGCCGCAGCCACCTCCGGATTTCCCTCCAGGGCCAGTTCGATGGCCTTGGCCAGCGACAAAGGCTCAGCTGCGGCCGCTGCAGCAGACTGAGGTGCTCGTTCGCCAACGGCTGGCCCTGGTGGCAGGCCCTGGGAAAAGGCACCGCCCGAGGCGCTCAGCCATATAGCTGCGGCGCCTGCCGCGAGCTTGATCTTTCTACCGCCGCGCCATGCGTGCGGCATCTCTTGAAGGTAAGTACCCTTGAACATCCGATTCTCCAGTGATTTCAAAACACGAGGGAATCGGCGGACTGGCAACCGTGCAGCTGCCTGGCAACTCGTCAGTCACTCCAGCTGCAACACACGCAACTGCTTCGGCCGCGATGGCGGACAAGACTGAAAAAGAAAAGTGAGATGCCCCCGCCGATCAGGCGAGGACGGACCACTGAGGGCGGTCTGGGGGCGTGGGGGTTACAGCCAGCAGGCGCTTGCCTGAAGGAGGCTCCACGCGGCTTTCATGGATGAAGACTGGCTTTGCATCTGACCAGTTCAAGGCCCCGATACCCGCGCCATGACAGACTGAGCAGTCAACATCAAATGCATCGGCTCCCTGGCTGGACTTTTCGGCCTGACCATTCCCGCCCTTGGCTTCATGCTTGTGTTCGTGATGCCCAAGGTGCTGAGACTGCGCGGCTGAGCTCTCATGCATGCAATAGGCAGCCACCGCAGACCAGCTGAACTGGAACGGAAGCAATGCAAGCATAAGAACGGCGATCAATCGGCGCATTTTTGAAGTCTAGCATGCGTCATGAAGGGCGCACTGAGGCTTTGATGGCCGCTGAAGGGCACTGGGTTGGGAAATCAGCGAGCGCCGCCGTTCATGTCCAGAAGCGCCTTCTTTTCAGCTGCCGACATGTTGAGAAACTCCTGTTGAACCTGCTCACGCGTCTTTGTTGAGCCTGTTGCTTTGACTGGCAGCGCACCTCCGCGCGAAAGGATTGCCAGCGTGCCATCCTTGCGCGCTACTTCGACAGCCTGAAGCACATCGCCACGGGACATCGCGCTCTGCATGTGGTCGGGATGTGTGGTCATGCCCACTTCGCCACCAGCCGGATGGTACAGCGACGAGGCAGATGAAAATCCTGGAGCCGCAATTGCGAAGGCGATCAGAGTGAGTGCGAGGGGTTTGCGAGCAGTCATGGTGTTGTCCCTTGATATCAGTTAGCCCTCGGCGATCTGCCGGGACTATGCCTTTCGACACGGAGACACTGTAAAAATCCGCGCGCGACACGGCGCCAACAGCCAGATTACAAATTTGTAAACTACGAACTGACCGCATTCTTCGAGAATGGCAGCATGAAAATTCTGCTCATCGAAGACGAAGTCAAGCTGGCTGAGTACCTGCGCAAGGGCCTGGGAGAGGCCGGCTACGTGGTGGACATTGCGCACAACGGGGTGGATGGCCTGCACATGGCTCTGGAAGGCGTGCACGATCTGCTGGTCTTGGACGCGATGCTCCCAGGGATCGACGGCTTCAGCCTTCTAACGGCCTTTCGCAAGACCAAGCAGACCCCGGTCTTGATGTTGACAGCAAGGGTCAGCGTCGAGGATCGGGTGTTGGGACTCAAGACCGGTGCCGACGACTATCTGGTCAAGCCCTTTGCGTTTTCCGAACTGAGCGCCCGCATCCAGGTGCTGCTGCGGCGGACCCATAGCGCGCGGGATGCCGCAGAGCCCACGCAACTGCGGTTGGGCGACCTGGAATTAGACCTGGTACGGCGCAAAGCGTCCCGGTGTGGCCAGCGCTTGGAGTTGACTGCGAAGGAGTTTCTGCTGCTGACTCTGTTTCTGAGAAGAAAAGGCGAAGTGCTTTCTCGCACTGAGATCGCTGAGCAGGTGTGGGACATGAATTTCGATAGCGATACCAGCGTAGTGGAAGTCGCGATCCGGCGCCTCCGTACCAAGATCGATGTTCCGTTTGGCACTGCGCTGCTCCACACCATTCGCGGCATGGGATACGTGATGGAGGACCGCAACGGATGAAGGAGCTGGCCCAACATCGCTCATTGCGCCAGCGGTTGTCTTGGTGGCTGGCGCTGCAGAGCTTTGCCGGACTCGGGGTGGTCTGTCTGGCGGTGTATCTGGTGACCGAGTTCAATTTTCGTGATCGGCAAGAGGAAACGCTGGCACAAAAAGAAACCGTCATTCGGCACTTGCTGCAGGATGGCAAGGAGCATGGGGATTCGGAAGACCTTGCGCACAAACTCGATGACTTCCTTGTTGGGCACGGAGATCTATCGCTCGAAGTCGCGCAGGCGGACGGGATGGTTATCTACGCCCACGCCCGCAACCAGAGTGCCAAGACGGTATGGCGCCAACGGCAGTTCGAAGTAGCACAGACTGCGGACCAGACTCCCTCAAAGAACTTGCGCGTTCAGCTGTCGCTGGACATTCGAACCGACCACCAGTTGTTGCACCGACTTGCTCTTACCTTGCTGGTCGCAGCCATCGGTGGGGCCATCGTTGTATCGCTGGGCGGATTCTCCCTGGTCAACTTGGGCCTGGCGCCTGTCCGAAGACTGGCCAGCCAGACGCGTGCAGTATCGGCTGACAATCTGCATCAACGTCTCGACAGCGCCGAGCAGCCCCTTGAGCTCGTGCCTCTGATCGACCAGTTCAACGCGCTCCTAGCTCGCATTGAGAAGGCCTACTCCCAGATGGAAGGCTTCAATGCGGACGTGGCGCATGAGTTGTGCACGCCTTTGGCCACGCTCATTGCCAATAATGAACTGGCTTTGCTGCGCCCTGAGCAGGCGGATATTCGCGAGGTGCTGGCGTCCAATTTGGAGGAGCTGCACCGCCTGACGGGCATCGTCAATGACATGCTGTTCCTGTCCCAGGCGGATCGGGGTGTGGGAGCACGTCGGGCCCCCGTTGCGACTCTTGCATCGGTGGCTGCTGACGTACTGGATTACCACGAAGCGGCACTGGCCGAGGCTGGTCTCACCGCTAAGGTGGTCGGCGATGCGCATGGCGCTTTCGACGTGCCGTTGTTGCGTCGGGCCCTGTCGAACTTGCTCGGCAACGCCACCCGATACGCGAACCCTGGCTCAATCGTCCAAGTCAACCTCAGAACTATCGATGAGGGCCGTGTGTTGATCAGTGTCACCAACTACGGCAGCACTATCGATCCCGAGCTACTCCCGCAGCTGTTTGACCGATTTTTCCGTGCAGATCCTGCTCGCAGCCATGGGCAGAGCAACCATGGCCTCGGGCTGGCCATAGTCGCTGCTATTGCACGCATGCATCAGGGCAAGCCAGTCGCATCGTCAGAGAACGGGGTGACAAATGTAGGAATCGAAATCCGTCCTAACTGATGGCGATTTCGACAGACTGGGATCGCTTGTGACGCGGCCACGGAGCGCGGCGCGTCACAAGCGATCCGATTTACGTAGGACGAAGCAGCGATATTTTCATTGCCGCTTGACTTTAAAGTCACTTCAAGGTTTCCAATTGCGCTATGAAATCAGAAACAAGCATACCTCCCACCACTGTTGACACCTGCTGCTCCTCGGGCTGTTCCAGTTCCGCAGCAGTGGTCCCTGCCGCCACAAGCCGCCCGGGCCAGGGCAAGCTGTTCCGAATCGCCACCATGGACTGCAGTGCCGAAGAGTCGGAGATCCGGCGGGCGCTGGAACCTCTGGAGGGAATCCGCTCGTTGGGCTTCCAACTCGGCGCGCGCACGCTGAAGATCGATGCGGAGGATCGCGCCTTGCCCCTGGCGCTCGATGCCATCCGCAAGGCGGGCTTCGATCCACAGCCGGTGGTCGCTGCGGTAGACACCCAGGGTAGCCAGGGCCGGGTGTTTCGCATTGCGACCATGGACTGCAGCGCCGAGGAGGCGGAGATTCGCCGGGCGCTGGAGCCTCTGGATGGGATTCGCTCTCTGGGCTTTCAGCTCGGTGCGCGGACGCTGAAGATCGATGCCGACGAAGGCACCTACCCGCTGGCCCTCGACGCCATCCGCAAAGCGGGCTTCGATCCGCAGCCAGTGGCCGGCGCCAATGGCTCCGAGGGCGGACAGGCGGGCGAACCAGCCGAAGGCGACGACCATGGACATGGTTTTGCAGGCGGCATCTCCCGTTTGGTGGCCGCGCTGGTGTTCGCCACGGGGGCTGAGGTCCTCTCGTTCTTTGCTCCAGACCAGATGGCCTGGAAGGTGGTGGGCATGGCCATCGCCGCGCTGGCTATCTGGCTGGCCGGGATCGACACCTACAAGAAAGGCCTTGCGGCGCTGCTGCGCGGCAAGCTGAACATCAATGCGCTGATGTCGGTGGCCGTCACCGGCGCATTCCTCATTGGTCAGTGGCCAGAAGCCGCGATGGTGATGGCTCTGTACGCGATTGCGGAGCTCATCGAAGCCAAGGCAGTGGACCGGGCCCGAAACGCTATCAAGGGCTTGCTGGAACTGGCGCCCGAAGAGGCTTTGGTACTGGGCACCAACGGAGCATGGACCGCTACACCGGTGGCCTCGGTGGCCATTGGAGCGACCGTGCGCATCAAGCCGGGCGAACGCGTGCCGCTGGACGGTAAGGTGACCAAGGGCAATGGCGCCATCAACCAGGCCCCCGTGACTGGCGAGAGCATCCCCGTGGACAAGGCACCTGGCGACCAGGTGTTCGCCGGCACGATCAACGAGACTGGTGAGCTGGAGTTCGAGGTCACAGCCTTGTCGAGCAACACCACCCTGGCCAGGATCATCCAAGCCGTTGAGCAGGCGCAGGGCACGCGCGCTCCGACGCAGCGCTTTGTGGATCGGTTCGCCTCCATCTACACCCCCGCAGTCTTCGCCATTGCCGTGGCGGTGGCGGTCCTCACTCCTTTCCTGATGGGACTTACCTGGCTGGAGGCGCTCTACAAGGCCCTGGTCCTGCTGGTGATCGCCTGCCCATGCGCTCTGGTCATTTCCACGCCGGTCACGGTGGTCAGCGGATTGGCCGCAGGAGCGCGCCGTGGGATCTTGATCAAGGGCGGAACCTACTTGGAAGATGCCCGGCTTCTGAAGGCGGTGGCGCTGGACAAGACCGGCACCATCACCGAAGGCAAACCCAAGCTGGTGAAGTGGAAGGTGTGGGGTGCCGGTGACGAGGCAGCAGTCCAGCAGATGGCTGCCAGCCTGGCGGCTCGTTCCGACCACCCGGTTTCCAAGGCGATTGTCCAGGGCTTGGATGTAAAGGGTCCAGAAGCAGAAAGCTTCAAGGCCTTGCCTGGGCGCGGCGTCGAAGGCATGGTCAATGGTGTGCGCTTGATGCTGGGCAATCACCGACTGATACATGAGCTAGGACTGTGCGGTCCGGAGCTGGAGGCGGAGCTGGCCACCCATGAAAAACAAGGCCGCACGGTCACCCTCCTGGCGGACGAATCGCGCGTCCTGGCGTTGTTCGCGGTAGCAGACACCATCCGAGAAACATCCAAACAGGCCATCGTCGATCTCAAGGCTTTGGGTGTGACATCCGTGATGCTGACTGGCGACAACACAGCGACGGCAAAAGCCATCGCTGCGCAGGCCGGTATTGATGATGCACGCGGCGATCTGCTTCCTGAAGCCAAGCTCGACGCGATCAAGGAAATGCAAAAGCGCTATGGCACCACTGGCATGACCGGCGATGGGATCAACGATGCGCCGGCACTGGCGCAGGCCGACATTGGCTTTGCCATGGGGGGAGCGGGAACCGACACTGCCATGGAAGCGGCGGATGTGGTCATCATGAACGATGACCTGCAACGCGTCGCAGAGACAGTGCGTCTGTCCAAACGTACCCATGCCGTGCTCTGGCAAAACATCACCCTGGCCTTGGGTATCAAGAGCGTGTTCTTGGTCATGGCGGTGGTAGGCACCGCAACGATGTGGATGGCCGTCTTCGCGGACATGGGAGCGAGCTTGCTGGTGGTGGGTAATGGGCTGCGCCTGCTTCGGGGGACGCGAGTTGATCCAACCTATAAGAAGGTGAGTGCAAAACCAGTGAAACATGCACACTCGCATTAAGCGATTTCGCACTCTATGGTCGGCAGCTACGTCGCTGGAGCAAAGAAGTTGGCAGCCCAATAACTCCTGGGCTAGTCGTTGCAATAAGTACCAAAATGAGAACTGCTGATTCGGGAAGACTTCTTCGCGAGGTTGTTCGCTTGTTCACACAAGCGCAGAGTGTGGTGATTCAATGCAACACCACTACCAACAGCCAATGCAATCTGCTGGCCGAACTGGCACGCTCCGGTCCGCTTGCATTGTCTGAACTCGGCGTCCGATTCAGGCGTGAAAAAAGCTGGGTTTCCCGTTCCGTGGAAGCTTTGGCGGGCCATGGTCTAGTCGTCAAGGTGAACAATGCCGCCGATTCCCGGAAGTGGCTGGTCACGCTCACCGACGAAGGTTTGCAGTCAGTCAATGCTTGGAACGCTGCCCTGGATAACCACGCAGAGCATTTGCTTGCCCACCTGAGTGATGGGGACCGTGTCGCTGTCGAGAAATCTCTTTTCGTTTTATTAAAGGCAATGAAACAAGACTAGTCCACTGGCTACGGCCCGCGCATTGGAGCACTGAGCGAATCAATCAGCGTAGCATTGACTCCAGTGTTCACTAATGTCATCGGTATCGATACTGCTCCGGTACAGTTCCCTTGTGCGAAGAATTCTCGTTATTTGCCTGTTGTTGCTGGGTAGACCTAAAAAAGTGATTTATGTGGTTGAAGGGAGTCTGCGGCTATCATGCGACCACTTCTCAAGTGTCTGCCCATTTCATGCGCCGACTGCTCGCAGTCATCCTGTTGCTCTCCTTTTTCTGCCAGGCCTTCGCAACGGCCCGTCAGGTGGTTGCGTACGACCACGAGGGAGGGTTTCATGTGGAGCACGCTGAGATGCATTTGGAAGGTGCTGCGCACCACCATGACGAAGATGGTGTGATGCACCAGGACAATTCCCAGGAGTCGGTCCAGCACATGCTTGCGGAAGCAGGTCTAGGGACGGCAGCACTTTTCCATTTTCCGGAGCTGTCGCTTCCTGCTGACCGCTCGCCCACACCGGCTGTAAACGCTGAAACCGTCAGCCCGTCCCCCTATCTGGACGGTTTACGACGACCTCCCCGACTGATTTCCTGATCCACCTTTAGCGCCACGCCTTCTTCACGAAAGCGTGGTTGTTCATCGGTGCGGTAGTCCTTTCGATCAGGCGCTGATGCGTCAACGATCCTGGACCACTGCCTTGATCGGTCAGGAATCACGTGAGTTTTGTCATTTCCAGGCTTGCGGTGCGTTGCGCCGCTGGCTGTGCTTTCAGCTGCGCCCTCGTTGGCGCAGCCTTTGCGCAAGCCAACATCCCCCCATCACACTCAGCCACGGTATCAACCGCGAGCCCAGCGCTTGCGCAAGCCGTGGAGGGCGCATGGCAGCGAGCCACACAGGCGAGAGAAGCCGAAGGGCAGACCCAGCGGGCTGCTGCTGAACGGGTGGCTATCTCAAGCCCGTGGGCGGCGCCCCCTGCACTGGAGTTGTCCTACCGTGACGACCGCTGGCAAGCCTCGGCTGGACGGCGGGAATCCGAGGCCGGTCTTGTCTGGCCGTTGTGGTTGCCCGGACAGCGCAATGCACGCGGCGCCGCCGTTGATGCCGACGTAGAACTCTCCCGAGCTGCCGTCCAAGCGGGGCGCCTACATTTCGCGGGCCTGGTGCGAGAAGCTGCCTGGGGCATTGCAGCCTCCAGGACCGAGGCCGACCTGGCTGATGCCCAAGTGCGATCTCTTCAGGAGATACCCAGGCACCCACGGGAGCCACTGCGGCCCAGGAGGCCTATTGAACGCTGCGCCGACCATTTAACTCTCACCCTTTCCCGTAGGCATTAGTGCGCCGCCTGCCCAAGCGCGCCGTATTACGCAATTTCTCATCCAAACGAAACGCAATGACCATCAAGACCAAACTCTCCCATCTGACTGGGGGTGCTTTGATGCTGGCCGCATCTGCACTCTTCGCTCCTACGGCAATGGCCCATGGTTCTGCCGCCCCCATGCACGGTGGGGTTGTGCAGACCGCCGCGGACTTGTCGTTTGAGCTGGTTGCCACTGCCGAAGGCGCGGAGATCTACATCCAGGACCACGGCAAAGATTCGGATGCCTCGCGGTTCGACGGCAAACTGACGGTGCTCAACGGTGCAGAAAAGTCCGAAGTGTCCCTGAAACCAGCTGGCGCAAACAAGCTGGAGGCCAAGGGCGTGAAGTTGGTCAAGGGCACAAAGGTGGTTGCGCTGATCACGACCAACAGCAAAAAGACCGTCACTGTACGATTCACGGTGAAGTAAGGCCCATGGCGCGCGGCTCTCTGTCCTTGCCTGCACTGCGAGGCGGTCTGCTGGCCTTGCTGGCCGCAGCCTTGTTTGGCATCAGCACCCCGCTGGTTCAACGGCTGGGTGCTGGGCTGGGGGCGTTCACGACGGCTGCGCTGCTGTATGCAGGGGCTGCTGTCGTTGGTGCCTTGTCCCTGCGGACCGCTGCCCACGAGGCAAGGTTGCAAAGATCCGACGCCTGGCGCCTCATCGGCATGGCGGGGTTTGGCGCTGCCCTAGGTCCTGTCGCCCTGTCCTGGGGTCTGCAACACACGAGTGGCGCCAGCGCGTCGCTCATGCTCACGCTGGAAGCGCTGTTCACAGCCACTCTGGCGTGGTGGTTGTATAGCGAGACCATGGACCGCCGTGTGTGGGCAGCCATGCTTCTTTTGCTGGCCGGTGGCATGGCTTTGGTCATGGACCAGGGCCTGCAGGGCGGCACGCAGCTGCTCGGTCTGCTTGCCGTGCTACTGGCGACGGTGGCCTGGGGCGTGGACAACACCCTGTCCCGGGGACTGGCCGAGCGCGATCCCAGCCAGGTCGTAATGGCAAAGGCCTCGCTGGGAGCCGCTGCGACAGCATGTCTTGCCATGGCGTGGGGCGAGCCTTTGCCCACCCTGACGGCAGCTCTAGGGCTCTTTGCCGTGGGGGCCACGGGGTATGGCTTGAGTCTTCGGTTCTACCTTCTAGCGCAGCGGGCTTTTGGGGCGGCGCGGACTGGCTCCGTGTTCGCCTTTGCACCTTTCATCGGTGCGGCTGTAGCGTTCGGCTTCGGTGAACGGTCTGCGGGGTGGCTGATGCTGCTCGGTGGTCTTCTGATGCTTGCGGGGGTGCTGCTGCATTTGGCTGAAAGTCACGGGCATGAACATGCGCATGACCCGCTGGAGCATGAGCATGCCCACCGTCACGACGATGGACACCATACGCACTCCCATGACGTGATGCCCACTGGGAGCCATAGCCATGTGCACTTTCACGAGCCGGTGACTCATGCCCATCCCCACGCGCCCGATGTGCACCATCAGCACAGGCATTGACTCATTGAGCGGTACCGAGACAGCGGCTAAGGAAATTTCATGATGAAAAAATCAATGCTCTTGTCAGCTGCTGCGCTGACATTCCTTGCGATCTCCGGCTGCAGCACACCTGTCTACGAGGACCGGTACGCTTGGTCCGAAGGCTGGAGGGTCGGCAAAGTGACCAAGCTGATCCCGGCGGACGACTTCTTGAAGACGGGCGGCTCGCGCTGCAAGCAGATGGAACTCGGTCCCACCCACCAGGTTGCAGTCATCCGATGGCGACAAGTCACCCGGACCCGTGGGCACTTCGCCCAAGTTGACCAGGGCTCTGGCATTGGAGTAGGCGACGAGGTTTACTTCAACGCATGGGACTGTGAGCAACCGCAAACAGTGCGCAAAGTTCGCTGAGGGCGGGACGGGGTGCGCCATATACAGGCAGTCTCTGGCCTCAGGGCGCTGGTTCTTTGGGAGCGTACCTCCGCACAACACGCTTCCTGCAGCGCAGGGCTGCAATCCGTCCGCGATGCTCACCCAACACAAGCGACGCCAACTCGGCCGCGGTTGGGGCCATGTCCACCGAAGGGCACACAGTCAGCGTCCAGGACCTCGTCCCATGTAGACAAGACAGACGAACTGTGTGATCGATCCAACGATTCGGGCATGGTGAAAGGACAGTTTCGACTGTTCACCATCTTGATCAAAGCGCTGACTTTTGTTCAGAAAACTGCACAAACGCATCATTAATGTGAAGAGCGACAAGGCTCGGCGTCAGGAGAACTGGGTTCACCTCTTCCAAGACCGCAGCAGTAGAGCGTTGCCCACCACACTAACGCTGCTTAGGGCCATGGCAGCTCCAGCCACCATGGGGTTTAAGAATCCAAACGCGGCCAAGGGGATTCCGACAACGTTGTACGCGAATGCCCAAAACAAGTTTTGGCGGATCTTCGCGTATGTGCGCCGAGAGATATCGATGGCATCGGCGATAAGCGCGGGGTCACCGCGCATGAGAGTGATGCCTGCCGCATGCATGGCCACGTCCGTACCCGTGGACATGGCGATGCCCACGTTTGCAGCCGCCAAAGCGGGGGCATCGTTGATCCCGTCGCCGACCATTGCAACGTGCCTGCCGCCCGCTTTGAGCTGGACAACAATATTTGCCTTGCCTTCCGGCAGCACCTCGGCGCGGACCTGATCGATGCCCAAGGCGCGCGCCACCGCCTCAGCGCTTCCTTTGTTGTCACCGGTGATCAGAACGGTCTGGATGCCAAGGCTGTGCAGCTGTGCAATGGCCTGTTGCGAGCTGCGTTTGACGGTATCTCCGAACGCTAACAGACCCATTACGGCAGGGGCGTCGGTCACATCGGCAAGCCACGATACGGTGCGTCCCTCTTGCTGCATTTGTGCTGCCGCCACCGCCAGGTTTGCCGTATTCACGCCCAGCTCATCCATGTAACGGGTACTTCCTAGGCGTATCTGGCGTCCTTTGACCGTAGCGGACATACCCCGGCCAGCAACGGCAGTCACCTCGGTGGCCCGAGGGACGATCAATCCCTTAGCACGCGCTGCATCCATCACCGCCTTTGCCAACGGGTGCTCGCTACCGTTTTGAATGGCCGCAGCAAATGGCAGTAGCTGCTCGCCATGCTGATCAGAAGGAATCGCTGCCGCCAACGTGGGCTTGCCTTCAGTCAGGGTGCCTGTCTTATCAAAAGCAACGGTGTCGATGCGGTGGGCGACCTCAAGTGCCTCCGCATCCTTAATCAAGATGCCGTGACGTGCGGCAACGCCTGTGCCTGCCATGATCGCAGTGGGAGTCGCCAAACCGAGCGCGCATGGACACGCGATGACCAGCACCGCGACGGCATTGAGAATCGCCTGTTCCCAATTGCCTGTGGCAACACCCCAGCCTACCAGCGTGATTGCGGCAAGGCCGAGGACGACGGGGACAAAGACGGCACTGACCTCATCAACTATCCGTTGAATCGGTGCCTTCTTTGCTTGCGCCGACTCGACCATGCGGACGATCCGCGACAACGTGGACTCGGCCCCAATAGCGGTAGTTCGAACCAGCAACAAGCCTTCTGCGTTGACGGCGCCCCCGGTCACTTTGTCACCGACATGCTTCGCGACGGGCAAGCTCTCTCCGGTAATCAGCGACTCATCCACTTGGCTGGCTCCCTCGATCACCGATCCGTCCACCGGAACTCTCTCCCCAGGACGAATCACCACCGTATCTCCTACTTTCACCCGCGCGAGCGGCAGATCAAAGTCGCCAGCCTCCGTGCGAACACGCGCAATCTCCGGCCGCAGCGCGTGCAACGCCCGGATCGCCTCCGTGGTTTGGTGCTTTGCTCGGGCTTCCAGCCACTTTCCAAGCAGAACGAGGGTCACGATGACGGCTGAGGCCTCGAAGTACAGGTGAGGTGTGCCGTGTTCTGCATGCTTGAACAACAGGTACAAGCTCAATCCGTACCCGGCAGACGTACCCAATGCAACCAGCAAATCCATGTTTCCGGCACCGGCGCGCAGGGCCTTCCAGCCGGCACGGTAGAACCGTGCGCCCAGCCAGAACTGCACAGGTGTGGCCAAGGCCAGCTGAATCCAACCGTTGAGTGCCCAGTCTTGACCAAACAGCATGCCCAACATGGGCAGCACAAGGGGCGCGGATAGGCCGGCCGCCAGTGCAACGGGCCACCAGGGCGCAGACTGTTTCCCGGCTTCTGACGGAGTGCTCGCGTCCACCACCTGTGCCTCGTAGCCCGCCCTCACGACGGCGGCGACCAAACGGTCGGGCCTGACTCCCGCATCGAAGCGAACCTGCGCTCGCTCAGTCGCCAGATTGACCTCCGCATGTTTAACGCCAGGCACGGAGTTCAGCGCTTTTTCGACCCGGCCGACGCACGACGCGCACGTCATCCCCTCAATCGAGAGCTCCAGTAACTCTTCTGGCACGGCGTAGCCTGCCTTTTGCACCGCTGCCGCCAGGGTGGGTACCTCCACTGATGACGCGACAACCACTGAAGCCCGCTCAGTAGCGATATTCACGGTCACCTCACGGACACCCGGCACGGCTCTGAGAGCCTTTTCGACCCGCCCAACACAGGAGCCGCAAGTCATGCCCGAAATAGGGAAATTCAGCTGTGTGTTCGAAAGAGAGGCGGACGTTAGCGCCTCGATGGCTGTGGCATTCATGTCAACTCCAAGAAGTGTTTGGCTCCGGCAGTTACCGGCAGTCGAACTGTCAGGCTTGACACGGTGGGAGACACAAGTGGCGAACACGCGGCTTCGGACCACCAACGGACTTGACCTTCCCCCCGTGGCAAACCCGAGACTGGACACCTCTTAACTTTTCTCCAAGAGGTGAAAAAATGCATGAATTCCAACTTCCCGACATGACCTGCGGTCACTGTGCTGGAATGGTGAGCCAGACACTGCAGATGACTGACCCGGAGAGCAAGGTCCAGGTGGACATGGCAAAGCGCACCGTCACTGTCCAAAGCACTGAAGACCGCGCGACGCTCGCCGAAGCATTGACCGAAGCCGGGTACCCCCCCGCCTGAGTGGCGTCGTGCTCCGAGGACTGTCCGGGGCCTTGACATTGACATCGTGTACAACCGGTTGACGGACTTCTACCTTGAAGAGCCCGGCAGCGAGGCCTTGCGTGAGGCACACATCCAGGACGGAGTGGTTTTGACACCGAACCCTCAAGCTCACGCGCTGTACGCGGACAAGCGCAACCTTGCGCTGTTCAGCGATGCATTGCGGATGAGCGCGCTGGGTGTACCAGATGCGACGCAGAAAGTCCTGCTGGAACATGTGCCCCACACTGAAGTTGTCATGCCTGAAGACGCACAACGCCTCTGGGAGGGGCGGCGGAGTTTATTCTTCAAGCCAGTTGCTGGGTTTGGCAGCCGTGCTGCCTATCGTGGAGACAAACTGACCAAGCGCGTCTGGGGGGAGATCTTGGCCGGGGAGTATGTTGCGCAGGCGTTGGTGGCACCAGGTGAGCGCAAGGTCAACGCGGATGGTGCCGGACAGACTATGAAGTTTGATATGCGGGCGTACACCTATGAGGGATCTGTCATTTGGTTGGCCGCTCGCTTGTATCAAGGACAGACCACCAACTTCCGTACAGTGGACGGGGGCTTTGCACCCGTGTATAGCGGGCCAATGGTGAGTGCCTTCAGCGCACCATTGCCTTCAGGCGTCAGCAGCGATGATTCTGGTCAAATGGGGAAGCCGATTTGCGGGTGCTGATGCTTGACCGAAAAACAAATGAGGTTTCAACAACTCTGGAGTTTTCGCTCACCGAAACACTTAGCAGGCCTACCACGGAGTCGACTGGTGAGCGAATCGCTGCCGTTACTTGGGAGTGGTCCCTTGGCTCGTTTCCTTGTGAGGCTTGGCTTCACGCTCGTTAGCCTTGTCTTGCCCGCGCGATTCGGACTTGCTCATCGTGGCCATTCCAGAGCCTTCTCCCCGGGCGGTGCTGCCGTCATTGGCGCGCTTGAGGGGGGTCGCGGGGCGGGCTTTCTTATGTTCCTCTCCATGCGCTTGCGCCTTGGAGTTGGTATTAGGCGTTGCTTCCTGGGTATCACCGGCTGCAAAAGCGGACGACGCGGCTGTCAGTGCGAGGGCAATAAGAAGAGTTTTCATGGTTTTCTTTCGCGGCAATGCCGCACGAGTGAGTAAATCCCTCTGATTGAGGGCTGTGTCTCTGAATTGCTTGGCTTACTTGGCTGGCTCGATGGCTGTCACGACCATCTTTCCGCCCTCGCTGACCACCATAAAGCTGACCTTGTCGCCGACCTGTACCTTGTCGAGCAGGGCTTTGTCTTTGGCGTTGAACACCATGGTCATGCCCGGCATCTCCAGATGCTTGATCTCCCCGTGCTTGATGGTGATCTTGCTGGTGTCCTTATCGATCTTGCGAACCTCGCCATCGGTCATGGAGGCTGCGGCGGTGGACGACTTGGCGGCATCCGCTGCAACCTGCGCCATGGTCGAGACCGGCAGCAGCGCGGCCATCGCTAGCAGTACGGTGGCGATAGTAGTGTTGGTTTTCTTCATAAATGCTCCTTGTTCAGTGGGTTGGCACAGCAACCCGGGATTTACTTCTTGGAGACCTTGACCTGGCCCTTCATGCCAGCGTCGTAGTGGCCTGGGTACAGGCACGCAAAATTCACATCACCGGCTTTGGTGAATTGCCAGATGATTTCGCCCTGTTTGCCTGGTGCGAGGGAGATCTTGCTGGGCTCGTCATGCTCCATCTCGGGAAACTTCTTCATGGTCTCGTAGTGTTCCTTGAGCTCGGCCTCGGTACCCAGGCTGAACTCGTGCTTGACCTGGCCACTGTTCTTGATCACGAACTTGATGGTTTCGCCCTGCTTGACGGAGATTGCTGCCGGCGTGAAGCGCATGGTGTCAGCCATGTCCACGTTGATCGTGCGGGTCACCTTGGCAGCCTTGCCGGGTTGACCGATGGCTGACTCCTCGCTTGCGTGGCCGTGACCACCGCTGTGAGTGCCACCTGCAAAGCTGCTAAAGGACAGAGCCACCAGGGCGGAGGCTGCGATCAGGGAAAGAGTGCGTTTCATAGTTGCCTTGGGTTGTTGAAGTGATGTGGAACGTAGCGATCAGTGGCCGCTGTGTGAAGACGGCTTTTTGACCTTGACGACAGTGTCCGAGCTGGACTTCTCTTTGCGAGGCATGGACTGCCCGCCCTCGGCCTTGAAGCGGGCCGGTTCAGCCATCGGACCGGTGTACTCGTAGGCCACCGTGCCCTCAGGGTTCTTGTACCAACCCGGGTTCTTGTAGTCGCCCGGTTTCTGGTCGCGGCGCACCTTCAAGACACTGAACATCCCGCCCATTTCGACCGAGCCGAACGGGCCTTCTCCGGTCATCATGGGAATGGTGTTGTCCGGGATGGGCATCTCCATTTCCGTCATGTCTGCCATGCCGCGCTCGCCCATGACCATGTAGTCGGGAATCAGGTTGTTGATCTTCTTGGCAACGCCCCGGTGGTCCACGCCAATCATGGTGGGAATGTCGTGACCCATTGCATTCATGGTGTGGTGGCTCTTGTGGCAGTGGAACGCCCAGTCGCCTTCTTCGTCCGCGAGGAACTCAATCTGGCGCATCTGTCCAACGGCCACGTCGGTGGTCACTTCATACAGACGGGTACTCTTGGGTGTGGGACCACCATCCGTGCCGGTGACCAAAAACTCATGACCGTGCAAATGCATCGGGTGGTTGGTCATGGTGAGGTTGCCGATGCGAATGCGCACCTTGTCGTTAAGCCGGACATTCAAGGAGTCGATGCCGGGAAAGATGCGGCTGTTCCATGTCCACAGATTGAAGTTCAGCATCTCCGCGACCTTGGGCGTGGCGGCGCCGGGCTCAATGTCGTAGGCACTGAGCAGGAAGCAAAAGTCTCGATTCACTTCATCAATCAGCGGATGCTTGGTCTTCGGATGCGTAATCCAGAAGCCCATCATGCCCATGGCCATCTGGGTCATCTCGTCGGCGTGCGGGTGGTACATGAAGGTACCTGGACGGCGCGCCACGAATTCGTAGACAAAGGTTTTGCCCGACTGAATCGCGGGCTGGTTCAGCCCTGCCACACCGTCCATGCCGTTGGGCAAACGCTGGCCATGCCAGTGGATGCTGGTGTGCTCGGGCAGCTTGTTGGTCACAAAAATTCGAACGCGGTCGCCTTCCACCACTTCGATGGTGGGGCCCGGACTTTGGCCGTTGTACCCCCAAAGGTGCGCCTTGAAGCCAGGGGCCATTTCGCGCACCACCGGTTCTGCCACCAGGTGAAACTCCTTGACCCCCTGATTCATGCGCCAGGGCAGCGTCCAGCCGTTCAGCGTGACCACCGGGTTGTAGGGGCGCCCGGAGTTGGGTACGAGCGGCGCCATGGTGTCTGGACTTGTCTGGTACACGGGTTCCGGCAGTGCTGCCATCGCCACTCGGCTCACACTCGCTGCGGCCACGGCCCCTCCGGCGATGCCCGCAAATCGGAAAAAATCTCTTCTTGAATTCATGTTTGGTTTCCTTGAGGGGATCAGTGGCCTGCGCCAGCTTCGGCAGCGGCTGCGCCACCGCCCGAGACGCCAGTGCTGGTTGGCTTGCCAATGAGGGAGGCCTGGAGGGCCGCGTCCGCTAGCCAGAACTGTTGTTCAGCGTTCAGAGCCGCCATTACCGAGTTCACCTGGTCGCGGGAGTCGGCAAGTAGTTCAAAGACGCTGATCAGCATCCCGTTGTAGCGAAGCTGGTTTTCTTCAGAGATGCTCTTACGCAGCGGGATCACTTCGTCGCGGTGGTGGCGCGCGATGTCGTATGCCGTGCGATAGGCTGAGTAGCTTTCGCGCAGGTTGGATCCCGCCGCGCGGGCGGTAGCTTCCAGGCGGTTGGCCGCAGCCAGGGTCTGCGCGCTCATGGCGTCGCGCCGCATACCTCCCCAATCAAAAATGGGCAACTGCAGGCTGATCTCAAAGCCTCGTCGCGTTGAGTGGGTGTTCTCGGCCGCATCGAAGACAGAGTCGCGCCGTACTCCCAGTTCAATGTCCGTGAAGGTCGTGATCGTGTTCCAGCCTTGCGCGCGTGCGGCTGCGTCGTAATCGGCCTTCGCGATCTGCAGATCCAGCCGACCCTTCGAAGCCTGACGGCCAGCGTCCGATGGAGACAGCGGCTCCTTGGGAAGTGTGGGAAGGCGTTCAGGCAACTTGAGCTGTTGGGCTTGGCTATCGTCCAGGCCTAGCAGCCGCACCAGCTCCTCACGGGCTGCCGTGACCTGGTGCTGCGCACTGGCCAGCTGGGTCGCAGTGTCGGCGTAGAACGCTTGCTGGCGCACACGATCGAGCTTGTTGAAATTGCCCACTGCCTGCATGCGCTTGGCCAACTCAGCGCTGGCTTGAGCACTTGCGACGACCTGTTGGGTGTATGCCAGTGTCTGTTGCGCGGCGACAGCCCGGACCCAGGCCTGACGTACCTGCGTGACTTGGTCCACTACGTCGCTGCTCAGGCGCAACTGGGTCTGCTTGATGCGCTGCTCGGCGATGCCTTTGCGTGTCGGCAAGGTCAGCAGGTCCAGCAGGCCGAAGGACAGGATGCGGCCGATCTCCGTCTCGCTGCCCAGGCGAACGCGCTCCAGGCTCAGAATGGGGTTGGCAATGCGACCCGACTGGGCTGCCGTAGAAGAATCTGCCCAGTTTTGAGCCACGATGGCTTGCAGGGACGGGCTATTGACCAGAGCGAGTTGAACGGCATCCTGTTGACTGAGCGGTTTGGCCAACAAGTCCGAGGCACGCCGGCGCAAGGCCTCTTGCTCATTCTTGGCTCGGGCCAAGGTGAGTTTGCCGTCCGTGAAACTGCTGGTTGCTGCGTTGGCGCTGGAGATGTTTTGCTCCAGGTTCACGCTGGCACAGCCAGACAAAACCGCAACTGCGGCAACAGCGATCACGAGTTTGGCGCGGGGCATACGCAGGGGGCGGCTCATTGTTTGCCCCCGTGGTGTGCGTCATGGCCTTGGGCTGGTTGGTCCTGACCCGCTGCGGGTGCGGATTGGCGCATTTCCTTGGCATAGGCCCGCCATCCTCCGATTTCACCCACTTTGTCGTTGGCGGCCTTCCAAGGCTGTACGGATTGCTCCTTGTAAACCTCATAGCCCGTGAGAGCTGAACGGTACGAGAGTTGGTAATCCACCTTCTCGGAGGCACCGTCCGGCATCTGAGCAAGTGCCAGAGAAGGTGCCAGCAGTGCTGCGGCCAGCCAGGGGATTGAGTTAAGTCGTGAAAGCCAAGAATTTCTCATAGATTCACCATGCGTTTTGATGCAACGCATTGTGTGAGTTATTGGCTTCCAAAGACATAACGGCTTGATTACATATTTGTCATGTTCAAGAAAGGCAGAAATCTGCAGGCACACTGGCGACCTCTTGCAGAGCCAAGGAGGTCTTGTGAAGATACTGATCGTTGAGGATGAACTCAAAACCGGGGAATACCTGCGTCAAGGCTTGCGTGAAGCAGGATTCAACGCAGATCTGGTTCACAACGGTGTCGATGGCCTGCGTCTGGCTCAAGAGGAAGACTACGATCTGGTGATCCTGGATGTGATGCTCCCTCGGATGGACGGCTGGCAGGTCCTCACCAATATGCGTCGCCGTGGCCTTGAGATGCCCGTGTTATTTCTCACGGCAAAGGATCAGGTTCAGGACCGCATCAAAGGTCTGGAGTTGGGCGCAGACGACTATTTGGTCAAGCCGTTTTCATTTGCCGAATTGTTGGCAAGGGCGCGGACGATCCTGAGGCGCGGCCGCAATGGCGCCGAGGTGACGATTCTCCAGGTGGCCGATCTTGAGCTGGACCTTCTTCGGCGTCGGGTCAGCAGGTCCGGTAAGCGCATTGACCTCACGCCCAAGGAGTTCGGTCTGCTTGAACTGCTGATGCGTCGCCAAGGGGAAGTTTTGCCCCGTTCTCTGATTGCGTCGCAGGTGTGGGATATGAATTTCGACAGCGATTCCAATGTAGTCGAGGTTGCAATGCGCCGGCTTCGGGGCAAAGTTGACGATGCCTATGACGCCAAACTGATTCAGACGGTGCGAGGCATGGGGTATGTGCTTGAGGCGCCGCAGGAGAGTGCGTGAAATCCCGGTACTCGCTCACGACACGGCTGACAGCCTTCTTTACGTTGGCGTCCGGGCTCGTGCTCGTTGGCCTGGGGACTCTCATCGCTATTTCCATTGACCGGCATTTTGTGGAACTCGACCGCGATGCACTGCGCGACAAGATCCACCTCACACGCGAGGTCATAGGAAAAGCCTCGTCACCGCAGGACCTCAAAATGCGGCTGGACGACGTTTTGCACAGCCATGAGGGCCTTTTTGTCAGCGTTTTCCGTGACAGAGATCCGCTCTACGCGACTCCGGATTTCCAGTTTCCAGAGGACCTCATCGCCCAGACCCAGCAGGCCCGACTGGGGGTTGCATCCTGGAAAACCGCAGAGCGGGAGTACCGAGGAATGTCAGCATCTGTGACATTGCCAGGTTCCGCCGAGCCGCCGCTGCAGGTTTGGGTGGCAGTTGACATTGCCCACCACAAGCACTTCATGTACGCCTTGATTCAGACGCTAGTGGGTTACGTGGCGTTAGCCACTCTGGTGGCGGGAATACTGGGTTGGTGGGCCGCAAAGAATGGCTTGGCCCCACTTCGGACCATGCGGTCTCGCGCCATGGCGATCACGGCGCAGCGGCTGGACGAGCGGATGCCAACCGAGGAGTTTCCGGTGGAGATGGCCGACCTGGCGACCACCCTCAACGAGATGCTCCGGCGCCTGAAGGAGGAGTTCGACCGGTTGTCCGAGTTTTCGTCGGACCTGGCCCATGAACTGCGCACACCCATCAACAACCTGATGACCCAAACACAGGTCACCCTCAGCCAGGCACGCTCCCCGCACGAGTACCGTGACATCCTCGCGTCCAACGCGGAGGAGTACCAGCGACTGGCGCGCATGGTTGCGGACATGTTGTTCCTGGCGAAGGCGGACCACGGTCTCATTCTTCCCAGCACAGAGAAGATTGAGGTCCATGCTGAAGCCCAAGCTCTCTTTGATTTCTACGAAGCCCTTGCGGAAGAGAAACAGGTCCATTTGCAGCTGATCGGTGCGGCAGAGATCACCGGCGACCGACTGATGCTGCGCCGGGCGCTGAGCAATCTCCTGTCCAACGCCATTCGCTACACCCCGCCAGGCGAGCAGGTGGTCGTGGACATCCAAGGGGATCTGCACGGAACCACCGTGGACGTCGTCAACACTGGACCCTCCATCGATGCGCAGATCATGCCCCGCCTGTTTGACCGCTTCTTTCGGGCGGACAAGTCGCGCAAGCAGCTGGACTCGGACGGCGCGGGCCTGGGCTTGTCCATCACCCAGGCGATTGTTCATGCGCACCGGGGGCGGTTTTCCGTGAGTTCGGCCGATGGCAGGACTTGTTTTTCGATGTATTTCCCCAGTGCACAAAGCATTGGCAAGCACCTCACGACAGATGCATGACCCGCTTGCAACCCTCATAGACTGCTGGAAGACTGACCCGAGCAGCACTTACAACACCTGGTTCTTGTGGGACCAACGGATCAAGAACTTCCGTTCGATTCGCCGAGGCATCGCACAGGTGGTGGAAGACATCCGCGCTGGAACATTTGGCAATGCCTACCGTGGCTCTTCGCTGGAGACGATCGTGGGTTCTGTGGCGGAGCAGCGCCAGATTTTCAGGGGGGCAGACCACGCGTTCCTCTGGAAACCCAAATTGCGGATTCCCGACATCTACGAGAACGCAAGCAATCAGCGCGCCTTTGCAGACCTTCTTCACATGTGCGATCACTGCGACTGCGCGGAAGACGTGGTGGCCGCTATTCAGCGAATTGATGCAGTTGGCATCAAGGGTCTGGGGCCAGCGGTCGCCAACTTGCTCTACTTCATACACCCGACGCTGGTCTCTCCTTTCAATACAGCCATCGTCAATGGGTTCAATGCCGTGACTGGCGTACGCGTAAAGCTCGGGCGATGGGACCACTATCTCTCCATGCGAGAGCGCCTGCTGCGCTTGAACGCTCAGTACCGCCTGAAGCTCTCGAACGATTTGGGCGCGATCTCAGGGCTCATGTTTGATATCGGCAGTGGGAGACTTGTAGCACCGCCCCTGGCGATGGATGCAGCAGCTGCAGTGCTGTGGCAACAGGATTTAGAACGTGTGCGACAGCAATCGACTGCGTTGCAAAAGGAACTGTCGCAGGCTACGGAGAGCGATGCAACCCACACGGATGTCCAAGCCTCGCTGCGTGATCTTGGCAGAGCCTTGGGCTTCGATGTCTGGATTGCCTCCAACGATCGGGGGCGCATTCATGGCAACGGCTTGCTGGGAGATGGATGTCTGGCTCAGTTGCCCGCCAGTGTGGACCGGGGACTGGAGTCGATTCGGCTGATTGATGTTGTATGGATTGATTCCCTGACATCACAGGTTGCTGCCGCATTTGAAGTGGAGCACACCACGTCCATCTATTCGGGCATCGTGCGCATGCTCGATCTGGCTCTTGGCACGCCGGTTGCAGGCAACTGTGCGCTGTTTCTGGTGGCTCCAGACAATCGCAGAGACAAGGTGGTGGAGCAGCTTCAACGGCCTGCTTTTTCCCGGGTGTCGGAGTTGGGAATCCGATACCTGCCGTACAGCCAGTTGCAACAGAACCACGCTTCGATGAGCCGCTTTGGATCGAGCATCAAGCCGCTGATGGAAATATCGCAACGGCTGTGAGCTACGGCTATTCATGCGGCGCGCTTCACCTTGGCTCGGCCCCTCGGGCGGCAATGTCGGCAAGATGAAATTCCTGTTATCCCGAACCGCAGGATTGACGGGTCGCGCCTTGCGTTGCGAAAGCTACAGGGCGAAGCCCAATCTCTACGATTGGGCTTCGCCTCGGTACAGCTGTCCAGGCGGAACTTCTAAAACTTTTCGCCCCCAGAAAGCCTCGGCATGGACGTCACGACAAAGCCATTGGATGCACTGTTGCCTGTCAGTTCGCTCGGAAACTCTGTACCCAAAGCACCGGGCATCCAGGAAGGCGGTTTTCTGGACGCGATGAAGCAGGCGCTTTCAACCACAAGCCAGTTACAGAGTGCGTCTGGTCGCCTGAGCCGCGAGGTCACATTGGGCAATCCCACGGTCAGTTTGGAAGAAGCGATGTTCGCTGGAGTCAAATCGAATATTGCGTTTCAGGCAACCTTGCAAACCCGCAATCGAATTGTTCAGGCCTACACCGATGTGATGAACATGCAGGTCTGATACTCGGAGCGAGTCGTGAGACAAAAGCAGATGCCGCGCGCACCTGGCGAAAGAACTGTCTAGGCGCCTTGCGGTCTCGCTGGAGGCGGGCCCGTTCCAAAGGCCCGTCCAGCTCAGCCGCCGACCGCCAGGTAAACCTCACTGAAACCGAGCCGCCTTTGAGGATGCGTCCGAGGTGGCGGCCATGGCATCGTGCTGCGCGGCGTGATAGCGGTCCGGGTAGATTTCGTTGAGCTTGCGGCCGTCTTCGCCCACTGCGACGACTTCGCCCTCGCGAAGGGCTCGTGCCAGTTCACTCCTGACCTGCTCTCGTGTCTTCAGCGACTTGCCCGTCACAATGGGAAAGCGGCTTGCCATGAGTTCGTTGCGTTTGACGCCGAATTCACCAGCCACCATGATGTCCCCGGTACGGATGGCCTGCTCCAGCTCGTCTCGCACTTGCTCTCGGGATTTGCTGACCTGAGTCGAAGTAGCCACGGGATAGGCACCAGGATTGATCTGTTTGAGTGTCATACCCGATTCGCCAGAGGCGAGCATGTCGCCGCTTTGCTGAGCCTGCGCCAATTCAGCCAGCACTTGCTCGCGGGTCTTGCTGACCACTTGGTCCGAAGCAAATGCGGGGGCTGCGATGAGGGAAAGGACGATAAGGGTGGACTTGAGTTTCATGATGGAATTTCCTTCTTGATAAATGGTGGCCTTTGGGTGCAACCGCAGGCCGGTCTCTGAGGTTTGCGGGGCGGTGGAGGATTCAGGTTCAGGGCAGTTGGCGGGCGTTGACCCAACCTGCCTCGCCTCCCAGGTCGCGCATGCCGTCGCTGGTCACCGGATTGCGTTTGGCGGCCTGCAACTCATCCAGGACTTGCTGGCGGGTCTTTGTGAGCTTGGGACCGGGGACGAGCGGATAGGTGGCTGGGTATCCACGGCTGATCCAGTACAGCGACCCGTCCTTTTGCGCGGCCAGAACAGTGCTTTCAACCGCTTGACGGCTGACCGCGTTGCCCAGGTGGTCGGGAGCCAGACTGACACCTTCTTCCTGGCTTGGGCTAGCGTGGTAGACCGAAGTGGCGAAGGACGCTGTAGCGGATGCAGCAAGGCTGGCGGCGAGGATAGCGGTACGAACTTTCATGATGGTCTCCTGTGACGCCGGATGCCCGATATGGTCCATCCAGGTGGCGTTTTTCTGCGCCACGGAAAGAAGTCTAGAAGCCGCACCCCTACTAAGCGGTGACCTCCCGATTACGCTTTTGACAGGTTTGAGGCGACGAAAAAAATTCAGAAGGATTTAGCTGGAGATGAGGCTTACTTCACCTCATCGGGATGGGGTATCCAAGGCTCCGCGCGCGCTTCGTTCATATCAAAAACGTAACCCGCGCTTCATCCTCTAGTTCGTCGATGTGTCCCAAACTCCTCGTCACCGCGCTGCACATTGATGTCTTGTAGCTGCGTGTGGCCGTCGGCTCAGCTGACGTTTCAATGACTGATGAGGAAGTAAGACCATGTTCAAAGAAATGATTGTGTCCATGTTGATCGCAATTGCGTCGCTAGGGACTGCGGCCGCGTTTGCAGCGCCCGCTGACAAGGACGTGCGCGGCGGGGCGACGGCCGCCAAAGCGGCGCCGGAGGATGGAAAGACGCGCTACTGGAGCCACCCAAGATTGGGTATGGTCAAAGTCGATGCCGCAGGCCGCATGCTCACTGCGCGATCAAACCCTGGCGATGCCGCTCGATCCAGCGTTTTTGGGAGCCCTTCATGCGTGTGCACTGATGCGTTGGATCCGCCGGCCTATTGACTAAGCGTTACAAGAGAATTGACGGAGGCGATTGAAGCGAGCATGACGCCTGGATTACGACCCTGAAAACTTCTCGTCATCTTGCACCTCATTTTGCGGCAAATTGCGCGAAGGCAGAGTGAATCGTCGGCGCGAGCCTACAACGCCGCAGGCCCCTCACGGCGGAAGATGGATTCTCCTTGCAGCCTGCTGCGAAGGATCAAGGCAACTTTCGCGAGCTATCCAACCTAACAGGAGATCCAGATGAGCCACACCCCGAACCCATACATGTCTTGCATCAACGCTTGCCGATTGTGCGCCACGGCTTGCAACCAATGTTTCGCAGATTGCCTCAAGGAAGAGGACGCGAAGATGATGGCGCGCTGCATTGCGCTGGACGCGGACTGCGCAGCGGCTTGCAGCTTTGCTGCCGAAGCAATGTCGCGTCGAAGCGAGTACGCCCAGGCGATTTGTGCGATGTGCGCTCAGATCTGCAGGGCTTGCGGCGACGAGTGCGCCAGGCATGAAGCCGAGCATTGCCAAGCATGTGCCACTGCTTGCTACAAATGTGCTGAAGAATGTGCCGCCATGGCCGCCGCAGTTTGATGGCGTTCAAGGAGTCCCGCTATGAGATATTCTGACCGAACCTCTAGAGCCGTCCCCGCAATCGCCTTTCTCGCATGCGCTTTGGTGATGCCGTTGTCGCTGCACGCCCAGTCTGCACCCCACGCCGGCATGAAAGGCGCTGTCATGGATCAGGCAATGCCGCCAGGCAAGATGGACATGAAATCCATGATGAAGGAAAACAACGACAAGATGGCCTCAGTACCTATGTCCGGAAATCCTGATGTGGATTTCGCTCGGATGATGCGCATCCACCATCAAGGTGCGATTGACATGGCACAGAGCCAATTGCGCGATGGAAAAGACCCACAACTCCTGAGCATGGCGAAGGATATTATTTCTGCGCAGAAGAAAGAGATCGCTGTACTAGATGCGTTTCTCGCTCGTAATGGCGCGCCAACCACAGCACCTGCCAAATAGCCTTCGGTACTCCGCATTGCTGCCTTGGCTCTTCGGCACATTGCTCGACGAGTCCGGGCAGCGCCACTCGGATTCAGTCTGCGGTACAGATATTCAGACACTTGATTCAGGTCAAGAGCGTATATTTTCAGTTTGACATTCCCACCGTGTTAAGCCTTATTGTTTCCATACGGTGCGTCACTTTCTCGACGCTCTATTTATGGAGAAGACCATGAACCATGACCACGGTGTAGGACATTCGGACAAAGCCAGCACTCCAGTGAACAGCAAGAGACTGATTGGTGCCGTCGTCATGCTCGCTTTGATTGCCTTGTTTTTTCTTCTCAGAGAGCACTGGTCGCATATCGCTGGCTATTGGCCGTATCTGCTCCTGCTAGCTTGCCCTTTGATGCACCTATTCCACGGCCACGGGGGACATGGCTCCCACCACGGCGATTCAAGCAAAAAATAACTTCGCAGTGCTGCAACACTCAGGGAGGCAATCAATGTCGAATGCGCAACCTCACGAACACATCCATCATGACCACCGGCATCATGGCGGTCACGACGCCCATGCGTCGCCAGCAACGGGACTGAAAGATCCCGTCTGCGGTATGGACGTGACGGAACAATCGCATCACTCGGCAGAGCACGAGGGGCGGCTCTACTACTTCTGCAGTGCCAAGTGCCGAACGAAGTTTGTGGACGATCCGGGCAAATACGCTGTCAATCCTTCCGAGGTTGACAAGGTTGCGCGTGAGCCTGAAGCAACTCATCCCGGCACCATCTACACCTGCCCGATGCACCCAGAGGTGCAGCAGGACCATCCTGGCAATTGCCCCAAATGCGGCATGACGCTGGAGCCCATGCTGCCCACCCTGGATGAGGGAGAAAACGCCGAACTCGTGGATTTCCGGCGTCGCTTCTGGTGGACCTTGCCCCTCACCGTGGTGGTCACTGTCCTGGCCATGGTGGGGCACCGGTTGCAGTGGTTCGAGATGGCGACCCAGAGTTGGATCGAGCTGGTCCTCACGGTTCCGATCGTGCTGTGGGCGGGTTGGCCCTTCTTTGTGCGCGGAGCGCAGTCGGTCGTGAACCGCAGTCCCAACATGTGGACGCTGATCAGCCTGGGCACGGGGGCAGCTTTCGTCTACAGCGTGGTCGCCACTGTGGCGCCGGGGGTGTTTCCCGCCTCGTTCCAGGCCATGGGGCGCGTGGCGGTGTATTTCGAAGCTGCAGCGGTCATCATCTCGCTCACGCTGCTGGGTCAGATGCTGGAGCTGAAGGCGCGCTCGCAGACTTCGGCCGCCATCAAGTCGCTGCTGGGCCTGGCCCCCAAGACCGCGCGGCGTATTGACGCCAACGGTCAGGAGAGTGATGTTCCCTTGTCCCATGTCCATGTGGGAGACCTCTTGCGCGTGCGGCCTGGCGAGAAGGTTCCTGTGGATGGTGTGGTGGTCGAGGGGAGCAGCGCGGTGGACGAAGCCATGCTCACTGGCGAGCCGGTGCCCATCGTCAAAGGGCCTGGTGATGCCGTCATCGGTGCCACGCTCAATACCAACGGGGCACTGGTGATCCGGTCCGAGCGGGTGGGCTCCGCCACCATGCTGTCGCAGATCGTTCAAATGGTTGCGCAGGCACAGCGCTCACGGGCCCCCATGCAGCGCATGGCCGACCAGGTGGCGGGCTACTTCGTGATGGCTGTGGTGGGTATCGCGTTGCTCACACTCTTCGCGTGGGGCCTGTTCGGTCCGGAGCCACGCTGGGTCTACGGCCTGGTCAATGCAGTTGCGGTGCTGATCATCGCGTGCCCTTGTGCGTTGGGCCTGGCAACTCCCATGTCCATCATGGTGGCCACAGGCCGGGGGGCGACCAGCGGCGTGCTGTTCAGGGACGCGGCAGCCATCGAGAACCTGCGCAAGGTGGACACGCTGATCGTGGACAAAACAGGCACGCTCACCGAAGGCAAGCCCTCCTTCGAACGTGTAGTGGCCATGCCCGGTCTGTCCGAGGATGAGGTTCTGCGCCTGGCGGCCAGTCTGGACCAAGGCAGCGAGCATCCGCTGGCCGATGCCATTGTCCAGGCAGCTCGCGCCAAGGGGCTCGCCCTGGACAAGCCCGAGGACTTTGAGTCCGGCTCGGGCATCGGGGTGCGCGGACAGGTCGCTGGACGCCAGCTCGCCCTGGGCAACACGGTCCTCATGGAGCAAGTTGGGGTTTCAGCGAACCCGCTGCTTGCGCAGGCAGAGGCCTTGCGCGCCACAGGCGCCAGCGTGATGTACCTGGCGGCCGATGGCCAGCTTCAAGGCCTGCTGGCGGTCTCGGATGCCATCAAGGCCAGCACGCCGGAAGCGCTGGCGACCTTGCATGCGGCGGGACTGCGCATTGTCATGGCCACGGGCGACGGCATGACCACCGCCAAGGCGGTGGGGGCCAAACTGGGGATTGATGAGGTCCATGGCGAAGTCAAGCCTGCGGACAAGCTGGCCCTGGTGTCGCGGCTGCAGGCCGAAGGCCGTGTTGTCGCCATGGCGGGGGACGGGATCAACGACGCGCCCGCCCTTGCCAAGGCGGATGTGGGGATCGCGATGGGCACCGGCACCGACGTGGCGATGAACAGCGCACAGGTCACCCTGGTCAAGGGCGATCTGCGAGGGATTTCCACTGCGCGGGAATTGTCGGAGGCGACGGTGGGCAATATGAAGCAGAACCTGATGTTTGCCTTCCTCTACAACGCGCTGGGCATCCCGATCGCCGCAGGGCTGCTGTATCCCTTCACCGGATGGCTGCTGTCGCCAATGATTGCGGCCCTGGCGATGAGCCTGAGTTCTGCGTCGGTGATCACCAACGCGCTGCGGCTGCGCAAGGGCTGAGGAGGGGCCGCTTGCACGGACTTGATCTGGGTTAAGTCCGTGACTGGCATTCTGGATACCATTCGCACCATGATCGCTGTCAGGAACACCGTGTTGCGCCAAAGACGCTGGATAACCAGCGTTCTGGTCGCGGTGTTGCTTCTGATGCAGTTCGCGTTGGCGGCCTATGCCTGTCCCAAGCTGGACTCCGCAGCCCATGCGGCATCGATGCAAAAAGCGGGCATGGCCATGGGAGATGCCGTCGGCATGCCCTCCATGCCCGATTGCCACGCGATGGCGGGCACCATGGATGAGCAGGATCCTCAGCTGTGCCGAGCCCATTGTGACGGCGACAGCTTGTCCTCCCCCTCGCTCCAAGGTCTCGATCTGCAGGCGATCGCGGCGCACGCTATCTGGGTTGCCTATGTGCTGCCTGTGATCCTGGACTCCGAGCGCCATATTGACCCTCGGGCTGTCTACGCAGAGCTGGACAGTCGAGCGGGCTCTCCCCCCATCTACTTAACCCATCAGGTCTTTCGGAATTGATCGTGCACGTCTTGCGCGCTGCCTTGCAGCGTTTGCGCAAGTCTGACTTCGTGCCCCTTCATTTCGAGGACCATCATGCCCAACATCTCCTTCGGCGCTCCCTGCGAGCGCCTGTCTGCGCACCAGCGCATTCGTCCCATCTCGCAGCGCATCCAGGTGCGCAACCTCCACCATCAGCGCCTGGGCGCTCTCGGGTTCCTGCTGGCCGGCATCGGCTTGGCTGGCAACCAGGCCCACGCCCTGGGTTTTACCGAGGCCTTGGATCTGGCGGAGCAGCACAGTCCCCGCATCACGGCCCAGCGGCTGCAGATTGACGCTGCCAGCAGCACCCTGAAGGCCGCAGGAACACTCCCTGATCCAAAGCTCTCGGTCGGTATCGAGAACTTTCCCATCAGCGGCATGGACCGCTTCAGCCTCACACGCGAGTCCATGACCATGCAGCGCCTGGCGCTGATGCAGGAGGTGCCCAACCGCGCCAAACGGGATGCCCAGATCGCCGGCGCCGAGGCCAAGGTGGAACGCGAACGCGCCGCCCTGGGCGTCCAGCGCCTGCAGATCCGGCAGGAGCTGAGCCAAGCGTGGATCATGGCCCAGGCCATTGAACAGCGCGCCCAGGTGCTCGCCGGTCTACTGAGTGAGAACCAGCGCCTGCAGGACAGCCTGCTTGCCCGCATCGCGGGGGGGACGGCCCAGGCGGGCGATCTTCTCATGGCCAAGCAGGAAGCGCTTGCGCTGTCGGACCGCAGGGACGAACTGCAGCGGGACCGCTCCAAGGCCAGGGCGATGCTGCGGCGGTGGGTCGGAGCCCGAGCCGACGAGGCGCTGCAGGGAACTCCCGGGCCGCTGAGCCGCCCTTTGGATCAGCTGCGCTCTGAGGTACACCGCCACGCGGAACTGGCGCAGTACCCGGCCATGCAGGCGATAGCCTTAGCGGAAACGCGCGAAGCCCAGGCAGAAACCAAGGGTGATTGGTCCTGGGAAGTCGCCTACAGCCGCCGCGACCGTCGCTGGGGCGACATGGTGTCTTTCCAGGTGACCTTTGACCTTCCCTGGCAACAGGAGCGGCGCCAGGGACCCCAGATCAAGGCCAAGCAGCTGGAGCTGCAGCGCCTGGAAGCTGAGCAGGAAGACGTGACCCGCAGGCACCTGCAGGAGCTGGAGGACAGCGCCTCAGAGCTGGCGTCACTGAACAGCCAGATCGAGCGGCTGCAGTCGGCTGGTATGGGCCTGGCACAGGGGCGCGCTGAACTCGCGCTGGCCAACTACCAGTCCGCCAAAGGCGACTTGAGCGCCGTGCTGGCGGCTTGGGCCCAAGTGCGGGAGACGCACTGGCGGCTCATTGATCTGCAGGCACAGCGGGACACCGTGATTGCCCGCTTGAACAGCCTGATCGCCGACTGAAGGGAGAACCACATGACCAATAACGTTTTCAAGAAGACCGCTGTGGCCGTAGCACTGGTGGCTGCAGGCATCGCCCTCGGCTGGACCGTCTCCCAATGGCGCACCGCGAACAACCACGCACTGGGAGCCAGTCCCGCATCGACAGAAGCAGCAAAAGCCGACCGCAAGGTGCTGTACTGGTACGACCCGATGTCGCCGACGCAGAAGTTCGACAAGCCCGGCAAGTCGCCCTACATGGACATGGCGCTGGTCCCCAAGTACGCCGATGAGGACACACAACAAGGCACCGGTTTGAATGTCTCCGCCCAGGCGGTGCAAGCCCTCGGCCTGCGCACCGCCGCGGTGGAGCAACGCGACATTGGGGCCGACGTGGACGTGCTGGGCACGGTCCAGCTGAATGACCGGGATGTGAGCATCGTTCAGGCGCGCTCAGCTGGGTTTGTGGAACGGGTCTACGCCCGCGCCCCGGGCGACGTGGTGGCCGCAGGCGCGCCATTGGCCGACCTGCTGCTGCCCGAATGGTTGGCTGCGCAGCGCGAGTTTCTCGCGGTCCGGGCGCTCAAGGACGAATCGTTGACGGCAGCGGCGCGCCAGCGGTTGTTGCTGCTGGGTATGCCGGCCTCGCTGGTGGCCCAGGTGGAGCGCACGGGCGAACCTCAAGGCCGCTACACGGTGACCTTCCCGCAGGCTGGGATGGTGGCCGAACTGATGGTGCGCCAAGGCATGACGGTCTCTGCGGGGGCCAACCTGGTCCGCGTAAACGGTCTGGCCAGCGTCTGGATCGAAGCGGCCGTTCCCGAGGCCCAAAGCGGTCCCCTGCAACTGGGGCAGGATGCCCAGGTCCGCCTGGCCGCGTTTCCAGGCGAAACCCTCAAAGCCCGGATTGTGAGCATCCTCCCAGAAGCCAATCGGGACACCCGCACGGTGCGTGTGCGGCTGGAGCTACCCAACCCCACCCAGCGGCTGAAGGCGGGCATGTCCGGACAGATCGTTCTGGCCGGACGGACACAACCAGCGCTGCTGGTGCCCAGCGAAGCGGTGATCCGCACCGGCAAGCGGGCGCTGGTCTACGTGGTGGATGGCCCCGGCAAGTACCACCCCGTCGAGGTCCAACTCGGCGCGGAAATCGATGACCGCCTCGTCGTTCAAGGCGGGCTGACCGCAGGACAACAGGTGGTCGCCTCGGCACAGTTCCTGATCGACTCGGAAGCCAGCCTGCGAGGAATCTTGCCTGCACAGTCTCAAGGCAGCAGCGCACAACCAATCAGTGAACAGGGTCCTTCGACCTCTGCTGCTCCGGCGTCCAAAAGCTTTACCGTGCGGGGAGTGGTCGATGAGGTCACACCGACTGAGCTGACTCTGACCCATGATGCCGTGCCTGAACTGAAGTGGCCTGGCATGACCATGCCCTTCAAGCTGGCGAGTCCTGAATTGGCCACGACATTGAAACCCGAGCAGCAGGTCAGGTTCACCTTCCAGCAGCAAGGCAAGGACTTCGTGATCACTGCCGTGGAAAGGATCAAGCCATGATCGCGCGCCTGATCCGCTGGTCGGTGGCGAACCGACTCCTGGTTCTGCTGGCGACCGTGATGCTCACGGCCTGGGGCGTGTGGGGCGTGCGCAGCACCCCCGTGGATGCACTTCCCGATTTGTCGGATGTCCAGGTCATCATCCGCACCTCCTATCCCGGCCAGGCGCCGCAGATCGTGGAAAACCAGGTGACGTACCCGCTGGCCACCACCATGCTGTCCGTCCCGGGCGCCAAGACGGTGCGAGGTTTCTCGTTCTTCGGCGACTCATTCGTCTACATCCTGTTCGAGGATGGCACGGACCTGTACTGGGCGCGTTCGCGGGTACTGGAGTACATGAACCAGGTGCAGGGACGTCTACCCGCTACGGCCAAGTCGTCGTTGGGCCCAGATGCCACCGGGGTGGGCTGGATCTTCCAGTACGCCCTGGTAGATCGCACCGGCAAAAACGACCTGGCCCAGCTTCGCGCCTTGCAGGACTGGTTCCTGAAGTTCGAACTCAAGAGCTTACCCAACGTGGCCGAGGTGGCATCGGTCGGGGCATGGTCAAGCAGTACCAGGTCGTGCTCGACCCCATCAAGCTTGCGTCCCAAGGCCTCACTCAGGGGCAGGTGCGCGAGGCCATCATGAATGCCAACCAGGAAACGGGTGGATCGGTGCTGGAACTGTCCGGCGCCGAGTACATGGTGCGCGCCAGCGGCTATCTCAAGACGCTGGACGACTTCCGCGCCATCCCGTTGGTGTCGCGCGCAGGGGTGCCTGTGCGCCTGGGGGATGTCGCCACCGTCCAGATCGGGCCGGAAATGCGGCGCGGCATCGCTGAACTCGACGGCGAGGGGGAAGTGGCTGGAGGCGTGGTCGTGCTGCGATCTGGCAAGAACGCCCAGGAAACGATCCAGGCCGTAAAGGCCAAACTCAGCGAGCTGCAAAGCAGCCTGCCCCAGGGCGTGGAGATCGTCACCACCTACGACCGCAGCGCACTCATCGAGCGGGCGATCCAGAACCTCAGCACCAAACTCGTAGAGGAGTTCATTGTGGTGGCGGTGGTCTGTGTCTTGTTCCTCTGGCACCTGCGTTCTGCGCTGGTCGCCATCATTTCTCTGCCGCTGGGGATCATGGCGGCGTTTCTGGTGATGCGCTACCAGGGCATCAACGCCAACATCATGTCCCTGGGCGGGATTGCAATCGCCGTGGGCGCCATGGTCGATGCAGCTGTGGTGATGATCGAGAACGCCCACAAGAAGCTGGAGGCCTGGCAGCACAAGCATCCCGACCAGCAGTTGGTCGGTGAAGAGCGCTGGAAAGTGATCACCGAAGCTGCCGAGGAAGTTGGGCCTGCGCTTTTCTTCTCGCTGCTCATCATCACGTTGTCCTTTGTGCCCGTTTTTACGCTGGAAGCACAGGAAGGCCGCTTGTTTGGACCGCTGGCGTTCACGAAGACCTACGCGATGGCCGCAGCTGCGGCACTCTCGGTCACGCTGATCCCGGTCCTCATGGGCTACTGGATCCGGGGGCGTATCCCTGACGAGCAGAAAAACCCCATCACGCGTGCGCTGATCGTCGTGTACCGACCTTGCCTGGAGTGGGTCTTGCATCGTCCCAAATCCACCTTGGCTATCGCCGTGCTGGCGCTGGCGACCACGATTTGGCCGCTCTCCCGGCTAGGCGGCGAGTTCTTACCCAGGCTGGACGAAGGCGATCTGCTGTACATGCCTTCGGCGCTCCCGGGCCTTTCGGCACAGCGGGCCACCGAACTGCTGCAACTGAGCAACCGCATGATCAAGACGGTTCCCGAGGTTGAGCGCGTCTTTGGCAAGGCGGGCCGGGCCGAGACCGCCACCGATCCAGCGCCTCTGGAAATGTTCGAGACCACGGTGAAGCTCAAGCCCAGAGACCAATGGCGTCCAGGAATGACGCCCGAGGGTCTGATCGAGGAGCTGGACAAGGCCGTCAAGATTCCTGGCCTGTCCAACATCTGGATTCCACCCATCCGCAACCGGATTGACATGCTGGCCACCGGCATCAAGAGTCCCATCGGGGTCAAGGTGACCGGCAACGACCTGAAGGTGATCGACGGGATCGCTGCCCAAGTCGAGCAGGTCGCCAAGGGCATTCCGGGAGTGACTTCGTCACTGGCCGAGCGCCTGACCGGGGGGCGCTATGTCGATGTCCGCATCGACCGCACAGCCGCAGGGCGCTACGGACTGAACGTGAGCGAAATCCAGGCCGTAGTCTCCGGGGCCATTGGCGGTGAAAACATCTCGGAAACGGTCGAGGGCTTGGCCCGCTTCCCGATCAACCTGCGCTATCCGCGTGAGTGGAGAGACTCGCCCGAACGCTTGGCCCAATTGCCCATCTCCACCCCCATGGGGCAGCAGATCACGCTGGGTACGGTGGCCAGCATCGCCATCACCGATGGGCCACCCATGCTCAAAAGCGAGAACGCCCGCCCATCGGGCTGGGTATATGTCGATGTGCGGGGGCGCGATCTGGCTTCCGTGGCCAATGAGCTGCGCGATGCCGTGAGCCGACAGATCAAGCTGGAGCCCGGGGTCAGCATCACGTACTCAGGCCAGTTCGAGTACCTGGAGCGGGCTAATGCCCGCCTGAAAGTAGTGGTGCCTGCCACCTTGCTGATCATCTTCGTGCTTTTGTACTTGACCTTCTCGCGCATGGGTGAGGCGGGACTGATCATGGCGACGTTGCCATTCGCGTTGACCGGGGGCATCTGGTTCCTCTACCTGATGAACTACAACCTGTCCATCGCCACCGGTGTGGGCTTCATCGCCCTGGCGGGGGTCGCGGCAGAGTTCGGGGTGGTCATGCTCATCTACCTCAAGCAGGCACTCGCAGAGAGATGTCCAGACGGCAGGCAGCCCACACTGGAAGAGCTGCTGGACGCGATTCGGGAAGGTGCCGTGCTGCGCGTGCGACCCAAGGCAATGACCGTGGCTGTCATCCTGGCGGGCCTGGTGCCCATCGTGTGGAGCAGCGGGACAGGCTCGGAGGTCATGAGCCGCATCGCGGCACCCATGCTGGGCGGTATGGTGACGGCGCCGCTGCTGTCCTTGTTCGTGATTCCTGCGGCCTATGTGCTGATGCGTAAGCCAAGGAGAGTGAAAACAGAGGCATCTGGAGGCTGAACGCTGCGTTGCGCAAGCTGGTGCTAGCGATAAACCAGTTGTTTCTCACTCCCAATCGCGCACGCTTGCATGCTATTTTGCGCACGGTGCAAGCGTCAGGCGTGCAAAATCTGCGGACTGACCGCCCGGAAAGAACAACAGTGGAAATTCGTAAGCGCAACAACGTGCATGTGATCGATGCAATTCGCCCGGACGTCCCCGTGCTCGTCTATGCGCACGGCTTTGGGTGTAGCCAGCATATGTGGCGACACATCACTCCGGCCTTTGAAGGTAAGTGCCACCAGGTCTTGTTCGACTACGTCGGCTGCGGCCAATCAGACTTGGCCGCCTTTGACCCCGTGAAGTACGCAAGTCTGAAAGGCTACGTGCAAGATCTGCTGGATGTATGCGACGCATTGGGCATCGAGCGCGGAGTGCATTTTGTTGGACATTCGGTCAGCGCCAGCATCGGCCTGCTGGCCTCCATCGAGCGACCTATGCTTTTTGATCGCCTGATTCTGGTCGGCCCGTCGCCTTGCTACATCAATCACGCTCCGGACTACCTTGGAGGGTTCGAGCGCCAGGATTTGGAGGGCCTATTGGACCTCATGGACCAGAACTTCATGGGCTGGTCCAGCTACCTCGCACCCATTGTGGCGGGAGCGCCGCAGGCAGACAGTCTGGGCGGAGAGCTGTCCGAGAGTTTCTGCTCAACCGATCCTACGATGGCTCGTATCTTTGCGCAGGCAACCTTCTTTGCGGATACCAGAGAGGAGCTGTCGCGCGTGACCCGGCCGAGTCTGATCTTGCAGCATGGCAACGATGCGTTGGCGCCCCATTCGGTGGGGGAATACATGCACAAGAAGCTCAGGGACAGCACGCTGGAAGTGCTGGACGTGACCGGACACTGCGCCCACATGAGTCATCCTCACTTGGTGACGGCCGCCATGCAGCGATATCTCTCCTTAGCGTGAGCGAAACCGAGAGGGCGGAACATGCTGGCGGTTGATGACATCCCTTGCGCGATGATGATCACGGACCCGGTGGGGCACATCGTGCGGATGAACAGGGAGTTCCTTGTCCTGATCGGGGGCACGGAGGCGTTTTGGCTCGGCCACTCCATGGATGAACTGTTGACACCAGCTTCTCGAATTTTCAGCCAGACCCACCTGTTTCCCACGCTGCATCACGCCAAGAGTGCGCGCGAAGTATTCCTCCACCTGCGCGGTGTTGGCGGCGAGACTGTTCCTGTCATGGTCAATGCGGTCAGCAAGCGCCTGGAGACGGGCGACCACATCGTATGGGCCTTTTTTGTGGCCCGCGAACGCAGCCGTTTCGAAGGCGAGTTGATCAAGGCCCGTGCAGAGGCCCAGGGTCTTGCCCAGCGCTTGGCCGCCAGCAATGAACAGGTTGAATTGCAGAATCGCCAGCTTTCGGAACTGAGTCTCTCTGATCCGCTTACAGGTCTTAAAAACCGCCGTGCGCTGGAATTGACCGTGCAAGAGTGGCAACGGACGGCCTCTCGACAGAGTTCCGTGTCGTTGTTGATGGTGGACGTGGACTACTTCAAACGGATCAACGATGCGCATGGCCATCCCGAGGGCGACCGGGTGCTGGTGAACTTTGCTCGCCAGTTACAGGCAGGCGCCCGTGGTTCGGACCTGGTGGCGCGATACGGCGGGGAAGAATTCGTCCTCTGGTTACCTGATGCGGACGCAGAAGCCGCTGCCCGAATCGCGGAGCGGGTGCACAAATGCGCCAGACGGGTTCGCTCATTGGCGGGGCCAGTAACGGTCAGTGTCGGGCTGGCATGTGCAGTACACCAAACCGGAGCGGATTTCCTCGCCCGGCTGCTAAAACGCTCTGATGAAGCTGTTTACAGGGCAAAGGCGCTCGGGCGCAACTGCACAGTGGTTAGTGACTGAGTCACCAAGCCTCGCGCAGCTCACCAGCGTTTGGAATAGTGATAGCTTCCCCCGCAAAGAACGTTCGCGGTGAGACTACTTGGATGGCATGGCTGCTTGGCGGTCCACCATCATTTGCATCATCTGCTCCATCATGGCCATACGGCGCTCCATTTGAGCGTGCATGCCCATCATGCCTCCCATACCCGAGTTTCCGGAGGCTGCAGGCATGGCAGGTTTGGTCTGCGCCCCTTGCTGCATCATTCCCATCCCCATGCCACCAGAACTAGCCGCGCCCATCGTGGCCATGCCTGACTGCATGAGCTTCATGTGCTCCTCCATCAGCGCTGAGCGTTCGGCGGGAGTCTTGGCCGCCTGCATTTTTTTGTGCATTTCCTGCATCGCCTTCATCTGACGATCAAAGGCGTCCGGTGCAGACGCGGCAGTGGCTGCCGGGGCAGACTGGGTTGTGACGCCGCCGCTCTGTGCATCTCCGGGGTGGTGGCCTGCGTGTTCGTCCTCAGGTTTTGGCGATTGCGCGACGGCACAGCCTGCCACGAATAGGGTTGTCAACAGCCCAGCGACGATGTTCAGACGCATGATGGTCTCCTTGGTAGTTCAACTGCAGCATGACGACGTCTGCCTTGCACCGTCTTGATCCACATCAACAGGGGTTACGGGCCGAGACGCACAGCAGCAGCCACCGGTTGTTCGGCGAGATGCAGGACTCACCGCCGCGTCTGCTTTGTATCCAGCACGCTCAATTGCGGAGCGGACAAGCTCCACAGTGTCGTCTTCGGCTTGCCCAGGAACGCGGACCTGCCGCGCGGCCACATCGATTTCTACTTCGACGCCCGCTGGCATTTGAGCCTGAGCGATTGCCCGACGAATGCGCTTCGCGCAACCGCCGCATGTCATATCAGGAACATTGAAATGGACCATGTGAGCCTCCTTTGGTTGATTCACTGTTTGACTATGAACCTTTCCACGATGAGAAGGTCAAGCTCATTCGCAAAGATCAACCGGGCATCAAGATCGAGAGCGGCACTCGCTCAGGCAGACAAGGCTATGCCGATTCGATCATGCTTGGCGAGCTGCATGCTGAGAGGCACTTAACGTCTTTCCGAGTCGACTGCGAAGCTCGCGAACCTGCTTGAACTGGCTTCAAGGCGCAACACGTGTCAGGAGCCAACGTATTGGTGTTCTCCATCTCCATCCAAAAAAATGGCCCACCGCTCCGAACGTCCGATGAGAGTTCGTCAGCGGACTTCCATGGTGGCTGGACGAGCGACCGCAACCGCTGCACTGCAGTCCATCACCCGCAAAGCGGCGCGTCTCTATCACCTCCATCTAAACACGCGCAGGAGGCAACACGAGTCCTGTCCTAAGCACTCGAAACACATGCGGCATGGCCACCCTAATGAGAAGATCTCGTTTGGCCAAGTAGTCAGCAACTCGTTGGAAACCGGCAATCGTCGCATCATCAAGACCGCTAAAAACGCCAACACCACAGTGAGTGAAACGGGCCTTGTAGTTTGGCTCATTGCTGTTGTGGTACAGCCCCGCACCCTTCGTCACTTTGTTCTTCCACAGCTCACCGATGAGTCGAGCGATCGTCACATCCTGGCGAACTTTCGATCCATTAAAGAGCAGCATCAGATGCATGTGCGGGCCCTTTCGTACCCCGTACTCAATCTTGGCGGCATAGCCAAGAAAGCTCGTTTCAAAACCCTCCTTGATGGCGTCCAACAGATCACTCCAGTGGTCTAGGATTTCGTGACTTGGATCGACTTGTGCTGCGTATTGCTTACCGTAGCCCACATCGAGTCTGATCACCATGAGCTTGGGGTATCTTCTTTTGAACGCGAGCATTCGTTTGACCAATGCCCCACAGGCACGCTCCCGCTCCCGTCGCGCGTTGTCAATTTTTGATCTGCCGAACCAGCTCCCATACACAACCATTAGCACGTCAAGGATCTCCATTGCCAGAGTCAGTGCCGCACCACTCGACAAATGCTCAGTCATGCTTTTGTCCTTCAGAATCGACGGCAGTGCACGGTCCAGGCATGCGATGTGCGGATCGCTCTTTCCGAGTCGAACCCGCTCAATCACCTCAGAGAGAGCCATACCCTCCAGAAGAGCTGCTAGCTTCTGGGCTCTTCGCACACGAGCATGAGGAGCCATAGGGAGCTTTTTCTTACCTCTTCCAATCGGGCAAGTGGATTGCAATGCCGATTGCAATTGCGTCATCCATACAAGCGATCCCTTGTCTACAGCGACCAGGCAATCTGATGTCTCGCTCACACCGCCAACATGTGAATCCAATAGGTCTACAAACATTTCATTTACTCCATTGCTCATTCATTCGAATGAATATTGATTTGCCATTTCCAAGTCAACTACACTCACTGCACAGAAGAGAGATTAGAGACTTAGCCGATATCGAACGATAGCCCTATGAGAGGTATCTCAGCACTGAGAGACTGACCTTATAGAGCAGTCAATAGATAACACAGATACCACATAACATATACTCCACCTATAAAAACTATCTACCCAATAAAAATCCCTAGCATATCCCGACGCTTTAGGCGAAAAAATTTAATCTAACTCATACAAATCGCATCTGAGTTACATCCGTTCGAAGCCCGCTTTACGTACCTTCAAGACTGCTTGTCGAGATGCTCAGAGCTGTTAAACGAATCACAGAAGGCTGAGATAGTGCTCAGCCAATCATTCAATTAAACCCAGTCATGTTCTTTCGCCAACTCGACAACAGCGACTCAATTGCCAAGCCTTTCAAAAACTCCTCACCACGACTAGTGGAAGTGCTGGCATGGGTACACGAAAAGTCACTACGCCTCTCCCACGACATCGGATCAAAGAAGTGGTCCTATGCTGAGGCGATTGACGTTCTCCAAAAGGTACTTTTCGATGGAGTGCCATTGCCTCCTTTTCTCTTCCTGCAAGAGAAGAGTTCAGAGCGCACTGAACACAACCCGGCAGTCGCTCTTAATGGATACCGATTACTCAATCTTCTCTATCAGGTTTTCTATCGAAGGTCACCGATAGACTGCATAGAAAGCGATGGAGAGAAGCCCATTAGCTTTCTCGCACTCGACTTAAGACATTGGAGAGAAAACAACCAGCGTTTTACCCCTGGCTCTATTGTTGATATACCTTTCCTTCCAGACTCAGAACTAGAGCCCACTTACAGCAGCAAACTAATTCCGGAGGAAGCAAGCTATCTGATCAGAGAAGGGCTTTTCCCACTACGCGCTCTTTGCCACCCAGGTGATCTATTGGCATGGCAGGTTGCGATGAGAGACTACTTGGAGTTGCCATCGCTTTTTGGCTACAAAAAGGATTACTCACCTGGAGACTTCTCTCCTTGGGAGCCTCGGGGCTCGCACAATTCCGACTATTCGGCCCCACGGGCGATTGCCAGCGATTCCATGCCGCCGCACTTGACTGAGAACGGATTCGAAAGAGTGGACCTTCAAAACGATAGTGTTATCAGCAACTACTCGAAGCGGATCTCACCCATGGGCAACATGCCGGAACTGGTAGAGATCCGCACCAAGCAGTGGATGGCCTTTCAGCAGTACGAGCTCAACGTCGTCTGGGTCGCTTCTAGAGAAGTCGCAGCATCAATGCGACCTTGCGAACCATTCGAAATCAAAGACGAGCAGTGACAGATGGCACTCCAACGCAATCCCCTTCTACGGGCATGGCGTTGGCTTGTCCTGAGTTCTATGCACTCATCTCAAGTGATGAGGCACGCATCTGGGCCGTGCTCAAGCAACCAACTGGGGCGCTTCCCATGGCCGTTCCAAACCCTTCCAGTTGTCGGATCCCGGTAACTGCGGCGGGTAGTTGACCCAACCTTCTGAAATGAATTCGAGGGGGCCTGGGGCGGCATCACCTCTTTCAAATCCTCTGCAGTGAGCTGGTACCGTTCAATACACTGTGCGATATGTTGGAGTCCTTCCGAGACCAACGCTTGGCGCAGAGTGGATAGCTTTTCGTCCACAAGACGCTTCTCTTCGGCGGCTGCAAAGTACCGATCTAACACCGACGGGAGAGCCGGAGCGGCCCCCACAACTGGCTTTGGCATATTTGCTGTAACTTCCATACTGATCTTCTTTCGTAAACTGTTTTTCCGTTGAAGGGTGTCTCTGCGGAGCGGGCGTGAGCCTTTTTGCGACGATTTTTTGAGGGGGGGTCCTGCTAACCCGCTGAACTAGCGGGTTAGCAGGGGGGCCTACTCACAAATCGACCGTGCTTTGGCCATGGGGCTTACTGCCACCGTTCCGCGGCAAGGTCTCACTGACACCTAAATCGACGGCCAATACCCAATGCGTTGCCCAAGCTGGCCCGGTTGCTGGAATCCAAGGCCATTCGGCAAACTGCTCACCGGAGGTTCGTACTGCGCCATGGAAAATGAATGGACTAAGGGTCTGAAGTACTCCCGCACCAATTGGATGCGGGCGCCGCCCTTAACGCGCTCCTCAGTCAAGGCACCTTGTCGCACCAAATAGTCGACTGCTGCGTCGAAGCGCTTTGGCAAGCGCGAGCGATTCGGGCCATAGGTACGGAGTTGACTCCTTGGAAAACTGCTCACCCGAAACCAGCCCTGCGCGTTGATTTGATCCACCAGAAATTCCTGTAGCTTCATGGCGTCCTCAAACGCATGCGAGTACTGGTTCGGTTCACCGAACAGCCGCTTGTACTCCTCCAAGTGCCAACGCATGAGAGCGATTGCGTCATGCATCGTGCGCTCGTCGATGTCACCATCGACCTGAAAGAAGCAATGCATGACACCAGCCATTCGGGTTGCTATCTCGACTGCCTTCGAAGCCTGATCACGGACATCCGCATAAGCACCGTCTGGACGCAGGCTCAACTCCATTTCAGCGGCAAACTGTTGCCGTAGGCAAGTGGCCCCGGCTGTCAGTCGAAGAAGCTGTCGAGTCGCCTGAGGGTCCCGAAGAATCTCATTGCTGCGGGTTTCGCCCTCATGTCTAAGGCGCTGAAACTGCTTGATTGCCGAGTAAGGCCTGTTGGCACTATGCCCCCCACTCCTCGGTATCCTTGCGTGCTCTCCACATAAGCCCACAAGCCTCTGCAAGAAAATCCCGATTCGCGTGCCATGTAGTGATTCTTCTCAAAGAAGCGCCGGAACGGCTCCGGTTGAATCGCGAGAAAGACCACGACTCTTGGGTTTTCGACAACGATGGACCCGCTACTCAATCGATCATGGTTTAAGGTGGTTCCATCCCATGCCTTATTCCACCAGGCAAGATGCGCGAGCGTTTGACCGCCGGTAACTGTTCCCCCTTCGTCGGCGATGACGATAGCGGTACCACCGGATGATGCAAGCCCCTCCAAAAAGGCGGCTGTGGTCGTATCGCCAAATTCGCGAAGACCTGGCAGAAATGGCTTGGGGCGCAATCCGACATGTAGTCGGTACTGCTCCTGAAGCCGTTTGGCCTCTTCGTCACAAGGGGTCCGAGTGATCTTTTTCAGGAGGCGCTTGCATTCGGCATCCCAAGCTGCTTGTTCCGGGCTTTTAGGCTTCATGGTTGGCCTCCTCGATCTTCTTCATCAAGATCTTCGTGACTGTGGTCTTGCGCTCTCCTTTGTCCGCAACAACTGCCACGATCAGGCTACAGGGTGTTGCCTCACCGGTCAGTCCTTCCACGTCGACCTGGGCTTGCGTCACTGACGCCATGATGGCGATCATTGCGCTGCCGATAAGCGGCGCTGGCGCTTGGGTCATGTCCTTGACGTCGTAAAAGATCTCGTTCAGTTCCTGATTAGCAAATGCACCGAAAGGGTATGAGTTCGTGTGCGGGGACTTGGGCGGAATAAAAAACATTTGAAGTCTCTGTGTGGGTCTATCGATGGAGGGCTTTGGCCCCCCGCTTGTTGAATAGAAAAAGAAGGGCACTAGTTGTGGGCACCTCCTTTTCTGACTGGCTGTCGTGACAAAGCCACCTGCTTTGCCAGCCAGACCCGGACTTCCTCCTCGATCCAGTAGTTGCCCCTGCCCATTCCCAACTTGATCGGGCGTGGGAAGTCAGGGTCGAAGTACGGGCCTTTTGCGTTGAGCGCGTTGTGAATGGACGCGGGGCACTTGTGCGTCAGTTCCTGGACCGTCTTGCGGTTGATCAGCGTGCCTTCAAAAGCAGGAGAGTGGTTCATGGTGTCTTCCGTGTTGGGAAGACTGAACTTTCCTTTTTTGATTTCTTGGGTTCTATTGCTTTCTCACACGAAAACAATAGAAGTTGTCACTCACTTTTTATAATAACGCAGAAAAATGGGGCAATTTTTTGTGGCACAGCTTTACGATTTCGAATTCAGGGCCTCTTTTTGGGCGCAATTTGCGCGTGCAGAAGCCTATTGCTGAATAGCTTTAAAACAGCTGTTTTGACCACCTACGACAGGAGGCAGCGCGGTCAAAGCGCGCTCACAATGGCCCTAGAGGCAGTCAATAGAGGTGCCTGCACTGGGCACTTGATGGGAGTGCATCGATTGCAGTGGTGTGTGAGAAATGCCAGTGAATGACACGGATCGCTAGCCCGAGCGAAGGTCATAGAGCAACCCTTTGTCGCTATGGCTATCGCACTGCAACCAAAAGCGCCGACTGCACTGTGTTTGCGAACGCGCCAATGATGAGAGGCGCCAGCGAAAAGATTTAGACGTGTCTCAGGAGAAGACACAGGAGCGCTCTGCGTGTGAGAGCGCCCGGGGCGCAATTGATGCTCCCATCACCGAACCTTGTCGCCACCTGTCGCGACAGGACGTTGGCGCCTTACACAACGAACGGAGAGAAGCGCCTCTCGGAGCGCCACTCCCCAACTCTTGCTTGGGAACAAGGATCAACGTACCCGGAGAGGACTTTGCTGGAGGAGAAGCCAACAATCGACTGAAGCGGGTGCCGTTTGAGCACGACTCCGAGTCCGAGTCGGTGATAGCCGAAAGCCCAAGAGACACACTCAAAAAAGCGGTAGGTTGAGTCAGTGCGCACTACCTCTTCTACTCCCGAAACCACGCTCTGCCCCCAACCTAGAACATTGAGCGCGATTGGTGCGCGAAGCCGAGCTAAATCGACTTGCACTTTTCGACCCTTCACCTATGGAACAAAGAATTGCTTACCTGCTTTGGTCGGTTTAGGCCCGGTTGTCGCATCATGAAGCGCAAGTATCCTTTTAATGACCGGCATGTTGTTCGCTGAGATGCCGAGATCTATAAAGCTCTTATCTAGCACCGAGGCACTAACAAGGGAGTCTTGACCAATATATTCGGCAGCCACGGAAATAATGATAAGCAGACCTTTACTCACCTGCAAGTCCTCAAGCTCCTTCAATATCTTCGTGCGAGACAGATGGGTCCCGAGCCTTTTTCTATTCCCTTGGGCAAATACACTTTTTGCAATCAACACATGAAATAACTTTTTCTTGTAATTTTCGGAAAACTCCATTGCAGAGAAGCATCTCTCCTTGAATAAATAATCGTCAAAACGTTCGAAAGTTCTTGGCCCTTTCGGATAACGGACCATAAAACCGCAGTAAACCTTGACCAACTCTCGAAGGCCAGCCCCACGATCCACTGTAAAGTGCGATATCGAAGCAGTTTTCTTTTGATAAAGCAAATTAAGCAGTTCATCGACAAGTTGGATAACCTGCTGCGCCCATGGCTCATCAAATGAAACCTGTCGGTTCGCTTCTTCCTGTTGTTGAGACGTTGGTGATTTACTCCCGCTCTTTGTCAAGAAATTATGGCGATCTCTGGGGAAGCGAGGATACCGGCCGGTTGAATCGTAACCAGCATACCCCATCCACCTCGCCAGATCGGGACCGGAAATTAGAAGATGCGATTTTTTTATGACATAAAAATCGAGCGAATATTTATCCCCTTGATGAATGATCGGGGTAATGAAGCAAGCAGTGGCTTCATAAGTAGGATCTCTCCATCGAGCCTCATCCTCAACGCCCGTGAAAGCTGAATGAAACTCAGGAGCAGAAGCAGAGCGCCTGAAATCCCAAAAACGCTGTTGCCATGACACTCCGGATTGCTTTATTGCCCTCAGGACTTCAGATCCGACACGCAACTGAAAAGCAGCGCCGTAATAATTCAAAGTGTACCCAGAGAAGTTACCATCTTCGGTCGCCAGAGCACCAAAGTCATCGTGCTTGAACGCATCTAACGCACGCCTTGAGGAATTGAGATAGGTTGCCGCCAGTGGCGCACCAATAGGCACTTCGATGTAGATCCAAATATCGAAGCGGATAGCTTCATCGATGAATTTTGACAGGTCAACGTCAAGAAAACTTGCAGCATCTTCGACAGTTACTGCCGACATCTTTTCCGCTGCGTCTACTGTAAAGCTACTTTTCATTTCTAGGGTTCTGGTGCTATTCGTCGAATTCTTAAGAATCAGTGAAGGAATTACGAGCGACCGTTAAGAACAACGCGCTCAATGCAATCCGATCACTTCTCTCAGCATGTTAGCCCCAATACTGTGAGTGGTTCACAGTAGACCGGGGCCACTCCACTTGTTCTTCAACAACAACGGTCCCCGCGACCCGTGGAGTTCCCATGCCATCAAGAATCCCCGTCCACATCGACGGCCAAGACTTTCCCAGCATCAACAAAGCCAGCCTCTTCTACCGAGAGATCCTGCACCGCCATCAGCCGGGCCAATCACTCTCAGATCCCGATCGGCACGAGATCAGGCGCCTGATTCACAGCGCACAGCAAACCCCTCAGCTTCCCGCATCTGACGCACAGATCAGCGTGATCCAGGGCAAGTACGGCCGCAATTGCTTTGCCATCCGCGACAAGGAACGGTCCCTGCAGACCATCTCTATCGTGCGCTCTGTGCGGCAATGCGTATGTACCACGGAAGGACCGTCATCAAACGTTCAGGAGCAGCCCACTGTGACTTGAGACCCGTTGGCAATGTCCTTCAAGGCCACCACGTGACCCTGAGGAGAGCGCTTCTCCTTCGATCCTAAATTTCTTCAGTCACATATCACCCCTGTGACCTGACCAACGTCTGCCCCTTGGCAGCGGTTCAACGCCCATAAAGCCCGGCAAGCTCATTGCGAGCTGCCGGGCCTTATGCCGTCCTGGTCGGAGTTCTCTACCTTTTTGCCTCTCGGTTCTGCGATCTGGCGCCCCCTCAGCCCCGTGTGTTCACGCACCCGGGGCTTTTGCTTTGGTGCTGCCGGTTTGTCTTTCTGTCTCGGTTCTCTGGTTCTTTCACCCGCATGTTCTTTCAAGGAGATTTCCATGCTCACCTGTCCCCAATGCCAATCCCCACGATTGGAGTCCCGCGATCTAGGTCGCAACACCGGCTGCGCTGTCGGCGCACTCGCAGGCGCTGCCAGCGGCGCAGCGAGTGCGCTGCGCGGCGCCCGACTGGGCGCTACTTTCGGCGCATTCGCCGGTCCTGCAGGGTCAGTCCTGGGTGGTCTCGCCGGTGCCGCCCTCGGTGGCTTGGTAGGCGGCGCCATCGGTTGCGAAGTCGGCAGCAAGATCGGTGAAGCCGTCGATCAGAACTGCCTCGCCAACTACCGCTGTCTAGAGTGCGGACATACCTTTCGCCCTCCACGTGACTGAGGTGCATGGGCGGTACTCGTCCTGCTGACTCCTCGGCCCCGCGCGTCCTTTCTCTCGTCCTCTCTCACTCCCCTGCCCGACAACTCCTCTTTGCTGTGTGCTCTTCGGAGTCCGCAGTGGCGCAGCCGTGGGTGGGTGGATTTCGTCTGGTCATTCTTTCGTTCGTTCTTTCGCTTTCTCGTTCTTTTTTCCATTTCTTCAAGGAGTATTTCAATGGCACATCTCGTTCAAACCATGGCCTATGTCGGTGAGACCCCTTGGCACAACCTGGGTCAGCAACTGCCCGCCAAACAACCCATCGATGTCTGGGCCCGTGAAGCGGGCATGGACTGGACCATCCGCGAGACCCCCGTGCGCTACATGGCTACGGAGTCCGTTGCTGGTTCCGGTTCTGGCACCGCGTCTTCTGTCTCAGACCTCTATGGCGAGCCCATGGAGTTCCCCGACCAGAAGGTGCTGTACCGAAGTGACACCAAGGCCCCACTGTCAGTGGTCAGTGCCCGCTACCAGGTCGTGCAGCCCAAGCAGGTGCTGGAGTTCTACCGGGATCTGACGGAAGTCTCTGGCTATGAACTGGAGACCGCCGGGGTCCTCAAGGCCGGGCGCAAGTTCTGGGCTTTGGCCCGCACGGGCAAGTCTTCTGCTTTGAAGGGCAACGATGTGGTCAATGGCTATCTGCTGTTGGCCACGTCCTGCGACGGGACGCTGGCCACCACGGCCACACCGACAACGGTGCGGGTGGTCTGCAACAACACCCTCTCGATTGCCCTGTCCGGAACATCGAGTGCAATCAAGGTGCCCCACAGCACCAGCTTTAATGCACAGGCGGTCAAGAAGCAGTTGGGGATTGCCGTCTCGCAATGGGACGGTTTCATGTACAGGATGAAGACCCTGTCCGAGCGCAAGGTCAAGAGCCATGAGTCCATGAACTACTTCCTCAAAGTGCTGTGCCAGACCGATGGTCATGCGGATGCGTCTGCAGGTCTGACCAATGAGCGTGCGCTCAAGAAAGTGCAGGCCATGTACGAGGGCCAGGGCCGAGGTGCCGAATTGGCAGCCGCCAAGGGCACGGCCTGGGGCCTGCTGTGCGCCGTCACCGAGTTCGTGGACCACGAGCGCCGGGCACGCAGTCAGGAGTATCGCCTGGACAGTGCCTGGTTTGGCCAGGGTGCCACTCTCAAGCAGCGGGCGCTGGAACAGGCATTGCAGTTGGCTTCGTGACAAGGTTTGCAGCCTTTGCAGTTCGTACAGCTTTATTTCATCCATTCACCGTCATCGCCCTTCACGGCATAGACCCCGGTTCCTTCAGTGGACCGGGGTCTTTTTTTTGGGGGCTATGGGGGTGTTCGTTACTTTTACATTCAAGGAGTCAGCATGGTTCAACCTGTTGTTTCACCGGTGGGGGTTTCCTCCACCAAACCCCGCCCTGCCCTTCGGCTGGTCAAGACCCAGGACCTGGATCGCGATCAGTGGTTGCAGGTGCGCAAGGGAGGCATTGGCAGTTCGGATGCTGCGGCTGCCGTCGGGCTCAATCCCTACCAGTCGCAGCTGGAGCTGTGGATGGAGAAGACCGGTCGTGCGCCTGTGGCCCCACCAGGCGATGGGGGTGCGGACGATCAGAGTCCTATGTACTGGGGATCTCTCCTGGAGCCCATCGTGGCAGCGCACTACACCCGCCGTACAGGCAACCGGGTACGGCGTATCAATGCGGTGCTGCAGCATCCCGAGCACCCCTGGATGCTGGCCAACATCGACCGGGAAGTGCTGGGGGCACCCGATGTCCAGTTGCTGGAATGCAAGACCGCAGGGATTCAGGGGGCCTGGCTCTGGCGGGATGGGGTGCCGGAGTATGTGCAGTTGCAGGTGCAGCACCAGTTGGCTGTCACGGGCAAGCAAGCTGCGGATGTCGCGGTGCTGCTCGGGGGGCAGGAGCTGCAGATTTTCCGGATCGAGCGGGATGAGGAGTTGATTGCCCAGCTCATCACCCTGGAACGGGAGTTCTGGGGCTATGTGGAGCGGGGTCAGGCGCCTCCGGCCGATGGGTCGGATTCGGCAGACCGGGCTTTGCGGGCGCTGTATCCCCGGGATACCGGAATCACGCTGGATCTGCGCGAAGACCTGGCCATGGGTGCAGTGTTCTCGGATCTGCTTGCAGTGCGCCAGGTGCTGGCCACCCAGTCGGCGCTGGAGGCGCAGCTCAAGCAATCCATCCAGCAGCGCATGGGTGATGCCTCGCGGGCGGTGTTCGATGGCGGGGAAGTGAGTTTCAAGCGCAGCAAGGATGGCAGCACGCTGGACACAGCGCGGCTGACCAAGGAGTTGCCGGAGATCGTGCAGGCCTACACGGTACCTAAGCCTGGGAGCAGGAGGTTCCTGGTGCAAACGTGAGGCGGGTTCATTTTTATTCCATGCATTACCCAGGACGGGCTTCATCGGCAACGGTGGGGCCCGTTCTGTTTGGGGGGTGCATTCATCACATTCAACAAGGAGATTCACATGCTCAAAGGTTTGGCTTTGTCACCGCCCGTGATCGGGCGCATTGCGATTGGGCGGGTGGTGGAGAAGAACGGGCGTCGCCTGCCAGAGAAGGACGATGAGTTCACGCTGACCAGCCAGGTACAGAACAAGGAGGGATGGGTGCTGCATCCGGTGGATGCCCAGTTGCGCAAGGAGCCGGGGGCCAAGCTGCGCAGCATTCCGGTGCGGTTGCTGTTCGATGACCCGGATCTGAGTCTGCGGGCGAACTACACCATGTTTGACCGGGCGACTGGTAGGCCTCTGTGTGTGGGGGATGGGGAGAGCTGCAAGCGGGTGACCCTGTCAGGGATGCAGTCCCTGCCCTGCCCTTCGCCTGCGGTGTGTGCTTTGGCACAGGATGGGAACTGCAAGCCGTATGGGCGGCTGCATGTGCGGGTGGAGGCGGCGGGGAATACCGAAACGGGTATGGAGGGCATGAGTGGCGATGAACTGGGCAGCTTTTTGTTCCGGACAACGGGGTTCAACAGCATCCGGACGCTGTCGGCCCGGCTGCGGTATCTGTTTGCGGTGTCGGGTGGATTGCTGGCGGGATTGCCCTTGGAGCTTCGACTGCGGGGCAAGTCCACGACGCTGTCACACCGCACGCCGATCTACTACGTGGATCTGACGCTGAGAGCGGGAAGCAGCTTGGCCCAGGTCGTGGCGTTGGCACGGCAGGAGCGGGAGCAGCAGGCTGCGCTGGGGCTGGATCAGGCGGCGCTGGATGAAGCAGCGCGGCAGGGTTTGGCGCTCGGGGAGTTCGAGGAGTCGGAGGAGGAAGGCGCGGGGGTCGTCGAGGAGTTCTATCCAGACGCGAGTGCGGATGGAGATAGTGGAGCAGCGCTAGCGCCTGCGCCCATCTCCCTGCGCGGCAAACTGCATCGCAAGCAGGAAGCACTGGGGGTACGTGCAACCGCAACGGGTGATCCAGGGGTTTCCCATGCGAGTGCCTGAAGGGCTGGTTCGGCGCTATGTCGTGGGCCTCGTAATGGAGACGGTGCCTTGCTATCGCAGTGAGCCGGATTCAGAACCAGGCGCCAAAGTGTTGCCGGGGATTTTGGTGAGGCATCGAGCACCACCCCATCGCACGGGGGCAGTGGTGCTGCAGCAGGCGGTGGCCTTGCTCACTGGAGAGCGCGTTGCCGTGCCCCCAGTGACCAGTGCAGCTGGGGTACTACGCCATGCGCAGCGGCTCTTGCCGGGGTTCCAGGCTCAGCTCGTCTGGGAACAGGCACATTCGGACTTGCTGGCGCTGTGCCACGCGGCCCTTCACGGTGGAGGTCTGGCACTGCTGCTCTGGCAGTCGATTGCCAGGGAGATGCAAGGAGCTCCTCGCCGGCCCTGCCCTCCTCCTCAATGGATGCTCGTGGTCGGTGTGGAAGGGCCTTGGAGGCCGGTGGGGGACGGATCAGGCAACGCAGTGTGCACGAACGCGTCCGGACTCCTCGTCCTGGATGCCCAGGTGCATCCTGGCTGGGGGTTGGGGCACAACCAGCGTCTGGTCCCTGGGGGCAACCCACACCATGAGGCAGCCATGCGGGTGTCGGAGTTTCGTGCAGTGTGGTCGGCGCGTACGTTGGAGGGCAACCTGGACTGCGGGATCGTCCTCTCGGCGATCGTACTGTCACCCGGCAAGGGCCAGTGCTCCCAGTGATCCGGGGGAGCTCAGCCAGTGCATCCGCACTGGCAGGCTCTAATTCAGGGCCGCTCAGGCAATCGCAAAGGGCGTGCGGTCCTTGCCCGCAATCCACTGGGGCGGCTTGCCCCGGCCGGACCAGGTGGCACCGGTAGCAGGATCCCGGTACTTGGCGGCGACCTTCTTGGGCTGGGGCTTCCAGGGGAAGACTTGCTGGGCCGTGAAGCCGAATTCCTGAACGAGTTGCAGGACGGTTTGGAGGGCCTGCTCGGACTCGGCCTTCCTGACGTTGGCGATTTGTTCGTCGAGGAGTTTTTTCTGGGCGAGGAGTTCGGCGTAGCTGGACATGGGGGTGCGTTGGGAGTGAGTGCTGGAGTGCTGGAGTGTTGTGATTGGGTCCAAGGAGGACCCTTTAGGCACAGGAAGCACTCTACGCGAACCGGAGCCCAGGAATGCTCAGTTGGCAGTTGCAACGGGGGGAGTCGTGGATTCTTGGGTGTCGCCCTGGCGCCAAACCTGCAGGTTGGCGTATTCCCGGCCGCAACCGGTGCAACGCAGGGCTTCGGTGTAGCGCATGACTCCGGCGTCATCGCGTGCGAGCACGCGGTGGTAGCTGGTGGCACCACAGTAGCCGCAGCAGTTCCTGGCGGTGGACGGGTTCGTCGAGATGGAGGCGCTCAGGTTCTTCACTCAGGGGATCTGTTCTTGTTGGGGGTCTTCATTGCGTGCGCTTGGGATCGTACCAAGGCAACGGAATTTGTGCAGGTCCACGGGGGAAGCTGGTCACGGGCAGGGATGTTCTCGCTCCATATGGAACATCTCACACGGTAGCGGCTGAGCTGCGGCAAAGATCTCGCAGCCACTTCCCCATCCCTGCCCGTTCAGCAATCGGTCAACCGATGGTCTTTGGTTGGCGTTCAATTGATGCATTTGCATCACATATCATTTACTAACAGAGAGGGAGTTTTATGCAATCCATGGGAAGAAGGGTGCAGCTTACGCGCAGCCTGGTGGCGGGTTCGTTGGTGGCGTTGGGTGTGGTCGGCGTGCTGGCCGGTTGCCAACGCAAGGAGGCCGAGGCGCCGGAGTTGCCGGTGCAGACGGTTTCCGGGTTTCTGGAGATCGCAGGGGTGCTGGATCGCCGGGGTGAGCAGGGGGCGGTGTTCGAGGTCAGTCCGGAGACGGGGGATCTCGTGGCGTTTGTGTTCGATCCGAAGGGTCCTCTGGGACAGCGGCTGTTGTCGAAGTGTGTGCGGGATATGCCGTGTCTGGTGGAGGGGGTACGCGCCAGGCCGCTGGACAGTCAGGCACCGGCCACGAAGGTTCTCACCGAGCTGGGGTTCAGAGTGTCGCCGTCCGCCTGGTTGGGAATGATCGATGCGGGCCCTGCCCGGGTGGAGTCGGCACTCGAAGAGCCAGAGATGCAGGTCAAGACCAGGTTTGGGGTGGTGGCTGTACAGGAAGGGGATTCTTCGGTTGTTTTGAACGGGCAACCCGTTCTACCAGCCCAGGAGGACTCTGTGGGCATCGTGCGCCACGCCCCGGTGGGTGGAGAAGATGTGCTGTTGCTGCAAAGCGGATCGGGGACCGCCTGCCCTGCCCTGTTCCAGGTGCTGGCGGTATCCGCCCAGGGGGTACAGGTGTCGCCGAAGTTTGGGTCCTGCTCGGACCGGGTGTTTGCGGTGGTCGAGGAGAAGCGGAACCAGGCGCCCAGGCTGTCCATCCGGATGCTGGGGTTTGCAGGGCCGTTCGAGCCAGAGGAAGAGCAGCGCAAGGCGGCTCAGAAGCTGGTGGAGTTTGTCTACCAGCAGGGGGCGCTCACGCGGGACGGTAAGCCGGTGACTTCGCAATGAAGGGGCTGGTCCCTTCCCTCTCGACCGCAGGCTCACGCTTTGGCGGGAGTCTTTCTGGCGGTTTTGCGCGCGGGCTTGATCGCTTGCTCTGGAGGTTTGAGCAGTGTCCAGGGCTCTACCCCCAGGGCCTGCGCCAGGCGCTCGATGTTGGCCAGGGCGATGTTCCAGCGGCAGCGCTCAACCGCCGAGACATAGGTGCGGTCGAGTTCGCACTCGTGAGCCAGACGCTCTTGGGACCAGCCTTTTTCTACACGCAGTAGCCGAATCCAGTACGCGAGGACTTCGCGCACGTTGCCTGGGTCGGGCAGATGGGTCGGGGGCGTGGGTTTGGCAGACACCGCAGGAGGATGCGGTTTTGCCTTCTTTGCATCTACGGAGTTTGCTTCACTTATGAAGCTCCTCCATGTGAGAACAGGGATTTTTTAGTGCTTCAACTTTAGGAGGAATTGCCATGAAGCGGGTTGCTTGGGGTCGTTGGGTGTTGGTGGGGTATTTCTTGATCGGGCTGCTGTATGCGGTCTATGCGAACAACTGGGGGGATGAGCCCTACCGGAGTTTTGCCTACCACCTGGGTCAGGGGCTGGTGTGGCCGGTGGTGGTCTTGCCGGGTCTGGGCAAGTTCATCGGGGGCTTGCTGATCGTGGCCATGGTGGCGTTCGTGATGGCCAGTTGAGGCAGGGAAGGAGCAAGCGCCATGGCGTTTCTAGCCCAACTGATTCTGGGGTGTTTGATGGTCTACCTGTTCTTCGACACGCTGGGCTTCTGGTTCGGTCTGGGAGTGATCGTGCTGTGGCTGCTGATTGGGATGGCCAACAGTGGCAAGCGGTGAGGTGATTTGAGCGGGTAGGCAGTGCAATGAGCGCAACTGGGAGGCTGGATGCGCGCTTTTTTACACAAGGAGGAGATATGCGATCAGGGATGACTAGAGCAGAGGTAGTGGGTCTATCAAGCTGGACCCGTGGGCCCAGGAGTGCAATCACAGCTGTCACCTTGGGTGCTGCACTGGCTTTGGCCGGGTGTTCTGGCTCCAAGACCGAAAGGATGATGGTCAAGGGCTGTACCGATGGGGGTAGCAGCAAGAAAACCTGTCAGTGCGCGGTGGACAAGATGGGCGAGCGCTACGACCTCAAGAACCTGGATGAGTTTGCGGAGAGCCGAGGGGGGATTCCGCTGCAGACGCTGCAGGCAGATTTTGTGAAGGCTTTGGTCGAGTGTGTGCAGAAACACGGACGCTGATATGGCGCGGAAAGGATTTAGGCAATGAAGACAGCGAAGAATAACCAGGATCAAGGTCTTGGGCTGGTAGCACAGCCAGAGGGACCAAAGCGGAGCGTCCGCCCTGCCCTTTTGTGGGCTGGCAGCCTGTTGTGCGCGGCACTGACGCAAGGCGCATGGGCGCAGTCACCGCAACCACAGACGTCAGCCTGCGTGCGGCCGCTGAGCAAGGAGGTGAAGAACCGCACAGTGTTTGTGGGCACACGGGTATTTGACACGGCTGTGCCGTACGAGGACACCAAGCCCAAGATGATCCTGATGAAGGGATTCACCTTGCGGGTGGTGGGACGGTTTCAGGAGTGGGTGCAGTTGAAGGGGGTCAATGACACGGAGTTCGGTCCGGACTCGACCCTCGGGTGGGTTCACGAATCAGAGCTCGTCAAGGTGAACATGGAGTTGTGCAGGCTGGGGTGAAGCCTGGCGACTGTGGCGTTGGCCACGACTGTGAAAGGGGACTGGGCTGTGGCCTGGTCCCCTTTTTGTGGGGGATCCTTTTTTGGTCCAAGCAGATGTGAACGCGGCTTGCGTGCGGCACTCGGGCTAGTCGCATCCATAAAGCAAGGACACCCAGTGACGTGATTTGTTTGGACGGGATGATACGAATGAGTGCAGCTGAGCAAATGGCCTATACGGCTACTTCAGGCTGGTTGCTGCCGGTGCGGCTGGGGCCGCCCATCGATGGCGGTTGCCAATACCCGACATTGGCCGAAGTCTGCCGCGAGGACCCACTGTTGCTTCAAAAGCTCTCTTCGAAGGACGGTTGGCTCCAGGTCGGCGGCCGCGACTGGCGAACGGCGGCCCGCCCGCTGCGAAGCGTGATCCTCTCCCTATGCGGCCGAGCGCTACAGGAAAGCAGCATTTAAATGCCTTTGTCTACTCACGGTGTTAAAGCTCGTTTGCGTCACGCGATGACGCCTCACTGAGGCGCACTACCGTCGTGGAGCGGATAGCACCGGTACAGATCCAGCTCATGCGCGCTCGCCCCGAACAACGGAGTTGGAAATTGAACGAGAATTGCTCACTGCTTGCTGAGGCACTCCGCTGTGATGCTTCCGTTGAATTGACCGCTGACTTTAAATCCAGATGATTCACTACGCCGACGCCAAGATAACGGAAGCATTCAACTCCATGCTCCGCACCGACTACATATCGCTGAACGATACAGAGCGGCTGGGTCTTCTCGCAAAGTACTACGTCGATTACTTTGGCCTCATCCCAGAGGTGTTGTCCGACACCGACCAACTGATCGTCGGCCGACGTGGAACTGGCAAGACGACGCTCTTTTACCGAGCATTCGTAGGATGTATGCAATCCTGGCGGAACGATCATCCAGAACACATCGCTCCCAAACAAAGGACGCTAGGCATCTATGTGGATCTGAGTAAGTGCCAATACATCGAGGATGTCGCTGATACAGATTTTGTAGCGTTTGAGCATGCTTTTGTCAGTGATGTCTGCGACGCTATTACGGAGCAACTTACTCGTTTCTGGCCTGCTTTGGCTCAAGAGCCAGGATACTTCTCCAAATTGTTCAAGGCAGCCGAGAGCAACCAAGTCGCCGAAGTAAGGGGTGTCCTTGATGGCATTGCACGACTGTTGCGCGAAGGCCTACCGCGAGTGATTGATCGTTCCTCCGCGGTCGACTTTAAGGAGTCGTCTGGGTCGACGCAGACAAAGGGCGCTGAGCTCGGAGCAACATTCAGCGAGGGTGATCCATCAATCGCAGCAAAGCTGAATGAGGGGCGTACAGAGTCGCGTGCAAGCGAGCGCTCGTACACCACGCGAACCAGCTATCGACTCACTGTTGCCGACATTCTTCGCATTCTTGGCGATTTACGAGAGAAGGCCGGGATATCTGCGACGTACTTATTCATAGATGAGTTCTCCGCGCTCTCGACGGACTTGCAGCGCCGATTTTCTACTCTCTTGAAGAAGCTGTTGGGCTCTCACGCTGGCGTGTTTATCAAGCTGAGCGCCATCACCGACAAGTACGCCCTGGGAAGTGCCATCATTTTGCAGCGTGACTTGTTTGAGCTTTCACTAGACCTCGACGCATTTGTCGAACGATCCCATTCACTTAATGATGCAATGGAGGGATTGGCGGATTACTCTGAAAAGATTGTTCGCTCTCGTCTTTCTGCCTACTCCTGTCCTCCACCCGATGAGATCTTTGAGGAACCCGGAGAGACGTACGCCCTCCTGAGCAAGTCTGCGATGGGGGTCCCGCGAACTCTTGGCATTGTGCTGAAGCAGAGTTGGAGTCGATCGCGACAAGGTAGTGCGCGCAAGATTCGTAAATCCGACATCAGTTTTGGAATCCGCTACGCCTCGACCGCGTACCTGAACCAACTTCTAGGCGCAGCGAGAGATGGCGTCGCGATACCGTCGTTTCACGAAGACATGTGGAACGCGTTGCTTACGCGTGCGCAGGCAGAAAAAACAAAGGTGCCTGACGTGGCGGCAAGTCACTTTCTGATCTTGGTTCGGAACGAGCAAATGCTATCGATGTTGAACATGTTCTTTCTAGTCCATTTGTTGACGAAAGGACGCACAACGAAAAAGGAGCGGTCATCGCGGAACTTGTACTGCTTCGATTTTGGAGTGTGCGAGGAGAACAACCTCGGATTTACGACTGACAAGAACGTGATAAGGCAGCAGCGCTTTGCGTATGACGATGCGCTTACCCGATTTGAGAAGTACTTCGGAGTGACCGCAGAAGCGACATTCCGGTGTCCACAATGCGGCACGATATATGCGGAAAGCGAACTCATAGTTGCAGGGACACAGCTGATGTTTTGTCCGAGAGATAGAGCTGATCTGGTCAGCCAACAATCGGCTGATTCGAGACTCCAGTACACCGAAGAAGAGACCAAGATCATCGGTTCCATACGTTCAGCAGCTCGCGAAGACCAAGTTTTTGCCAGACAGATTGCCGATGATGTTGGCTGCTACGTGCAGAAGGTTGCCAAATTCGGCGAGCGCTTAGAAAAGGTCGGTGTTGTCAAGCGCGAGACTCACCCGACGGAAAACAAGCTTTTCTATTACGGCGGTAGTACCAGTGGGTCTCCTGAAACGAGTGGAACTTAAATTTAAAGTAGCCGAGGAGAGATCACGGAAGCTGCCGGGCGTCTTGCGCTCCATGTCGAGGTTGTCCGCCCCTTCCAGTCATTCGCGTATCTGCAGGTCAGCGCGGCTCAATGACCGCCTTGGAGCGAGGACCGCAAGCTCGGCCCTCACCGTCGAACGGCCGCAACCGCTGCAGAGTCGACCTCGAGCGTGGGAGCTCCCCCACTCTTAGGCCCTCGCTACCGGCACATCCTCCCACCGCGTCGTGTACTGCGGCGTGCGCCTCTCCTGCTTCATCCCCCAGTCCTTGCCCTTGTTGCTGCCGCCCGTGGCACCCGAATGCACGGTGCCCTTGCCATACCGCTGGTTGAGAGCATCCAGCGCCACCATCAGCTGCGTGCGATCCCGGTGGTCTTCATCCTCCAGATCCAGCTCGCCCTGCAGCACGTTTCCGGGCATCAGGTCCAGCAACATCACCCCGGCCTTGGCCATCTTGTAGCCAGGCTCATACATGCGGCGCATGCCGGCAGCTGCCGCCCACACCAGCTTGCCGGTGTCGGCCGTAGGCCGGCGCAGGGGCACCACCACCGACTTGTTGAAGCGCGGGCCGGGGCGGAAGGGGGAGGTGTGGCAGAACACCAGCAGCTGGCTGGCCAGACTGCCTTGCTTGCGCAGCTTCTCGGCCGCACGGCTGGCGAACTCGCTCACAGCCTCCACCAGCGGCGGCAGCTCGGTCACCGCCTGGCCGAACGAGCGCGTGCAGGCAATCTCTCTCTTGGGCTCGGGCGCGTCATCCAGCTCGATGCACTGCATTCCCTGCAGCTCGCGCACTGTGCGCTCCAGCACCACGCTCCAGCGCCTGCGTACCATGGCCGGGTCCAGCCGGGCCAGGTCCAGGACGGTATGCACTCCACACTGATGCAGCTGCGCGCCGATCTTGCGGCCCACACCCCAGACTTCTTCCACCAGCGTGCTGGCCAGCACGTCGTCCAGGTCCTGGGCAGGAAGTGCGGTCAGGTTGCACACCTGGGCCAGCTCGGCGGGATAGCTCCCCGGTTTGCGCTCGGCCGTCTTGGCGATGTGGTTGGCCAGCTTCGCCAACGTCTTAGTGTGACCAATGCCGATACCGCAGGGGATGCCCGCCCATTGGTGGATGCGCGCACGGATGGCGTGGCTGCGGGTGGTCAGGTCGCCCCGCATGCCCTGCAGGCCGATGAACGACTCATCGATGCTGTAGATCTCCTGCGAGGGGCCCAGGCCCGCCGCCAGGCTCATCATCCGGTTGCTCATGTCGCCGTACAGGGTGAAGTTGGCGCTCAAGGCCACCAGGCCGTGGGTCTCTTCCATGTGCCGTATCTGGAACCACGGCGCCCCCATCTTGATGCCTAGGGCCTTGGCCTCATTGCTGCGAGCGATGGCGCAGCCGTCGTTGTTGCTCAGCACCACCACCGGGCGGCTGTTCAGGCTGGGACGGAACACCCGCTCGCAGCTCACGTAAAAATTGTTGCCATCCACCAGCGCGTACATGCTGGCCTCCGTCCATCAGATCAGGTGAGAAACAACTTCACGCACCCACTCACCACACCCCACACCTCAATGGTCTGGCTGTCGCGGGGGATGATGTCGGGATAGGTGGGGTTGGCCGCACGCAGCTTGATGCGGCCGGCGCGCTGGTGCAGATACTTCACGGTGCATTCGCCGTCCACAATGGCCACGACGATGCTGTTGTGCTTGGGCTTGATCGCCCGGTCCACCGCGATGATGCTGCCGTCCTCAATTCCAGCGTCCCGCATCGAGTCGCCCCGCACGCGCCAGAAGTAGGTAGCCTGGGGATGCTTCACCAAGAGCTTCATGATGTCCAGCCGCTCCACCACAAAGTCATCGGCAGGCGATGGAAACCCCGCACGCACGCTCACCCCGCACAGGGGCAAGGCCAGCGACTGCGCCGCCGTGTCGTACGGCACAGGGAGCGGGGAATTCCAAAGACTGTACATATTTACAGTATAGCTCCCTGCTGCCAGAATGTTGCCATGTGTACCTACTACGAGGTCCCAAGCCGTGAGCAGCTGGTGCTGCACTTCGGCGACGTGCCCGAGGAAGAGTGGCGGGACAAGATGAGCCCGCTGTACCGGGGACCGTTCCTGCGGGCCAAGGGCGAAGCTGGGCGAGAACTCGTGGTGGGACAGTGGGGCATGATCCCGCCACACTCCAAGACGCACATCCCCACCGGCAAGGACGGCAAACGCCTGAGCACCGTCAACGCCCGGCGCGAAGGGATGGCCAAGTCATGGACCTACGGCGGTCCTTGGCGCAAGGGGCAGCGCTGCATCATCCCCGCCCAGCTGTACGTCGAGCCCTACTGGGGCACTGGCAAGCACATCCCTTGGCAGTTTGAGCGCGCCGATGGCGAGCCCTGGGGCTTGGCGGGCCTGTGGAGTGAGTGGACCGACCCGGCCACGGGCGAGATGGTGCTCAGCTACACCATGATCACGCAGAACTGCGACGACGTGCCAGTGCTCAACCTCATGCACCGGCCTGACCCCAAGCGCGCGCCCGACATGCAGGACAAGCGCACTGTGGTGCCGCTGGAAAAGGGGGACTGGGATACCTGGCTGCGCGGCGCCATTGAGCAGGCGGAGGAACTCATCAAGGTGCCGGCGCTGGACCTGTTTGTGAATCGAGCGAAGGATCCGGCACAGCAGGTAGCGTTACCTGTCGAGTCAGCGTAACGCATGAAAAATCCCTCGCCCTTTGGCGAATTCAGCGCCATGGAACATGGTAGACGAACCGCTTGAGTTGGATTGAAGTAGTGGCGGGACTCCCCAGGGGGTTGCACTTCGCGCAGTGTGGGTGCTGCTATGGGGCGTGTTAACTGAACTGCAGGGGCGGCCAGCCAGATCGGGCTCCCTTTGGGGAGGACTGTCTGTTGGTGGCCCATCTATGCAAGCAGCTGTAAAACCCTGCGGGATCCGAGCATTCAGGCCCGAGGTGAGAGACGAACGGTGCTCCAATCAGGCTCCGTTTTGTTCGACCCGAATGCTCTTTCTGTGAATCGTTTGTTCTCTTGGCCAGCCCGTGTGCACCTAGCAGCTGTGCTGGCCCTGCCTCTTGCCAGTGTTGCTCTCCCCAATCTCTCCTGGGCACGGTTTCCGCAGTTCGACAGTGCAGCGCTGCTCACGCCAGAGCCCACTTCGTTTGCAGGGTGCCCGCAGTTCTTTGCGAACGGCACGCCCCCCGCCATCACGCCCCGGCCGCAGCTGCGCGAGCTTTGTTATGAATCGTTTGCGGTACTGCATTCCGGAACCACCAAGACGCCGGTGTTCGTAGCCCAGCGGCTGAATCGACAGTTGCTCGAAGGAGCCAACGAGAAACGGGCCAAACGGTTCTTCGCGGACGCGCGGCTCCCAAGTGGCGAGCGGGCGGAGTTGGAGGACTACAAGAACTCAGGTTACTCCCGAGGCCACATGGCGCCTGCTGGAGATATGGCCACGCCCACTTCCATGGCCCAGAGCTTCAGTCTGGCGAACATGGTTCCGCAGAACGCTCAGCACAACGGGGGCGCCTGGAACAAGATCGAGCAGGACGCGCGGCACTATGCGAAGCGGGCCAAGGGGGATGTGTTTGTGATCACGGGACCCGTGTTCACGGATGCGGGGCCGCGCATTGGCGCCAATGGGGTGAAGGTACCGACCTATCTGTACAAGCTGGTGTACGACGCGAGCACCCAAAGAGCCTGGGCGCATTGGCAGGAGAACCGCGAGGGGGAGATGGTGGATCGGCCGATCAGCTATCAGGAGCTGGTGAAAAGGACCGGAGTGGAGTTAATGCCGGTAGCAACTGTTCGGCACTGATTGCAGCCCTATGGCGTCGATTCCGAAAAGCGCTCACACCGAGTCGGCCGGCATCATTACTTGAGTCGCGACGGGGAGCCCACAACATGGCGTGCTGGGCAATGGTGAATGCAGCTAGGTCTTAGACGTTCTATGGGCTCCAACAATGCCCAAACAGATGTAAGAATAAACAATGCGCCATGGCATACCAGATGGCATACCGCACAGGGCAAAAAACAAAAAACCCCAAGTGAATCAATCACTTGGGGTCATGTACTGGCGGAGAGGGTGGGATTCGAACCCACGGTAGTATTGCTACTACGCCTGATTTCGAGTCAGGCAAAATTTATGTTTCACAGTGTTGATTGCCACTGCTAGAATCAATACAAATCAACAACTTACGGAATTTAACTGGATGCGCAAACAGTATTAGTGTTGATTGATATTCCTCAAAATTGGGGATTTTTGGCTACATGGTGGCTACATGGAATCGCCATGTAGCCAAACCGACCGGAGCAATCAGCATGGCACGCCCCAAGAAGACCGATGCGCCAGATCTTGCTGAGCGCATCAACCTGACCGCTGGCGCAATCGAGCGTTTGGCTTGCCCTGATGGCAAGCAACAGGCATTCATGCGCGACAGCGAAGCGCCCGGCCTGCGCGTGCGTGTGACCGCTGCGGGCGCCAAGTCTTTTGTGTACGAGGCCAAGCTGAACCGCCAAACCATCCGCCGCACGATTGGCGATGTGAAACTGTGGAGCATTGAACAGGCCAGAACCGAAGCCCGTCGCCTTGCTGTGGTGCTGGACAACGGGCAAGACCCGCGAGAGATTGAACGCCAGAAACAGGCAGAAAAGGCCGCAGAGAAAGCCGCCGCCGCTGCCAAGGCCGTGACCGTGGGTGAGGTGTGGGCTGTCTACCTCGAAGCCCGCCAACCGCGCTGGGGAGAACGTCACTACAAGGAACATCTTTTGTTGGTGAAGCCTGGCGGAGTGGCATCCAACCGGGCCGCCGGTGGCGTGACCGCCCCAGGAATACTGCACCCGCTCATGGCCATGCCGCTGCGCCACCTGAAAGCGCCTGTTATTGAAGCATGGGCCGAACGCGAGGCGCAGACCCGCCCTGCAGCAGCCCGGCTTGCATGGCGCTGCCTGAAAGCCTTTCTGAGGTGGTGCGCAGAGCAGCCGGTATATGCGACGGTGCTCTCCAGCGCCAACCCCGCCAAGACAAATAAGGCCCGCGAGAGTTTGGGTAAAGCCGGGGTGAAGCAGGACGCGCTATTGAAAGAGCAACTGCCTACATGGTTTGCCGCCGTGCGCCAGCAACAAAACCCAGTGATTGCCGCCTATCTGCAAACCCTGCTGCTGACCGGTGCGCGGGCTGGCGAAGTGCTCGGCCTGCGGTGGGATGACATCAATACAAAGTGGCGCGGACTGACCATTCGAGACAAGGTAGAGGGCACCCGCGTCATCCCTTTGACGCCTTACGTGTGGAGCCTGTTGGCCGCACTACCTCGCCGCAATGGGTTTGTTTTTTCCAGCACTACGGCCGCTGGTGGGTGCATCGTCATACCCCGCAATCCACACCACGACGCTTGCGCAGTGGCGGGAATCGACGACCTAACTATTCATGGCCTTCGCCGCAGTTTCAAGAGCTTGACCGAATGGCTGGAAATACCTGCTGGTGTGGTGGCTCAAATCATGGGCCACAAGCCGAGCGCTACGGCAGAGAAGCACTACACCGTGCGCCCCCTGGACCTGCTGCGCATGCACCATGAGCGTATCGAGGCATGGATTCTGGAACAAGCCGGAGTGACGTTCGACAGCGCCAGCGAGCCGAGCAAGCTGCGTGCAGTTTTGTAACGTATAATTCACAAGCTCCATGTTTGAAGTTCAAACCTATCTGAACCCCAACGGGCAAGATCCTTACTCGCAATGGTTGGGAGGTTTGGCAGACCGACAAGCGCGGGCGCGTGTGCTGGTGCGAGTAAATCGCATGGCCGCTGGAAACTTTGGAGACTGCAAGCCCATTGCCGAGGGTGTGTGGGAGTTACGCATTGACTGGGGACCGGGCTACCGCGTGTATTACGCCCAGGCCGGAAAGCGCCTTGTGCTGCTGCTAGCCGGTGGTGACAAGCGCACCCAGCAAGCCGACATTGCCACCGCACTTGCGAACTGGCACGACTGGCAACAGCGAAGGAAAACGACATGAACACAGCCAAAACACCCGCAAGCCGCTCGCATGATGCAGCTGTTGTGGAGATGCTCAACGCAGACCCCGAATTTGCCAACGAGTACCTGGCCGCTGCGTTGGATGAGGCCGAAGAGCCGGGAGGCCAAGTCGCACTGCTGGCCGCGCTGCGCCATGTCGCCGAGGCCCAAGGAATGGCGGCAGTCGCAGAGCGCGCAGGGATGCCCCGCGAGAGCCTTTACCGTGCGCTGGGCCCCAAGGGAAACCCCACCATCAAAACCCTTTTGGCCGTACTCGGGGCTGCTGGCCTGCATTTGGCCGTGACGCGACAAGACAGCGCGCAAGCCCAATAGCTTCGCCCCACCTTCCGGCCGAAAGCCAGTTCCTCCCGCTGGCCATCTGAGGCTCTGGACTATCGGGAGAGTATTCAGGAGGACGAACAATGACGGCCCAGGAACCTCAGTACACGCGCGCTGTTTTCGAGGGACTGCTCGATACTCTCGATGTAGTGCTGACAAAGACCGGGAAATGGCATGTGCCCGATAGCACGGTGCGCGGGAACTACGACATCCGAGATGACGGCGTTTGGCTACGCAAGAACGATGTAGTAGACGCCTTGAACTGGACTCCTGTTTGCGACCTAGAAGAAGGCTTTGAGAGCCCGGACCCACTCGCAACGCCTGCCCTTCCGTTCCCCTTCACGGCGCGGCAGCTTGCAGCCTTTATGCTGGGTGGCTGGGGCTGGCATCTTGGCGAGCGATTCTCGGATGGCACTGGCGTGCTCAATGCTGAGGTCGTACCGTTGCTTTTGAGCGGACAGCTGGACGCTAAGCTGCGTGAGTCCATCACGTCAGCTTTCAGTGAACTCCACAGTGCGCAACTGCGTGCCCCCAGCCCTGACCCCGAAATTTGGCTTTCGCTCGCTAGAGCAAACGAGGAATTGGACACCGCCGAAACTGCGGCCGAGGCCGCGAACGACTGGACAGACAAAAGCCAGCCGGGAGAAGTCCAGGAAAAACGGCGCTTGGCGTACTTAGCCGCAGTGAACCCGTATCGCCAAAAAGCACGCGAAGCCGAATCCGCTCACAACGACGCGCAGGACAAATGGCGCAAAGCCATCGTAAGAGATTTGTTAAAGCCTCACCAAGTTAACACCGCGCCCATGGCGACTGATCGCGCCAGCATTGCGCCGGGCAATGTCAAGGTCTGGACAGATGAAAAATTGGCTGAGATGAAGGCTTTTCGGGACAAGCACGGCACCAAAAAGACCGCCGAACGTTTCGGCGTTTCAACGCAATTGATTCGACGGAAACTGCCGAGCGAAAAGCACAAGCCGCAGGGCTACAGCGCCTTCACGCAGCGCCTCAAATAGAGGCGAGGGGTTGCGCTTTGGGTTGCGCCTACCGCTTTGAAACCCGCATGAAATAAGGCTTTTGGCCCCGCAAAGGGGGTTGCGCCATTGACCGCAAAGGGGGTTGCGCCCGAATAGTCCAGAACCATGTTTCACCAACCCAATGGGTTCACACATGGCAGCAAAGACTATTCAACTCACACCGCTGGCGCTGGAAACGCGCTCAGCACTCCCGACACCCGAGGCTGCAGGACACCTGAACCGAGCACAACAGACGCTTCGCATTTGGGCCTGCCGCGAGGATGGACCAATCCGTCCCCTCCGCATCAACGGCCGCCTGGCCTGGCCAGTGTCGGAACTGCGCCGTGTGCTAGGGGTAGCGTAATGGTCGACGCTATCAACCACCTCCTGCTACGGATCTGGTGCGGAGCACCTTCTCGCTGGTTTCGTAAGGAGCCCCGCACATGAACGCGCTCAACTCCACAGTCGAGTTTATTGGGGCGATCCAGGCAAGCCTGGGCCACGCACCTCAACACCTAGAGCCGGGTCGCTTCTGCCGTTTTGGTCCGAAAAAATCAGGTTGGGCCAAACTGTTCTCCGATGGTTTGGGGGGCGTCTTTGGCGACTACCGCCAAAACACCAGCAGCCGCTGGAGCGCCCACCAACCCCAGCACCAGTCTCCCGCTGAGCTGGCTGCGATGCGCCAGCACATTGCACAGGCCGCCCGCGAGCGCGAAGCGGACGAACGGATCCAGTGGAACAAGAACGCCGAGCGCAATGCCCGCTTATGGAAGGCATCCGCCCCCGCTGGTGCTTCGGTTCGAAATTACCTAGCGCAGCGCGGCCTGGGCGACTGGGCTATCCCATCCTGCATCCGTCAGCACTCCGGCTTGGCGTACTGGCACACCGACGATGACGGGGTCCTGCAGGAGTTGGGACGCTTCCCGGCCATGCTGGCGCCCATCGTGCGCGACGGAAATCTGCTCGCCATCCACCGTACCTATCTGGCTGGGGGCAAGAAGGCAGACGTTCCAACGCCCAAGAAGTTGACGGCAGCATCAGCGTCATTGGCTGGCGCCTGCATTCCCTTGGCCGCTCCTCGTGGTGGCGTACTGGGCATCGCAGAGGGTATCGAAACCGCCGCGGCCGCGTCATTGGGCTCGGGCCTGCCCGTGGTCGCCGCCTACTGTGCCAATGCCCTCAGCGGCTTTCACTGGCCCCGTGGCATCGACCGCCTGGTGATCTTTGCAGACAACGATCCCGCAGGCCAACAAGCTGCCGCCGCGCTGGCGCAACGTGCCAACAAGGCCGGAATCAACAACAAGACGTTGACACCATCGCGCCCCGGCGCCGACTGGGCCGACGTGTGGCTGGAGGGTAAGTAATGAACAGCGACTTCAACATCCTGGCCGACGCGGCAGACGACGACGGCCTCGACAACCACCGCAACGCGCCCCGACCTGATCCCGCTTGCCTTTATGGCCTGGTGGGCGACGTGGCCCGCGCAGGCAGCGACACCACCGAAGCCAACCCCTACGCTATCGCCGCAAACTTTATCGCCTTCATGGGATGCTCCGTGGGACGTGGGCCGTACATGCCCATCGGCAACACCTGGCACCACGCACGCATGTTCATGCTGCATATTGGCCGCTCGGGCCGTGGCCGCAAGGGTGATGCGGTATCGCTGATCGGCCGGATCGAACACTCCCTCAAGGCCTTGAGCAAGGACGCCACGCCACAAGTGCACCGTGGTGGCCTGTCATCCCGTGAGGGCCTGGTGTACCTGATCCACGATGGCTACACCGAGGGCAAAACCGAAGTGGAGGCCATCCTCGACAAGCGCCTTCTGGTGATCGAAAGCGAGTTCGCCAACATCCTGCACCAAGGCAAACGCGAAGGGAATACGTTGTCGACGGCGCTGCGCGACTGCTGGGACGGCGTGAGCATGAAACCAGCGACCAAGAGCAGCCGCCTTTGGGCGACTGACCCGCATATCGCACTGGTGGGTGCTGTAACGCCTTCTGAGTTGCTGGGCCTCATGGCATCAAGGGAACTCACGAACGGCTTTGCCAACCGCTTTTTGATGTTTTGGGCTGAACGCACCAAGATGCTGGCCTTCCCCCGCGCCGCGCGCCAGGAGGATGTGGACGCCCTTGCAGCGCGCGTGCTGGAGGTGTTGCAGTTCTGCCGGGCCGAGCGCTGGGCCGACAAGGACAAGATGCGCGTGGAGTTGTCGCCAGACGCCCGCAAGCGCTACGAGGTGCTGTATCACAGCGAGCTGAACGACAACTCTGCAGGCGAACGCATCACAGCATTGATTGAGCGCCGTGCCCCCATGCTGCTGCGCCTGGCCATGCTGTTCGCCCTGTGCGACCTGACCACCATGGTGGAGGTGCGTCACATCAATGCGGCGCTGGCCTGGGTGCGCTACAGCGTGGACTCCATCAAGTTCGTTTTTGGCAGCGCAGCCGACGAAGTGGAAGTTGCCGAGACAAACGAAACGGCCCAAAAGATCGTGGACTTTCTGACCGCGCACCAGCGCGTGACGCGCAAGCAGATCACGGTGGATTGTTTCAAGGGCCATGTGAACAAAAACCGCATTGATGCGGCGCTCGACGAGCTGTTGTCCTGCAACCCGCCACTCGTTACCGTACAGGAGAATCGCAGCGGCGCAGGCCGACCGACCAAGTTCTACGAATTGGCTGCGAACAAAGTGAACTATGCGAACAACAAGCAACCACGCGGGTTTGCGGCAGATGTTGGACTTCACGAACAAAGCGAAGTAAGCGAACAAAGCCACCCCTACCCGGCGTTAGTTCGCCAAGTTCGCATAGTTAGCGATGCCTCAAAAACACCTGAAACCCTTGCCAGCCTTGATTCTTCGCTTACTTCGCATAGTTCGCAGGCCGTTTCTGAAAGCGAGGAATTCTGATGCCCGTCTTCGCCCTCTACCTGGCGCTGCACCACGCTGGCCTGACCCTGGAAACCGACGGCCACAAGCTGACGGCGACGCCTGCCAATCGCCTGAACGATGAGCTTCGTGCGGGCATCCGGCAGCACAAGCCCGCCCTGATTGAGCTACTCCAATCGGCGCACCACACCACGGGCCGTTTGCTGGACTGGGTGGTTGACCTTGACCCCGACACCAGCGCCGCGACGGCCCTCCGGTTCCGCAGCGCATCTCTGGATTTGGATGACACGGCACGGGTCAGCCAAGCATCGATTGACGCTGGGACGCAAACGCCTCAACAGAAAGCACAACATGACCCCACCGAATAAAGACGGGAAGAAAACGGCGGAACGTGGCCCGTCCGGTCGCTTTGCTAAAGGCAATCGGGCCTCTCCTGGCCGCCCCGCCGGGCGCGGCAAGGTGGCCGAGTTGCGTGATAAGTTGGCGCAAGACCTGGATCAGATCATCGATGTGCTGCGCACGCAGGCACTGGCGGGCGACCCGCAGGCCATCCGCATCTTGCTGGACCGCGTGCTGCCGAGCCTGCGGCCTATGGAATTGCCGACCCCGCTGGACATGCCCAAGGGAAACCTGGCGCAGCAGGCGCATGCCGTGGTTCAGGCCACCGCTCTTGGCGACATTGCACCGGGTCAAGCCGCACAGATCATCGCTGCGCTCGGTGGCGTGGCAAAAATCGTCGAGAGCACCGAGCTGGTGGCGCGCATTGAGGTATTGGAGAAAAAGCATGGCAAGTCTTGAGCGGCGCATCGAAGTGTTGGAGGTCGCCACGCGCCCGGTGGAACCGCCGCGCATCACGGTCACATTCGTTTCGCCTTCGCGCGGCACCGTCAGTGCCAGACTCTGGGATGGCGAAATACTGCAACGCCAAGACAACGGGACCGAGGCGCAGTTTCTAGATCGCTTGCAGCACATCGAGGCGACCTATGACGAAACTTGAAAATCGGGTGGCCAAGATGGAAAAGGCGACAGCCCATGTAGACCTTGATTCCATGACCGACGAGGAGCTGCACGCTTATGCAGGCAAGTTTCCGATGTTCTCAAAAGAAATGTACGCCGCCGTGTTAACGCTAGTGGGTCGGCGCCCCAGTGCATTTCCAGTGGTTCATGACGATCCTGAACGCGGCCGATAAAAGGGGCGAGCATGGCGTCCATCCAATCTCGTATTGCCAATATGGAGCAAGCCGCCAGTTGACCGACGCAGAACGTGCGGTCCGGCTGGTGCATGTCCTCAACAATCCAGCGTACTCACACATGCATGCGCCGCTGAGGGCACTTTTGAAACGTACGAGGGACCGCAACGCCCAACCTCAAGGCGAGGTGCCCACATAATCAATATGCAGACCGGATGGAATATCACCGGCTCACAACAAAATTGAAGCATGACCGCCAACGCATTCCACAACATCACCCAGACCGAAGCCAGCCTGTGGGAAGCCGCCGACCAACTCCGCGCCAATTCCAACCTAACCGCCACCGAGTACTCGATGCCGGTGCTGGGCGTGATCTTTCTGCGCCACGCCACCAACCGCTACCAGGCCGCGCTGCACGCCATTGAAGCCGCCCAGGCCGCAGGCACCATGCCCAAGCGCCCTTTGGGCAAGGCTGACTTCATCAAACGCCGGGCCCTCATGTTGCCCGATGCCGCCCGGTATGACACTCTGCTGAACCTGCCGTCTGGCGCCAGCCTGGGCGCTGCCCTGGTGGCCGCCATGAACGCCATCGAGGCCGACTTTCCCCCGCTGCAGGGCAGCCTGCCCAAAGACTACGACCGCTTCGACAACAAGTTGCTTGAAAACCTGCTGCGCTGCTTTGACAGTGAAGCTCTGCGCACCGCCACGGGCGACGTGTTTGGCCGTATCTACGAATACTTCCTGATGAAGTTCGCCATGCAGGGCGCACAAGACAATGGCGAGTTTTTTACCCCTCCCTCCTTGGTGCAATTGTTGGTGAGCGTGATCGAGCCAGACCACGGCGTGGTGGCGGATTTGGCCTGTGGCTCGGGTGGCATGTTTGTGCAGAGCAGCCACTTCATCGAGCACGAAGGCCTGGATACCATGAAGCGGGTCACCTTCTATGGCCAGGAAAAGACCCCCACCACCATTCGACTGGCCAAGATGAACCTGGCCGTGCATGGTCTGGAGGGCGACATTCAGGAAGCCAACACCTTCTACGTAGACGCTCACCGCCTGCAAGATGGCCGCCCGCTGTGGGGCAATGTCGATTTCATGATGGCCAACCCGCCGTTCAATGTGGACAAGGTGGATGCCGAAGCCGTGAAGACTGACCGCCGCCTGCCTTTTGGCCTGCCTGGTGTTAACAAAGACAAGCACGTTTCCAACGGCAACTACCTGTGGATCTCGTACTTTCACAGCTACCTGTCGCCCAAGGGTCGGGCAGGCTTTGTCATGTCGTCCCAGGCCAGCAGCGCCGGGCATGGCGAAAAAGAAGTGCGCCGCAAACTGGTGGAAACGGGTGATGTGGACGTGATGATCGCCATCCGCTCCAACTTCTTCTACACCCGCACCGTGCCTTGCGAGTTGTGGCACTTTGACCGCTCAAAGCCTGCCGAGCGCAAAGACCAAGTGCTGATGCTGGACGCGCGTAATGTGTACCGCAAAGTCACCCGCAAGATTTACGACTTCTCGCCCGAACAGCAGGTCAACCTAGCCGCCATCGTCTGGCTATACCGAGGCCAGCAAGAGCGGTTTTTAGAGCTGGTGCAAAGCTACATCACCCGCCTGGGCACCGAGGCTGGCGCCGTGGATGCCGCGCTCTCCGCGTTTGAGACCGCACTAACAGACAGCCGCGCCCCTCTTGCGGCATTCATGGACAGCGTGGAGAACATCGAAGCCCTGCCGCTGGAAAAACGCCAAGGGCTTGCCGACGCTTTGGCGGAATGGAGTGGTGCTGTCAGTGCTTACGCTACTGATCGCACAACTTCGGTCACTGAGCTGGCCGCGTACTGCAAGCACATTGCCAAGCCCCCGCAAAACAACAAGGCCCAGCACGCCGCCCGTAAAGCCTTCGACCCCCTGGCCGACTCCCTTCGGGGCCTGGTCAAGCAGATTGACCTGCTCTACAAACTGGCTGCCCGCGCCTCACAGCTGGTGCAAGAGCTGGCCACCCAAGAGGAGGCTGCCGAGTTCTACGACCGCCGCTCCGTCAACAAGCTGATCAAGCAGCTCGACGAACAACGAAAGTCAGGGGTCGAACAGCTCAAGGAGTGCGCCTACCTGCACCGCCAGATCGTGTGGCTGCAAGACCGTTTTCCCCAGGCCAAATTGGCGGATGTGCCCGGCCTGTGCAAGGTCGTCACCCGTGCCGACATCGAAGCCGCCGACTGGAGCCTGACCCCGGGCCGCTTTGTCGGCGTGGCACCCGCCGAGGTGGATGAAGACTTCGACTTCGAGCAAACCTTGCGCGACATCCACCTGGAGCTGGCGGACTTGAACCGCGAGGCGGTGGACTTGGCGGCGAAGATACAGACCAACTTTGAGGAGTTGGGGGTATGAGGATTGCTGATTACTATGTTTTTGGTAGCTTCTTGCGCATGCTACGCAAGGCATACAGCCATTTTTCACTCAAAAACCTTGGCATAGAGGTATTTACGCAATGAGTTGGCGTACCTGCCGTCTGGGCGACGTATTGACCCTGAAACGTGGCCACGACTTGCCTGAACATTCGCGCCAGGAGGGTGATGTGCCCGTTGTCTCGTCATCGGGAATCACTGGTCGCCACAAAGAGGCAAAGGCGATGGCGCCGGGGGTCGTCACGGGGCGATACGGAACCATTGGTGAAGTGTTCTACCTTGAAGAAGACTACTGGCCGTTAAACACGGCCTTGTATGTGATCGACTTCAAAGGCAATGATCCAAGGTTTTCGGCCTACTTATTGCGCAATGTGCTGAAGGGCTATCAAAGCGAAAAAGCAGCAGTACCAGGGGTTGACCGCAATGTTCTCCACGAGATCAAGGTCAAGGCGCCGTCGCATGACCTGCAACTTCGCATTGTCGACATCCTCTCCACCTACGACGACCTGATTGAAAACAACTGCCGCCGCATGGCCCTGCTCGAAGAGTCTGCCCGGCTGCTCTACCGAGAATGGTTCGTACGCCTGCGCTTCCCAGGCTATGAACACACCCCCGTCGTGGATGGCGTGCCGCAGGGGTGGGAGCGCAAGACGCTGGGTGACTCAATCACATTGAACTACGGCAAAGCGTTGAAGGCTGAAATACGCGTTGAAGGCGACTATCCGGTTTATGGTTCGAGCGGCATCGTCGGAACCCATGAAACGCCCCTGGTCCAAGGCCCCGCAATCATTCTGGGCCGTAAGGGCAATGTTGGTAGCGTGTACTGGTCAAGCAAGAGCTTTTTTCCCATCGACACTGTTTATTTCGTGAGTCCTGAAAGCAGTAGCCTGTACCTTTTCTACGCGCTGAAGAATATGCACTTCATCAGCACCGACGTGGCTGTTCCAGGCCTGAACCGAGACTTTGCTTACAGTCGGCCGTTACTCCATCCGCCGGTCACACTTTTGCGCTCTTTCCATGAAACGATTGAGTCAATTCATGCGCAGTTGGACAAACTCGAAGAGGTCAATCAAAAACTTCGGACCGCCCGCGACCTGTTGCTGCCACGCCTGATGAGCGGCGAGCTTTCCGTGTAGAACCACCACCAGCCCAAAAATGAACGACAGCACCACCACAGCGCCTGCCACCGCCTCCGACAAGCCGGTACTGCTTCAGCCCGACAACCACAACAAAAAGTACGAAGCGCTTTTCGTGGAAATCGACAGCGGGCAGATCAAGCTGCCGATGTTCCAGCGCGAGTTTGTGTGGGAGAAGGAGCAATCGGCCAAGCTGATTGACTCCATCCTCAAGGGCTTCCCGATTGGTACTTTCATTTTCTGGAAGACCAAGGAGGAACTGCGCAGCTATAAGGAGGTCGGCAACCACAAGCTGCCAGATACCGACAAGGGCGACTACGTGCAGTACATCCTGGATGGGCAGCAGCGCATTACCTCGCTCTATGCCATCCGCAAAGGCATTCGGATCACCAAGGATGGCAAGGAAGTGGATTACCGCGACATCTTCATCAATCTGGACCATGACCCGGAGAACGACGAGCAGATCGTGGTGACCGAGCAGCAGAAGGGCAAGCGTTATGTTTCGGTGCACCGCGTGCTGACCAGCCAGGTGACCGATTTGCTGGATGAGTTCCCCAACCGCGACACTCTCAAGCTGATTGAGACGTACAAGAACAAGCTGACCAACTACGACTTTTCCACGATCACGATCAAGGATTACCCGATTGAGGTGGCGTGCGAGGTGTTCTCTCGCATCAACACCGGCGGAAAGTCGCTGACGGTGTTCGAGATCATGGTGGCCAAGACCTATGACGAGGCCAAGAAATTTGATTTGGCTGAAAAGTACGAACTGCTGCGTGACGGCTCGGATGACGACAAACAGTGCCTGGTGTCTGCCAAGTTCGAGACGCTGCCTGAGTCCATCATCATGCAGTGCGTCGCGGCCATTACCCTGCGCGCGGTGCGCAGCAAAGACATCCTAAAGATTCGGCGCGAGGCGTTTATTGAGAAGTGGGAGCCCATGAAGGCGTCACTTTTCATGGCCATTGACTTCATTCGGTCGGAACTGCGGGTGCCGGTGTCGCAACTGGTTCCATACCCAGCGCTGGTGGTGCCACTGGTGTACTTCTTCCACGCCAGCGCCAACAAGAAACCGAGCATTGAACAGGTGCAACTGTTGGAGCAGTTTTACTACTGGGCTGGGCTGACGGAGCGCTACAACTCGGGCACCGAGTCGAAGTTGAGCGAAGACTTCAACAAGATGGACACCATTGTCAAAGGCACTGCACCCAACTACTCCAGCAGTGAGCTTTCAGTAACACCCCAGAAAATTGCCGAAACTTGGTTCTCGGCTGGCAATGGTTATTGCAAGGCCATCTTGTGCCTGTTGGCCTATCAGCAACCGAAGTCGTTTGATACCAATGGCGTGGTGATTCTTGACAACAGCAACCTCAAGATTGCAACCAGCCGCAATTACCACCACTTTTTTCCTAAAGCGTACCTGGCCAGTTTTGACAAAGACAAGCAGCCCAACCTTATCGCCAACATCACGCTGATTGACGGCTATTCCAACAAGCACCGTATCGGCAAAAAGGCGCCTAGCGAGTACACAGAGAAGTTTGCCAAGACCAATCTAGCGCTGGCCGACACCCTGAAAACGCACCTGATCCAGGATGCAGAACGCTATGGAGTCAATGCGGACGACTACGACCGGTTTATTCATCAGCGCTCCAAAGCTATTGCCATGGCGCTAAACGTCAAGTTGCGGTCAATGACACCCGCCGAAGCGTTGGCAGCCGAACAGCTCGAATAACAAACGACATTGGGGAGGACAAGGGATGGCCTACACCGACATCAACAGCGAAGACCGCCTGGTGCAGGCCACTTTTGCGGAGCAACTGGAGAAGATGCTGGGCTGGGACAGCGTGTATGCCTGGAACCAGGAAACCTTTGGCCCCACGGGCACCTTGGGGCGCGCCAATGAGCGCGAGGCGGTGTTGGTGCGCGACCTGCGCGCTGCACTGTGCCTGCTCAACCCCCAGCTTCCGCCGCCAGCGATTGAAGAGGCCATCACCAAGCTCACCCACCACGACTTTTCACGTTCGCTGTTGCAGCACAACCGGGCTTTTCACGCACTGATCCGCGATGGTGTGCCGGTAAGCTTCCGCAACGCCCAGGGCCAGCTGAGCCATGCGCAGGCGGCGGTGGTGGACTTTCGCAACACTGCCAACAACCGTTTTCTGGTGGTGCGCGAACTCAAGCTCACTGGCCTGCGCACCCCCAATTACAACCGCCGGGCCGACCTGGTGTGTTTTGTGAATGGTTTGCCGCTGGTGTTCATCGAGTTGAAGGCGGTGTACAAAAACATCCGCGCTGGCTTTGACGGCAACCTACGCGACTACATGGACGAGAACGTGGTGGCCCATGCCTTCCACCACAACGCCTTCCTGATTGTCAGCAACGGGCACAACGCCCGCTTTGGCTCCATCACCAGCACCTGGGAGCATTTTGGCGAATGGAAGCGCCTGCACGAAAGCGATGTGGGCAATGTGGCCGCAGAGGTGCTGCTGAATGGCATGCTGGCCAAGGACCGCCTGCTCGACATCCTGGAAAACTTCATTCTGTTTGACGCCAGCAAGGCGGGTGCCGTGCGCAAGGTGGTGGCGCGCAACCACCAGTTGCTGGGGGTGAACCAGGCGGTGGCTTCTGTGGTGCACCAGGAGGCATTGAAACGCGAGTTCCCTACGGCTAAGCGCCTGACTTACCGCACGATTGAGCTGCCCTACGCCGAATCGGACCAGGCCGCCAACGAGCCACAGAGCGCGTACCCCATCGCTGCCGAGGCGCCGTCTCCCAAATACTTGCAAATTATTGAGCGCGCCCACCCCGACCTTGGCCGTCTGGGCGTCGTTTGGCACACCCAGGGGAGCGGCAAGTCGTATTCCATGGCGTTCTTTGCCGAGAAGGTGCGGCGAACCGTGCCGGGCAATTTCACCTTTGTGCTGATGACCGACCGGGATGACTTGGACAGCCAGATATACAAGACCTTCATCGGGTGTGGCGTGGCGGACGAGCAGACCCCACGGGCCAGTTCTGGCCGCGAACTGCAGCGCCTGTTGTCTGAAAACCACCGCTATGTATTCAGCCTGATCCACAAGTTCAACCAAGACGTGGCGCCCGATGAGCCCTACAGTGCGCGCGACGACATCATTGTGGTGTCCGACGAAGCGCACCGTACCCAGTCTGGCAAGCTGGCCCGCACCATGCGCATGGCGTTGCCCAACGCGGCCTTCATTGGGTTCACCGGCACGCCACTGTTCAAGCACGACCAGCTGACGAAACGGATTTTTGGCGACTATGTGTCGCGCTACGACTTCAAGCGCAGCGAAGAAGATGGCGCCACAGTAAAGCTGGTTTACGAGAACCGGGGCGAGAAACTGGGCCTGGCCAAGCTTGATTTGAACGAAAAGATTGCGGCGGCTGTGGATGCATCTGACTTGGACCCGGATCAAACCGCCTTGCTCGAAAAGCTGTTGGGCAAGGATTACGAAGTCATCACAGCGGATGACCGGCTCAAACGGATAGCCACCGACTTTGTTGAGCATTGCAGCACCCGATGGGAAGCAGGCAAGGCCATGATGGTGTGCATTGACAAGATCACCTGCGCCCGCATGCTCAAGCTGATCGAGCCACTGTGGAAGGCCAAGGCCGCTGCAGTGCGCGCAGGGGCACAAGCCAAGTTGGCAACGATTGCCTCCACTGCAGACAACGAAGCACGCCAGGTGCTACATGCCCAGCGCGACCGACTCTTGGCCAAGGCTGCGTGGATGGATGACACCATCATTGAGTTGATCATCAGTGAAGCCCAAAACGAGGTGGCGGACTTCAAGCGATGGGACTTTGACATCATTCCCCACCGCTCGGTGATGAAGCTGGGGTTTGAGACTGCCGACGGTCAGCGCGTGGATGTGGAAACCGCGTTCAAAAACCCGAAGCACCCGTTCCGTATTGCGGTGGTGTGTGCCATGTGGCTCACTGGCTTTGACGTGGAGTGTTTGTCCACGCTCTATATCGATAAGCCCATGCGGGCGCACACGCTGATGCAGGCCATCGCCCGCGCCAACCGGGTGTACCCCGGCAAAGACTTTGGCCTGATCGTGGACTACAACGGCATGCTCAAAAGCCTGCGCGAAGCGTTGGCGCAGTATGCCCTTGGCGACGATGGGGGACCCGCCGAGATCGTGGCTCCGATTGAGGAACGGGTCGCAGCCCTAGCCGATGCCATTACTGTAACTGAAGCGCATTTGCTTGGGCTGGGCTTTGATGCCAGCACCCTGCTGGGCAGCAAAGGGTTTGGTCGCATCCAGTTATTGGCCGATGCGGTGGATTCTGTCTACACCAGCGATGAGGCCAAGCGACGTTACGAAATTTTGTGTCGCGTGGTGTTCGGCCGCTTCAAGGCTTTGCTGGTGGAGCCCTCGGCGCTGATATACGCAGAACGCCACGACAACCTTGAAGCCATCTACAAGAAACTGAATGAACGCCGCGACACTGCCGATGTAAGCGAATTGCTCAAGGTACTGCACCGCATCGTCAACACGGCCATTGCAGCCCAAGGAGTGGGTAGCGACCAGGCAAGTGGGCTGACTGTGGACCTGTCGCAGATCAACATGGAAAAGCTCCGTGACGAGTTTGCCAAAAAGGTGAAGCGCAAGGCCACGGTGATTGAGGATATCCGGCAGATCGTTGAAGAAAAACTGGCGCAGATGCTGGCTCGCAACCCGCTGCGAATGAACTACGAGAAGGTCTACCAGAACATCATCTCCGCCTACAACCAGGACAAAGACCGGGCCACAGTGGAAGACACTTTTGCCAAGCTGACAGCCCTTGTCAGCGACTTGACTGCGGAGCAAAGTCGGGCGATAGCGGAAGGGCTCAGCGAGGACCAATTGGCGTTGTTCGATCTAGTGCACCGGGAAGGTCTGTCCAAGACTGAACGGGAACGAATCAAGCAGGCCAGCAAGGATCTGTTGGCAGGCGTGCTAGCGGTCATTACCCCACTGGACCGCTGGACAGAAAAAGAGCAGACCCAGGCCGAGGTGGAAACGTTCGTTTTGGACCATATCTATCAAACGCTACCCGAGCCTCCTTACTCGCCGGATGACAAGGCGGACATAGCGCAGCTGGTGTATCGGCATATTTGGCAGCAGAGTGTTAGCAATCAAATTTCGGGCGAAATCTAGTAGTTGGCAGTGTGGCGCTACGTCGAGCGACGCGGAAGCTCGGGAAGATATAGACACGCCCTACTTTTAGATCGATTAATTTGAAAAGGCAAAACTATGTCGATGCCCGACGGCCCCCTCAGTTGCACCGACTGCGACTATCGCGGGTTTTTGGTGTTCCGGCGCATCACGCTGGCATATCACTTTGCGGATGGAACCACGGTCAATGGCCACCGCGAGATGAGATGGTGCAGCGACTGTCGCAATCCCCGTGACGTGGAGGGCGCCCAACCTGAGATTGAGTCACTGCAGACGGAACTGGATGCGCTGAATGCTACCTTTTCCACAACTGGCTATAGGACCAAGCGCTGGGTATCAAGAATCTTTGGGCAGCGCGCCTGCGCTCTACAAACGCGAGCAAACGAACTGCGCGGGCAGATCCGGCTGGCCCAGACTCGCGGGACGGAATGCCGATGCTTGACCTGCAGTAGCGTACACACCCTGCCTTTCAATTTTGATGACGACGGGGTTTGCAGGGGGTTTCAACATGAGTGCGGCGGGCGATTGTTGCTTGGGCCGCCAGATATGGATGCGCCGCGCTTTAACTACGGACGAGAAACCATTCACCTGGATGAGACAGGCAAGCGTATTCCTTAAGACGATCAGGACTCAAGTTTGCCTTCCTGGTACAGGTGATGCGGGCCATCGGTATTTCCCACTTCGCAATCGCAATGGAGAAGTCGTGGAGCAAATGGATCTTTTGGAGACCGAAGCAGCCAGGACACTGCTGGATCAGTTGCTGTCTGATTCAAAGCTGTACCGCACTGGAAAAGACTTCCGTGCGCTGCTCCATTTTGTGATTCGGCTGCGCAACTTTGCGCCGTTCAACGCCATGCTTTTGCAGGTTCAAAAGCCCGGACTGCTGTACGCAGCATCGCGCATGGACTGGTTTGAGCGGTTCAACCGCATCGTGAAGGACGGGGCACGGCCACTACTCATACTGTGGCCGTTTGGACCAGTGGCGTTGGTGTATGACGTGGCCGATACGGAGGGCGACCCACTCCCCGATGGTGTTGCCGCATTTGCCGCCCACGGTGCCATGGACGCCGCCGCCCTGAAAAGCTACGCCAAGAAAATGGTCAAAAAGCACATCGCATGGCATGAAGTGGATGCAGGCGATGGCAATGCGGGCTCCATCAGGGTGACGGTGCGCGCGAAGGAGGTTGATTCGCCCAGCAGTTACCAGATGACCGTCAACCGCAACCATGAACACAACGTGCAGTTCGCCACGGTGGCGCACGAACTGGGCCACCTGTTTCTGGGGCATTTGGGGAAAGACCGATACCTGAACGTGCCTGAGCGCCCACCCCTCCAGCATTCACAGAAAGAACTGGAGGCGGAATCGGTCTCCTACATCGTCTGCGCCCGTAACGGAGTGCTCAGCAAGTCTGAAAGTTACTTGTCCGCGCATGTACAAGATGACACGACTCTCGATCAGATCGACCTGTACCAGGTCATGCGCGCTGCAGGTCAAGTCGAGGCGCTGCTAGGGCTGACTGCCCATACGAAATACGAACAGCCTCAAGCAGCGGGGCGTTGAACCCGAGCAAACCCCGAATGGCCCCGGCGCGGCAAATTGCCGAAGTGCATTGGTTGATGCAGAGCGGGATACATGCCACATAACCCTGTACCGCTGGCTACATGGTGGCTACATGACTCATAAAGCAAAAAAGGTTTGCTGCTAAATTAATAGCAACAAACCTTTGTGCATACTGGCGGAGAGGGTGGGATTCGAACCCACGGTAGTATTGCTACTACGCCTGATTTCGAGTCAGGTACATTCGACCACTCTGCCACCTCTCCTGTGTGTCGAAGCCTGCGAGTATAGCAAGGTTTTCAGGGGGTCAACACCGCCATACCGCCCAGGTAGGGGCGCAGAACTTCAGGCACCGTGACGCTGCCATCCGCCTGTTGGTTGTTCTCCAGCACTGCCACCAGCGTGCGGCCTACGGCCAGGCCGGAGCCGTTCAGGGTGTGCAGCAGCTCATTTTTGCCCTGGGCATTCTTGAAGCGGGCCTGCAGGCGGCGGGCCTGGAAGGCTTCGCAGTTGCTCACCGAGCTGATCTCGCGGTAGGTGTTCTGCGCGGGCAGCCACACTTCCAGGTCGTAGGTCTTGGCGGCACCAAAACCCATGTCGCCCGTGCACAGGCTCATCACACGGTAGGGCAGGCCCAGCTTTCGCAGCACGGCTTCTGCGTGGCCGGTCATTTCTTCCAGCGCTTCGTAGCTTTTGTCGGGGTGGACGATCTGCACCATCTCGACCTTGTCGAACTGGTGCTGGCGAATCAGGCCCCGAATGTCGCGCCCGCCGCTGCCCGCTTCAGAGCGGAAGCACGGCGTGTGGGCCGTCAGCTTGATGGGCAGGTCGGCCTCCGGCGTGACCACATCGCGCACAAAGTTGGTCAGGGGCACCTCGCTGGTGGGAATGAGGTACAGCGCAGTGTTGTCGGGCACGGGCTCGCCATCTTGGCCACCCTTCTTTGCGGCAAACAAATCGCCTTCAAATTTGGGCAACTGGCCCGTGCCTTTGAGCGAATCGGCGTTCACGGCGTAGGGCACATAGCACTCGGTGTAGCCGTGCTCGGTGGTTTGCACGTCCAGCATGAACTGGGCGAGCGCGCGGTGCAGGCGTGCGATCTGCCCCTTCATCACGGTAAAACGCGAGCCCGAGAGCTTGGCGCCCATGTCGAAATCAAGGCCCAGCGGAGTTCCCAAATCCACGTGGTCCTTCACCTCGAAAGCGAAGGTGGCGGGCGTGCCCCAGCGGCGCACTTCCACGTTGCCCGACTCGTCGCTGCCCACAGGCACAGATTCGTGCGGAAGGTTGGGCACGGCCACCAGCATGGCCAGCAGTTCGGCCTGGATCTGCTCCAGGCGCGCAGCGGATTGCTCCAGCTCTGCCTTGCCAGCCGCCACCTGGGACTTGATGGCTTCAGCGCCGTCCTTGTCGCCCCGGCTCATCAACATGCCGACCTGTTTGGACAGCTGATTGCGCTGGGCCTGCAGCTCTTCAGTGCGGGTCTGCAGCGTCTTGCGCTCGGACTCCAGGGCCTGGAATGCTTCCACGTTCAGGAAAGCCTGGGGCTTTTTACGGGTTTCCAGGCGCGCGAGGGCGGTGTCGAGGTCTTTGCGGAGGAGAAGGATGTCAAGCATGGCGCGATTTTAGACGCCCCGTTGAGCCGGGTGTCGAAGCCCCCCGAGCCACTTTGCGCCTTACGACCAAAAGAGACGCCCCAGTGATTGCGAGCCCTCGTGCATCTCTCTGGCCGCCCAGCCTACGGCGTTAAGGCGCTTGCCAACTGGTGAACAGAGAGAACCCACGAGCAACTTCGTTAGGCTGGTATGTCTGGACGAGCCAAACCGATATCGCTGCCGCGTAAAAGCTCACAAGCGATGCGTATTGCTTCAATGGGGCAATTCCAACGCCCGCAGCGAAGGAAAGCGATCCGAATCAATAGACACCCCCAGGGGGCACGCTTAACTTCAGGCTGCTATTCGCTACAGCCCATCAACCCAAGCGATGCATGCGCCACCCCATCAATCCCACCACCAGAATCATCAGCATCAGGCCCCACTGCGAAAGCGCCGGCACACCGGTCACGCCTGCCGCCGCCAGGAAAACCATGGGCGCAAATGGATCGTCAATGACACCAGCTGCCGTGTTCGAATCTCCAGCCTGGTTGTCGGTGACGCTATAGGTCACCGTACGGCCACCATTGCTCAGCGAATAGTCGGCCGCCTGGAGCTCAAACCATGATGCTGGCTGGCCCGCTGCAGGTGGGCCAAATTTGAGGAAACGCACACCCGCAGGCAAGGGCTGGGGATAGGTCAGGCTGATAGAGAGCGTATCGCCCGGGCAGCCCACGGCGGTGAAACGAAAGACGCCAACCGGCTGGGCAGCGTCTACCGGAGCGTTGGGTGGTACCACCGCATTGAAACCCGCTGACGTCAACGTGCAGTGGGTGCCGCCACCAGTGATCGCGACCGCAGCATTGCCGGGGACGCCCGGCACCGGACCGGTGTACTCGGTGCGTACCGGTGTTGCGCTGATCGGGGCAGAGGCGATACCACCACCGCCACTGACTGTCCCCGTGAACTGATAGGTCGTGCCGTTGGTCAGGCCTGATACGACGCAGGATGTGGTGCTGGTAGTGCAGGTGCCCGCTGGCGTGCCTGTCACGGTGTATACGCCAATGACGCTGGCCGCCGTGCTGCTCCACACGAGAGTGACCTGCCCATCGCCTGCAGTGGCGCTGGTAAAGACCAATGGCCGCGTGTCGATGGTGACAGGCAGCAACCCGGATGCAGCACTGACGTTACCTGCCACATCGCTCGCCTTGACGCTCAGGTTGTGGATGCCATTGGCAAGGGCGCTGGTGGTGATGCTCCAGGCGCCACCAGTGGCTACCGCCGAACCCAACACGGTGGTGCCGTTGCTGTCGTACAGGGTAACGACGCTGCCGTTTTCCGCCGTGCCATTGATGACGGGGGTGGCATTGCTGGTAATGCGGTCCGAATTCGAGCTGCCGCTGTCGCTCGCCGAATCAAGGACGGGTGTGGCTGGTGTAGCCGGAGCGGTGGTGTCGAGCACGATGATGCGGCTCCCACCAGCTGCGCCCACATTGCCGGCCACGTCTGTGATCCTGGCGGTGAAGGTCTTATTGCCATCAGCGCCCAGCGCACCGCTGGTAACAGCCAGATCGATAAACCCATTGGCGATGTCGGTGCCAGTGAACACAGCGGCCACAGGTGTGCCTAGCGACGCGCCGCCCAGCAGCAGTTCAACCGTATCGCTGGCCACAGCATTGGTGCCCGCAAGGTTCACGCGCATGACCGGATTGGTGACGCTGGTGATGTTGTCGACGTTGGAGCTGCCGCTGTCGGAGCTGGCGCCCAGCACGATCTGGTTGATCGGCGCGCCTGGAGCGGTCTTGTCGATGGTGATGGTCAGGCCGGAACTACGGGCGCTGCTGACGGATCCGATGGCCGAGGTGGTGATCGCATACACGTTGTAGGCGCCGTCGGCCAAGCCGCTGGTGGACAAGCCGGTGACGGTCCAGGCGCCGTTGCTGACAGTGACTGCCGCCGCAGCGTCGCCGCCGTCGTATACGCCGTTATTGTTGACATCCAGGAATACCCGCACGGAACTCGTGGAGTCGCCAGCAGCGCTGGTGCCAGAGAAAGTCAGGCTGCTCTCATTGGTGTGGTTGTCAGTCGAACTGCTGCCCTTATCGCTGCCTGCCGCCAGGTCGGGCGCGCCGGGCGTGGTCGGCGTAATATTGACGGTGATGGTGCGAATGGCGTTGGACGTGCCATCGCTGACCTGCACCGTGAACGAGTCGGTGCCAGCGTAGCCTGCCGTCGGAGCATAAGCAATGGTGCCGCCCGGGGTGAGGTCGGTGCTGCCCGAGGAACCGGTGGTGCCGCTAAAGCTCAGCGTGCCATGCCCTGGCGCGGAAAACTGCGCCCAAGTCAGGGTCTGGCCGGTATCGCTGTCGCTCGCGTGCAGCAAGCTCCTGACGTCGACGTCGCCGCTGTTCTGCCCCACGCTCAGCGCTGTGGAGGCTCCAACAAAGGTGGGGGCGACGTTGCTCGCTACCGCAGTGATGTTGCTCATCTTCATGGACATGAAGTTGATTTCAGTGCCGTAGCCGCCTTGCTTGCCGGGCGTGGCGTTCAGCACCAGGCTGGCCGTGACCGTCACCGAAGCGACGCCGTTGACCGACCACTCGTTGCCGCCATTGAGCAGCGTGCTCAGCTTGGTAATCCCCGTGCCCATGGTCGGCGTCGCGCCGTTGGCGATCTTGTAGACCGACCCTATGGCATTGCCGGCACTATCCTTGAGCAGGACTTCGAGCTGGTCAAAATAGCGCACATGCGCGCCCCCGGGGTCTGTGACACTCATCGAGAAGTCATTGAAGGTGAAGGTCTTGGCCACTGTCGTGCCTTCGGCCTTGAACACGGCGGTAATGACGGAACCGTCGGAATTGGCATTGCCGTCGTTGGCATACAGCTGGGTGCCGTCCTTGATCAGGAAGCTGCTGACCAGCAGTTTGTCGTTGAGCTTCTTGAAGCCGGCGTTGGCGCCGCTCTGGGCGACGCTCAGGGTGCCGCCAAAATCGTAGTCGCCGTCGGCCGTGCCGTTACCGGAAATGAGCAGGCCGTCGTAGTCGGCAATGGCCCTGGCACTCAGCGGGGATTGGGCTTCGATGTGGCCAATGTGTCTCTCAAGAACCCAGTTGCCGCCTCGACTCGCGGCGCCTGTCAGGTCCGTCGAAGCGGCCACATCTGCGCCGGTGGCGTCAGCGATCGCCTGCAGCACGCCAAGCCCAACGCCGTCGGCCACCTCGCAGCCGTAGAAGAGCAGATCCCCACCCTTCTTCAAGGCGCCCCCTAAGGCTGCCAGCTGGGAACGGGTCTGATCCAGTTCCAGCGAAGACCGCGTCAACGGGACCGTGCCCAGATTCACCACGCCAGCCGATCCGTGAGAAAGGACATGGATCGCGTCCAGTTCCTTCTGGCCAGCAGCCCAATGCGCAATGTCCGCCAGACCGTCTCTGCGGCTATCAAACCGCACCACCTTGACACCGAGCGCTATACCGGCTTCGAGGCTCCGGCTATCGGGCAGTGCGACGTCGATCAACGCGACTTCGTTGCGTTCAGGTGCGCGCACTGAAGAGGCGGCCAGACTCGTTGCAGCAGCGCTGCCCCAGAACAGCACACTGGAGACAGCCAGCACCAGCGCTGATCGCAAATGCGTGCCCCCTATCAAACAAAATTGCGGCATTAGAAAAGCTATCCGAGTAGGGGGAGGCCAAGAGAATGCTACCAAGCGTAACACTCTCTGAAGTTCCAGGGTTACGATTCCAAGCGCAAGGCACGAGCAGTCTGGGACTGCTGAGCTAGTGGATGTCAGCGTGCACTGTATTGAGCCCACGCCCTGATGCGGATATCACAGTCCCACGGAATCGCTTCGCGCCCCCCAACCCAAAGGGAAGCAACCGGCGGCCCGGCCAAGCCAGCTCTACAGGTGCAATGGCATGGGCTGCGTCAGTGGCTTACGCTACTTCTGAGTCAACCGAGGCTGGCCGGGTCGAAATTGGCACCACACAGGATCAGGCCCACGGTCTCCTGCGGCTGGGGGCGGTACGCACCGGTTTGCAGCGCTGCCAGGCCCAGGGCGGCAGCGGGTTCCACGGCCAGTTTCAGCTCTTTCCACAGCCACAACTGGGCGGCGCGGATGGCGTCATCGGGCAGCAGCAAGGCATCGTGCACATGGCGCTGGCTCACCTCCCAGCCAATAGCGCCGATGCGCTTGGCACCCAGGGAATCGGCGGCCACGCCACCCACCGCCACATCCACCGGCTGGCCCGCCGCCCGCGCAGCATGCAGCGTGGGCGCGCGCTCGGGCTCCAGGGCCACCACATGGGCGCGGCTCTCGACCCATGCCGCCACGCCGCCGATGAGGCCGCCGCCGCCCACGCTGACCAGCACCGTGTCGGGGAGGCGGCCTGCTTGCTCTTCCAGCTCCAGCGCCAGGGTGCCTGCACCGGCCACCACCTCGGGCTGGTCGTAGGCATGGGCCTGCAATGCGCCGGTGGCTTGCTGGCGCGCCACGCAGGCGTCAAACGCTTCGGAATAGGCCGCGCCCGTGACCACCACCTCAGCGCCCAAAGCGCGCAGCCGGGCGCGTTTCGCCTCGGGAGAGACCTCGGGCACAAACACCTCGCAGCGCACACCCAGCGCCTTGGCGGCGGCTGCCACAGCAATGCCGGCGTTGCCGCCCGAGGCGATGATCACGCCGCTGTCGGGCACCGGGTTGGCCAGCAGGCGGTAGAGCATGCCGCGCGCCTTGAAGCTGCCGCCCACCTGCAAGTGCTCCAGCTTGAGCCAGACCTCGCCGCAGTCCACCCCCAGGGATCGGCCAGACGCACGCATCAGGGGCGTGGCGCGCAGAAAGTCGGGCTGGGTGGCCAGTTGGCGGCGGGCGGCGGCAATGGCGGCGCGATCGATCATGCAGGGGCTCCGTAGGACAGGGTGTGACAAAAGGAAGGCAGTGTAGGGGCAGCCCACAACACACCGATACAACGGCGGCTACATGCACACGGGGCAACTGCCGATAACATGGACAGCGCAGCCCCACGCGAACGCCCTTCGCAGGCCTGCCAGCAGGAGGAAAAGCATGTTCTTTGTGTTCGGCCCGTCGGGGCAGATGTACCGGGGTGGCCCGGAGAACCTGTCGCAGATCTCGCCAGTGCGGCGCGTGCAGCGGCCCCAGGCGCTACACACCCGGGCGATGGATGTGTCCGGCGAGCCCACGCCTGTCTTCAACGCCCCACCCCACCCCATCGCAGCCCACACCGCGCCAGCGCCCGCTGCCGTCAACCTGCGCATGCAGGATGCCGTGAGCGCCTATGCCCAGACCGGGCACGGCCCCCAAGTGGCCCGCCAGCCCCTCACCAAGGTCAGCGATGTGATGACACCCGGCGCCCTCAGTGTGCCGCCGGATGCGCGCGTCAACGATGCCTGGCAAACGCTGGCCGAGCACAAGGTGGCGCAGGCCCCGGTGGTGGATGCGCTGGGCCGTGTGATCGGGCTGCTGCTGCGGGCCGACATGGCACCGCTGGACCTGCTGCCCGAGCCCGGCGCCGTCAAACAGGCCATCGATCTGGCGCGCCGCCCGGTGGCCGAGGTGATGGTGAGCCCCGTGCCCACCGTGGCGCCCGACACCGAACTGCGCCGTGTAGCGGCAGTGCTGCTGGACACTGGCCTGCCCGGCCTGCCGGTCACCGATGACGCAGGGGTGTTGTCGGGGTTTATCTCGCGCACCGACATCCTGCGTGCGGTGGCGGCAGACCCACCGCTGGATCTCTGGAGCGGGCCAGCCATGCCGCTATGAAGAAGCCACCACCAGATATTCAAGTAAAAACAGCCTCAAGCGCTTGATGAATAAGCGCTAGCAGCTATTTATTCAGGAGCATTCACCCCCCTACGCTTCAATGCCCTGGCACCTTTCCCCCGCCGTCAATGCGCGGCCGGACCGGTCTCGGGCATGCGCTGGCGGATTTCCAGGCCCGTGGACGCGTCCATCTTGAGCCCCTTGGGCAGCGGGAACTTGATGGTTTCCTCAATGCCCGCCATGGTGCGCACCGACACCGCACCCAGCGCCTTGATGCGGTCGATGACCTGCTGCACCAGGATTTCCGGGGCCGAGGCACCCGCCGTCAGGCCCACGCGGGCGGTGCCATCAAACCATTCGCCCTTCAGCTCGTCCGCACTGTCGACCATGTAGGCCGTGGTGCCCAGCTTGGCGGCCAGCTCGCGCAGGCGGTTGCTGTTGGAACTGGTGGGGCTGCCCACCACAATCACCACGTCCACCTGCGGGCTCAGCACCTTGACGGCGTCCTGCCGGTTCTGGGTGGCGTAGCAGATGTCCTGCTGCTTGGGCTCCCGCACGCTCGGGAAGCGCGCACGCACGGCGGCCGAGATTTCGGCGGCATCGTCCACGCTCAACGTGGTCTGCGTGACCACGGCCAGTTTGGCGGTCTGCGCGGGCTGCACATGGGCCACGTCGGCCACGTCTTCCACCAGGTGGATGCCGTGGTCCAGCTGGCCCATGGTGCCTTCCACCTCGGGGTGGCCCTTGTGGCCAATCATGATGAACTCGTAGCCTTCTTTGGCGAGCTTGGCGACTTCGACGTGCACCTTGGTCACCAGCGGGCAGGTAGCGTCAAAAATGCTGAAGCCGCGCGCCACGGCCTCTTGCTGCACGGCCTTGCTCACGCCGTGGGCGCTGAACACCAGCGTGGCGCCGGGTGGCACGTCCGACAGCTCTTCGATAAAGATCGCGCCCTTGGCCTTGAGGTCGTTCACCACATAGGTGTTGTGCACGATCTCGTGGCGCACATAGATGGGAGCACCGAACTTTTGAATGGCGCGCTCGACGATCTCGATCGCACGGTCCACGCCTGCACAAAAGCCGCGCGGCTCGGCCAGCAGGATTTCCTGGGGCGCCTGCATCACAGAATTCCGATGAGCTGCACTTCAAACGTCACCGGCTGGCCAGCCAACGGGTGGTTGAAGTCAAACAGCATCGCACCATCGTCGCGCACCTGCATCACGGCGCCGGCATAGCTGCCTTGCCCATCGGGTGTAGGGAACTGCACCACATCGCCCACGTTGTATTTTTCGTCGGGGTCGCCCAGCTCGTTCATCAGCTTGCGCGCCACCCACTGCTGCATGTCGGCATTGCGCTCACCAAAAGCCTCGCCCGCTGGCAGCTCGAACGTGGTGCGCGTGCCCTCGGGCAGGCCCAGCAGGCGCTGCTCCATGGCGGGCGACAACTCGCCCGTGCCCAGCGACAGGGTGGCGGGTTTGTCTGTGAAAGTGTTGATCACATCCCCCGCTGGGCCAGCCAGGCGGTAGTGCAGCGTGAGGAAGGAGCCGGGCTGAACGGTGGGAAGGGAAGTGTCGATAGTGGTCATGAAAGTCCCGATAAACTGGCCTGCATTGTAGAAAACCAGGCAAAGCCCTATCAGCGGCGTTCGCTTGGGGGTCGATTCCCAGCCCTCTGCCCCACCCTCCACCTTCGTTTCCCAAGCGCCATGGCCATCAAAAATCTGCCTGCCGATGCCCAGCCCCGCGAGAAGCTGCTGGCGCGTGGCCCCGCTGCCCTGGCCGACGCCGAGCTGCTGGCCATCTTGCTGCGCACCGGCATCGTGGGCAAAGGCGTGCTGCAGATGGCGCAAGAGCTGCTCGACCCTCCCAGCCTGGATGCCACCAGCGGCAAAGTGAGTGGCGGCTTCGGCGGCATTGCCGGGCTGCTGCACACCAGCGCGGCCGACCTGACCCGCATCAAGGGACTGGGCCCCGCCAAACGCGCCGAACTGGTGGCCGTGCTCGAACTCGCGCGCCGGGCCCTGGCCCAGCAGCTGCGCGAACGCGAGGTGTTCGACTCACCCGGTGCCGTCCAGCACTACCTGCAGCTGCACCTGGCGGCCAAGGGGCACGAGGTGTTTGCCGTGCTGTTCCTCGATGCGCAAAACCGCCTGCTGGCCATGGAGGAGCTGTTTCGCGGCACGCTCACGCAGACCAGCGTGTACCCGCGCGAGGTGGTGCTACGTGCGCTGCACCACCAGGCAGCGGCGGTGGTGCTGGCCCACAACCACCCCAGCGGCAGCGTAGAGCCAAGCCGTGCCGACGAAGCGCTGACGCAGACCCTCAAAACCACCTTGGCGCTGGTGGATGTGCGTGTGCTCGACCATGTCATCGTGGCGCCCGGCCAGGCGCTATCGATGGCAGAAAGGGGACTGGTGTGACTGCCCCGACACCCGCACCCCCTCCCCCCCCCCCCGCAACGGCGCTGCAGGCCGCGCTAGCACGCGCTGCGCGCGACAAAGAAGGCCCCATCGCCGCCACCGAGCCTGGCGCTGACCCTGCGGCGCCTACCGAACCCAGGTCGGCCCGGCGTGCTGGAATGGCCGACAAAAAGACAGCGGCCAAGGCCGCGATGCGACCCATTCGCCATGCCCACGCCCCTGCTGCCGCCGGAGAAAAGCCGCCACAGCCCCGGCGCCGCGCGCCACCTGCCCCGCGCCGGGCGGGGGAACGCATCACCCAGCTGCAGGACCTGGCCACCGTGGCACGCCGCCTGCGCGAGGACCAGGAACGCCAGGAGGCCGAGGCCAAAGCCCGCCGCGAGGCCACAGCCCGGGCCGAGGCCGAGCGCCACCTCTTCAGCCGCAGCGTGGGCCCCGTCACCCCGCTGCGCAACCCCAACGTGGCGCGCCTGCGCCGCCACAAGCCACCTCCGCTGCCGGTGCAGCACTGGCTGGACGAAGAGCGGGTGCTGCTCGAATCCATCAGCGACGATTTCGATGTGAGCACCTTGCTCGACACCGATGACCAACTGAGCTTTCGCCGCCCCGGCATTGGCGTGGAGGTGACGCGCCGCCTTCGGTCCGGCCACTGGAGCATCCAGCGCCAACTCGACCTGCACGGCCTGCGCGTGGACGAGGCGCGCGAGGCGCTGGGCGACTTCATCCGCCACGCCCACAAAATAGGCATACGCTGCGTGCGTGTGGTGCATGGCAAGGGGCTGGGCTCGCCCGGCAAAAGCCCCGTGCTCAAGGGCCGGGTGCAGCGCTGGCTGGTGCAAAAGAACGAGGTGCTGGCCTTTGTGCAGGCCCGCCCCATGGATGGGGGCGCCGGGGCGCTGGTGGTGCTGCTGCAACCCGTTTTGCGCAAAAATTCATAAAAATAGCCGCAAGCGCTTGAACCACAAGCGCCTAAAGCTATCAAAAACAGAGCAATTCAAAACCGATCAGCAGAACATGCTGCGGCGGCGCGGCGAAGGCACGCACCGCCACGTTCCCCGCAGCGAGAGACTGATGCTTATTTCGACAAGTCCACGCCGTATTTCGACGTACCCTTGCCCGACCCATCATCGGCTGCCAATAGCGACACATGGGCCAGCCCGGCCGCCTGCGCCACGCTGAGCGCGCTGGCACCCGAGCTGAACACCACCGGCCCGGCCACTGTGGCCTTGGCAAAGCGCCAGCTCTTGGCGGCGCCATTGGCCGCGCGGGTCACCGCCGGGTTCTTGCGGATGTAGTCGATCACCACGTCGCGGTTGGCGTCGGGCGAGGCCCAGATGGTGCCCGAGCCGTCCAGCTTGTCGATGAAGCTTTTGCCGCTGGTGGCGCGGTAGTTGTTGGTGGCAATCACAAACTCCTGCGCCACGTCGATGGGCTTGCCCAGGTAGGCCAGGTTCTTGATGCGGCTGCCCACAGGCTGGGTCACGTCGATCTCGTACTGCACATCGGCCGTGGTGAAAATGTCGAAGTTGTAGCCCGGGAAGGTGCTGATGAGCTGCTGCTCGCCGGTCTTGGCTGGGTCGATCTGGTTGAAGCGCTTGGCCGCAGCCTCCAGCCAGTTCTTGATGTCGCCGCCGTTCACCTTCACCGCGTACACCGTGTTGGGGTACAGGTACAGGTCGGCCGCGTTGTTGATGGCCAGCGGGCCCACCGCCACGTCGGTGTAGTCGGCCCCGCCCTGAAAGCCGCTCTTGAACGGTGCGCTCACCGACAGCACGGGCAGCTGCGCATACTGCGGCAGGCTGGCCTTGAGGTACGCCGCCACATAGGCCTGCTGCGCCTGGTTCACGATCTGGATCGCGCCGGGGTCGCCCACGTCGGCAAACAGCGTGCTCATGCGGAAGTCGGTCTTGCCAATCGGCGTCTTCACGTACTGAATGGCGGCCTGGTGCTGGGTGTCGATCAGCGGGGCGATGGCGGCGTCAGCATCCACCGTCACCGTGGCACCCGCAGCATTCTTGCTCTGGATGTTGCGCAACTCGCTCTTGCTGGCGGTCTTGTTGACGGCCCACTTGGCGCCATCCCACTGCAGCGCCAGTTGCACCACGCCCAGGGCCTTGCCCCACGAGCTGGCCATCACCGCAGGCACGCCGTTGACGGTGCCCGCCTTGTGGTCCACGCCGGGCAGGTTGAAGCCGGGCGTGGCCGCTGTGTCAGGGAACACGCCATGCTGGTGGCCCATCACCATCGCGTCGATACCGGCCACCTTCGAGAGGTACAGGCCCGGGTTCTCCATGGTGGCCGAGTAGGCGGCACTGTCGAGCCCGCCGTGCAGCAACGCCACCACGATGTCGGCACCCTTGGCACGCAGCTCGGGCACGTACTTGTTGGCCGATTCGACCGCGCCTTGGGTGGTCACCTTGCCTTCCAGGTAACGCTTGTCCCAGTTCATGATGCCGGGCGTGGTGAAGCCGATCACGCCGATCTTGATGGGTAGCTTCACTTCCTTGCCGTCCGCGCCCTTGGCCACCAGCGTGCGCTCCAGCAGCGTGTAGGGCTGCACCAGCGGCTTTTGGGTCTTGTTGCTGACCACGTTGGCCAGCACCATCGGAAAGCCAGCGCCCGCGCACTTCTTGCCCGCCTCCACGCCGTCCACCTCCAGCCCGCCGCCCAGTACCTGGTTCAGGAAGGGCAGGCCGTAGTTGAACTCGTGGTTGCCCAGCGTGCCCGCATCAAAGCCGAGCGCGCCCATGGCCTTGTACATCGACAGCTGCTGTGTGCACGGGATGGGGCTGACGGTGGCCTCGTAGTCGGCGAGCGCCGTGCCCTGGATGGTGTCGCCGTTGTCCACCAGCAAGGTGTTGGCAAACTCTTTGCGCGCAGCGCGCACCAGCGTGGCGGTGCGCTCAAAGCCGTAACTTTTGTCCTCGGCCAGCTTGAAATAGTCGTAGCTGCGCACGTTGAAGTGCAGGTCGGTGGTCTCCAGCACGGCCAGCGTGGCCGTGGCACCTGCATTGGTGCTGGCATTGTCGCTACCGCCGCCACAGGCGGCCAGCGAGGCAGCCAGTGCCACCATGCCCAGCGTGGCCACTCGGCGCGAAACGCGCGAGGGAGAAATCAGAAAGCCCAGAGTGCGGTCAGACATGAACAGTCCCGAATTGAAACAAGGGCCTGAGTGTCTGGGCCGGGTTTGACAACGGTGTGACGTGGCAGCTGGGCAGCGTGGCCGCAACACCCGTACCGCGTGCCGCGCGCTGTGGCCCGCGCGCCATGCGGCGACTCAAGCGACGCGGTGCACGTCGCCGTTGTGCGGCGAGGCGCTTTCGTGGAACAGGTCTTCGAGAAACTGCGCCAGCTCATGCTCTTCGACAAAGTCGGGGATCACAAAGGCCGAAGGCGTGCGTTTGCCATCGGCGCCGACACGATAGGCCTGCCACAGCGCGCCTTCGCGCCGAACCTCGACGATGCGGCCAAAAACATGGAAGCGGGGGTGGGGCTTCGGCGGTGCTTGCACGGGGTACCGATCTATCCTTCGGACTCTTGCCGAAAGCCATCGCAAATCACCACCCACGCGGCTTTGGAGGCCACGTGGATGTGCTTTTGGGGCGGGGCGTCATAGGCGGTGTCCAGGGTGCCCAGCGGCACGGCCACCCAGTCGGCGTGGGCACCTTCGCTGTGCCACAGCAGCGGCGAGCCACACACCGAGCAGAACGTGCGCGTGACCTGGGGTGAAGACCGGTAAGTGCGCACCAGCCCTTGGCCCGACACGAAGCGATGGTGCTCGCGCAACACGCTGCCGTAGCTGCCAAACGCCGCGCCATGCGCCTTGCGGCACATCGAGCAGTGGCAGTGCGATGCGCCCTGCAACGGCGCCGTGGTCTCGTAACGCACGCCGCCACACAGGCAGCTGCCTTGGTGCACCGCAGCGGGTGCCGTCATGGCACCACCGACGCGATCAGGTCCACCTCGACCGTGGCGTTCTTGGGCAGCTGCAGCACACCCACCGAGGTGCGGGTGTGGGCCCCTGCGGGGCCGAGCACGGCAAACAGCAGGTCAGAAGCCCCATCGGCCACCTCGCTTTGCTGGGTGAAGGTGGGCGCCGACTGCACGTACACGGTGATGCGCAAAATGGACTGCACGGCGTCGAGCGAGCCCAGCGTGCGCTGCAGCAAGGCCAGCGCGCGCAGGGCACACACCTTGGCAGCCTTTTGCGCATCGGCCAGCGTGGCGCCCGACCCTGCCGCACCTGTCACCACCACGGTGTCGCCCACGCGGGGGATCTGACCACTCAGGTAGATGTGGTGGCCATCGCGCACCAGCGGTGCATAGTTGCCGCCGATCTTGATCTCACCATCAAAGCGGTAGCCCAGGGCCTGGGCTTGTTCCTGGAATCGTGCGTCGCGTGACATTGAAATGAGTCTCCTGCAAAAAAACCTGCGGTCTGCTCTGTGGCTTACATGAAGCGCGCAAACGGGTCCACCAGCGAGGCGATCGACACCGCGCCAGGCGCCACGCCCGTATCACGCCGCGCAGACTCGGGCCCTGCCGTCACCGGCACTGCGGGCAAGGGCTGCATGCGGCGGCCATACACGCGCTGCACGCGGTCGTCGAGCGTGGGGTGGGTGTCCAGCCAGCGCTCCATGCGGCTGCCACCGTCCACATCCACCAGCAGCATGTGCTGCACGGCCGGATGGGCCAGGCCAGTGTGGGCGGGGTTCTCGGCATACCCGACCGGGGTGTCCCGGCGCTGGGCCATGACCTTGCGCAGCACACCGCCCAGGCCGTCGCGGCTGCGTGTCCATTGCACGGCGCGCGCGTCGGCCAGGTACTCGCGCTGGCGCGACACGGCAGCTTTCAGCATGCGGCCGGTGAGCCACCCCGCAAAACCCGCCACCATGATGGCCGAACCGAACCACCACGCCAGGCCGCGCCGCTCACGCATCGTGTCGCCAAAGTGGTAGACCAGCTCCAGCCCGAACACCATGCCCGCCAAGCGCATCTTCAGGCGCGTGTCGCCCTCATGCAGATGGCTCAGCTCATGGGCCACCATGCCTTGCATCTCATCGCGCGTGAGGTAGTCGAGCGCACCCTGCGTCACGGCCACCACGGCGTCGCTCTCATCCCACCCTGCTGCGAACGCATTGATGGCATCGGTGCGTGGCATCACCATGATCTGCGGGCGGGACATGTGGGCGGCAATACACAGCTCATCGACCACGTTGGACAGCCGCTGCTCGGCGTGCGACAGCGTGGGCCGCAGCTCGCGCGCGCCTACGCGCTGGGCCAGCCTGACGCCGCCTGCGCGCAGATTGGATGTCTCCACCCACCAGCCGCCGAGCACCAGCAGCAGCGACACCCCCACATTGGCCGCCAGAAAACCCTGCGGAAAAGGCAGCCTGACCGGCAGCACCGCCGTCATCAGCAGCCAGGCCAGCGCCAGCGCGGCATGCACTGCCACCACCAAAACCACGACCGCGACCGCAAAGCCCAGCAAAAGGCGGCGGGTTTCGCTGCGTGCGTTGAGCTGATGGTCCCAGAACTTCATACGGGCACGGAAGAAAAGGTCAGAACTTCACCGAGGGCGCCACCCGCTCTGCGTCCGTCTGCGTGGACGCCAGCATGGGGGCGGGCACAAACCCCAGCAGGCGCGCCACGATGAGGTCAGGGAACTGGGTGGCCGCGTCGTTGAATTCCAGCGATTGGTCGTTGTAGGCCTGGCGCGCAAAACCCAGGCGGTTTTCGGTGCTGGTCAGCTCTTCGGAGAGCGACTGCATGGTGGCATCGGCCTTCAGGTCGGGGTAGGCCTCGGCCACCACCATCAGGCGCCCCAAGCTGCCACCCAGCACACCTTCCGCCGCTGCCAGAGCCCCCATGGCATCGGCGCTTTGTGGAGTGGCCCGCACGGCAGCAGCGGCCCCCAGGGCCTGGCCCCGGGCCTTGATGACGGCTTCGAGCGTGGCGGCTTCGTGCGCGAGGTATCCGCGTGCCACTTCCACCAGATTGGGGATCAGGTCATACCGGCGCTTGAGCTGTACATCAATCTGCCCGAAGGCGTTGGCGATGCGGTTGCGCAGCTGTACCAGCCGGTTGTAGACGGTCACCGCCCACACCACCAGCGCAGCGACCAGGCCCAGAACGATCCAAACAGTTGCCGACATATCCCACCTCCTTTGTGTTTTGACTGCACAAATCTTAGCGGGGCCGCCAACCGTCTTCGATACCGGTAAAGCGAAGGGGGAATCCGCAGGGTCAGCGCGCGACGGCCATGGCAACCGCAACCGCCCCGCAACAGGCTCACCGCACAACCTATACCCCCCGGTTGCGCATCCAGTCTGCCGTGCCCATAAAGCTCTCTTTCAGGCGCGTGCGCAGGGCTTCGGGCACCCCCGTCTCGCCCATGGCCTGGTCCATGCAAGCCACCCACTGGTCCCGCTCCTTGATACCGATGGAAAACGGCATGTGGCGGGCGCGCAGGCGCGGGTGGCCGAAGCGGCTCTGGTAGTGGTCAGGCCCACCCAGCCAGCCACAAAGAAACCAGAACAGCTTCTGCCGCGCACTGGCCAGGTCGTCGCCGTGGGCAGCACGCAATTCGGCATAGCCTGCCTCCAGGTCCATGAGGTCGTAAAAGCGCTCGGTGAGGGCATGCACCCGCTCCTCGCCACCCATCCAGTCAAAGGGGGTGGCGGCGGCGATTGCCGGCTCGCCCGCACCGGTTCTCATGTCAGCGTCAGAATTCATGTCAAAACGGGCTGTAGCGCTTATTCAAAAAGCGCCTACAGCTATCAAATTCATATCAAAACAAGGAAAACGCCTACTCCGCAGAGCGGCGCAGCGTTTCTACCACCGGCCGCAACAGCACCTCACGCAGACCCCACCAGCCGGCCGCCAGTGCCAACACCGCACCGGCCAGTGCGCCGGCCAGCGGCACCCAGGGGGCTGCCGTCCAGGTGAAGTCAAACACGAAGCGCGCCAGCGCCCAGCCCACGCCCACCGCCACAGCGCTGGCCAAAAAGCCTGCCAGCAGGCCCACACCCACCAGCTCGGCGCGCTGCACCTGGCGCAGCAGGCTGGCGCGCGCACCCACGGCACGCATGATGGCGTACTCCCGCGCACGCTCTTCGCGTGTGGCCGTGACGGCAGCAAACAGCACCACCAGGCCAGCAGCCAGCGTGAAGGCGAACAGGAACTCCACCGCGCGGATCACCTGCTCCAGCACGCGTTGCACCTGGGCAATGGTGGCGCCCATGTCCACGTTGGTGATGTTGGGGAATTGGCGCACCAGCGCATTGTCGAAACCATGGGTTTCAGGGGCCTTGTACGCGGCCAGGTAGGTGACCGGCACGTCCTTGACCTCCGCCACGGGGTACATCACGAAGAAGTTGGCGCGCATGGACCCCCAGTCCACCTTGCGCAGACTGGTGATGCGCGCCTCCTCTTGCACGCCTCCCATATCGAACTGCAGGCGGTCGCCCATCTGCAGGCCCAGGGTTTGGGCAATGCCTTCCTCGACACTGATGGCGCCCTCTTCGCCAGGCTTCCACTGGCCCGCCACGATCTGGTTGTGGGGCGGTGCTTCGACCGCATTGGACAGGTTGAACTCACGGTCCACCAGGCGCTTGGCGCGGTCATCGGTGTAGTTGTCGGGGCTCACGGGTTTGCCATTCACGGCCACCAGGCGGCCCCGGATCATGGGGTACCAGTCGTAGCGGGCCACGCCGCTGTCCTTGAGCGCCTGTTGAAAAGCCGCTGACTGGTCGGGCATCACGTTGATGACAAAACGGTTCGGGGCGTCGGGCGGGGTGGCCTTGCGCCAGCTGCTGATCAGGTCGGTGCGCAACAACACCAGCAACACCAAGGCCAGCAGACCCACGGCCAGGCTGCTGACCTGCACCACAGCATAGGCCGGGCGCGCCGAGATCTGCCGCGTGGCCAGCACCAGCCAGCGCGGCGCGGTGGTCTCATTCACGCTGCGCCGCAGCAGCTTCACCGCCACCCACGACAATCCCGCAAACAGGGCCACAGCCCCCGCAAAACCGCCCACGGCAATCAGGCCCAGCTGGATGTCGCTGCTCACCGTCAGCAACAGCGCAGCGAAGCCCGCAATGCCAATACCCAGCACCGCCAGCGAGGCGGGCTTGAGCCCCCCACATCGCGCCGGATCACGCGCAGGGGTGGCACCTGGGCCAGTTGCAGCACTGGTGGCAGGCCGAAGGCGAACAGCAAGGTCAGCCCCATGCCCAGCCCAAAGGCCACCGGCCACAGGCTGGGCGGCGGCAGGGCCGATTCGACCAAACCTGCCAGCATCAGCACAAAGGCGTAATGCACCACGTAGCCCAACGCCACGCCCAGCGCGCTGGCAAACAGGCCAATGAGCGCGAATTCCGTGGTGTAGGCGCCGGCGATGGTGCGCTGGCTTTGGCCCAGCACCCGCAGCATGGCCGATGCGTCCAGGTGCTCGGCCGCAAAGCCGCGCGCAGCCAGCGCCACGGCCACCGCGGACAACAGGGCCGCCAGCAGGGCCACTAGGCTCAAGAACTTCTGCGCGCGGTCCAGCGTCTGGCGCATCTCGGGACGGCCGCTTTCGAGCGATTCGACACGCACGCCATGCACCTCGGGCTTCTTGGCCTCGGCCACCGCCCATTCGTTGAACGCCTTCACGGCAGGCGCCGGGCCCACCACGGCAAAGCGGTAGGTCAGGCGGCTGGCGGGCTGCACCAGGCCTGTGGCGGGCAGATCACGTTCGTTGACCATCACACGCGGTGCAAAACTCATGAAACCCGCACCCCGGTCGGGTTCGATGACGATGATGCGCGCTATGCGCAGTTGGGCATCGCCCAGCAGCAGCTTGTCGCCCATGGCGAGGTTGAGCGATTCGAGCAGCGGGGCGTCCACCCACACGTCCCCCGGCGCCGGGATGTCACGCGTGGGCTGCTCCAGCGCGCCGGGGGCATCGGCCACCGTGAGGCTGCCGCGCAGAGGGTATCCGGGCGGCACGCTCTTGAGGGCCACCAGCTTGCTGGCACCGCCCTGCGCATCGCTGGCGCGGCCCATGGTCGGGAAACCGAGCGTGGTCACCGATTGCAGCCCCTGGGCCTTGGCACGCTCGATGAAACTGGCGGGCGTGGGGTTGTCACTGGCCACCACGGCATCGCCACCCAGCAGTTGCAACGCGTCGCGCTGGAGTCCGCCTTGCAGGCGGTCGGCAAAAAACCCCACGGACGTGAGCGCGGCCACCGCCAACGTGACCGCCACGATGAGCAGACGCAACTCGCCCGCACGCAGGTCCCGGGCCAGAGTGCGCCAGCCAAGGCGCAGAAAAGACAGATTCATGGCTTGGACCTTAGCGCAAAGCGAACGGGTTCGCACCCCGTGGGGGTGTTTGGATCAGGGTTTTGCGCTGGCCGTGGTGGTTGCCGCACCCACCTCCGCGGCATCCAGGCGCTGCGCCAGTGCCTGCAGCACCGGGGTGATCTGCTTGCCCACGCGGATCTGTGGGTTGGAGAATCCATCGGCCTTGCCGGCCTCTACCTCGCGCTGCTGGATCAGCGGCACGGCCTTGGCAAACGCTTCGGTGAACGAATGGGTCTGCCGCAGTTGTTCGTTGAACACGGCGCGGCCGAAGAAGGTCAGCTCCGACAACCTGCCGCAACCATATGAGGTGTGCGTGGCATCGGCCGCCGTCATGATGAGGGTGCTGTCAGTGGCCAGGGGTTCGATCCATCCGCCCGAGAAGCAGGCCGACACTGCAATCACCCGATTGCGGATGCCCGCTGCGTCCAGCGCCGCGCGCAGCATCTCAGGGGTTGCGGGCGCCACCTGCAGTGGCCAGTGCGAGGCCGCCAGCGCGTGGTCGCGTGCGCCGTGCGAAGTCAGGTACACCACCAGTACATCGTGCCCACGGTCCATGCGCGCCGCCAGCGCGGCAATCGCCCGCTGCAGGTTCTCGGGCGTGGCCCAGGCATGGGTCTCAGCGGTGTCGGCATGGTTGAGAAGGTGCAGCACCCGGCCCTGCGCATCAAAACGCTCCTGAAGCAGGGCGCTGACCATGGTGCTCTCGCGGCGGAACACGTTCTCGTCGGCATATGGGGCAAACACCAGCCCATAGACATCCACCACCCCAGGGCGCTCCGGCGCCAAGGCATCCAACTGCTGCTGCCACAGCGCTTGCTGGTCTTCAAACACCGCTTGTGTCAACGCCAGCGGCTCGGGCTCCGGGGTCTGTGCCTCCCCGTCAGCAGACTGCGCGGACGCATCGGCGACGGCCTGGGCACTCGGCTCCCAGGGCTGGTCCTGGAACTGCCACATGCCGACCCCGATCACCGCCACCATGGCCACGGCAAACACTGCGGTGCGCACCCCGGACCGGATAAAGCGTGCACTCACCACCAGCAAAGCAGCCAGCACCCATACCGTAAGCACGCCATAAGCCACCCAGAAAACAACGGCCGCCACCGAGCCATCCCACAGGCCGGGCCGGTGTACGGCCGTGGCCATGAGGGCATACAGCACCAACATGGGCGCCAGCGGGGCCCAGGCCGTCAACACATACCACGCGGCCAGTCCGCCCGTGGGTGCAGGCACACCCGCGGCCGGCGGCAAAAACGCCGCCGCCGGGTCAGTACCCGCACGCTGGGCAGGCGCCATGGCCCACCAGGCCAACCACAGCAACACCAGGCTGCTCCACATCGGCGTGAGCCACCCACGCAGATTGAACTGCGCCGCCCCCTCCACCTGCAGTCGCGCACCCGCCACCAGCAGGGCGCCGCCCACCAGTGACAGCACCAGCAGCTGCCAGGGCGTTGGTGTGGCCGCCGCCGTGCGGGGCGGCAGGAACAGCGCAGCACGCAGACCCTCGCGCATCCAGCCCAGCATCGAGAGGCGTTCCGAGGTGGCAATGGGCCGGGCCGAGTGCTGCAGTGGCGGGTCTTGCGATGACCGACTCAACGGAACCTCCATCTCGGCCTGGGCCAGTTCAGGGCCCCATTGGCTGGGCAAAGTGTCGGCCCAAGTGCTGCTGCTGGCGTTCAGGTCTTTCATGCGCGCATCATGCCATTGGGGAATGACGGGCGATGGATGGCCGCGGTCGGGATGGGTTGCATGGCGGACGCCCTTTTGGTGGGGGCCCCTGGCGCCCATAACTGCCACACGTCGCAGATGCCCTTGCGTCACTCGATCACTCGATCACCTGGCCGATGGTCGAGGACCCCCACGAATCTGAGCCACCGCGCAACTGCGCGCGTTGTCTGAACGCCAAACACTCGCTTGGGGTTGTGTCATCCTCGCATGCACAAATGGAGCCCCAACGCGGTGAGTGTTCCGCACCCTGCCCACCTTGGCTCTACCATGGGGTACGCTGGGTGCCCAATCCCAGCAGCTCAATCCAGGCATTCGATTCAAATCGCCCATTCGCGCACTACAACGCAAAAATCGACATGGAATCCTCACCTCAGACTCAGCGCTCGACACCGTGGCCCTGGAGATTTTGGGGCATTCAGTGGAATGCGGCCCCCAGCATTCGGGCCACGCTGGCCCTCCTTGTTGTCGTGTGTGTCCTTCCGATCTCCTTGGTGGCGGCTTTTTTGTTCGTCAGCTACTACGAGCGCGAGCAGAGCCAACTTTCCAAAAATGCCATCAACCGCGCACAAGGCTTTGTCCTCGCGGTGGATCGGGAGTTTGCCGCAACCCAATCAGCGCTCTTCGCACTGAGCACCTCACACCGCCTGGCAACGGGTGACATGGAGGGTTTTCACCGCCGCGCACTTGAGGCACTGGCAAACGTGCGGGCAGACAGCATTCTGGTCCTCGACAGATCTGGCCAGATTCTTCTTTCGACGCGCCGCCCGTATGGTGATTCGCTTCCCAAGGTTGCGGACCCCAAGCTCCTGGAGCGGATTCTGGAAACAGGAGAGCCGGGCGTTTCCGATCTGTTCCTGGGACCAATCACCAACCAGCCAATCTTCACCGTCGGTGTTCCGGTAAGGATCGATGGTTCAATCGCCTATTCTCTCAATGCCATCTTCACCTACCAGCAGTTCATGGCATTGCTGCAAGCCCACGCATTTCCCGAGACTTGGCGGGTTGTCATCACGGACAGCACCCACAGAGTCGTGGCGCGCTCACACGAGGTCGAAAAATTTCTTGGAAAGCCCGTGTCACCCAGCCTGCTGGCACGCATGCAGACGTCCAACGAAGGCAGCGTGGATTCGATCACATTGGACGGCATACCGGTATTGACGGCCTACAGCAAATCGCCTGTTTCCCAATGGGGTGTCGCCTTGGGCATTCCCAAGACTGAACTGACCGCCGGGCTGCGCCATACGTTGACGCGACTGATCCTTGCTACCGCTGGCGCACTTGGCTTGGGCTTGTGGCTGGCCTGGTTCGTTGGAGGGCGGGTGGCGAAATCCATCACGGCCCTGGCGCAGCCCGCCATGGAACTCGTGTCCGGTGCCGAGTTGGATATCCCCCCTTGCACTTCAAAGAAGCCAACGCAATGCGCCAGGCGCTGCTTCAGGCATCGGTCACGCTTCGAAAGTCCCAGTACAACGCCCATCACGACAGTCTGACAGGGCTGCCCAATCGAACACTCTTTCATCATTCCATTGTCCAAAATCTGGCCCTCTGCGACCGCAACCGCCAAGAGCTTTGCATTCTTTTCATCGATCTGGACGGCTTCAAGGCAGTGAACGACGCGCTGGGACATGCTGCCGGAGATCAACTGTTGCGCGAGGTGTCGCAGCGCATCGCCAAGGCGTGCAGGGCATCGGACATTTGTGCGCGGCTTGGCGGTGACGAGTTTGCTGTGGCCTTGATCCATTCAGACTTGGAACACTCACGCATGTTCGCGAATCAATTGGTGGAACGGGTCTCGCAACCCTACCTTATTGGCGGGAATCAGGCCGAGGTGTCCGCCAGCATTGGCGTATCTCACTTTCCAAGCACGGCAACGGATGTGGATACGCTGCTGCACAAGGCCGACCATGCGATGTACAGAGCCAAGGCGGCTGGCAAAGGCCGCGTATGCACGGCCACTTAGGGCACCGCTGAAACAGGTCTGACGCACCCCACCAACCCTTGATGGTCTGGTTTGCTTCAAAATCAACGGACGGGAATATTGCTCAGCCTGCTGCAGATGCACTGCATGACGCATGGCGCCAGGCTCGGGAGTTTTAGGGCGCGTATGACGGCGATGTGGTCGAGGTCGTGTGTTGATGGCTCAATCGCCAAGGCCGATAAACGCTACAGAGTCAGCGCCCACCTTGGCGCGCCGAAGCACAGCAACGGGTCAGGCACAGTCACCCGCCCTCCAGCGTCTCAAACCCCGACACCACCCCTCGCCCCAGCCACCACCACCGGCTGCGCCAACTCCGGCTGAAGCACCAACCGGTGCGTGCCGCTGTAGCAGACAAACCTGCGATTGGTCGCCCGCCCTATGGCGCACAGGCCCAGTTGCTGCGCCACGGCGTGCCCCATCTGTGTCATGCCGCTGCGCGAGACCACGATGGGCACGCCCATCTGGGCGGACTTGATGACCATCTCGCTGGTCAGGCGGCCCGTGGTGTAGAACACTTTGTCAGCGCCTGACATCGCGACCTGGGCGTTGGCGGCACTGCCGTCGGATGCTGTGGCTTCGGGGTTCATCCACATCCACCCTGCGATGGTGTCGATGGCGTTGTGGCGGCCCACGTCCTCCACAAAAGTCAGCAACTCCTCGCCCTGGAACAACGCGCAGCCGTGTACCGAGCCGGCAGATTTGTAGGTGCTCTCCTTGAGGCGAATGGCGTTGACGATGCCGTAAAGCTGGCCCTGCGTGAGCTGCGCTTCAGGCAGCGCAATGCGGTCCACCTCGTCCATGAGGCCCCCGAACACGCTGCCCTGGCCGCAGCCCGTAGTGACCACCTTGCTGGCGGTGCGCTCTTCGATGCGTGCAATCCCGTGGCGCGTGCGCACGGCGGCGGCGTGGACCTCCCAGTCCACAGTGATGGATTCGATGTCGAACACCGATTCGACCAAGCGCTGGTTGCGCAGGTAGCCCAGCACCAGCAACTCGGGCTGCGCGCCCAGCGTCATGAGGGTGACCAACTCGCGGTTGTCCACATAGATGGTGAGGGGGCGCTCGGCAGGGATCTGTACCTGCTCGCTTTCACCCAGTTCGTTCACCACCTCCACATGGTGGGTGAGGGGTGCATGGGCCTGCGTGAGGCGCGGCAGCGCGGGTACAGCGGGCGCAGCGGTTGAACTTGAAGACGGCAGGGGGCTGGTCATGGGGGTGAATATACGCACTACCGCGCTGTGAAGGGGGCAGCGGTGGGGGTGGCAATGGCTACCAAGGTACGGATGGACGCGAAACGCAAGAGGCGCTGCGGAGGGCATCATGCACAGGCCAGCAGGCGCAGCAAGCCACCCAAAAAACAAAAGCCGCGCCACCCCGAGGTGGACGCGGCTTGCAGCCCGGCGCGCAGACCGTACCGCCGCCGGTCAGGACTTGGACGCGGGGATGGCCACTGCTGCGGGTACCTGGGTGCTGGGTGGGCTGCTGGCCGTGCCCGGTGGCGAATGGGCGCCTGCGGCCTCAGCAGGTTTGGCTGCGGGTGGCGTGTAGGCGAAGGGACCGGGGTCTGCACAAGCGGCCCCCCCTGCTGTGGCAGGTTTCGCCGATGGAGTGGTCTTGCGGTAATGCGCCGCCACCTTGTCTTGCGACAGGCAGAGCTTGTAGTTGTCCACCTTGCCCGCCCAAGCGGTCTTGGCACCGGCTTCCGCAGCCTTGGCGGCCGCCTCGGGCGAGGGGGCTGGCAGTTTGGCCGAGGCCAACGTACACACACTGACAGCGCACAGCGCCAACAAAGAAGAACGGAAAATTTGCGTCATGGTGCGAAACCTCATACCTGCGCGGGCTGGCCCGCTGATGGTGTAGCAGCAGCATCGACCGCCGTTGGGCTGGCGCTGCGCTGTCGGGGGATCTTGCCGGCCTGCACATCGTCGTGCCAGAGTTCGTGGTGCTCCTTGGCCCATGCCTCGCTCACATAGCCCGTGCGCATGGCCTTGTAGGCGCCGCGCATGCCCACGGTGCCCATGTAGATATGGCCGCAGATCAGCGCCATCATCCAGATGGCCAGGGTGGCATGGATCATGTGGGCGATCTGCATGTCGCCACGCACATCGCCAAAGCCAGGAATGAGCTTGTCGAGCACCAGGCCCGTGGCCACCACAAAAATGCCAGGGATGGTGATGCCCCACCAGAACAAGCCCTTCTCGCCCGCATTGAAGCGGTGCGACGGCACTTGATGGTCGCCGCCCAACATGCCACCGCCCTTGGAAAGCCACACGAAGTCGGCACGGTTGGCGATGTTGTCCTTGATGAAGGTGAGGACGATCACCAGCAGCGACACGGCAAACAGCGGTCCCATGAAGTTGTGCACGTTCTTGAGCGCGTAGGTCAGCCAGCCAAACAAGGTGCTGCCGAGCACAGGCAAGAGAAAGAACTTGCCGAACGCCATGACGATGCCCGAAAGAGCCAGCGCGATGAACGCAAAGGCGTTGGCCCAGTGCGCTGCACGCTCGAACGGCGTAAAGCGTTCGATGCGGCGGGCGTTCGCACCTTCAGCGTGTTCGTGCCCCAGGGGGCCCTTGACGAAATAGAAGATGCCCAACGCCAACAGCACGATAGCAAACAGCGCCGCGCCGTAGGGAATGATCCACTGGTTGCGCACCTGGCGCCAGGCCTCGCCCGCGTTGGTGAAACGCGAGCCGGGGTACGTCACAAACGGCTGGATCAGGTTGCCTGCTTCGGGAGCCTGGGTTGTGGGCAGGCTGCTGTAGCCTGTCACGCCCTGCCCCACCTGGCGCCACATGGGCGCGTTGTTGCCGGGCTGCACCTTCATGCGCTCGCCGTTGGTCTGCTCGGCATACTTCGGGTCAGAGCTTGCATCGGGCTTGACCTGAAAGATGTTCTGGCTCTGGATACCGCCAGTGGTAACAGTGGCGGCGGTTGCCGCAGGCGCTGCGGCGTCGGGCGCTGCAGGGGCCTGGGCACCCGCAGGCCCCCAGGCCAAGCCAGCCACAAACGCCAGGGACCACATGATGTGTTTCATGGTGGACCTCACTTCGCCGGTGTGCGGGTGTATTCGTTCTGGCCGTACTGCTGGCGCGCCTTCAACTGGGCATCCCAAGCGGCTTTGTCTCCGGCCTTCCAGCCGGGCTGCATGAAGTTGCTGCCCGTGCCGGCATAGGCAGGGGCATCGCTGCGAATGCCGGTACCGGTCTGGGGCTTTTCGCCACAGGCGGTCAAAACCATCAGGGCCGCAGCGGCGACAAGGGTTGCGGGAACAAGGCGCTGCATCATGACTTGCCTCCTGCAGGCTGGCCTGCCTGTTGCGAACCATAGGCCGTGCCCCAACCCCACACTTCGGCACCCTTGCCACGCTGCACTACGCGGTTGCGGAAGATATCCGCCACCACATCGCCATCGCCAGCCAGCAGGGCCTTGGTGGAGCACATTTCGGCACAGGCGGGCAACTTGCCCTCAGCCAGGCGGTTGCGGCCGTATTTGTCAAACTCGGCCTGGCTGCCGTGGGCCTCAGGACCACCGGCGCAGAACGTGCATTTGTCCATCTTGCCGCGCACGCCAAAGGTGCCCGACGATGGGAATTGCGGTGCGCCAAAGGGGCAGGCATAGCTGCAGTAGCCACAACCAATGCACACATCCTTGTCATGCAGTACCACACCCTCTTCGGTGCGATAAAAGCAGTTGACGGGGCAGACGGCCATACAGGGCGCATCGCTGCAATGCATGCACGCCACCGAGATGGACTTTTCGCCAGGAACACCGTCGTTGAGGGTGACCACGCGGCGGCGGTTCACGCCCCACGGCACCTCATGCTCGTTCTTGCAGGCGGTGACGCAGCCGTTGCATTCGATACAGCGCTCTGCATCGCAGATGAATTTCATTCGTGCCATTGTTCTGTCTCCTGGTCAGTGCCGCGCGCTCACGCACGTTCCACGTTGCAGATCGTGGTCTTGGTTTCTTGCATCATGGTCACGCTGTCGTAGCCATAGGTGGTGGCCGTGTTCACGGCCTCACCGCGCACCACGGGCGCCGCACCCTTGGGGTAATACGCCAGCATGTCCGCGCCCTGCCAGCGGCCCGAGAAGTGGAAGGGCATCCACACTGTGTCGGGCGCCACGCGCTCTGTGACGAGTGCCTGCACATTCAGGCGCGCGCCTGTGGGCGAACTCAGCCACACGCGTTCACCATTGCGGATGCCGCGATCGGCCGCCGTCTTGGGGTTGATCTCGACGAACGACTCCTGCTGCAATTCGGCCAGCCAGGGGTTGGAACGGGTCTCCTCACCACCCCCCTCGTACTCGACCAGGCGACCCGAGCTGAGGATGAGCGGAAACTTCTCGGCCACCTTGTCGGCCACGTTCTTGTCTTGAATGCTCTTGTAGAGCGTGGGCAAGCGCCAGAAAGCCTTCTTGTCATCGTGGGTGGGGTACTTGGCCACCAACTCTGGCCTGGTGCCGTAGATCGGTTCGCGGTGCTGCGGAATGGCATCGGGGAAGTTCCAGACCACGGCGCGTGCCTTGGCGTTGCCAAACGGGTGGCAGCCATGTTTCATGGCCACGCGGATGATCGCGCCCGTGGGGTCGGTTTTCCAGTTCTTGCCTTCGGCCTTGGCCTTCTCGGCATCGCTGAGATCGTCCCACCAGCCCAGCTTCTTGAGCAGCACATGGTCGAACTCGGGGTAGCCCGTCGTGATCTCGCTGCCCACTGAGTGCGATCCATCCTCGGCCAGCAAATTAACGCCGTCCTTCTCCACCCCAAAGTTGGCCCGGAAGTTGCCGCCACCCTCCATCACATGCTTGGAGGTGTCGTACAAGTTGGGTGAACCGGGGTGCTTGAGTTCTGGTGTGCCGAAACAGGGCCAGGGCAGACCAAAGTAGTCACCGGTGAAATCGTAGCCGGTGTCCTTGTCCTTGCCGCCCTTGGCCTTGAGGGTCTTCACATCGAACAGGTGCATGTTCTTCATGTGGGCCTTCAGGCGCTCAGGGCTCTGGCCGGTGTAGCCAATGGTCCAGACCGACTTGTTGATTTCACGCAAGATGTCCTCGACCATGGGCTCGTCCATGCCCTTGACCTTCTGCATCTTGTAGTTCTTGGACAGCTCAGCAGCAAAGCCTAGCTTCTCGGCGAACTGGTGCATGATCATGTGATCGGAGCGGCTCTCCCACAGCGGCTCGATCACTTTCTCGCGCCACTGCAGTGAACGGTTCGAGGCCGTGCACGAACCACTGGTCTCAAACTGCGTAGCCGCTGGCAGCAGATACACCGCGCGGTTGGGGTTCAGGTCTTCGGCCTTGCCAGGCATGGCGGCCATGGCGGCGGTGGCCGATGGGTATGGATCCACCACCACCAGCAGATCGAGCTTGTCCATGGCCCGCTTCATTTCGAGGCCGCGCGTCTGCGAGTTGGGTGCATGGCCCCAGAAGAACACGCCGCGCAGGTTGGAGTCCTGGTCGATGAGTTCATTGTTCTCCAGCACGCCGTCGATCCAGCGCGACACGGTGATGCCGTTCTTGGACATCATCGCGGGGGTGGCGTACTGCTTTTTGATCCACTCGAAGTCCACACCCCACACCGCCGCGAAGTGCTTCCACGAGCCTTCGGCCAGTCCATAGTAGCCAGGCAGCGAGTCAGGATTTGGCCCCACGTCGGTCGCACCCTGCACGTTGTCGTGGCCGCGGAAGATGTTGGTGCCACCACCACTCTTGCCCACATTGCCCAGCGCGAGCTGCAAGATGCACGAGGCGCGCACCATGGCGTTGCCAATGGTGTGTTGCGTCTGCCCCATGCACCACACGATGGTGCCGGGGTTGTTGTCGTGCAGCATCTTGGCGACCTTGTACATCTGGTCTTCCTTGACGCCGCAGGCCTCTTCCACCTTGTCGGGCGACCACTTGGCCAGCACGTCATCGCGGACCTTGTCCATGCCATAGACACGGTCGTTGATGTACTTCTTGTCCTCCCAGCCGTTCTTGAAGATGTGGTACAGCAGGCCAAACAGGAAGGGGATGTCCGTGCCCGAACGAATGCGCACATATTCATCGGCCTTGGCGGCCGTGCGGGTGAAGCGCGGGTCCACCACAATCATCTTGCAGCCGGTTTCCTTGGCGTGCAGCATGTGCAGCATGCTCACCGGGTGGGCCTCTGCCGCGTTGGAGCCGATGTACAAAGCGACCTTGCTGTTTTGCATGTCGTTGTACGAATTGGTCATGGCGCCGTAGCCCCATGTGTTGGCCACGCCCGCCACAGTGGTCGAGTGGCAGATGCGTGCCTGGTGGTCACAGTTGTTGGTACCCCAGAAGCTCACGAACTTGCGCAGCAGGTAAGCCTGCTCGTTGTTGTGTTTGGACGAGCCCACAAAATACACGCTGTCAGGGCCGCTGGCCTTGCGCAGCTCCTGCATCTTGGCCGTGATCTCGTTCAGGGCCGTGTCCCAGCTGATGCGCTCGTACTTGCCGTTGACGAGCTTCATGGGGTAGCGCAGTCGGTACTCGCCATGGCCGTGCTCGCGCAGAGCCGCACCCTTGGCGCAGTGGGCGCCCAGGTTGATGGGCGAGTCAAACACCGCCTCCTGGCGCACCCACACACCGTTCTCAACCACAGCATCCACTGCACAGCCCACCGAGCAGTGGGTGCACACGGTGCGGCGCACTTCGATCTTGCTGTCGCCGAGGCCGACCTTGGCACCTTCGGCAGCGTTGGATTTTTTGACCAGCGCGAGCTGCGACGCAGCAATGCCCACTCCCACACCCAGGCCGGAGCGGCGCAGAAAGGAGCGCCGGTCCATCGTGGGCAGGGCTTGTGACAGGCCACGGCGCAGGCTATGAACAAAAGGCGAGGCAGACGACGACGCCTGCACAGCCTGGGAAGACTTCTTGGTAAGCAACATGGTGCGCCCCGCTGTCAGAGTTGGGTGGTTTTGTAGTACTGCTTGACGTGGGCAGACAGGTGGTAACCACCACCCTTTTCAGGCACCACGCGAGCAGGCTCGGACACCGTGGCATCGGAGGGAACAACCTGGGGGAGTGCCACAACGGCTGCGGCTGCAGCCCCTACAGTGGCAGCGCCGGAGAAGAAGCTCCGGCGTGAGGAATTGGGCTGGCGGTTCTGCATGCTTGTCTCCAGAATGGCTGGCAGCTATGAAACGGAATTCATACGAGTCTATGTCAGTGTGTAAAACCCTGCAATCGAGCTTTACACCTCCCACTAATGCACTCATCTTTTATAGCGCCCGCATCAGGGTTTCTGCGGACTCCAAGGACTACTCCATCATGTCGAAGCCCTGGGTTTCTACTGACACAAAAGCCCGCGTGAACAGGGCCACAGCAGCATAAAAACGTGCCTGCGGTTGGGCCGCCAGGGCATCACATAGCAACAGCACCCAGGGCTGCAGATGTGTTGCAAAAAAATCGCGCTGCGCCGTCAGGTTGCAGACAGCCACATCGTCCCCAGCGATCAGGTAGCGCATCACTTCGCACAAGTAGGCGATGTGGTCCTCGGTTTCTGACATGGACTCGTCGCGTGCCAGTCCCAGCCGGTCCAGATCGGTGCGCAGGCGGGCCAGCGGCTTCTCGTTGAGAAACCCGCTCAGGTAGTGCGAACCGTACAAAAAAACCTCGGGTTTGCCCACACCACCAAAGAGGCGGTCGAACTCTTGCGCAATCGCGCCGTCGCTCAGTTCACGGGCGGCGCCCACCAACTGTTGCCAGGGCTCTTGCAGAAAGCCACCGTCGGCGGGCGCCTCGGTCACCGCCACGCGCAACGCGGACAGCAGCTCAGCACCCGGTGCGGCGTAATACAGCTGCGAGAGCAGGCCATAGAGTTCGGCACGTGCGGTTTCCTCGTCCAGCGCCGAGCTGCCACCGGGAGATGTCAAAGAAGCAGGTTGGGCGCTCACAGGTCGGTCACTTTCGTTTCGCTTTGGGAGGAATACAGGTCAATCACGCGGCAGTCGCTGCACATCTTCAGGCGCTCCAGCGCCTCACCCTGAAACATGGGATGGCCCGACAGCTTGCCCAGCATGGCCTCAATGGCTTTGACCGTGCCAAAAGGTTTGCTGCAACGCACACAGGCCCAAGGCTTGGCCTCATTGAGCACGCGCAACTGCGCTCGCTCTGGCGTCAGCAGCAGGCGGGGCTGCAGCGTGATGGCGTCTTCGGGGCAGGTGGTGGCACACAGGCCACACTGGACACAATTCTTCTCTATGAAGCGCAGTTGCGGCAGCTGCGGGTTGTCCTGCAGCGCACTGGCCGGGCAGGCGCTCACGCAGCTCAGGCACAGGGTGCAGCGGTCTTTGTTGACCTCGATGGTGCCCAGTGGCGATCCGGCAACCGGCAAGGCAATCGCCTCTGGCCGCTCGGCCATCGGCGTTGGGGCCTGCTCGATGAGGTGGTCCAGAGCCATCTCCAGCGTGCTGCGTTTTTCCTGCGCCACCGCAAAACGCGCGGCCACGGCCGGTGTCTTCTGGCGCGTCTGGCCCAAGGCCTGCAATGCGGCATCCAGCTCGGTGGGGTGCGTGGCGCGCAGCAGCTGCACATGCGTGCCGGTGTAGCCCAAGCCGCGCAACAGACTCTGCGCTACATCCATCTGCGCCTGCAGGCCATCCAGGTACTGCGGCGCCTCTTCATGGGTTGCCAGCACCACGATTTGAGAGGCGCCATAGGCCACGGCGCTGAGCCACAGATCCACCCCGGTGCTGGCCGTGTGCCACAACGCCACCGGGATGACGTGGGCGGGCACGCCCTGCGCCAGCTTCAGCTGGGCAGCACGGCCCAGTTCCTCCACCAGCGCCTGACCACGCTCCTGGCTGTGCAACAACAGCACGGCGTCTTTGCCGCCCGCGGCGGTGTAGGTCGACAACAGGGTTTTGAGCTTGGCACCCTGCTCCGTCGCGCTGGGGTAGGCATAGGTCAGCGCGCCCGTGGGGCACACGGTGGTGCAGGCGCCGCAGCCCACACACAGGTTGGGGTTCACCTTGATTTGCTGGCGGCTCTTGTCGCTGGCAATGGCCTCGGCAGAGCAGATGTCCACACAGGCATTGCAGCCCACGGTTTCGTTGCGGCTGTGGGCGCAGAGTTTTTGCTTGTAGACAAAAAACTTGGGCTTTTCAAATTCACCCACCAGCTCGCGCAGCTTGAGCAGCGTGGCCATGTCACGCCCATCCCAGCAGAAATACCCCTGGGGCACCGCATGCTGCAAGAAGGTGGGTGTGGCGGTGGCCGCGCGCAGGTCCAGCACCAGGTCAAAACGCTCGGTCTGCGCGGCAGCGGCATCGCGGGTGAAATCGATGGCGCCCGCCACCTGGCACACCTTCACGCAGTCACGGTGCGAACTGCAGGCCGCCATGTTGATCTGGTAGTCGAGGCCAATGGCGTTCTCGGGGCAGGCGGCCACACAGGCATTGCAGCGCGTGCACAGATCGAGGTCGATGGGATTGTCGGCTGCCCACTGCAACTCAAACGCACCCAGCCATCCTGTGAGGCCCGTGATGCGCCCGCCCAGCACCGGAAAACGCCGCGCCTGCGCGCCACCCGCATTGCCGGGGCCCTGCGTAAACAGCGTCACATCGAGCACATCGGAGACCAGGGCTGCCGCCTGCTCGGCCTGGTCCAGCGGCCCGATGATGAGCAAGCGACCCGTGCTTTTGTAGGTGACCGTGGGCACGGGTTGCGGCTCAGGCAAATGTGCAGCCGCCAGCAGTGCGGCGATCTTGGGGCTGGCCTTGTCAGCGTCGCGGCTCCACCCCCCGGTTTCGCGGATGTTCACAAACCGGATGGGGGACACCGCACCTTCGGTCTGCTGGCCCAGGTCGGCAAACAGGCGTTGCTCTTGTGTGCAGGCCACCACCACCTGATCGCCCGACCGGATGGCTTTTTGATAGGCCCCCGCATCGCGCCGACACAGGGTGGAGTGGAGGGTCAGGTCTTCATGCAGTGCCGCGCCCAACGCCTTGGCGTTGAGGGGCATCGTCTGGTTGCAGTCGCAGATGAGCGTCGTGGTCATGTTCTGTGTGGCTGGCTGGCAGGGCCACCGCGTTCGGGTCGGAGCGGGGGGCCATCTCAAGCTCGCTGTTGGGGGCGCTAGGAATAGCGTTGCATACCTCGGACTGTGCCACGACTGGAGGTGTTTCCTCCTCCGCATCATCCCGAGGCTGAGCAACGGCAGGGGCTATTGAATCGGCCTGCGCCCCGGCGTCCGTGGCGACGCCTTCAACCAGCGCACCGGGCGATGCATCGGCCTCGGCGTCTTTTTCATGGTCGAAAAAACCCAGCGCATGGGCGCTGGTCATTTTGCGCAACATGCCTTCGGGCAGGGGGTCGGGCTGGGTGTAGTCGCCGATGTAGATGTCCAGGCCGTCCATCACGTTGAAGTGTGGATCGGCAAAAAGTTTCTTCATGGCCAGGTTGCGCACTTCGGGCGCCACATCGCGGGCCACAAAGGCCTTGAAGTCAGAGGCGGGGGTGAGCGCCTGGGCGTCGGCCAAGGTTGGCGGCGGCGCCTCGGCAACGGGTGCTGTGCCCTCGACCACAGGCTGGGGCGTGCCGGTGGCCCCTGCGGATGCTGCAGCCGGTGACAACACCGAAGCGGGTGGTGACAAAGTCGGCGCTGGCGGTTCTTCCACTGGCTTGCCCTCACGCACCTCCTGCTTGCGGCGCGACCAGCGGCCCAGAAATCCGTCAGCCACGGCCACCTCCTGCGTTGCCGCCGCCACCGCTACCGCCGCCCCCACCTCCACGCTGCTTTTCGGTGGAAATGGATGCGGGGTTGCCAAACCGGTCCTGCAACGGCCGGAAGCTGTCCGGCCGCTTGCGGCGCTTGGGCTCGGGCTGGTAATGCTCCGCCACAAAGGCGTTCAGTGTCTCTACCACCTCGGGCGGAGCAGGCACCTGCTCCACGGATTCCTGCGCGTCCAGCCAGCGGCCGGCGTCGTGGTAGCTCAGGCTCACCGCCACCGGGCGAGCGAGCGGAATCTCGCCCGTGCCGGTGTCATCGTCGCGGCGCCACATCACAAACCAGCAGGGGGCGGGCGAGGTCAGGTTGAGGTGATACCCCTCCGCATCATCCCGAAAAAGCTCGACCCGGAACCCGGGAAACAGCCAGCGCTGCTCGCGCTCGTCCTGGATGATCTGCCGGGGCTCGGTGCCAAAAGCGGGCTCGTTGATCACCACCTCGGCCAGCGACCAGCGCCAGGGTTGCCAGCGGTTGTCGATGTGCTCGCACCGCATGATCACGGCAACGTCGGTGTAGGGGCGCTCAGTCATGGGCGCAGACTTTACCCGGTGGCAGCGAGTGCGGGCCGCAACGCCCGCAAAGCCCCGCCGCCGGGGTGCGGTTCGCGCGGCGTCAGGCGACTTCGCTGCCAGTGGCTTGCAACACCTGAATGGCCACCGCGCAGTACTTGAACTCGGGGATCTTTCCAAACGGGTCCAGCGCCGCGTTGGTCAGCAGATTGGCCGCCGCCTCCACATACGCAAAGGGCATGAACACCGTGCCATGCGGCGTGCCATCGTCACGCCGAACGCGCACCTGCAGCATGCCCCGCCGCGAGCGGATGCCGACCAGTTCGCCAGGCGCCACGCCCAACCGCGCCAGTTCGTCGCCATGCAGCGACGCGGTGGCCATGGGCTCGATGGCATCCAGCACCGTGCTGCGCCGCGTCATGCTGCCGGTGTGCCAATGCTCCAGCTGGCGGCCGGTGATGAGCACCAGCGGGTAGTCGGCATCGGGCTTTTCGGCCGCGGGGATCACACTGGCGGGCACCAGTTGCAGGCGCCCCGTGGGCGTGGGGAATTTCTCGGTGAAGACGATGGGCTGGCCCGGGTCGTCGGCCGTGAGGCAGGGGTAGGTCACGCTGGAGTGGCGTTCCAGCCGGTCCCAGGTAATGCCCTCGATGCTGGCGTGCATGGCCTGGCGCATCTCGTCATACACAGCGGCCACGCCAGATCCTTCGCCCTCGTAATTCCAGGGCAAGCCCATGCGCACGGCCAGCTGCTGAATGATCCACAGGTCCGGCTGCGCATCGCCCGGCGGGTTCAAGGCGCGGCGGCCCATCTGCACCATGCGGTCGGTGTTGCTTGCAGTGCCGGTCTTTTCGGGCCAGGCGCTGGCGGGCAGCACCACGTCGGCCAGCCAGGCGGTTTCGGTCAAAAAGATATCCTGCACCACCAGGTGCGACAGGCTGGCCAGCGCATGGCGCGCATGGTTCAGGTCGGGGTCGCTCATGGCGGGGTTTTCGCCCATGATGTACATGCCGCGCACCTTGTGCGGGTCGCTGTCCGGCGCCAAGGCCTTGTGCATGATTTCGACGACCGTGTAGCCCGGCGTTTCGTCCAGGGGCATGCCCCAGAAGCTCTCGAACCAGGCATGCGCCCCGGCGTTGTCCACGCGCTGGTAGTTGGGGAACATCATGGGGATCAGGCCCGCGTCGCTGGCGCCCTGCACGTTGTTCTGGCCACGCAGCGGGTGCAGGCCGGAGCCCGGCTTGCCGATCTGCCCGGTGATGGCGCACAGCGCGATCAGGCAGCGCGCGTTGTCGGTGCCGTGCACATGCTGGCTGATGCCCATGCCCCAGAGGATCATCGATGCCTTCGATGTGGCAAACGCCCGTGCCACCTCGCGCAGCGTCTCGGCCGGGATGCCGCACACCGGCGCCATGGCCTCGGGGCTGCAGCCCATCACATTGGCCTTGAGCGCCTCGAAGTTGTTGGCGCGGTCGCGAACAAAGGCTTCGTCCACCAGGCCTTCGTCAATCACCGTGTGGATCAGCGCGTTGAGCATGGCCACGTCGGTGTCGGCCTTGAACTGCAGCGTGCGCCAGGCGTGGCGACCGATGTCCGTGATGCGCGGGTCGGCCAGCACGATCTTCGCGCCGCGCTGTGCAGCGTTTTTCATCCACGTGGCGGCCACGGGGTGGTTGGCCGTGGGGTTGGAGCCGATCACCAAGATCAGCCCGGCATGCTCCACGTCGTTCACCGGGTTGCTCACCGCGCCGGAGCCCACGCCTTCAAGCAACGCGGCCACGCTGGACGCATGGCATAAACGCGTGCAGTGGTCCACGTTGTTGCTGCCAAAGCCGGTGCGCACCAGCTTCTGAAACAAGTAGGCCTCTTCGTTGCTGCCCTTGGCCGAGCCAAAGCCCGCCAGCGCCTTCGGGCCGTGTGTGTCGCGCAGGTTTTTGAGCGTTCCCGCCGCAAGATCGAGTGCTTCGTCCCAGGTCGCTTCGCGGAAGGTGTCATGCCAGTCGGCGCCGTAAGGGCGCACCTCCTTGGGCACGCCGCTCTTGCGGATCAGCGGCACGGTGAGGCGGTCGGGGTGGTGGGCGTAGTCAAAACCAAAGCGCCCCTTCACACACAGGCGGCCATGGTTGGCGGGGCCGTCTCGGCCTTCGACGCTGATGATTTTTTCATCGCGCACGTTGTAGGTGATGAGGCAGCCCACCCCGCAGAACGGGCAGACCGAATCGACCTTGCGGTCCACCGCCTGCGAGCCGATGTGCGTCTTGGGGCTGAGCGCGCCCGTGGGGCAGGCCTGCACACATTCGCCGCAGGCCACGCAGGTGCTTGTCGCCATGGGGTCGTCCAGGTCGAACACGATCTTGCTGTGCGAGCCGCGCAGCGCGTAGCCGATGACGTCGTTGACCTGTTCTTCGCGGCAGGCGCGCACGCAGCGGTTGCACTGGATGCAGGCGTCGAGGTTGACGGCCATGGCGGGGTGGCTCAAGTCCGGCGCGGGTTGCTCGCGGCGCAAGGCTTTGAGGGCCGGGCGCACCGAGACGCCCAGGCGGTCTGCCCATTCGCTCAACTCGCCGTGTTGGCCTATCGTTTCTTGATTTTCTGAGTCAAATTGGTATCTAGCGCTTGATATATAAGCGCTAACAGCTATCAATTCAGGAGTATTCTTCTTTTCATCGTTCCAGCGGTAACCCACATCGGGCATGTCCGACAGCAGCATCTCCACCACCATCTGTTGGCTTTTGCGGGCGCGCGGGCTGGCCGCCGACACCTTCATGCCTTCGGTGGGTGCGCGGCAGCAACTGGGGGCCAGCGTGCGCTCGCCCGCGATCTCGACCACGCAGGCGCGGCAGTTGCCGTCGGGGCGCAGACCGTCGGTGTAGCAGAGGTGCGGGATATCTACCCCGTGGCGCTGCGCGGCTTTCAAAATGGTTTCGCCGGGGTGGGCGGTGACGGGCTGGCCGTCCAGCTCAAAGGCCACACTGGGCTGCATTGCGGCAGGCATCAAAACGGCGCTCATGGCTTCAGCCCTCCAGGCAACTGCTCGGTCAGGGGGCTGTTGCGCGGCTTGGGCAGGTCGCCCGGCCAGGGGCCCTCCCCCACCTCGTGCGCAAAGTACTTATGGATGCAGCGGATCGGGTTGGGCGCCGCCTGGCCCAGGCCGCAGATGGACGCATCGGCCATCACCTGCGCCAGGTCATCGAGCAGTTCTTCGTCCCACTGCGGCGCCTCCATCAGCGTCGCAGCTTTGGCCGTGCCCACACGGCAGGGCGTGCACTGGCCGCAGCTTTCGTGTTCAAAAAACCGCATCACGTTCAGCGCCGCATCGCGCGCCCGGTCGTGCTGGCTGAGCACGATGACGGCGGCCGAACCGATGAAGCAGCCGTAGGGTTGCAGCGTGTCGAAATCGAGCGGGATGTGGTTGAGGCTGGCGGGCAAGATGCCGCCCGAGGCGCCACCGGGCAGGTAGGCGTACAGCTCATGGCCGGCCAGCATGCCGCCGCAGTATTCGTCGATGAGTTCCTGCACCGTGATGCCCGCGGGAGCCAGCTTGACGCCGGGGTGCTTCACCCGCCCGCTCACGCTGAAACTGCGCAGCCCCTTGCGGCCGTTGCGGCCAAAGCTGGCAAACCACTGCGGGCCGCGCTCGACGATGTCGCGCACCCAGTACAGGGTCTCGAAGTTGTGCTCCAGCGTGGGCCTGCCAAACAGGCCCACCTGCGCGATGTAGGGCGGGCGCATGCGCGGCTCGCCGCGTTTGCCTTCAATGCTCTCGATCATGGCCGACTCTTCGCCGCAGATGTAGGCGCCTGCGCCCCGGCGCAGCTCGATGTGGGGCAGCGGGCATGGCGGCTCGGCGCGCAGGTCATCGAGCGCCGCCTGCAGCAGCGCGCGGCAGCCGTGGTATTCGTCGCGCAGGTAAACGTAGATGGACTCGGTGCCCACCACCTGGGCGGCGATGAGCACGCCTTCGAGAAAACGGTGCGGGTCGCGTTCGAGGTAGGTGCGGTCCTTGAAGGTGCCGGGCTCGCCTTCATCAATGTTGACGGCCATCAGGCGCGGCGCGGGCTGGTCCCGAACAATGCGCCACTTGCGTCCCGCCGGAAATCCCGCGCCCCCCAGGCCACGCAGGCCCGAGTTTTCCATGGCCGCAAGCACGGCCTCGGCGTCCATTTCGCCGTTGACCAATGCAGCAGCGGTCTGATAGCCGCCGTGCGCGCGGTACGTGGCCAGGTCGGTGTGGGCGGGGCTGATTCCATCCGGCTGCGCGGGCACGCTTTGCTCCGCCAGCGCGGCAATATCAAAATTGATAGCTTCTGGCGCTTGTGGATGAAGCGCCAGAGCCCGATTTGGCTTCAAACTCACTGTTTCCAGCACCGTGTCCACCGTGGCCTGGGGCACCGGGCACTGGTGCACCACGGCCACAGGTGCTTGCTCGCATCGGCCCACGCACGGCACAGCTTGTACCTGCACGTCGCCCTGACCTGCAGCACGCAGGCGCTCGGGCAGTGCGGCCAGCAGTTCATGCGCGCCTGCCAGGCTGCAGCTGAGGCTGTCGCACACCCGCAGCACCAGGCGCGGGGCCACAGCGTCGTCGCCGCGCACGATCTCGAAGTGATGATAAAAGCTGGCCACCTCGTACACCTCGGCCATGGGCAGGTTCATCTGCTTGGCCAGCGCCACCAGATGCCGGTCGTGCAGCACACCGAAGTGATCGTTCAGGCGGTGCAGGTACTCGATGAGCAGGTCTCGCCGAAAACCCGTGGAAGGGCGCGGGCCCAGCAGCTGCGCCACCTCGGCCATCGCGGCATCTTCGGGCTGGCGGCCCTTCAAGCGGCTTTTGCGGCGAATGCGCTCGCGCATGTCATCAACGGACACAGCGGCCACGGTCGGGGCTTCAGGGGCAAGGTGCATGGGGTGTTTTTTGATAGGAAGGCGCCTGCATGGGCCCGGCGCACCGGCGCAGTGTCAGCCACCCCTGCCGCGTGCGTCAAATTGCTGATGCACATGGGGCGATCACAAAAACAAATGAACCGACGGGAAAATCAGCGCATCGCAAATCAGCGGCAGCGCACTGCGCCACCATCTTTCGGTGTCAGCCGTCGGCCAACAACCCACTGTGCGCCGTGGCGTGCCGCAACCAATCCACGTCCTGCGCCAGGGCCAGCGCCGCATCCAGCGCGCGGGTGGGCTGCACCTGGCGGTGCGACATGAAACCGATGGGTGTGGTCAACACCGGGCCAACGAGGGGCAAGGCCTCCAGCCCGTCGTGGCCCCGCACGGCATCGACCAGGGCACCCGGCAAGACGCTGCACAACTCGCCCGCCACCACACTCAGCGCCAGGGTGAGCACCGAGTCGGTTTCCATGGCGGGCAGCACTGTGGCGCCTGCGCTGCGAAACGCGCTGTCGACCAGGCTGCGGTTGTGCATCTCGGGGGTCAGCAGGCACAACGGCAAGGCCGCCGCATCGGCCCACGCCATGGGCGGTCCTATCTGTAAACCGCGTAACTGACCTTGCAGCTGGCGCGGCGCCCTGCGCAATAAAAAGTAATGCTCCACATACTGCGGCCAAGCCTTGAGCTGCCCGCCGCGCACCGGCATGCGCTCGGTGTAGCCCAGCGCCAGGTCGAGCGCAATGGACTCCAGCCCGGCCTCCAGCGCCTGCGAACTCATCGACAGCGCCACCGGCACGATGCCCGGGTGCCGCGCCTGCAACTGCGCCGCAAACCGCGCCAGGATGGGCATGGCCGTGGGCACGGCGCCCAGGCGCAGCGTACCGCGCGGGTGGGCGGAGTCGCTACTGAGGTCCTGCTGCAGCACCTGGTGCTCATGCAGCATGCGCTGGGCCGAGGCCAGCACCCGCTCGCCCTCGGGCGTGAAACCCTCAAAACTGCGGCCCCGGCGCACCACGACCACGCCAAACTCTTTTTCCAGCGCACGCAAGGCGTTGGACAGCGCAGGCTGCGTGATATGGCAGGCCTGCGCCGCCCGGCCAAAGTGGCGGTGCTCGTGCAGCGCCACGAGGTAGCGCAGGGACGCGAGCAGATTCATGGCGCGGTGCGGCGGCTCGGGAGGATCAGGTGTTCTTGCTGATCGAGATGGTGGGAAATTTGCTGGAGAAGTCCTTCGCCTGTTGCGCAATCTTCACCGCCACATCGCGCGCCACCTTCTTGTAGATCTTGGCCACGTCGCCGTCCGGGTCGGCCACCACGGTGGGCTTGCCGCTGTCGGCCTGCAGGCGAATGCTCATGTCCAGCGGCAGCGCACCCAGGTAGTCCATGTGGTATTCGGCCGCCATTTTTTTGCCGCCATCGGCGCCAAAAATATGCTCCACCTGTCCGCAGTTGCTGCACACATGCACCGCCATGTTCTCGACGATGCCCAGGATGGGCACGCCCACCTTTTCAAACATCTTGATGCCCTTCTTGGCATCCAGCAGGGCAATGTCCTGCGGCGTGGTCACGATGACGGCGCCGGTCATGGGCACCCGCTGGCTCAGGGTGAGCTGGATGTCACCGGTGCCGGGCGGCATGTCGATGATGAGGTAATCGAGGTCTTTCCAGTTGGTCTGGCGCAAGAGCTGCTCCAGCGCCTGGGTGGCCATGGGGCCGCGCCAGATCATGGCTTCGTCTTGGTCCACCAAGAACCCGATGGACATGACTTGCACGCCGTAGTTCTCCAGCGGCTCCATGGTCTTGCCGTCATCGCTCTCGGGGCGGCGGTTGATGCCCAGCATCATGGGCTGGCTGGGGCCGTAGATGTCGGCGTCCAGCACGCCCACGCTGGCGCCTTCGGCAGCCAGGGCCAGGGCCAGGTTGGCGGCCGTGGTGCTCTTGCCCACACCGCCCTTGCCCGAGGCCACAGCAATGATGTTCTTGACCTGTGGCAGCAGCTGCACGCCGCGCTGCACCGCATGGGCCATGACCTTGGTGGTGATGTTGACCGACACATTGTCAACCCCGGCCACGCCCTTGGCAGCAGCTACCAGGCTGCGGCGCAATTCGGGCACCAGGCTTTTGGCGGGGTAGCCCAGTTCGACGTCAAAAGCCACATCGCCACCGGTGATCTGCAGGTTGCGCAAGGCGCGGCTGCTGACGAAATCCTTGCCCGTATGGGGGTCCAGCACGCTGGAAAGTGCGGCCAAAAGGCCCTGTTCGGTGACTGACATTCAAATAACTCCTGTGGGGCCGGTAGTCTATTCCCAAGCTCCCGCCCCCTGCCACTGAAGGACAATGCGCACCGCATTGCATCGTCGCACTCTCCACCAAAGGCCTCCCGTGAAATTCAAGATGTCCGAAAACTCCCTGTTTGCCGTGCTGCTGCGCTCGCCGTGGTGGATCAGCTTTGCGGTGGTGGGCGTCATCACGTTGGCGGCCGGGGCGTTTTTGCCCAAGGAATACTTTGTGGTGGGTGCATTGGCGGGTTTCCCCATCTTTGTGGTGGGCTGCATGGCGGCCTGGAAACAACTGCGCGCCCCCAACCCCGCCAAGGTGGTCGAGATGCTGGAGGCCGTGGGCAGCATGCCCTGGCGCAGCTTCGCCGACACCCTGGCAACCGCCTGGGAGCGCGCGGGCTACACGGTAGAACGCCTGGGCGGCAACCAGGCCGCCGGTGCCGACATGCGACTGACCCAGGGCGGAAAAACCACCCTGGTCAGCGCCAAACGCTGGAAAGCCGCCACCCACGGCGTGGAGCCATTGCGCGAACTGCACGCCGCCATGGTGGTCAGCGATGCCCCGGCGGGCGTCTACATGGCGGCCTTCGGGCAGGTCAGCGACAACGCACAGGTGTTTGCCCGTGAACATGGCATTGTGGTGTTGCAGGGCGACGCTGTAGCACAGCTATTGCTGGCCCAACGCTGACAAAGCCGGGCAGTACCTCCCCAAAAGCGCTGCTCCATGCGGGTTTCCCCACATGGAGCAGGCGGGGGAGCACTCCACACTCTGTGTATCGCCCTGCACCGCCCGCCATGCCGTCCATTGACTCACCAGACCACCCCGGCACAGCCTCCACCACACCCGCCACTGGCCTGCTGCTGACCGGCGGCGGCGCCCGAGCCGCCTACCAGGTGGGCGTGCTGGAGGCCATTGCGGACATCCGCCACGCCTGTGGAGAAAGCGGTGGGCCCAACCCGTTTCCCATCATCACCGGCACCTCCGCCGGTGCCATCAACGCGGCCGCGCTGGCCTGCGGGGCCGACAACTTCGACCGCGCCGTGCGCCGCATTGCCCGGGTGTGGCGCCAGTTCCATGCCCACCAGGTCTATGGCGCCGACTCGCTCTCGGTGATGCGCAGCGGCGCGCGCTGGCTCACGCTGGTGTCGATGGGCTGGGCCCTGGCCCGATGGCGGCGCATGCGCCCGCGTTCGCTGCTCGACAACTCGCCACTGGAAAAATTGCTGGTCAAGATGGTGCCGCTGGTGCGCCTGCCCCGGCTCATCCGCAAGGGCCACCTCACGGCGTTGGCGGTGACGGCATCGAGCTACAGCTCGGGCGAACATGTCACTTTCTTTGAAGCCGCCACGCCCGTCAAACCCTGGGTGCGCTCACAACGCAAGGCGGCCAGCGACCGCATCACACATGAGCATTTGCTCGCGTCGTCGGCCATTCCTTTCATCTTTCCGGCCAAAGGCATCGAGGTGGACGACCATGTCGAATACTTTGGTGACGGCTCCATGCGCCAATCGGCGCCCATTGCCCCCGCCATCCACCTGGGGGCTGAGCGCATTCTGGTGATCGGAGCGGGCCGTATGCACGAGCCCAAGGGCGATGCTGCCGCCAACCCCACGGCCACCTACCCCACGCTGGCGCAAATCGCGGGGCACGCGCTGTCGAACATTTTTCTGGATGCATTGGCCGTGGATGTGGAGCGCGTGCAGCGCATCAACCAGACCTTGTCGCTCATCCCTGAAGAAAAGCGCCTGCACAGCGCGCTGCGCCCGATCGAGCTACTGGTCATCGCCCCCTCGCAGCGGCTCGATGCCGTGGCTGCGCGCCATGTGGGCGACCTGCCCACCCCCGTGCGCACCATGCTGGGTGCCCTGGGTGTGACCTCCAACATGGCCGACGTGCGCGGCGCAGCGCTGGCCAGCTACCTGCTGTTCGAGGCGGGCTACACGCAGGAGCTGATGGCCCTGGGCCGGGCGGACACGCTGGCCATGCGGGCCGACGTGTGCCGATTTTTTGGGTGGACGGACACCGGCGCCGAACTGGAGATGCGGCACCACAGTTGACAATGCGGCGCTGCAAGGCCTAGGGGCACACTACCCCAGAAAGCTCCATGACCCCGCGCAGGGGTAACTCAGCGCCCCTCGGGGCCGAACAGACCACGAGGCCCAGACCGACGCGGGACGTGTTATGAGCCCAGCGGCAGGGTGTCGAGGTCGGCGTAAGCGCGCTTCAGCCAGGTTTTGACACGTTGGCGCTCCAGCATCCCCAAGGCATCCACCCCCGTGGTGGCGTGGGCAGCTGCCCAGAAGCTGGCGTTTTGCCGATCGATCTTGCGCATGCTCGCCTCGTGCAACTGCGCGAGGTCGATCACATGGCCACCCAGCGCCTTCGCCTTCTTGAGTGCACCCGAAGCCTCCAGTTGCGAGAAATCACTGCCACGGCCCTTGTTCTTCACCACGATGTAGTTGGGGCCAACGCCATAGGTAGCCACCAGGCGGTCCAGCAGATCCACCGAGTCCTTGCCCGCATCGGCCACGTGCCAGAAATTCACTGACACGCCCAGACTGGCCATCAGCGGCACCAGGTCGGAGTCGTGAACCCAGAGCGCCAGAGGGGTAGCGGTCTGCGCGGCCAGATCGACGATCACATCCGGCAGGGGGCCCACCAAGGGGGGTGTTTCGTAGACGCCGGCAATCGAATCCAGCCCTTCGTAGGTGTCCACCACCACCGGCGCGGCGTAATCGGCATAAAACCGGGTGAAGGAGGTGTGTGAGCGGTCGGTGTCAAAACCGGTAAAGGCACGCCCCTGGTCGATGAAATACTGCGCCAGCAAACGTGCCACGACGGATTTGCCGACCCCGCCTTTTTCGCCGCCGATGAAATTGATGGATGCCATGGGTTTCCTTGAACTGAGCGTGAAGACGAGACCGAAGCAAGACGCGTGCTAGCGTCTTTTTACGGCCCATTACCAAGGGCCACGCCCACCCCGACCCGCCCCGTCAAGGCACAACGCCGCAAAACACAGGGCCCCAACCGCCTAAAATCGCGGGTTCCGCCTGAGAAAGCCGCTTTCATGACGTCATCCGCCCGCAAACTCTTTGTCACTACCGCCCTGCCGTACGCCAACGGCAACTTCCACATCGGCCACATCATGGAATACATCCAGGCCGACATCTGGGTGCGGTTCCAAAGGATGCAGGGCAACGCCGTGAATTTTGTGGGGGCCGACGACACACACGGCGCGCCCATCATGATTGCGGCCGAAAAGGCGGGCAAGACGCCCCAGCAGTTCGTGGCCGACATCGCTGCAGGCCGCAAGCAGTACCTGGACGGCTTTCACATCAGCTTTGACAACTGGCACAGCACCGACGCGCCCGAAAACCACGACCTGGCCCGCCAGATCTACCGCGACCTGCGCGACCGCGCCGATGGATCGCTGATCGAAGTGCGCACCATCGAACAGTTCTTCGACCCCGAAAAGAACATGTTCCTGCCAGACCGCTACATCAAGGGCGAATGCCCCAAGTGCCATTCCAAGGACCAGTACGGCGACAACTGCGAGGTGTGTGGCGCGGTGTATGCGCCCACTGACCTGATCAACCCGTTCTCGGCCCTGTCAGGCGCCAAGCCCGAGTTGAAGCACTCGGAGCACTTCTTCTTCAAGCTCTCAGACCCACGCTGCGTGGAGTTTCTAGAGAACTGGACGCAAGACGGCAAACTGCAGCCCGAAGTGGCCAACAAGATCAAGGAATGGTTCAGCGTCCGCACCAACCCCGATGGCACGCAGAGTGAAGGCCTGGGCGACTGGGACATCAGCCGCGACGCGCCCTACTTCGGCATTGAGATCCCTGACGCGCCGGGCAAATACTTCTATGTGTGGCTCGACGCCCCCGTGGGCTACCTGGCCTCGCTGAAGAACCTGCTCGAAAAGCGCGGCGAAAGCTACGACGCCTACATGGCCGACCCGGCCATGGAGCAGTACCACTTCATCGGCAAGGACATCGTCACCTTCCACACGCTGTTCTGGCCCGCCATGCTGCACTTCAGCGGCCGCAAAACGCCCAACAACGTGTTCGTGCACGGGTTCCTCACGGTGAACAACGGCGAGAAGATGAGCAAGAGCCGGGGCACCGGCCTGGACCCGCTCAAGTACCTGAGCCTCAACATGAACGCCGAATGGCTGCGCTACTACCTGGCCGCCAAGCTGTCGGCGCGCAACGAAGACATCGACTTCAATGCCGAAGACTTCATGCTGCGGGTGAACAGCGATCTGATTGGCAAGTACGTGAACATTGCCAGCCGTGCAGCGGGGTTCTTGACCAAGCGGTTTGACGGCCAACTGACCAGCGACTTCGGCACCACGGGCGCAGCCCTGCTGGCAGAGGTGCGGGGCGCCAGCGGCACCATTGCCCAGATGTACGACACCCGCGAGTACAGCAAAGCCACCCGCGAGATCATGTTGCTGGCCGACAAGGTCAACGCTTACGTGGACCAGAACAAGCCCTGGGACCTGGCCAAGAACCCGGACAACAACCAAGCCCTGCACCAGGTGTGCTCGGTGCTGATCAACACCTTTGCGGCGCTCACACGCTACCTGTCGCCCGTGCTGCCGGGCCTGGCCCAGGCCGTGCAAGGCTTTGTGGGCGTGGACATGCAGCAGTGGAACGTGGCGGGCGATGTGCAAGCCATCGCCCCCTACCAGCACCTGATGCAACGTGTGACCCCTGAACAGCTTGAAGCATTGTTTGAGGCTCCAGCGCAGGCAGAACAAGCGCCAGCAGCTACGGAAACCGTAGCATCCGGCCACCCCGGTGGCGAAGAACTCGCCCCCACCATCACCATCGACGACTTCACCAAGATCGACCTGCGCATTGCGCTGATCGTGAACTGCGAGGCGGTGGAGGGATCGACCAAGCTGCTGCGCCTGACGCTGGACGTGGGCGAAGGCCGCACACGGAACGTGTTCAGCGGCATTGCCAGCGCCTACAAGCCCGAAGACCTGGTGGGCAAGCACACCGTGATGGTGGCCAACCTGGCGCCGCGCAAGATGAAGTTTGGCGTCTCTGAAGGCATGGTGCTGGCTGCCAGCCATGGTGACGAGAAAGCCAACCCCGGCATCTATGTACTCAACCCCTGGCCCGGCGCCACGCCTGGCATGCGGGTGCGCTGAGCGCGGCGGCAGTCACATGCGCCCCAAGATGCGCGGCGCGGTAGCCACCTTGGCAATGCTGGCAGGTGCGGTGGGGCCTGTGCTGTCGGGCTGCACGGTGGTGTCGGTAGCGGCCACGACGGTGAGCGTCACGGCATCGGCCGTGGGCCTGGCGGCAGATGCTGCCATTGGCGCGGCCAAGGTGGTTGGCAAAGGCGTGGGCATGGCGGCAGACGCGGTGTCCGGCAGTCCGCCCCCAGACCACAGCGGCATTCAGATCCGTGAATCCATCCGGCCCGCGCCCTGAGCGCAGGCCTTGAAACCCGCAGCGCCGGCCCTCGGGGTCACTCGCCGGTGTAGCGCCCGGGCCGGTGGCTGATCCACAAAAATCCGCTCATCACCAGCACTGCCAGCACCGAATACGCCACCCGGTCCACGGGCACGATGACCAAGGCCAGCAGCACCACGGTGCCGTCAATCATCATTTGCACCTTGCCCGCACGCATGCCATAGCGGCTTTGCAGGTACAGCGACACCACGGTGGCCCCGCCCAGGCTGGAGCGGTGGCGCGCCAGGAACAGGCAGCCCGTGCCCAGCAGCAGCCCGCCCAGCAACGACGCAAACAGCGGGTTCAAATAGTCCACATGCATCACATGCGGGAACAACTCGGTCAGCAGCGACAGCAGGGCCACGCAGACAAAGGTCTTGATGGTGAATTCACGGCCCATGCGCGTCCAGGCGAACCAGTAAAACGGCAGATTCACCGCAAAGAAGAGCTTGCCGAAAGAGATGCCGGTGACGTAATGCAGCAAAAACGCCGCCCCCGCCGTGCCACCCACCAACAGCCCCGCCTGGTTGAACAGCATGAGCGCCATGGCGACGAACAGGGTGCCAGCGAACAGCGCCTGGGCGTCTTCAAACGCACCATGGCGCAGGGCAGACGCTGGGGCAGCGGCGTCGGCCACAGAGGGAGGGGTATCAGGCATGGGTCTTTCGGTGCATTGTTCAGTGCTGACGTCAGGGGGAGCGCCGTCGGTGCCTCCATCAAGGCCTGCGGCAGACACCACCAGCCGGGAAGGCGATCAAGGGAAAGCAAGCATTGCGCCAGGCCACAGCCCCACAGCCCCTGCGCTGTGCGACTGCGGGCCGTGGCCCCACGGCCGGGCGCATCAACAGCCTACTTGCCACCCTTGAACTCCGGGGCGTCCATGTCGGCCCCTGTCTGGGTGCGCAGTACAAACTGATCGGGGCCATAGATCACGGTGAACACCTGGGCCTGGTTGGGCGATGCCAGAAAACGCCAATCGGCCCAGGTTTCTTTTTTCAGCTCGTAGGGGGTGACTTTGGCGGGCTTGCCCAACATGCGGCGTACTTCGTCCATGCGCATGCCGGGCACAACGCGCGCAAAGGTGTCGGGTGTCAGCACCTGGCGCAACGCGGTCATGTGGCCATCGGCGCCAATGGTGATCATGTAGTTGACCTGGCCTGCGGGCTGTCGGTTGTATTCCAAGGTGCGGGCGCCGCCGGGCTCGTCCCACACGTTTTCGGGGGCGCCAAAACGGTCACGCACATCGGCTTCGGTCGAAACGCCTTCTTTGAGTTCGCTGATGCGCTGGGGGTCGCAGGCGGTGAGCGCCAGCAGCGAAAAGACGGTGGTTGCGATGACAGCCGCGCGATATATCAAGAGCATGGGATCGTCCCGGTAAAATCCAAGCCAAAGAGGTTAACAGTCCATGTCCATTTTCCGCCGCCCCGATTACCAATCCGACACCACCCAGTTCATCAACCAGCTCAAGGCCAGCAAGCCCGGGCTGGAAGCCGAGCAGCTCGCAGGCCGGGCTTTGCTCTGGGACAAGAACGTGGACCGCAAGGTCTGGGGCGAGTACCGCGAAGGCCAGGTCGAGCAAAAGCCCTACGTCTACCAGACGAACGCAGAATAAGCATCAAATTGGCCTCTAGTGCTTATTCAATAAGCACTAGCAGCTATATTTAGCATAGCAATTCATGACCACCGCGAGCCCAGCCCAGGCCGCCGACACGCCAGGCGCGCGCGCGCAGGACGCGGGTGGCATGCCCGTGGTGGTCGACCAGGTGGCGCTGGCCCGGCTGTATGGCGAACCGCTGTTCGCCATGCCGACCGACCTGTACATCCCGCCGGATGCACTCGAAGTCTTCCTCGAAGCCTTTGAAGGCCCGCTCGATTTGCTGCTGTACCTGATCCGCAAGCAGAACTTCAACATCCTCGACATCCCCATGGTGGGGGTGACCAAGCAGTACCTGGCGTATGTGGACGAGATCCGCAGCCGCAACCTGGAGCTGGCGGCCGAGTATTTGTTGATGGCCGCCATGCTGATCGAGATCAAGTCGCGCATGCTGCTGCCCCCCAAGAAGCAGGCCGAGGGCGAAGAGCCCGAAGACCCGCGCGCCGCACTGGTGCGCCGCCTGCTCGAATACGAGCAGATGAAGATGGCGGCCATGCGGTTGTCGCAGGTGCCGCAGTACGGGCGCGATTTTTTGAAGGCGCAGGTCTACATCGAGCAAAGCCTTCAGCCGCGCTTTCCGGATGTGCATGTGGTGGAGCTGCAGGACGCCTGGCGCGACATCCTGAAGCGCGCAAAACTGGTGCAGCACCACCGCATCACCCGCGAAGAACTGAGTGTGCGCGAGTACATGAGCATGGTGCTCAAAACGCTGCAAGGCCGCCGCTTTGTGGAGTTTGAAGAACTCTTCGAGCCCGAAAAGGGCAGCACCGTGCTGGTGGTCACCTTCATTGCGCTGCTGGAACTGGCCAAAGAGACGCTGATCGAGATCACGCAGGCCGAAGCCTTCGCGCCCATTTACGTGCGCCTGGCCTATGTACCGGCATGACACCCCCTGAGCGGCTGCGCCGCTTCCCTGTCTCTCGCTGCGCGGGAGGGGGACGCCACCGGTGGCATGGCAAGGCCCGCTCCCCGGTGGCACTGGCCTGAAGCAGCGCCGGTTCCAACGGCAATTACGGACCCCTTATGGCATCCCACGACTTTGACGTTCTCATCGTAGGCAGCGGCCTCGCCGGCCTCTCGGCGGCGCTGCACCTGGCGCCCACGCACCGCGTGGCCGTCATCACCAAGCGCGCTCTGCAAGATGGATCGAGCGGCTGGGCCCAGGGCGGCATTGCCGCCGTGCTGGCCGACGACGACAGCTTTGCCGCGCACATCGAAGACACGCTGGTGGCAGGCGCAGGCTTGTGCGACCTGGCCACCACGCGGTTTGTGGTGGAAAACGCCCCGGCATCCATCGCGTGGCTGCGCCAGCTGGGCGTGCCCTTCACGCTCGAAGGCGACCAGCTGCACCTCACGCGCGAAGGCGGCCACAGCGCGCGCCGCATTGCACACGTGACCGACGCCACCGGCGCGGCCGTGCAGCGCACGCTGATCGACGTGGTGCGAAGCACACCCGGCATCACGCTGTTTGAGCAGCACACGCTGGTGGACCTGATCACCACGCGCAAGCTGGGCTTGCCTGGCAATCGGTGCCTGGGTCTGTACGCGCTGGACAGCGACACCGATGCAGTCGTCACCTTCCGCGCGCCACAAACCATCCTGGCCACGGGCGGCGCGGGCAAGGTGTACCTGTACACCACCAACCCCGACACCGCCACGGGCGACGGCATTGCCGCCGCCTGGCGTGCGGGCTGCCGTGTGGCCAATATGGAGTTCATCCAGTTCCACCCCACGGGCCTGTACCACCCGCACGAAAAATCCTTCCTCATCAGCGAAGCCGTGCGCGGCGAAGGCGGCAAGCTGCTGCTGCCGCCTTCGGCAGGCGGCACGCGCTTCATGCTCGACCACGACCCGCGTGCCGAACTGGCCCCGCGCGACGTGGTGGCCCGCGCCATCGACTTCGAGATGAAAAAGCATGGGCTCGATTGCGTGCACCTGGACATATCGCACCAGAGCCCCGCGTTTTTGCAAGAACACTTCCCCAACATCCTGGCGCACTGCGCAGCGCTGGGCATCGACATCACCCAAGAGCCCATCCCCGTGGTGCCCACCGCCCACTTCACCTGCGGCGGGGTACTGACCGACCTGGCAGGCCGCACTGACCTGCCCGGGCTGTATGCCGTGGGCGAAGTGGCCTGCACGGGCCTGCACGGCGCCAACCGGCTGGCCAGCAACTCGCTGCTCGAATGCATGGTGTTTGCCCGCGCCGCCGCGCAGGCCATTGCAGCGGCCCCGACCACGGAACTGCCCACCGTGCCCGCCTGGGACGACAGCCGCGTGACCGACGCTGACGAGTCCGTCGTCATCTCCCACAACTGGGACGAGCTGCGCCGCTTCATGTGGGACTACGTGGGCATCGTGCGCACCAACAAGCGCCTGGAGCGCGCCGCCCACCGCATTGCCTTGCTGCAGGGCGAGATTCAGGAGTTCTACGCTCACTTCCACGTCACGCGCGACCTGCTGGAGCTGCGCAACCTGGTGCAGGTGGCCGACCTGATTGTGAAAAGCGCTCAACTGCGCCGCGAAAGCCGGGGCCTGCACTTCAGCCGCGACTATCCCGACATGGCGGCGCCCGCCGCCCCCACCCTCTTAGTCCCCCCGGTGCCCCGATGACCTACAGCGTCAAAGAAATCTTCTACACCCTGCAAGGCGAAGGCGGCCAGGCGGGCACGCCCGCCGTGTTCTGCCGCTTTGCAGGCTGCAACCTCTGGACGGGCCGCGAGCAAGACCGCGCCCAGGCCATCTGCCAGTTTTGCGACACCGACTTTGTGGGCACGGACGGCACGCTGGGCGGGAAGTTCGAGACGGCTACCGCACTGGCGGAGCTGATCGCCGCCCAATGGCCTGCGGGCGCGGGCCATCGGCTGGTGGTGCTGACCGGCGGTGAGCCGTTGCTGCAAGTGGATGCAGACCTCATCGACGCGCTGCACGCACAACAATTCCGCATCGCCGTCGAAAGCAACGGCACCATTGCGGCCCCCGAAGGCATCGACTGGCTGTGCATCAGCCCCAAGGCGGGAGCCCCCTGGGTGCAGCGCAGCGGACAGGAGCTGAAACTGGTCTGGCCCCAGCCCGGCTTTGACCTGCAGGCGCTGGAGCAAGATACGCAATTTGCCCACCGCTTTCTGCAGCCCATGGATGGCCTGCTGCAGCGCAAGAACACCGCCACCTGCATTGACGCCTGCCTGGCCCATCCCGCCTGGCGATTGAGCCTGCAGACCCACAAGCTCACCGGCATTCGGTGATTCCACTTTCTCCGGTAGTTCTATGTTGTTCACCATCTCCCAGCGGTTCTTTTTCGACGCCGCCCACACCCTGCGACGCGAAATCGAGGCCGAAGGCAGCCGCCGTGTGCATGGCCACACCTACCACGCCGAAGTGTTTGTGAGCGGCGCGCGCGACCCGGCCACCGGCATGGTGCTGGACCTGGGCCTGCTGCGCCGGGGCCTCGAAGTGGTGCGCGAGCAGCTGGACCACCACATGCTGGACGACGTGCCCGGCCTGGGCACGCCCACGCTGGAGAACCTGTGCGTGTTCATCGCGCAGGCATTGCCCGCCGACCTGCGCGCCAGCGTGAGCCGCGTGCGCGTGTGGCGCGAGGCGCTGGGCGACAGCTGCGTGCTGGACTTCCCACAGCCCTGACCGGCCATGGCCCTGCCAACGGCAGGCCACCCCCAAAGTTCACAGACTTCACCCAAGGAAGCCCGATGTTCCGCACCCTGCTCAAATCCAAGATCCACCGCGTGGCCGTGACCCAGTGCGAGTTGCACTACGAAGGCTCATGCGCCATCGACGAAGACCTGCTGGACGCCGCCAACATCGCCGAGAACGAGCAGATCCACCTCTGGAACATCAACAACGGCGAGCGCTTCATTACCTACGCCATCAAGGGCCAGCGCGGCAGCGGCATGGTCTCGGTGAACGGCTCGGCCGCACGGCGCGCCTCGGCAGGCGACCTCATCATCATGGCGGCCTTCGCCCAAGTGCATGAGGACCAGGTGCCCACGCACCAACCCCAGCTGGTCTTCGTGGACGAACGCAACCGCCAGACCGAACTGCGCCACGCCGTGCCCACCCAGGCGGTCTGAAGATGCAGCCCACGCACGACGGGCTCGTGGCCCGCAGCCTCGCCAGCGTCTGGCACCCGTGCACGCAGATGAAGCGCCACGAGGCCCAGCCCCCCGTGGCCATTGCCCGCGCCCAGGGCCCCTGGCTGTACGACACCGACGGCAAGCGCTACCTCGACGCCATCAGCTCCTGGTGGGTCAACCTGTTCGGCCACAGCCACCCACACATCCAGGCCGCCCTCACCGACCAACTGGCGCGGCTGGACCATGTGATGCTGGCAGGGTTCACGCATGCACCGGTGGTGGAACTGTCGGAACGCCTTGCCGCGCTCACCGGCCTCGGGCACGCGTTCTACGGAAGCGACGGCGCGGCCGCCACCGAGATCGCGCTGAAGATGAGCGCGCACTACTGGCGCAACACCGGCCGCCCGGGCAAGAGCCGCTTCGTGGGCCTGGCCGGTGGCTACCACGGTGAAACCGTGGGCGCGCTGGCCGTGACCGACATCGCCATCTTCCGCGAAGCCTATGCGCCGCTGGTGCGCTTGGCCGATACCGTGCCCAGCCCCGATGCACGGGGAGCCGCGCCGGGCGAGACCGCTGAGGATGTGGCCCGGCGCGCCGCTGCCGCGCTGGAAGTCTGGCTGGAAGAACACCACGCCACCACGGCTGCACTCATCGTCGAGCCCCTGGTGCAATGTGCCGCCGGCATGGCCATGCATGACCCTGAGTACCTGCGCCTGGCGCGCGCGCTGTGCAACCGCTACGAGGTTCACCTGGTGGTCGATGAAATCGCCGTGGGCTTTGGCCGCACCGGCACGATGTTCGCGCACGCGCAGGCGGGCATTCGGCCGGACTTCATCTGCCTGTCCAAGGGCCTCACGGGCGGAACGCTGCCGCTGTCGGCCGTGCTGACCACGGACGCGGTGTACGCCGCTTTCTACGACGACGACGTGGCGCGGGGCTTTCTGCATTCGCATTCGTACACCGGCAACCCACTGGCCTGCCGCGCGGCCCTCGCCACACTGGAGCTGTTTGAGCAGCTCGACGCGCTGAAAGCCAACACCACGCTGGCCCAACGCATCGACGCCGCCTGTGCGCCCATCACCCACCACCCACGAGTGCGCCATGCGCGCCGCCTGGGCATGGTCTGGGCCTGGGATGTGGACACCCCCCTGCCCGACTTCTCACGCCGCTACCACCAGCACGCCATGGCGCGTGGGCTGGTGCTGCGGCCCATCGGCCACACGCTGTACGCCATGCCACCCTACGTGCTGGATGACGACGCCGTTTTGTGCCTGGCAAGCGGCGCGCTCGATGCGCTGAACGCCACCCTGCAAGAGGAAACACACGGATGATTGGAATTTTTGTGACCGGCACCGACACCGGTGTCGGCAAGACGCTGGTGTCTGCCGGCCTGCTGCACGCGCTGTCTGCCCACCACCCCCGCGTCGTGGGCATGAAGCCTGTGGCAGCGGGTGTGGTGCCCTGGGGCGACGACTGGGCGAGCGAAGACGCGATTGCACTGCGCTTGGCCTCTACCCTGGCGGTGGCGCCCGAACTCGACAACCCCGTGTTGCTGCTGGACCCCCTGTCGCCCCACATCGCGGCCGCAAGGGCGGGTGTGCAGATTGATATCGCGGCCATCGTGCGCAGCTACCAGGCGCTGGCGGCGCAAGCAGACGCCGTGGTGGTGGAAGGCGCGGGCGGTTTTCTGGTGCCGCTGACCGATACCCAGACCGGTGCCGACCTGGCAATGGCGCTGGCCCTGCCCGTGGTGCTGGTGGTGGGGCTGCGGCTGGGCTGCCTCAACCACGCGCTGCTGACCGCCGAAGCCATCCGCGCGCTGGGCCTCACGCTGGCCGGGTGGGTGGCCAACCGCGTGGACCCCGACATGGATGCGGTGGACGACAACATCGCCTACCTGCGCGCACGGCTGGGCGCGCCGCTGCTGGCAGAGGTGCCCTACCAAGAGCTGCCCGAGCCCGGCAGCCTGGTGTTTGACCTGCCCAAGGCGTGGCAATGACCGGCTCTGCGGCACCGCAGGCATCGTGGCTGGACGAGATCCCCGCCCGCCTGGCCGACCTTGACCGCGCCCACCTGCTGCGCCGCCGCCGCGTGGTGCAACCCGCCAGCGGTGCACGCCTGCTGGTGGACGGCCAGCCCATGCTCGCGTTCTGCAGCAACGACTACCTGGGCTTGGCCAGCCACCCCGCGCTGGCCGAGGCCGCCCGCGAGGCCACCTACACCTATGGCGTCGGCTCGGGCGGGTCGCCCCTGGTCAGCGGCCACAGCGCCGCCAATGATGCGCTGGAGCAAGAGTTGGCCGCCTACGTGCAGCTGCCCCGCGCGCTGTACTTCTACGCGGGGTACGCCACCAACACCGGCATCGTCCCTGCGCTGGTGGGCGACGGCGATGCGATCTTCTCGGATGCGCTCAACCACGCCTGCCTGATCGATGGTGCGCGCCTGTCGCGTGCCACCATCCACCGCTACCCCCACGCCGACCTGGCCGCGCTGGAGGCCGCTCTGGCTGCCAGCCCTTCGCGGCGAAAGCTGGTCATCAGCGACGCGGTCTTCAGCATGGACGGCGACCTCATCGACATCCCTGCCCTGCTGGCGCTGTGCGAGCGCTATGACGCCTTGCTGCTGCTGGACGACGCCCACGGTTTTGGCGTGCTCGGGCCCCAAGGGCGTGGCAGCCTGGCGCACGCGGGCCTGACCGGCGCCGCAGCATCACGCCGTGTGCTGTACATGGCCACGCTGGGCAAGGCGGCGGGCGTGGCGGGCGCCTTTGTGGCGGGTGATGCAGCCCTCATCGAATGGCTGCTGCAAAAAACGCGCACCTACATCTTTGCCACCGCCGCCCCGCCGCTGCTGGCCAGCGCGCTGCGGCGCAGCCTGCAGCTCATGGCGGCCGCCGATGACCGGCGAGCGCACCTCGCAGCCCTCATCAGCCAGCTGCGTACCGGGCTGGCCAACCTGCCCGAGGATCTGGGCTGGCACCTGCTGCCATCGCACACCCCGGTGCAGGCACTGGTGATTGGCAGCAACGAAGCCGCGCTGGAACTGATGGACGGCTTGCGCGCTCGTGGCCTGTGGGTGCCCGCCATCCGCCCGCCCACCGTGCCCGCTGGCACGGCGCGGCTGCGCATTGCGCTATCGGCGGCGCACACCACCGATGATGTGGCGCAGCTGCTGGACGCGCTGCATGCGCTGGCAGCGCCGTGGGTAAGCCGCAGTACCATGCACCGCTCAGGCCACCTGCCAACACAGGCCCTCCCCCTCTCTTTCAGCGAGACGATTCCATGCCCCACCTGACCATCGAATATTCAGCCAACCTGCCCCACTACCCCGAGGCCGAAACGCTGACGGCCCTGAACGCCACCCTGTGCGCCCACCCCCAGGTGCAGGACGAGGCGGACCTGAAGACGCGCTTCATCGTGGCCGACAGCTTCGAGATCGGCATTGCGCCGGCCAACCGCGCCTTCGTGCACGCCCAGCTGCGCCTGCTGTCAGGCCGCACACCTGAGGCCAAGAAGGAGCTGTCCGACTGCATCGCCGCCGTGCTGCGCGAACGTACGCCCAAGCCCCAAGGCGTGATGGTGCAACTGAGTGTGGAGATCGTGGACATGGACCGGGGCTCTTACGCCAAAGAGCGGCTTTGAAACGGCGCTGAACCCGCCTCCAGCCCCACGCACCAGAGGCCGGGTGCTGGTGCGCGATCAGGCGTCCAGCGTGGCCGCCAGCCAGCCGCGCAGGCTGTTGACAAAGGCCCAGCCCTGCACACGGGGCACATCGGCCACATGCAGCACGGACTCCACCATACGCCCCTCGCGCAGCGCCACGGCGCGGCCCACGCCGGGCAGCAAGCCGCAGGACAGGGGTGGTGTCACCCACCGCCCGTCGATGAGCGCGGCGATGTTGCCAAAGGTGCCTTCGGTGATCTCGCCCGCCTCGTTCCACAGTACCGTGTCGAACACGCCGGGCGTGGTGGGGGCAAACGCCGCATAGTGCGCGCGGCGCGTGGTCTTGTAGCGCACAAACTCGCTGTGGGCCGCCGCAAAGGCGCATGGGGCCAGTTGCAGGCGCACAGGCTCCTGCGTGGGCGACAGGGCAAAGGCCTCGGCACGGGGGGTGCCATGGGCCCCCAGCAACAGGCGCACCCGCCAGGCCCCGGCGGCACGGTCTGCCGCCAGCGCCTGCAGGCATTGCATCACGAGCGCTTCATCCCAGGGCACACCAAAGTGCATGGCGGCCGCTTGCAGGCGCGCCAAATGGTCAGGCAAATGCCGAAAGGTGCCCGCCTCCAGCGCCAGGGTTTCCAGCAGGTCAAACGGCTGGCTGGCGCGCTCGACAAACGCGCGCTTGTGCTGCCACTCGCTCCATTCGGCATCGGCCAGCGCGCCCGACGTGATGCCGCTGCCAATGCCGCAGGTGGCACGGACGGTGTCGCCTTCAGGGCGCAGCACCACGGTGCGGATGGGCACGTTGAAGGTCGCTGCCACCGCATGCTGGCCCTGCGCATCGGGCAGGCCCGCTGGGCGCACCACGCCCACGGCGCCGCAATACACGCCGCGCGGAGCGCCCTCCAGCGCGTGGATCATCTGCATGGCACGCACCTTGGGTGCCCCTGTGACCGAGCCGCAGGGGAACAGCGCCGCAAACACATCGGTCAGCGTGGTGCCGGGCCGCGTGCGCGCGGTCACGTCCGAGGTCATCTGCCACACCGTGGGCAGGGCCTGCGTGGCAAACAGCACGGGCACACGCACGCTGTGGGGCAGCGCGATGCGCGACACATCGTTGCGCAGCAGGTCCACGATCATCACGTTCTCGGCACGCTCCTTGGGCGCCGTGCGCAGGTGCGCGGCGTGGGCCGCGTCTTGCTCTGGCGTCGCGCCGCGCGGGGCCGTGCCTTTCATGGGCCGGGTCAACATCTCGCCGCCCTCGGGCGCGTCCTTCCAGTCGAAAAACAGCTCGGGCGACACCGACAGCACCTGGTCTCCTCCCGTGTCGATGTGCGCCGCATAGCCACCCGGTTGAGCACGCAACAACGCGGCAAACAGGGCCTGCGCCGATCCCTGCAGCGTGCCGTGGATCGGTGCGGTGTGGTTGACCTGGTACAGCTCGCCCGCCGCAATCGCCTGCTGGATCTGCGCCAGCGCGGCATCGAACGTGGCGCGGTCCGGGCTGGCGGTCCACACCACCTGCGCGGGGGGCTCGCCTGCCCCGCCATCCAACCCTTCGGGCCAAGGCAACGGCGCGTCGTACACCGCAAACCACGCCAGCGGGCCATCGGCCGCATGGGTCAACAGCGCTGTGTCGAAGGCGGCTGCGGCCTCGTAGCGCACACATCCCACACACCAGCGGCCCTGCTGGGCGGCGGCAAACACGGCGTCGAGCACGCCGCGCACCTCGTGCAGTGCATGGGCCGCCAGCACCTCGCGGGGTGCCTCGAAACGGTGGCGCAAACGCGCAGCGCCTGCTTCCAACGGCTGGGTGAAGTCAATGTGGCAATTGAGCGTCAAAACAGGCGGTAGCGCAATGGAATCATGCGCCATAAGCTATAAAAATATGAGCAAATCAGGGTATTCCACCCACTCAGGCGGCGCCCAGGTGCGGCACCAGGGCGCCCGTAGATTGACCATTCCTGAGCGCCGCCGTGAACGCCAGCATGCGATCAATCGGCTGGCGCGCACGCGGGATGAGCGCCGGGTCCACATGGATCGCGTTGGCACTGGTTTCCAGCACCCGCGCCACGTCGGCCAGGCCGTTCATCGCCATCCAGGGGCAGTGCGCGCAGCTCTTGCAGGTGGCGCTGTTGCCTGCGGTGGGCGCCTCATAAAAGGTCTTGCCCGGGTTGAGCGTGCGCAGCTTGTGCATCATGCCGTTGTCGGTCGCCACGATGAACTCGGTAGCGTCCATCTCGCGCGCGGCCTTCAGGATGGCGCTGGTGGAGCCCACGGCATCGGCCAGGGCCACCACGTCGGCGGGGCTTTCGGGGTGCACCAGCACCTTGGCGCCGGGGTGGTCTTTCTTGAGCAGCTCCAGCTCGACGGCCTTGAACTCGTCGTGCACGATGCAGGCACCGTTCCAGAACACCATGTCGGCGCCCGTCTCGCGCTGGATGTAGGCGCCCAGGTGGCGGTCGGGCGCCCACAGGATCTTCTGGCCGGCAGCCTTCAGGGCGCTCACGATGTCGAGCGCGCAGCTCGACGTGACCAACCAATCGGCCCGCGCCTTCACGGCCGCGCTGGTGTTGGCGTACACCACCACGGTGCGGTCCGGATGCTGGTCGCAAAACGCGCTGAATTCGCCGATGGGGCACCCGAGGTCCAGCGAGCAGGTGGCATCGAGGTCGGGCATGAGCACGGTCTTTTCCGGGCTCAAAATTTTGGCCGTCTCGCCCATGAAGCGCACGCCGCTCACCACCAGCGTCTGCGCCGCATGGTCGCGGCCAAAACGGGCCATCTCCAGCGAGTCGCTGACGATGCCGCCGGTTTCCTCGGCCAGGTCCTGCAGGTCCGGGTGCACGTAGTAGTGCGACACCATCACCGCATTCTTTTCTTTCAGCAGGCGGAGGATCTTGTCCTTGAGCGCTGCGCGCTCGGCCTGCGAAGGCTCGGGCGGCACGCGGGCCCAGGCGTGTTTGGTGGCGCAGACCGAGCCCTCCTGGGCTTCCAGCGGCTGCTCGTATTCGACGTCGATGCGGTTCAGCACGGCGGTGGTGGTCATGACAGTTCCTGCAGGCGCATGGAGAAATCCGTGGCTTTGACGTCCTTGGTCAGCGTGCCGATGGAGATGCGGTCCACGCCGGTTTCGGCCAGTTCGCGCAGGCCTTCGAGCATGACGCCACCCGAGATTTCCAGAATCGCCCGGCCCGCGTTGATGCGCACGGCTTCGCGCAGTGTGGGCAGGGGCATGTTGTCCAGCAGCACCATCTTGGCGCCCGCATCCAGCGCCTCGGCCAGTTGCTCCAGCGTTTCCACTTCGATTTCGATGAACTTTGCCTGCGAAGCCACCTTCTCGGCAGCGCGCAGCACCGCTGTCACGCCACCGGCTGCAGCAATGTGGTTCTCCTTGATCAGCACAGCGTCGTGCAGGCCAATGCGGTGGTTGGTGCCACCGCCCACGCGCACGGCGTACTTTTGCGCCAGGCGCAGGCCCGGGAGGGTCTTGCGCGTGTCCACGATGTGGGCGCGGGTGCCCGCCACCACATCCACATAGATGCGGGTCTTGGTAGCCACAGCCGACAGCAGTTGCAGGAAGTTGAGCGCCGTGCGCTCGGCGCTGAGCAGCGCGCGGGCATTGCCCTCCAGCTCCAGCACCACCTGGTCGGGGGCGCAGCGCTGGCCCTCGGCTACCTGCCAGGTGATCTGCACCGTGGGGTCGAGTGCGCGCAGCGCGGCTTCGGCCCAGGGGGCGCCACAGATCACGGCCGACTCGCGCGCCAGGATGCGCGCACGGGCGCGGCGGGTGGGGTCGATCAGGCCGGCCGTGAGGTCGCCGCTGCCGACATCTTCGGCCAGGGCCCGGGCCACGTCGGCCTGGGCCAGGGCCTTCACATCGTTGTCGCTCATAGTGTTGTTCGCGGGGTGTAACGCTGCTGTCATGGGCCGCGAGCATACCGGGAACGCAAAGGCCACTGTGCCAGCGCAGGCCACATTTCACCGGGCTGGCAACCAATAAGTACACCCAGTATTGGTCGCATAGACTCGCGGCAATTTTTTGCCCATGGACGCCCGATGACCGCCACCAGCACAGCCAACGCCACGCCCTATGGCACGCTGCCGCCCGCATCGCCCCTGCCCCAGCGCCGCCCCGTGAGCCTGCCGCGCCTGGCGCAGATGCGCACGGCGGGCGAGAAGATCACCATGCTCACCGCCTACGACGCCACCTTTGCCGCCGTGGCCGATGCGGCGGGGGTGGAATGCATTCTGGTGGGCGATTCGCTGGGCATGGTGTGCCAGGGCCTGCCCAGCACGGTGGGCGTGACGCTGGACACCATGGCCTACCACACAGCCAGCGTGGCGCGGGGCCTGCACCGCGTGCAGGGCACGGCCTGGCTGGTGGCCGACCTTCCCTACGGCACCTACGCGGAAAGCCGCGAACAGGCCCTGCGCAGCGCCTGCACGCTGATGCAGGCGGGCGCCCACATGGTCAAGCTCGAAGGCGGCGACTGGACGGCACCCACGGTGGAGTTTTTGGTGCAGCGCGGCGTGCCCGTGTGCGCCCACCTGGGCCTGACGCCACAGACCGTGCACGCTTTGGGCGGCTACCGCGTACAGGGCAAGACTGACGACGCCGCCCGCACGCTGCGCAGGGAAGCGCACGAGCTGCAGGACGCCGGTGCCGCGATGCTGGTGCTGGAGATGGTGCCCGCAGCGCTGGCCGCCGACCTCACGGCCGAGCTGCTGCACTGCCACACCATCGGTATCGGCGCGGGCAACGGCACCGCTGGCCAGGTGCTGGTGTTGCACGACATGCTGGGCATGAACCTGGGAAAGATGCCGAAGTTCGTGCACAACTTCATGGCAGACGCAGGCAACGTGCGCGGCGCCATGGAGGCCTATGTACAGGCCGTGAAGCAAGGGCGGTTTCCCGACAACACCCAGCACGCCTGGTGAGCCCCCCAAGAATTTCTCTCCGACCCTTCCCCACACCCATGCTGATCGCCCACTCCATCGCCGACCTGCGCCAGGCCCTCGCCCCCTACCGCCGCCCCGCCTTTGTGCCCACCATGGGCAACCTGCACGACGGGCACATCGCCCTGGTGCGCCAGGCCAAGCCTTTGGGCGATGTGACGGTGGCCAGCATTTTTGTGAACCGCCTGCAGTTTTTGCCCCATGAGGACTTTGACAGCTACCCGCGCACCTGGGAGGCCGACTGCGCGCAACTGAAGGCGGCGGGCTGCGATGTGTTGTTTGCACCGCGCGAGGCCGATCTGTACCCGCAGCCCCAGACCTTCAAGGTGCACCCCGACCCGCAGCTCGCCGACATGCTCGAAGGCCATTTCAGACCCGGCTTCTTTGTGGGCGTGAGCACCGTGGTGATGAAGCTCTTTGCCTGTGTGCTGGGGCAGTCAGGCGGCACCGCCGTGTTTGGCAAGAAGGACTACCAGCAGCTCATGGTGATCCGCCACATGGTGCAGCAGTTTGCGCTGCCTGTTGAGGTGGTGGCGGGCGAGACCTGCCGCGCAGCCGATGGCCTGGCACTGAGTTCGCGCAATGGCTATCTGGGCCCCGCAGAACGGCAAGAGGCCGTGGCCCTGTCGCAGGCCTTGAAGCAGCTGGCACAGCAGTGGCTGCTGACCCCGCCCGACAGCCGCACTGGCCTGGAGCCGCAGGCCCTCGATGCCCTGCGCGCCCGGGGCTGGTTGCCCGACTACCTCACCGTGCGCCGCCGCGCGGACTTGCTCCCGGCCACCGCCGAGGATGCCGAGGGCACGCTGGTGGTTCTGGGCGCCGCGCGGCTGGGGGCCACGCGGTTGATCGACAACCTCGAATTCTGACTCACTACCAATTTCATAGCTACTAGCGCTTACAGAATAAGCGCTAGCAGCCAAAAACACTCAAAACCCGGTTCAAATCCATCCGCCGCGGGCCAGCCACTGCACCAGCAGGTGGTTGACCGCCTCGGGCTGCTCCAGGGTCAGCATGTGGCCACTGCCGGCCAGCAGGGTGTGGTCGGCATGGGGGACCAGCGCCGCGATCTCGGCTGAACATTCGGGCGGCGTGAGCTGGTCGGCCTGGCCGCACACCACCAGCACCGGACAGGTCACGCCGGGCAGGTGCTGGCGCGCATCGGGGCGATGAATGACGGCGCGGTTCTGGCGCACCAGGTGCGCAGCGCCCGCATCCAGTACAAAGTCCAGATAGACCTGTACCAGCCCAGGCCGCGTGGCGTTGTCCGGGTGAAAAGCCAGCGCCACGTTGGGCTCGATCACTTCGCGCAGGCGACCTTGTTCAAAGAGTTCGATGGCAGCCTCGCGCAGCGCGCGCATGTCCGGCGTTTCAGGCCGGGCCGTGGTGCCCAGCAAGGCCAACCCCGCAACGCGCTCGGGCGCCTGGCGTGCCGCCTCCATCGCAATCATCCCGCCCATGGAGGCACCGGCCAGCAACAGCGGCCCCGCGTGCTGGGCCAGCAAGCGGGCGGCGAAATCCTCGATGGTGTGCAGCGTGACGTCCTGGTGGGCCGTGGCCACCACCGGGCGCAGGGCCTCGGGCATGTGGGGCAAAACACCGCGCCACATACGTTCATCGGCCGCCAGGCCGGGCAAAAGCACAAGTTGGGGGGCTGGGACATGGCAGGTCGGCAGGGTGAATCACCAAGTTGGTGCTATGAAGGAATGGGCGCAGACGGTGGTGTTTTCGGTGTCTCACTCGAAGCGAACCAGAAAGACACACACCTCTGATTGTGAACAGGCCGTGAACGCAAGGCACCGGCACGGGGATTGTTCACCACGATGGCTCGGGACTTGCTAGCATGGCCTGCATATGCCCATCCACGCCGCCCTCCACCACGTCACGCATTATCAATACGACCGGCTGGTTGGCCTGGGGCCTCAAACCGTTCGCTTGCGTCCCGCACCCCATTGCCGCAGCAACGTCATTTCGTACTCGCTCAAGGTCGAGCCTGCGCAGCACTTCGTCAACTGGCAACAAGACCCGTTTGCCAACTACCAGGCGCGGCTGGTGTTCCCCGAGAAGACGCGCAGCTTCAAGATCACGGTGGACCTGGTGGTCGAGATGGCGGTGTACAACCCGTTCGACTTTTTTCTGGAACCGGACGCTGAAGAGGTCCCGTTCAACTACAGCGCAGAGGTCCAGCAAGAGTTGGCACCGTACCTGATCGCCGATCCGGTCACCCCGCTGGTCCAGGCCTACCTCGACAAGGTCGACCGCAGCCCGCAGCGCACGATTGATTTTCTCGTCAAGCTCAACCAGCAGGTGGCGCAGGACATCCGCTACCTCATCCGCATGGAGCCGGGCGTGCAAGGGCCCGAAGAAACCTTGGAAAAGGCCAGCGGCTCGTGCCGCGACTCGGGCTGGCTGCTGGTACAACTGCTGCGCCACCTGGGTCTGGCCGCACGGTTTGTGTCGGGCTATCTGATCCAGCTCACGCCCGACGTGAAGGCGCTCGACGGTCCCAGCGGCACCGACGTGGACTTCACCGATCTGCACGCCTGGTGCGAGGTGTATTTGCCCGGCGCGGGCTGGATTGGCCTGGACGCCACCAGCGGCCTGATGGCGGGCGAGGGGCATATCCCGCTGGCCTGCACACCCCAGCCCTCGGGTGCCGCGCCCATTGAGGGCGGCGTGGACGAAGCCGAGGTGGAGTTCAGCCACGAAATGCGCGTCACGCGCATCTTCGAATCACCCCGCGTGACCAAGCCCTACACCGCCGACCAATGGCAGGCCGTGCTGGCACTGGGCGAGAAGGTCGATGCCGACCTGGTGGCAGGCGATGTGCGCCTGACCATGGGCGGCGAGCCCACCTTTGTGGCCGTGGGCGACCGCGACGCGGCCGAGTGGAACACCGATGCCCTGGGCCCCACCAAACGCGGCTTTGCCACCGAGCTGGTGCACAAGCTGCGCGCTGAATATGGCCAGGGCGGTTTTCTGCACTTTGGCCAGGGCAAGTGGTATCCCGGCGAGCAGTTGCCACGCTGGGCCCTGTCGATCTGCTGGCGGGCCGATGGCCAACCAGCGTGGCGCAACCCTGCCCTGTTTGCCGACGAACGCAACCCCTCGCACTACACCAGCGAAGACGCTCGGCGTTTTGTGCACCACCTCACCCGCAAACTGGGCATTACCGACCGCTTCGTGCTGCCCGGCTATGAGGACACTTTCTACTACCTGTGGCGCGAGCGGCGGCTGCCAGTCAACGTGGACCCGTTTGACGCGCGCCTGGACGACGAGCTGGAGCGCAGCCGCCTGCGCCGCGTGTTCGAGCAAAAGCTCGACAGCGTGGTGGGCTATGTGCTGCCGCTGCAAGCGGGCGACCCGGAGGGTGCAGGCACGCTGAAGGGCAGCCCATGGAGCACCAGCCCCTGGTACTTTCGCGATGAGCGCATGTTTCTCATCCCGGGCGACTCGCCCATGGGCTACCGCCTGCCGCTCGACGCCCTGCCCTGGGTGAACGCCGCCGACACTGATCACCTGATACCACTCGACCCGACAGCCCCCCAAGGCCCGCTGAGCGCAGCCAGCACACTGCGCGCACGGTATGCCACGGCGCCGGGTGCCGTGGTGGGTGACCGCGATCTGCCCTACCTGGCGGGCGCCACCTCGCCTGGCGAGGCGCGCCGTGTGGCGCAGCAGGGCACCGCAGGCGGCGACAACGCACGCCAGACCGGCCAGCCTGACCCCCACGCCGGAGTGGAGCCCCCGGGCAAGTTCCAATCGGCCGCGGGTCTGTCGCGCACCGCCATGTGTGTGGAGGTACGCGACCCGCGCCGCGCCAGTGGCCCCAAGGCCGAGAAGGTGGGCGAAAAGTACGGCGTTTTGTATGTCTTCATGCCGCCCCTGGCGCGCCTGGACGACTATCTGGACCTGCTGGCCGCCGTGGAAAACACGGCCGAAGAGCTGGGCCTGAAGATCGTGCTGGAAGGCTACCCGCCGCCACGCGACGCGCGCCTGAAGGTTCTGGCGGTCACGCCCGACCCCGGCGTGATCGAGGTGAACATCCACCCCGCCAGCCACTGGAAGGAGCTGGTGCAGCACACCGAGTTCCTGTACCAGGCCGCGTGGGAGACGCGCCTGTCGGCCGAAAAGTTCATGACCGATGGCCGCCACACCGGCACCGGGGGCGGCAACCACTTTGTGATGGGTGGTGCCACGCCCGCCGACTCGCCGTTCCTGCGCCGCCCCGAACTGCTGGCCAGCCTGCTGCTGTACTGGCATAACCACCCGAGCCTGAGCTATTTGTTCAGCGGCCTGTTCATCGGCCCCACGAGCCAGTCCCCCCGCGTGGACGAGGCACGCAATGACCAGTTGTATGAGTTGGAAATCGCGCTGCGCGAGATCGAAACCAACCGTGCCACCTACGGCCAGGACATGCCACCCTGGGTGGTAGACCGCACGCTGCGCAACATCCTGGTGGACGTGACGGGCAACACGCACCGCAGCGAGTTTTCCATCGACAAGATGTATTCGCCCGACAGCAGCACTGGCCGCCTGGGCCTGCTGGAGCTGCGTGCGTTCGAGATGCCGCCCCACGCCCACATGAGCGTGGTGCAGCAGCTGCTGCTGCGCGCCCTCATTGCGCGCTTCTGGAAGACGCCCTACCGAGCCCCCGCCGCCCGCTGGGGCACGGAGCTGCACGACCGCTGGATGTTGCCCACCTTCATCCAGCAGGATATGCACGACGTGGTGGAGGACATGGTCGAAGCGGGCTATGCCTTCGACCCCGCATGGTTTGCACCGCAGTTCGAGTTCCGCTTTCCCATGGTCGGCACGGTGCAATCGATGGGGGTGGAGCTGACACTGCGCACCGCGCTGGAGCCCTGGCATGTGATGGGCGAAGAGGGCTCTGCGGGCGGCACTGTGCGCTATGTGGATTCGTCGCTTGAACGCATCGAGGTGCGCGTGACTGGCCTCAACGAGAGCCGCCATGTGGTCACCGTCAACGGCCAGCCGCTGCCACTGCAGACCACCGGCACCACCGGCGAGTTTGTGGCCGGTGTGCGCTACAAGGCCTGGAACCCGCCCTCGGCCCTGCACCCAACCATTGGCGCCCATGCGCCACTCACGTTCGACATTGTCGACACCTGGATGAACCGCTCCGTAGGTGGGTGCCAGTACCACGTGGCGCACCCGGGCGGGCTCAGCTACGACACCTTCCCGGTCAATGCCTATGAGGCTGAAAGCCGCCGCTTGACGCGCTTTTCCCGCATGGGGCACACGCCGGGCAGGCTGGCGGTGCCCCCGGCCACCATCGAGCTGCCGGGCAGCCGCGAGTTTCCGTTCACGCTGGATTTGCGGCGCAAGATGCGGCGCTAGAGATGCCCCCGAGTCGCTGCGCGCCTTCCCTCTGTGGGGGACCGCGACAGTGGCCTGGGCCGTGCCGGTTTGGAAGGGTGTGGGTAACCCGCAGAGGCCCGCAGACCAAATGCCCGAAAATCCAGCCCAGTGACCAACCCCAAAGACAGCCTTTTGCCCACAGATCTCTCCGAAAGCGCGGCCCAGCTGGCGGCCGCGCTGGCACCCGCCGCTGCGTCCGGGCACTTTGACGAGCTGCGTGGCGCCAGTGCGGCCACACGCTGCGCCCCTTCCGACGGCCTTGCGCACAACGAAAAAACTCCTATTTCGATAGCTGATAGCGCAGATCTAACAAGCGCTTGGGCCGATTTTTTCGATCAAATGGGGCCCGAGGGCTTTCAGGACCTGGACCGGCGCATGCAAAGCCTGCAACGGCAGGTGCGCGACAACGGTGTCACCTACAACGTGTATGCCGATGCCGACGGCCCGCAGCGGCCCTGGTCGGTCGATCTGTTCCCGCTCATCCTCTCGCAGGGCGACTGGGCCCACATCGAACGGGGAGTGCAGCAGCGCGCGCGCCTGCTCGACCGTGTGATGGCCGACGTATATGGCCCGCAAGAGCTGCTGCGGCGTGGGCTGCTGCCCAGCGCGCTGGTGCAGGGTCACCCCGGCTATCTGCGCGCCATGCACGGGGTCCAACCCGTCGGTGGCACCCACTTGCACATTGCGGCATTTGACATGGCGCGCGACGCACAGGGGGACTGGTGGGTGGTCACCCAGCGCACCCAGGCGCCGTCAGGCCTGGGCTACCTGCTGGAGAACCGGCTGCTCATCTCGCGCCTGTTCCCCGAGGCGTTCCGCCAGATGCATGTGCAGCGTCTGGCCGCCACCTACCGCGCCCTGCTTGACGGGCTGCGGAAGATGAGCCCAGTGGGGCCGGATGCGCGCATCGTGCTGCTCACGCCCGGCCCGTACAACGAAACCTATTTCGAGCACGCATACCTGGCCCGCTACCTCGGCCTCACGCTGGTAGAGGGCAGCGACCTCACGGTGCGCGATGCGCACCTGTACCTCAAGACGCTGCACGGCCTGCAACCGGTGCACGGCATCTTGAAGCGCCTGGACGACGAGTTTCTGGACCCATTGGAGCTGCGCAGCGACTCACGCCTGGGCGTGCCCGGCCTGCTGCAGGCCATTCGTGCAGGCAACGTGCTGGTGGCCAATGCGCCCGGTTCGGCGTTTCTGGAGTCGTCGGCACTGCAAGGCTTCATGCCTGCGCTGTCGCGCCACCTGCTGGGGGAAGAGCTGGCACTGCCCTCCCTGCCCACCTGGTGGTGCGGCGAACGCACGGCCATGCAGGCAGTGCTGCCACAACTGGCGCACAGCGTGATCCGGCCCACCTGGCCCATAGGGCAGCGGGTGCCGGTGCTTGGCAGGGCGTTGTCGACGCAAGACCTGGCGCAATGGTCCCAGCGCATTCAAGGCCAGGGGGACGAATACACGGTGCAGGCCCACCTTCCCCTGTCGCAGATGCCCACCTGGCAAGAAGGCCCGCCAGGGCATCAGCAGGACAGCCGCATCGCCCCCCGCTCGGTAATGCTGCGGGTGTTTGCCGTATCCGACGGCCCAGGCTCCTGGCAGGTGTTGCCCGGCGGGCTGGCGCGCATTGCCGCCGGTGACAGCGAGATCACGTCCATGCAGCGCGGCGGCAGCAGTGCCGATGTTTGGGTATTGACCGATGGCCCGGTGGACACCACCACGCTGTTGGCCCACAACCAGAGCGCCCCTGCCGTGGTGCACCGCAGCCGCCAGGTGACCAGCCGTGCGGCCGAAAACCTCTTCTGGCTGGGCCGCTACACCGAGCGCACCGAGAACGTCACCCGCCTGGCACGCACAACACTGCAGTGCCTGAACGGCGAGGACCAGTCGTCTCAGCCGCTGCTGGCGTGGCTGAACGCCATGGCCGTGAGCCAGGGGCTGGTGCTGCCCTCTGTACCACCGGCCACGCAGGCGCGGCGCGTGTTCGAGCGCTCGCTCATTGCCGGGCTGACCAATGCCGCACAGATCACCAGCGTGGGCTACAACCTGCGCGGTATTGTGGGCGCTGCCTCTGCCGTGCGCGACCGGCTTTCGCAGGAGCACTGGAACCTGATCGTGCGTGCCGACGCCGAGTTTTTTGCCCAACGCCCCGCCGACGCGGAGGACGGCGACTTTTCGCCGCTGGACGCGTTGCGCCAGCTCGAGACCCTGAGCGGCCGCACCGCCGCCATGACGGGCCAGCAGACCGACCGCATGACCCGCGACGACGGCTGGCGGTTACTGTCCATCGGCCGACACCTGGAGCGGCTGGGTTTTCTGGCCGCCGCGCTGGAAAGTGGTCTCCAGACCGAAGCAGTGTTCGACGAAAGTGGTTTCGAGGCCATGCTTGCGCTGTTCGACAGCACCATCACGTTTCACGCGCAGTACCAGCAGCGGCGTGACATGCCTGCACTGCTGGACCTGCTGGTGATCGACCGGGACAACCCCCGATCCCTGGCCTGGGTCGCGCAAACGCTGCGCGGGCGCATTGCCAAAATCGAGGTTGCGGCAGGCACACCGGGCGAGTCGGCGGGCCGGGGGATTCCAGAAGCGGGCGAGCTGTCTCTGGTGGCCCTGTGCGCGCAGGATACCGAGGGCCGGTATGCAGCCCTGGAGCAGTACCTGGGCCGCTGCGTGCAGGGGGTGCTGGGCCTGTCGGATGTGCTGGCCACACGTTACTTCACACACTCTGCCGATGCGCTGCGGCACAGCGTGGGCGCTTGATATGAAGCACGCCCCCGAGGTGCTGCGCGCCTTCCCTCCGCTCTCGCATTGCTGCGCGCTGTGGGCCGGGGGACGCCGCCCTCCTCGCTGTGGGGCAGACCTTGGCTTGCAGCCATGGCCTCGGGTGCGCCGGCTTCACACATGGTTTCCGATTTCAACGCTTGGATTGCCATGAAACTGCGTGTCGTCCACGAAACGGTGTACCAGTACACCCCGGCGGTGCAAAACGCCCAGCACATGGCCCATTTGCACCCACGCACCGGACTGGTGCAACGCGTGCTGACGCACACCTTGCAGGTGTCGCCTGCCCCAACCCAGTGCGAGTCCACCCAGGACGTGTTCGGCAACACCCGCGCCTTCTTCAGCCTGCCGTTCACGCATGAACAACTGCGCGTACGCGCCGAAAGCCTGCTGGAGACAGCCCCCCGCCCCCCGCCCCGCCCGGCGAGCCCTGGGAGGCCGTGCGCGAACGCCTGGGCTACCGGCGTGGCCAGCCCTACCATCCCGCCACCGAGTTCAGCTTTGCCTCGCCCTACATCCCCCGGCATGCCGACTTTGTGGCCTATGCCCGCGAGAGTTTTGCCCCTGGACGCCCGCTGATGAAGGCCGCCAGCCACCTGATGTCGCGCATCCACGCCGACTTTGCTTACGCCTCCAACGCCACCGATGCGAGCACGCCCGCACTCGAATCCCTGCGGCTGCGCCGGGGCGTGTGCCAGGACTTTGCCCACGTGATGATCGGTTGCCTGCGCAGCATGGGATTGGCAGCGCGGTATGTGAGCGGCTACCTGCTCACCGAGCCCCCGCCAGGCCAGCCCCGGTTGGTGGGGGCCGATGCCTCGCACGCCTGGGTGTCGGTGTGGTCACCCTGCGCCATCGAAGGCGATGGCGCGCCAGACGGTGAACCGTGGTTTGACCTGGACCCCACCAACGACCGCGCCGCTGGTGAGGACTACGTGACCCTGGCCATCGGGCGCGACTACGCGGATGTCTCGCCACTGCGTGGCGTGATCCACGGTGGCGACCACCATGTGCTGCAGGTGGCCGTGACCGTGGAACCCGTGACCGATGGCATCACGCCGTCGATGGCACCAGAAAATCCCGACTGATCCGCGCGCCCAGGTCGTTGACCCGTTCCAGAAACTGCGTGAGATAGGCATGCAGGCCGTTGGCCAAAATTTCGTCAATGCGCGCGAATTTCAGGTGGGCCAGCAACCGCCCTGCATGCCGTTGGGTCTCGGCAGACTGGCCACTGCCCAGCATGTCCAGGTTGCCCATCACCTCCTGCACGCAGGCATGCAACGAGCGTGGCATGTCGGCACGCAGGATGAGCAGGTCGGCCACGCGTTCGGGAGTGATCACATCCCGGTAGACCTTGCGATAGGTCTCAAAGCCTGAAACGCTCAGCAAAATAGCGCTCCAGTGGTAGAAGTCGTAATCTTGGTCCTGCGCTGTGGCCGCACCAAAAAAATCGCTCTGCACGGCATGGAACTTCACATCCAGCAGGCGCGCCGTGTTGTCGGCCCGCTCCAGGAAAGTGCCCAGGCGCATGAAGTGCAGCGCCTCGTCCTGCAGCATCGTGCCCACGGTGACGCCACGCGACAGGTGTGAGCGGAACTTCACCCATTCAAAGAAGCGGGCCGGGTCACTCTCCAGTGCACCGCTGGCAATCATGCGGTTCACTTCCAGCCAGGTCTGGTTCAATATCTCCCAGGCTTCGGTGTTGAGCGCGCCACGCACGGCCCGCGCGTTCTCGCGCGCAGCCTGCAGGCAGGCGACGATGGACGACGTGTTGGCGGGGTCCTTGACCATGAAATGCAGCACGTTCGCCTGCGTCACCTCTCCATACTGGGCGGTGTAGGCGGGCAGCAGTTCGCTGATGGACAGCAGGCCCTGCCAGCCCAGCGTCGCCACGGCGGTGGATTGTGGAAGCAGCGCGCTCTGGTAGTTCACATCCAGCATGCGGGCGGTGTTCTCGGCGCGTTCGGTGTATCGCGCCATCCAGAAAAGATGGTCTGCAGTGCGGCTAAGCATGGTCATGGCCTCCCTGGGGTCTGTGTGGGGCTGCCGGCGCCAGCAAGGAATCACGGGCGCTGGACGGCAGGGGCGGTGGGATTACCCTCTCCATCGCACTTGTGCGGGTACTCCAACCTCCTGTCTGGCATCAAGCAAGTTCCAGGCCCTTCACGCAACTCAACAGGAACCGGGGTTAGCGCCCGTCTTTGGGGCTGTTCTTGCTACTCTTTTTCAGCACCGGCTGGAGCGCTGTGGCAGGGGTCGGAGCCTCAGTCACCGCGGACGCGGCTGCGGCAGGACGCTGGCCCGCAGCGCGCACTACGTCATGCACGAAACGGAGCTTGGCTAGCGCCCGCTCAGCCAGTGCAAAGGGGTAGGCATCGGGCTGGCCCAGGCTGCGGGTAAGGCTGTTGAGCAGCAGCGTCAGCGGCACAAGGTGCTGCAGCATGGTGTTGAAATCGGGCGCCGGCGTGCCGAACGGATCGACAGCGCGGCTGCGCTGCGCGCCGTAGATACCAGGGATCGTGACCTCGGTGGCGTAGCTGGCCGAGGTTTCCAGCAGGTCGGTCAAATGCAGGTAGTGGGCCCAGGTCTCGGCCCAGTCTTCCCATGGGTGGGCGGACGCATAGGCGCTGACATGGCATTCCGCCCACTCGCCCAGGTCATTGCCCTTGGCGTAGTGGGACTCCAGCGCGGCTGCATAGTCCTGGCGCTCGTCGCCAAACACGCGGCGAAAATCATCCAGGCACCCGCCGTCGCGCACCAGTTGGTCCCAGTAAAAGTGGCCGGACTCATGGCGCAGGTGACCAATCAGCGTGCGGTAGGGCTCACCCAGTGCAATGCGGCGGCGGGCGCGCTCGTCGTCGTCCGCCTCGGCCACATTGAGTGTGATGGTTCCGCTGTGGTGGCCCGTCAGCACCGGCGGGCCGCCCGGCACTTCGGCCAAAAATTCGAACACGGGCCCCACGCGCCCGGGAGCAGGCTCCAGGCCCAGGCGTGCCAGGCTGTAGAACAGGCGCCGCTTGGCGGTCTCGATCTGCATCCAGCGGCCAAGATTGGCGGCTTCGGTCAGATCGGGCATCACCCGCGTCTGCCGGCAGGAGACGCACAGTTCGGTGTAGTCGTTGGCGGGCACCCCAAAGTTGCAGGCCTGGTGCTCTGTGTGGTTGCGGCACAGGCGGTACAGGCGACCGCTGTAGTCGGCACTGCCCCGCGCGCCCCTGCACCGCCACAGATCGGCTCCGTCCTGCGGCGCTGGCACAAGAGCCGCCATTGTCAGCACATCAGGCAGGAAGGCCAGCGCGCTGCCGCAGTGCAGACATTGCACGCTGTCGAAGAAGACGAGATGACCGCAATGGTCGCAATTGAATACCCGCATGGTGTTGAGCTTATACCCCGTCGTCTGAGATGGCTGGGACGAATACCGCTTGCGGTCGCCGCCCACAAGACACGCGCTGGCGACTCCATAAAAAAACAGGCCCCGGGACATGCCCGGAGCCTGCGCCTGCGGCCGATGCCGCTGTGCCAGAGGTCAAAAACCCGAGGCGCAGGGCATCAAGCGACGCGGTCAGGGGCGCACAACGATGCTGTTGCGCACTTCGCGCACATGCTTGGTGTTGCGCGCAATGTTTTCTGCCTGGTTCTTTTCCATTTGTGACTTGGCAAAGCCTGAGAGCTGCACCGTACCGTTGAGCGTCTCCACGCTGATGGAGGTGGCTGACACGTTCTTGTCTTCGGCCATCTTGGCCTTCACGGCGGTGGTGATGCCAGCGTCATCCACATAAGAACCCATGGTCTGTTGTTCGCGGGCTACCGAGCAGCCGGTGGCCGTGACGATGGTGATGCCGGCGACAGCGGCGAAAGCGAGGGCACGTGCGTATTTCATGGTGTTTTCCTTGTTCAAGAATGGTTGGGAACGCGGGTGCTGGGACATGTTCAGTCCACCGGTCTGTTGCACCCTCCGCGACCGGCGGACTGTGGGAAAGGGCCAGCGCTGGCGGGCATCCATGCGCTGCGGGTTGCTGGCAAGGCACGGGCGTGCAAAAACCGGTGCGCTAACCCTCAGTATGCATTGCGCCGACGGGACATCCACATCGCCATGGTCGCCAGCAAAGCACCCGATGCGACGGCGATGGCCAGCGACTTGCCGGGTTGCTCGGCCACGTACTTGCCGGTGACTTCGGCTGCCTGCTGGATCTGGCGGCGTGCACGCGCACTGGTCTCGGCGCAGTAGTCGATGCTGCGAGCTGCCAAGTCCTGTGCACGAGCGGCCAGGTCGTCAATTGCAGGATCGGCCTGGCGTTGCAGGGCATGCACACTTTCTTCGGCCTTGTCGAGCGACTGGTCAGCTACGGCCCGGGTCGTCTGCACCGCGTCCTGCGCGCTTTGCAGTACATCGTCGGTCAGGTTGCGAACACCATGGGTTACTTTGTCGGTGGCTGTCTGAATACTCATGAAAAACTCCTGGGAACTAGAAATTGGGGTGCGACGTTATTCAGCGTCTTGGATGTGGGCCGGGTGATGCAACCTCACCCCTTTTTGAGCAGCCCCAGTACAAAGGTCACAACGGCCATGATCACGAACACGAAGAACAGGATCTTGGCGATGCCCACGGCACCGGCAGCAATACCGCCAAAGCCGAAGAGGGCGGCAATCAGCGCGATCACCAAAAAGACAACTGCGTAATGCAACATTTCCTTCTCCTTATGAGGGGGCCGGGGTACCGGCGGATTGGCTGGCGCAAGAACCTCAGCGCCTGGAGTCCACTGTAGGCAGCCCGCAGCGCCAGAGATGCCGGTGCCTGGCGCGCGTCCGTGTCGGCGGCACTGCGGGGACGGTGTAGGACAGCACGCAGCACAAGGGCCACATCCCACAGGCAGCGCGGCCCCTGGCTAGCACCTACCTTCTGCCAGAGCATGGATGGAAAGCAATCAGCCAAAAGCTCCGAGCGCTGCGGTGCTGGCGCTATCGGGAGGCCCGGAAAAGGCGGCTCAGACGCCGTGAGCGGCTACCGTCTTGTGCGGCTCCGCCGGTGCGCGCTGCAGTGGCAACACGGCAGACAACAGGGTGCCATTGCCAGGCCGGGACGTGAGAGACAGGCGCCCGCCAGCGGCCTCCACCCGGTGGCGCATCCCCGCCAGTCCGTGGGACGTAGGGCGGACGGTGGCAGGGTCAAATCCCACGCCATCGTCACGCACCTGGACCGACACATGGGTCGGATAGGCATGCACCGACACCAGCACCTTCTGCGCCTTCGCGTACTTGCCAACGTTGGTCAATGCCTCCTGGACCATGCGATACACCGTGAGTTGCGCCGCGTCAGGCAACTGGACGGGCTCCAGGCTGGTCTCCACCTCAATGCCCGCGCGCTCGGCATACTCCCGCGTCAAAATTTCGAGCGCAGCGGTGAGCCCCAGATTGGACAACGACGATGGACGCAAATCCTCAATGATCCGGCGCTTGAGCGCAATGCCGCTGTTGAGCGTCTCGGTCAGGTGTTTGAGGCGCTCGGAGATATCAGGGGCCGTGACATCGATCTTGGACTTGAGGCGCGCAACGTCCAGCTTGGCCGCCGTCAGCAGGGCACCCAGTTCATCGTGCAGTTCGCGCGCCAGATGTCCGCGCTCCTCCTCGCGCACCTGTTGCAGGTGATTGGCCAACTCCGACAACGTGGCCGTGCGGTCCCGGACCAGACCTTCCAGGCGGTCTCGCTCCCGCTCCAGAAGCTCCTGCTCACGCTGATTGACAAGCAACAGGGCCTGCGCCTGGCGCAGGTACATGTAAAACGCCAGCAGTCCAATTGCCGTGACAGTGGCAATGCCAATGCGCGAGAGCATCAGGGATTGCTCGATTTGCTCGCGACCGTGCGCCATGCGTGCATCGCTGCGTGCAATCAGCTCTTGGGCATGTTTGCGGATAGCCTCCATGTGCTCTTTGCCGACGTCGGTGTTCAAAATGAATTTCCACGCGTCTTCATTGCCCTGGCGGCGCAACCGCAAGCTCAGCTCCATCTCAGCGAGCTTGCGCGAGATCTGCCGCGACAGCAGCGCGAACTCCTGCATGTCGTCTGGAGAACCCATGAACTGGTTGCGCAGCCGATCCATGTTGGTCTGCACATTGGCTACGGCCTTGTCATAGGGCTCCAGATAGGTCTCGTTGCCGGTGAGCAGATACCCCCGTTGGCCCGTCTCCGCGTCGAGCATGCCCTGCAGCAGGATGTTGACATCGCCACGGGTGGCCTGCCCTTGTGCCATCTGCTCCACGGCATCCTGAGAGCGCATGTGCCCCGTTTCGTTGATGCCCACCAGCACCATGGCTGCCAGCAGCGCCATGGGCAGGCTCAATGCCATCTTGCGGACTTTTGGTAACCAGCGCCGGGTGTTTTCTTGGAGATTCATACGCTTATTCTGGATAATGACCCATCACCTGCCAGTGGCCCCACACGCACTAACATGCGGGGTCCCTTGGACTTCAAAACGGACTGGCAGCAGCATCGCGGCCGTCCTTCGAAAGAAACACCAATGATCAAAATCGGCATTGTGGATGACCATGCGATTGTTCGCTCCGGGCTGCGGCAGTTCCTGTCTGAACATGTAGACCTGCGGGTGGAGGGTGAGGCGGCCAATGGCCGCGAAGCCATCGACTTGGTGCGCAACAAGGAAATCGACGTACTGTTGATGGACCTGTCGATGCCCGGTCAAAGCGGGCTCGACGCGCTGGCCATGCTGCGCGCCAAGGCCCCCGACATGGGCATCCTGATTCTGAGCGGCTACCCCGAAGAGCACTATGCGATCAACCTGATTCGCCAAGGTGCGAGCGGCTACCTGAACAAGGAGTGCGAGCCTTCGGAAATCGTGGAAGCGATTCGCACCATTGCTCTGGGCCGCCGCTACCTGACCCCTGCCGTGGCCGAATTGCTGGCGCAGCAGCTGAACCGCAAGGACGATGCACCACCCCACGAGCAACTGTCGGAACGCGAGTTCCAGGTGTTCCTCAAACTGGCCAAGGGCGAAACCGCAGGTGACATTGCGAAAGCCCTGTCGTTGAGTGTCAAGACCGTGAGCACTTACCGCACGCGACTGATGGAAAAAATGAGCTTGTCGTCCAACAGCGACCTGACCTACTACGCGCTCAAGAACCGCCTGATTGACTGACCACATGAAAGGCAGGCCTCAGTCCGGCGCCACCGGACTGGGGCCAGTCCGACAAACGCATTCAACAGGGTGGGGAGTGGGAAGATAAAGCCCGCCGCACAAACACACGGCGGTGGCTGGTGTCACGATGGCGAGCCCGAGGACGATAGCAGCGGACTGCCGGAATCCAGGCCCCAGGGCGGCTGCTGTGCAGCACACAGTAGTCCACCAGCGCATCAATTTCGTTGGATTTGTCAAAAACCGCATCCACTCCCAACTGAGCGCAGCGCATGCGCACGTCAGGCGTTGCGTAGTTGCTCAGCACCACCATTTTCTGGCCGGGACGGCGCGTGCGGCAGGCCGCCAGCACACCCAAACCGCTTCCCTGGCGCAAGAAAAGATCGACGATGGCCAGATCCCATTGCTCGCTGTGCGTGGACAGCCAGTTCTTGCCCTCATCTTCGGTTTCTGCCACCCCTACGGCCTCGACCGACGCCAACTCTTCCAGAGTCCCAATCAGGTTCTCGCGGATGGTCGCGTTGTCTTCAACAATGTAGGTGCGCAGCTTCACAGACGGGTCCATTTTGACGATCAGCGCAGGGGCGCGCTGTTCGAACCTTGAATTTAGGCGTTTGGTAGACCAAATTCTGCCAGCGGCAAGAGGTTGGCAATGTAGGAAAAATCCTACCGTGCCACACACGCCGGGCAGTGGAGATTGCGCTGCACGCGCATGGTGTTCCACTCCATGGAGCGGCCGTCAAGCATCAGGAGCCGACCAGACAGAGATTGCCCGATACCCGCCAGCAACTTGAGCGCTTCGGCAGCCTGCATGGCCCCCACCACACCGACCAGCGGGGCGAACACGCCCATCGTGGAGCATCGCGCCTCTTCGAAATCAGCATCTGGCGGGAAGATGCAGGCGTAGCACGGGGACTGCGCATCGCGCGGATCAACGACCGTGATCTGCCCATCAAACTGAATCACGGCGCCAGCCACGAGGGGCTTGCCGTGGCGAACACAGGCGGCGTTGACGGCATGGCGCGTCGCGTAGTTGTCACTGCAATCGAGCACCACCGTAGCGTCCCGTACCAGACCATCGAGGGCCGCTGCGTCCACCCGCGCTTGCAGCCCCGTCACCCGGACTTCCGGGTTGATGGCGGCCATGGCCTCGGCAGCAGACTGCACCTTGGGCATACCCACGCGTGCCGTGGTGTGCGCAATCTGGCGCTGCAGATTGGTGAGGTCCACCACATCGTCATCGACCAGCGTGATGCGCCCCACGCCCGCAGAGGCAAGGTAAAGCGCCGCAGGGGATCCCAGGCCTCCCGCACCGATGATGAGGGCATGGGCGGCCATCACCCTCTCCTGCCCCTCGATGCCCATCTCATCAAGCAGGATGTGGCGGGAGTAGCGCAAAAGCTGGTCGTCGGTCATGAGAGGTCAGGGAAATGGCGGCGAAATGGGCGTGAAAAAGGCTGGATTCCTCGCGAAACCCAGCCTGGAGATCAGAGCGCGAAGGCTCAATTCTCTTTCTTTTCTTCCTTGCGTTCGGTCAGGGTCTTGCTGACCAGCACCGCACGGCCTTTGAGCTGATTGAGCGCTTGCACGAGCTGGAAGTCTTTGTCAGACCCAAACTCTGGAATCTTGCGCTCCGCAGCGGGCTTTTTGGCTTCGTCTTCCATGCGCTTGCGGGCTTCCTCGCGGGCCTTTTCACGGGCTTCGTCTTTCTTCTCTTCGCCCTGGCCACTGCCCAGGTGTTTGTCGAGATCGGCTTCGCGCATGCGCAGGGCGGCAAAGATGTTGCCTTCTTCGGATTCGTCGATCATCACGTCAGGCACGATGCCCTTGGCCTGGATCGACTTGCCGCTGGGCGTGTAGTAACGGGCCGTGGTCAGCTTGATGCCGGTATCTGGGCCCAGAGGACGCACGGTCTGCACCGAGCCCTTGCCAAAGGTCTGGCTGCCCATGATGGTGGCGCGCTTGTGGTCTTGCAGCGCGCCCGCCACGATCTCGCTGGCAGAGGCCGAACCTTCATTGACCAGCACCACCAGCGGGATGGACTTCAGGGCCGCAGGCAGGCGGCGCAGCGGGTCACCACCGCCACGGCGTTGGTAATAGTCGGGTGCAGCCTTGTAGGTCGCCTTGCTGTCGGCCAACTGGCCGTTGGTCGTAACCACCGTGACGTTCTCGGGCAAAAACGCTGCAGAAATCGCAACGGCGGCATCGAGCAGGCCACCCGGGTCGTTGCGAAGGTCCAGCACCATGCCCTTGAGGTTGGGCTCCTGCTTGTAAACCTCTTCCACCTTGCGCACAAAGTCATCCACCGTGCGTTCCTGGAACTGCGACAGTCGAATCCAGGCATAGCCGGGCTCTACCACCTTGCCCTTGACGGACTGGGTCTTGATCTCTTCGCGCGTGATGGTGACGGGGAAGGTGCGGCTTTCGTCCTTGCGGAAGATGGTGAGCGTGACCTTGGTATTGGGCTCACCACGCATGCGCTTGACGGCATCGTTGAGCGCCAGGCCCTTGACGGCCGTTTCGTCGATCTTGGTGATGAGGTCGTTGGTCTTGAGGCCTGCACGGAAGGCCGGCGAGCCTTCGATCGGAGAAACGATCTTGATCAAGCCGTCTTCCTGCGTGATCTCGATGCCAACCCCCACAAAACGGCCTGAAGTGCCTTCGCGGAATTCCTTGAAGGACTTCTTGTCGAAATACTGGGAATGGGGGTCCAGGCTGGCGACCATGCCCGAGATCGCGTCGGTGATGAGCTTTTTGTCATCCACCGGCTCGACGTAATCGGTCTTCACAAGGCCAAACACCGCCGACAGTTGCTGGATTTCCTCCAGTGGCAACGGCGTCATGGCGCCGCGCGCCACCGTTTGCAGTGACACCGTGGTGAGCGCACCCGCCACCACGCCTACCGACACCCATCCTGCAATCTTGAGTTTGTGGCCCATACAACACCTTTTACCGCTTCAAAACCAATATACACCTTGGAAGGACCAAACCCGCCGCAGTTCCGCGTGGGCACTAACTTTGGCGGCAATCTACGGGGTTTTCACCCGTCTTTACCTGCGATTTACGCCTTGCCCTGCGATGCGACCGCCGCTGCTGCCCTGGCAGCCGCCTCGGCATCACCCAGATAGTAGTGACGGATGGGCTTGAGGTCGGCGTCAAGCTCATATACCAGTGGGATTCCGTTGGGAATGTTCAGGCCCACGATGTCGGTCTCCGAAATGTTGTCCAGGTACTTCACCAGCGCGCGGATGGAGTTGCCGTGCGCGGCCAGTACCACGCGCTTGCCCGACAGGATGGCGGGCGCCATGGCTTCGTTCCAAAAGGGCAACACCCGGGCCACGGTGTCTTTCAGGCACTCGGTCAAGGGCACATTTTCAGCCGCCACACCGTCGTAGCGGCGGTCGCTGCGCTCGCTGCGGGGGTCTGTGGCTTCCAGGGCTGGCGGTGGCGTGTCATAGCTGCGGCGCCATACCAGCACCTGCTCGTCGCCGTACTGCTTGGCCATGTCGGCCTTGTTCAGTCCCTGCAGCGCTCCGTAGTGGCGCTCGTTCAGGCGCCAGTCCTTCACCACAGGCAACCAGGTGCAGTTCATTTCGTCCAGGGCATACCACAGGGTGTGGATGGCGCGCTTTAGCACACTGGTGAACGCCAGATCGAACTCGTAGCCTTCGGCCTTGAGCAGCTTGCCCGCCGACATGGCCTGGGAGACGCCGGTGGGCGTGAGATCGACATCGGTCCAGCCGGTGAAGCGGTTTTCAAGGTTCCAGGTGGATTCGCCATGGCGAATCAAAACGAGCTTGTACATGGTTTCCCCAGGAAAGGCGGGTCAAAGAAATGCAGACCAAAACCCAGCATTCTAGAATTACGCTGTTCGCCAACCCAAGGAATCTCCGTGAAATTCATTATTGATAACTGGTATCTGTTCATCGTTGCACTGGCTTCGGGCAGCATGTTGCTGTGGCCGGTCCTCAAGAACGCCAGTGGCGGTTCGCTGACACCCGCGCGTGCCGTACAGCTTATCAACCGCGAAAAAGCAGTGGTCATCGACGTGTGTGAGACCGAGGAATTCGCCGCAGGCCACGTCAACGGCGCCAAAAACGTGCCCCTGGGCCAGCTCGAAGAGCGCTTGCCCTCCGTGGTCAAGAACAAGGCACTGCCGCTGGTCCTGGTATGCGCCAGTGGCGCACGGGCGAACCGCGCTGTCGCCATTGCCAAAAAGCTGGGCTACGACAACGCCCAGGCCATGGCCGGCGGCCTCAAGGCCTGGCGCGAAGCCAGCCTGCCCGTGGAAAAAGCCTGACCCACCCCCAGTTATTCCATCAGCGATAGGCTTGCAACCTTTGTTGCCCCACTGGAAGAAGAAAGAGGAAGGATCGCCATGCAACCCGTGAAGATGTACACCACCGCCGTCTGCCCCTACTGCATCCGGGCCAAGCAGATCCTCAAGTCCAAGGGCGTGGAACAGATCGAGGAGATCCGTATCGACACCGATCCCGCCGCGCGCAGCCACATGATGGAGATCACCGGGCGCCGCACGGTGCCCCAGATCTACATCGGCGACACCCACGTGGGCGGCCACGATGATCTGGTGGCATTGGACAGCCGTGGCGAGCTGATGCCCCTGCTGGGCGCCTCCTGACCCCACCCTTGGGCGCTGCATAATGCAGCCCCATGTGCCCGCTGCGGGAGCTGCTCCCCGGCGGGTTTTGTTTTGCCGAAACCCCTTCGCAAAGAGACTTGTCAACCATGGCCGACCAAGAAAACCCCGTGTTCCAGATCCAGCGCGTCTACCTCAAGGACCTGTCGCTGGAACAGCCCAATTCGCCCGCCATCCTGCTCGAACAAGAGCAGCCCAGCGTGGACATCCAGCTCGGTGTGGAAGCCACCCCTGTGGCCGAAGGCATCTTTGAAGTGGCCGTGACCGCCACGGTGCAGACCAAGATCAAGGACAAGACCGTGTTCCTGGTCGAAGCCAAGCAGGCCGGCATCTTCGAAATCCGCAACGTGCCTGAAGACCAGATGGGTCCGATCATGGGCATCGCCTGCCCGCAGATTGTGTACCCCTACCTGCGTGGCAACGTGGCCGACCTGATCAACCGCGCAGGCTTTCCGCCCGTGCACCTGGCAGAGATCAACTTCCAGGGCATGTACGAACAGCAGCAAGCCCAGGCAGCAGGCCAGGCTTCGCCCATCATCACCCAGTAAATGCTTGCAGGTCTTTTGGCCTGTAGCGCTTGATTCATAAGCGCATATAGCTATGAAAATCATAGTTCTGGGTGCGGGTGCCTGGGGGACGGCGGTGGCCATGAGCGCCGCCTTGCACCCCACCAGCCATGCAGTCACCTTGTGGGCGCGCGATGCCGCCCAGGCGGGCCAGATGGGTACGCAGCGGCAAAACGCACGCTACCTGCCCGGCATCGCCCTCCCTGCTTCCCTCTCCGTGGCCCATGGCGACTTCCGTTCGCTGCTGCCTGATGCCGACCTCGTCATCGTGGCCACGCCCATGGCCGCGCTGCGTGGCATGTTGCGGGCCCTGCACGGTTGCACGGTGCCAGTGGCCTGGCTGTGCAAGGGGTTTGAGGCGGCCTCTGCGCAGGCACCAGACTCTTTTGGCCTGCTGGCGCACGAGGTGCAAGCGCAGGTAGCTCCTGATTTGGTAGCAGGTGTATTCAGCGGCCCGAGCTTCGCGCAGGAGGTGGCGCTGGGCCAGCCCACGGCGCTGGTCGCGGCCAGCAGCCATGCCCGCGTGCGTGATGCGCTGGTCAGCGCTTTTCACAGCCCGAGCGTGCGGGTGTATGCCAACGAAGACATCGTGGGTGTCGAAGTGGGTGGTGCGGTGAAAAACGTGCTGGCCATTGCCACCGGCCTGTGTGACGGACTGGCGCTGGGCCTCAACGCCCGTGCAGCACTCATCACACGGGGCTTGGCCGAGATGACCCGTCTGGGCCTGGCGCTGGGCGCTCGGCCCGACACCTTCATGGGGCTGTCGGGCCTGGGCGACCTGGTACTGACCGCGACGGGAGACCTGTCGCGCAACCGGCGCGTGGGTATGTTGCTGGCGGAGGGCAAAACCCTGCCACAAGCCGTCGAATCGCTGGGCCATGTGGCAGAGGGCGTCTACAGCGCCCGCACCGTGGCACAACGGGCAGCAGCATTGGGCGTGGACATGCCCATCACCCGTGCGGTGGTGGCGCTGCTCGATGGCCAGCTCACACCTGCCGATGCGGTGGTCACCCTTATGGGGCGCGGGCCAGCGTCCGAGCTGATGTGAACCGATGGTGCCAACCAGAAAAAAGGCCCCTGCGGCATGCTGCAGGGGCCTTTTTTTCTGGACGCCAGTGGGGTCGCTGACAGGGGAATGTTCAAAACACCCCAAACAACATCAACAGAAGCACAACCGACAGCGGAACACCAAGTAGCCAGGCAATGAGAGGCATGGGAATCTCCTTGAAAAGGTGAGAAGGTCAGGTGCTTTCACTGTATTTCTCACCCCGCAGCGCCGTTGTCCGGCTTTGCAGCGCCTGCCCGTAGGCTCCCACCTACCCCACCGACCCTGGCTGGCTGGCAGCCACCACGCGCGCAGCTACCAACTGGGCTTACAGGCCCAGTTCCAGCGCCAGCAGCTCGTCCACCGTCTGGCGGCGGCGGATCAGGCGGGCCTGGCCGCCATCCACGAGCACCTCGGCAATCAGCGGGCGCGTGTTGTAGTTGGAGGACATGCTGGCACCATACGCCCCCGTGTCGTGGATCACCAGCAGGTCGCCCACCTGCGCGGCCGGCAGATCGCGTGGCAGCACCACGCCGCCGTCGCCCTGCGTGAACACGTCGCCCGACTCACACAGCGGGCCCGCCACCACCGTGGGTTGCTCTGCCGCTGTGGAGCCGTCACGGCGCAGCACGCTCATGGCGTGGTAGCTGCCGTACATCGACGGGCGCATGAGTTCGTTGAACCCAGTGTCCACCAGCACAAAGTGGTTGTTGCCCGCATTTTTGGTGGCACGCACTTCGCCCAGCAACACGCCTGACTCGGCCACCAGAAAACGACCGGGCTCGATCTCCAGACCCAGTTGGTGCCCCACCACCGCCTCGGCCTGCTGCCGCGCTGCGTCCCACAGGCCGTGGTAATGCTGGGTGTCAATGACGGGATCGCCACTGCGGTAGGGGATGGACAAGCCACCACCGGCCGAGATGGCGTGCAAATCATGCCCTGCCGCATGGGCCGTGCGGACCAGGCCCACCATGGCACCGCAGACCTCGGCCAGGTGGCTGTAGTCCACACCCGAGCCAATGTGCATGTGCAGGCCCACCAGCTTCAAGCCGTGTTGCGCGATGGCGGCCAGCGCCGCAGGCAGGTCGGTGTGCCAGATGCCGTGTTTGCTGTGCTCGCCACCCGTGTTCGTTTTGTTGCTGTGGCCGTGGCCAAATCCGGGGTTGATGCGCAACCACACGCTGTGGCCGGGCGAGCGCGCGCCCAGCTGGTGCAGCATGTCGATCGAGCCCGCGTTGACCGGCACGCCGTGCTCCACCACGCAGTCGAGCGTGGTGGCATCGAACAGATCGGCAGTAAAAACGATCTCGGACGGCTCGCCACCCGCCACGTAGCCCGCAGCCAGCGCGCGCAGGATTTCGCCACGCGAGACCGCATCCACCTTCACGCCCTGCTCGCGCATGAGCCTGAGGATATGGATGTTGGAACAGGCTTTTTGTGCAAAACGGACGGTGTCAAAGTTGGACACCTGCGCAATGCGCTCGCGGATGGTCGCGGCGTCGTACACCCACAGCGGGGTGCCAAACTGGTCAGCCAGGGACCACAACTGGGCCGGCGAAAAAGGATTGGACATACAAAAAGCTCCGAAGGTACTGGGCGCAACACGCCACCCATGCCGGGATCATGCCCACGGCACAGCATCTAGTCGAATGCTTGTTTTTCCAACATCCATTCATTATGGATATGCTTTACCACATGAAAGACACCGCTGAATCACCGGTTCACCGCATCACGCACCGGCATATCGAGGTGTTCCGGGCGGTGATGAGCGCTGGCAGTGCCACGGGCGCTGCCAGCCTGCTGCACAGCTCACAACCCACCGTGAGCCGCGAGCTGGCCCGGCTGGAGTCACTGCTCGGTTATGCACTGTTCGAGCGCGTACAAGGCCGCCTGCGCCCCAATGCCCGTGCGCTGGCGCTGTGGGACGAGGTACAGCGTTCGTGGCAGGGCCTGGAGCGGGTGGTGGACCGTGCTGTGGCGCTGGGCCGCCCGGACGCCGTGCAGTTGTCGGTGCTGTGCCTACCCGCGCTGGCACACGCGCTTTTGCCGGGCGCTGCGGCCCATCTGATGCAAGGCAGCCCCCAGGCACGCCTGTCGGTCACGCCGCAAGAATCGCCCTTGCTTGAAGAATGGATGAGTGCCCAGCGCTTTGATCTGGGTCTGTGTGAGCAAACCAGCGCGCCCCCTGGCACGCGCGCCGAGGTACTGCTCACGCTCGACGAAGTGGCGGTGCTGCCTGCGGGCCATGCGCTGGCTCAGAAACCCACACTGCAACTGGCCGATTTTGCGGAGGCGTTTTTTGTGAGCCTCTCGGCCGATGACCCCTACCGCCGCCTGATCGACGCCCGCTTTGCCGAGGCGGGCGTGGCCCGCACGCTGCGGGTAGAAACCCACAGCGCCGCCGCCGTGTGCGCCATGGTCGAGCAGGGCCTGGGCATTGCGATCGTCAACCCGGTCACAGCCCTGGCCGCCGCCAGTGAGCGGCTGGTGCTGCGGCGCCTGGCATTTTCCATCCCGTTCAGCGTGACGGCGCTGCTGCCACTTTATCGCCCGCCCCTGCCCGAGGTAGTGCCCATGCTGGAGGCCTTGCGCATGCAGGCCGATGCCATCGCCCAGCGGCTACCGCCAGGCCTGGACTGACGGAATGGCCCAGCACCAGAGCCAATTACTATCATTTATATAGCAACACGTGCTTAATTTACAAGCGCCACAGGCCTGCAGGAGCAAAACAGCGGACAACCCGCTCACTCAGCCCGGTACCGACAGGCCACGCACCTTGACGGCCAGCCGCTCTTCCACGGACGGCGACACAAACTTAGTCACCTCCCCGCCCAGCACCGCGATCTCGCGCACAAAGGTGCTGCTGATGAACTGGTATTTGTCGCTGGGGGTCAAAAACACGGTCTCGACCTGCGGCATCAGGCTGCGGTTCATCCCCGCCAGCTGAAACTCGTAGTCAAAGTCGGTCACGGCGCGCAAGCCCCGCACCATGGCCTTGCCGCCACGCGACACCACAAAGTCGCGCAACAGGCCCGAGAAGCTTTCCACCTGCACCTGCGGGTAACTCTTGACGGCCTCGCGGCACATGTCGATGCGCTCTTCCAGACTGAACAGGGTTTTCTTGTGATGCCCCGCTGCCACGGCCACGATCACGCGTTCGAACAACTGGGTGGCCCTGCGCACCACGTCTTCGTGGCCTAGTGTGATGGGGTCAAAGGTTCCGGGGTAAACGGCGAGCACGTTCTGGGCCATGGCTGGTTGTCTCCTGTCTGGCGGAAGGGTCGTTGGCCGGGGTCCGGAGGACAGGTGATGGCACCGTCCCCAGGACCGCCGGGCCGCGTGCGCGCATTATGCAGTGCACTGCAACACGGCCTGGCGCGGTCAAACCGCTGTGATGGCGGCTGCGGGGCGCAGCAGATGCGCATGCACGGCGCCCGCCTTGAGGTGACGGTGCACAGCCAGCCCCCAGGGCGCCAGTTCCTCGTCCGTCCAGACGCGGGGCGCCTCCAGGTACACAAACCCCTCGGCGGCGACCGCTTTGGCTGCCGCCTGGAGGGCCGCGCCGAAAAGGTCGCTGTCAAACGGCGGGTCCAGCAGCACGAGGTCGATGCTGGCGGGCGCCGCCTGTTTGAGGGCGGCAATCCCGTCGCCACGCTGCACGCGCACGGCGGTGGCCTGCAGGCGCTGCTGCAGGGTGTGCAGCTGGGCCACCAGGACGGCATCGCTTTCCACTAGCTGCACGGCGCTGGCACCGCGTGAGGCAGCCTCCAGCCCCAGGGCGCCGGTGCCCGCGAAAGCGTCCAGGCAGCGCCAGCCCGCCAGGTCCTGCCCCAGCCAGTTGAACAGGGTTTCGCGCACGCGGTCGGGCGTGGGGCGCAGGCCGGGTCGCTGCGCCACGGGCAGGCGGGTGCGCTTCCACAGCCCGCCGATGATGCGGATTTCGCCCGCGCCCTTGGGCGCAGCGGCTGCGGCCGCCCTATCCTTGTTTTTGGGCGCGCCCTTCTTGCCGGTGGCGGCAACCGGGGGAGCGGCTGCAGCAGCCTGGGCCTTGCGGATCTCGGCGTTGATGGCAGTTGTTTTCAGGGTCGAGCGGCTCATGGCTTGCCTCCCACGACCACCGTCACCATGCGTTCGGGCTGCAGCTTGCGCGCCATGGCGGCACGCACCTCGGCCACGGTGAGGGATTCCACCTTTTTCGTCCACTGGTCCAGGTAGTCCAGCGGCAATTCGTTCCAGGCAATGTTGGCCACGTTACCCAGCAGCTTCTTGTTGCTGTCGATGCGCAGCGCAAAACCGCCGATCAGGTTGTCCTTGGCGGCACGCAACTCGGCCTCGGTGGGGCCGTCGGCCACAAAACGGGCGATCACGTCGCGTGACACCGTCACGGCCTGGGCCGCCTGGTCGGGCCGGGTCTGCAGGCCCACGGTAAAGGCACCGGCGTGCAAGCCGGATGCGAAATAGCTGTAGACGCTGTAGCTCAGGCCGCGCTTTTCGCGCACCTCGTTGGTCAGGCGCGATACAAAACCGCCGCCGCCCAGGATGTGGTTACCCACCAGCAGCGCAACAAAATCCGGGTCTCGGCGCTGAAAACCCGGCTGGCCAATGAGCACATGGGCCTGTGCCGAGGCAAAGGGGATGTTCTGCTCTGCCGGCGCGGTCAGGGCGGCAATCTCGCCCACGGGCGGCAGCGGCGCGCAGCCCGATGTGGCGGGCAGGCGCGACAGCAGTGTGGCCACCAGGGTCTGCGCTTGGGCACGGGTGACGGCCCCCACGATGCTGACCTTGGCGCGACAGGCCGCAATGGTCTGGGCATGGAAGGCCTGCATGTCGGCCACGCCGATGCGCGCCAGCGTGGCTTCGGTGGTGCGCACACCATAGGGATGGCTGCCATACACGGCCGCCGCAAACGCATGGTTGGCCACGGTGGCGGGGCGGGTGTTGGACTCCTTGATGCTGGCGCTCCAGCGTGCGCGGTCGCGCTGCCAGACCTCATCGTTCACACTGGGTTCAGCGATCTGGCGGGCGGCCAGGCGGGCGGCGCGGTCGAGCAGCGGCGCGTCGGTGAGCGAGCGCAACGAATAGTGCAGGGCATCGTTGTCGGCTGCAGCCTCAAAGCTGGCGCCCAGGTCGGCCCAGGCTTCGCCCAGGGCGTTTTCGTCGAGCGCGGGCTCGGCGCCTACGGCCTTCACACCTTTGCTGGCCATGGCGGCCACCGCGCTGGCCAGGCCCGACTGCGCCACAGGGTCGCGGCGGCTGCCAGCATCAAAGTCAATCTGAACATCCACCATGGGGATGACCGGGCTTTCAACCAGATAGACCTTGGCGCCACTGGCCTCGGTCCAGTGCTGGATGGGCAGCAGCGCCCAGGAGGGGTTTGAGTAAAGAACGGCCCCAGCGCCTATCAGTAAAGCGCGAGCAGCTATATTTTTAATAGTATTCATGTGCAATGGCCCAGTGCGGGTTCAACGGATGACAGCGCCCGGCGGCAGCGTGGCGCGTGCGCGGGGAGCATCCAGGGGCTGGGGCAGCAAGGTGGCCACGGTCAGTTGGTCGTCACCGAAGTATTTGGCGGCTGCGGCCTGTACCTGGGCAGGGGTCACGGTGCGCAGCAGGGCCAGCAGGCGCTCCTGTGCGTCGAGTGGAAAGCCCTGCACCCAGTTGCCGCCCAGCTCCTGCGCCTGGCTCATCACCGAATCGCGCTCGTACACGGTCGAGGCGATCCATTGCGTCTTGACGCGGGCCAGCTCTTCCTCGCTCACGCCATCGCGCGCCACGCGGGCCACTTCGGCACGCAGCGCATCTTCCACCTGCTGGGCTGTTTTGCCCGCTGCGGGCACGCCGCTGAGCATGAACAGGCTGGGGCCGCGCCCGGTGACCATGGCGCTGCTGCTGGCGCTGTCGGCCACGCGGTTCTCACCCTGGGTCAGCGCACGGTCCAGTCGGGCACCGTCATAGCCGTTGAACACTGCCGAGAGCACCATCAGCGCCAGCGCGTCGCGGTCCTGGTCGGTGAGCTGATCCACGCGGTCCAGGCTGGGCGCGCGGAAGGCCAGCGCCACATAGGCCTGCTCGGCCGGGGCCTTGACGGCGAGGCGGCGCAGGCCCTGCTGCACGGGCTCGGTGCGCGGCTTGCGCGCGGGCAGGGCATGCACGGGCAGGCTGCCGTAATATTTTTCTGCCAGCGTTCGCACCTGGGCCACATCCACGTCACCGGCCACCACCACGGCGGCGTTGGTGGGCGTGTACCACTGGCGGTGGAAGGCGCGCACGTCGTCGGGTGTCATCGCGTCCAGATCGCTCATCCAGCCCACGATGGGGCGGCGGTAGGGCGAGGCGTTGAAGGTGGCCGCAAAAAGCTGCTCGGCCAGCATGGCGCGGGGCTGATCTTCGGTGCGCAGCCGGCGCTCTTCCTTGACGACCTCGATCTCTTTCTTGAACTCTTCGTCGGGCCAGTGGTTGTTAGCAAAACGGTCCGATTCGAGCTTCATCACGTCCTCCAGCCGGTTGGACGGGATCTGCTGGTAGTAGCCGGTGTAGTCGCGGCTGGTAAAGGCGTTTTCGCGGCCACCCAGAGCCGCCACGCGGCGCGAGAACTCGCCCGGTGGCAGCGTCTTCGTGCCCTTGAACATCATGTGCTCCAGCGCGTGGGCCACGCCCGAGGTGCCATCGACCTCATCCATGGAGCCCACACGCACCCAGACCATGTGCACCGCCGTCGGGGCACGGCGGTCGGGTTGCACGATGAGCCGCATGCCGTTTTTGAGCATGAACTCCTGTGCGCCAGAGGCCGTGGTCGACGGTGTGGCGGGCGCTGTGGCACTGGGTTGAGACACCGGTGGCGTTGCCGCAAAGGCAGCCCCGAACGAGAGGCAGGCCATGAGGCCCAGTAGGGTGGAAGCGCGTTTCATAGAATGGAGTGATTCTACGAACCCTCCAATGTTCAGTTTTTTCAAGAAAAAACCCGCTCCTGCGCCCGCTCCCACCGATGCACCCACCCCGGCCCAGCCGGTGGGCGCGCCGACGCCCGTCGCCCCCGCCCCATTGCCCGCGCCCCTGGCCCGTCCCGAGCCTCCAGATCCTGCGGCCCCTCCACCGACCGCTGCATCCGTCGCTCCGCCTGCGACCGCCCTCCCGGCGCCCTCCACCGCGCCTGACCCAGCCGCCTCCAGCTTTGGCTGGCTGCGCAATCCCTTTGCGACCAAGACGCCCGAGGCCGCAGTCCCACCGCCTACAGCCCCCACCGCTGCGGCTACCGTGACAGGCCTGGTGGCCGAGCCAGCTGCCCCCGCATTGCCGCCCGTGCCGCCCCCGGCCGCTGCACCACCAGCAGGCCCTGTGGCTGCGCCTGTGACCTGGCCCGCACCGGCGCCCTCCTCGCCTGTGACAGCCACGGCCCCTGCCGCCACCACGGCGGAGCGCAAGGGTTGGCTGGACCGCCTCAAGGCCGGCCTGCGCAAAACCGGCAGCAGCATTGCCACGGTTTTCACCGGTACACAGATTGATGACGCGCTGTATGAAGAGCTGGAGGAGGCCCTGCTGATGGCCGACACCGGTGTCAAGGCCACCACGCACCTGCTGACTGACCTCAAGCGCCGCGTGAAAGAAAGCAAGACCACCGACCCTGCCGCCGTCAAGGGCCTGCTGGCCGATGCACTGGCAGACCTGCTGCGCCCGCTCGAAAAAGCGCTGGTCATTGGCCAGCACACGCCCACCGTGATCATGGTGGCGGGCGTCAATGGTGCGGGCAAGACCACCTCCATTGGCAAGCTCACCAAACACCTGGCGGACGAGGGCGCGGCCGTGCTGCTGGCGGCAGCCGACACTTTCCGCGCTGCCGCCCGCGAGCAGTTGGGCGTGTGGGCTGATCGCAACACCGTCGAGATCGTGAGCCAGGAAGGCGGCGACCCCGCCGCCGTGAGCTTTGACGCCGTCACGGCCGGCAAGGCGCGTGGCAAGGATGTGGTGCTGGTGGATACCGCCGGGCGTCTGCCCACCCAGCTACACCTGATGGAAGAATTGAAAAAGATACGCCGCGTAGTGACCAAGGCCGATGCCACGGCCCCCCATGAAGTGCTTCTGGTGATCGATGGCAACACCGGCCAGAATGCCCTGTCCCAGGTGCGCTCCTTCGACGATGCACTGCAACTCACGGGGCTCATCGTCACCAAGCTCGACGGCACGGCCAAGGGGGGCGTGCTGGCCGCCATTGCGCAGGAACGCCCGATTCCCGTGTATTTCATCGGCGTGGGCGAAAAGCTCGAAGACCTGGAAACCTTCAACGCCCGCGAGTTTGCCCAGGCTTTGCTGACCTGAAAGCACCCGACCCCGCAACACGGGACGGCACCCGCCTTTCTGAAATGGCTCCATCCGGGGCCATTTTCACGTTTACGAATCGCAACAATTCCCCCATGATGGGCCTTCCCCTCGAAAAGCACGGAGGCCCATGTTCATTGAGCTGGTTAAAGGCGTGGCCCTTCTGTTGGCGCTGTGCTTTCTGCACGGGTTCAACATCCGCCTTTGGCGACAGCGCCCTTTGGTCGGCCAGGCCTTTTCGGGGCTGATCTTTGGCGGTATTTGCGTAGTGGGCATGCTCACCCCTGTGGTGCTGATGCCCGGCGTGATCTTTGATGCACGCTCGGTGGTGCTGAGCATGGCGGGCCTGTTTGGCGGCCCGCTGGTGGCGTGCATTGCAGCGCTGATGGCCGCCACGGGCCGCCTGTGGCTGGGCGGCGCGGGCGCGGAGGTGGGCCTGATGGTGATTGGGCTGTGCACCGCTCTCGGACTGGTGTACCGCGAAGGCCGCGCCCGGGGGCGGCTGGGGGTGGAGCCTGTCACCCTCGCGCTGTTCGGTCTGCTGCTGCACACGGCGGTGATCGCGCTGTTTCAGCTGTTGCCTGCCGAAGCCGTTCAGCGCATCAACCAGACGCTGGCCCTGCCCTATCTGCTGACCTTCACCCCCGCCACCGTGGTGCTGGGCCTGTTGCTGCGCGATGTGGAAGAACGCATGACCACCGAGCATGCGCTCACCGGCATTGCGGCACGGTTGCATGCCATTGCACAGGCCATCCCCGATGTGCTGCTGGTGCTGGACGCGCAGGGACGTTATGTCGAAGTGCTGTCACCCGACGACGCGGCATTGGCCGCCAGCGCCCCCCAACTGATCGGCAAAACACTGCATGAGGTGCTCCCCCAAGAGCAGGCCGACCGCTTCATGGCGTTGATCCAGGATACCCTGCGTTCTGGCGAGACCCACACGCTGGAATATGAAATGCAGACGCTGTCAGGGCAGCGCGAATTCGAGGGGCGCACCCAACCCCTGGGCGTCAAGGCGGGTGGCCACGCGGCCGTCGTGTTCCTGGCACGGGACATCACCAAACGCAAACAGGCCGAAAGCGCACTGCGCGAATCGGAGCTGCGGTTTCGGTCTTTGCTGCGCAACATTCCGTCCATCTCGGTCCAAGGCTATCTCGAAGACGGCACCACGAGCTACTGGAACAAGGCCTCCGAGCACCTTTATGGCTACACCGCCGAAGAAGCGCTGGGCGCCAACCTGCTCGACCTGATCATCCCGCCCCCCATGCGCGACGCCGTGCGCACCCATGTGCAGCACATGTTCGACACGGGCGATGTCATTCCTGCCGGCGAGCTGCAGCTGCGGCGCAAGGACGGATCACCAGTGGATGTGTTCTCAAGCCACGCCTACATCCAGGTGCCAGGTCACCCGCCGGAGATGTTCTGTATCGACATTGACATCTCGGGCCGCAAGGCCGCCGAAGACGAAGCGCGCTACCTGGCGTTCTACGACGCGCTCACACAACTGCCCAACCGCCGTCTGCTGGTAGACCGGCTACAGCAGGTGCTGGTCAACGGTGCGCGATCTGGCCTGACCACGGCCGTGCTGTTTGTGGACCTGGACAACTTCAAGACCCTGAACGACACCCGAGGCCACGAGGTGGGCGATCTGCTGCTCAAGGACGTGGCCCAGCGCCTGCGCGGCTGTGTGCGCGAGCAGGACACCGTGGCCCGCCTGGGCGGCGACGAGTTCGTCGTGGTGTTGCAGAACCTGAGCAGCGACGCACCCGAGGCCGCCGCGCAGACCCGCACCCTGGGCGAATTGATCCTGACCCAGCTCCGCCAGCCCTACGAGCTGGCCGGGCACGAGCATCACTTCTCGGCCAGCATCGGCGCCACCTTGCTGAGCCATCACCGTGACTCGGTGGACGAGGTGCTCAAACAAGCCGACATGGCCATGTACCGAGCCAAAGATGCGGGTCGCAACACGCTGCGCTTTTTTGACCCCGACATGCAGCAGGCCGTGAACCGCCGCGCGCTGCTGGAGACCGAACTGCACAACGGCCTGCGGCAATCACAATTTTTGCTGCTGTACCAGCCCCAGGTGGACAGCCTGGGCCGAATCCTCGGCGCCGAGGCACTGGTGCGCTGGCAACACCCCGTGCAGGGCATGGTTTCGCCCGCAGAGTTCATCCCGCTGGCCGAAGAGTCCGGCCTGATCCTGCCCCTGGGCCACTGGGTGATGGAAACCGCGCTGCGCCAGCAAGCGCTATGGCGGCAAGACCCGCAGTTTGCCCACCTCAGCCTGGCCATCAACGTGAGTGCGCGCCAGTTCCTGCAAGAGGACTTTGTGACGCAGGTGCTGGCGCTGCTGCAGAACACGGGGGCCGCACCGGCACAGATCAAGCTGGAGCTGACCGAGAGCCTGCTGCTCGACAACGTGGACAACGTGATCGCCACCATGCGTGCCCTCAAGGCCCACGGCCTGGGTTTTTCGCTGGACGACTTCGGCACCGGCTATTCGTCGCTCAGCTACCTCAAGCGCCTGCCGCTGGACCAGATCAAGATCGACCAGGGTTTTGTGCGTGACGTGCTGCTGGACCCGAGCGACGCAGCCATTGCGCGTTCGATCATTGCCTTGGCCGGGAGCCTCGGCCTGGATGTGATCGCCGAAGGGGTGGAGACGGCCGCCCACCACCAGTTTTTATTGGCGCATGGCTGCAAGGCCTTTCAAGGCTATCTGTTTGGCCGCCCCCTGGCGCTGAAGGATTTTGAGCACCAGGTTCGGCAAGGCGCATAGCAAGTACCTGGGTTCGGTGCCCGGAGCCACCCACCCGCCCACCCACTGGGCTCAAGTTCTGCCACCCACACGCCGATATCTCCCTGTGGAAGCCGTGGAGGTATCCCATGAAGATCGAATCGTCCACCCTGCAGATGCAGGCCCAGCATGTCGCTACGCGCATGCACACGCAAAGCAGCCGCCTCGAAGCCTGGGTGGGAGACCGCCGCCCAGATGGTGCGGCGGGCCGAGCGGCCCCGTCCGTCCAGATATCCCGCGCTGCCCGGCTGGCTACAGCAGCGGCCGAGGCGCCCTCCGAGCCGCGCGACCCCGATGAAGGACTGACGCCTCAATGGGCCATGATCCGCGACCTCATCGCGCTCATGACGGGCGTGCAGGTGCGCGTGTATGCGGGGGCAGAGGCCTCTGCCGCACCCACGCCCTCTGCACAACCCCCAGGCCCAGCCCAGGCGCCATCCTCGGCGCCCGCGCGCCAGCGGGCCGGTTTTGGCCTGGTCTATGAACAGCGCGAAGTGATCGAAGAAACCGAACGCACCCAGTTTGCCGTAGAGGGATTGGTGCGCACGGCCGACGGGCAGGAGATCCGCTTCACCCTGCAGCTCGACATGCAGCGCAGCTACCGCCAGGAGTCATCCATCAGCCTGCGCCTGGGCGACGCCGTAGCGGTGGACCCGCTGGTGATCAACTTCGACGGCACTGCCGCCCAGCTACAAAACCAGCGTTTTGCCTTTGACCTGAACGGCGATGGCCAGACCGAAGACGTGCCCCTGCTTTCGGGCAACCGGGGCTACCTGGCACTGGACACCAACCAGAACGCACGCATCGACAACGGCCTGGAACTGTTTGGCCCTGGCACCGGCAACGGCTTTGCCGAACTGGCCCAACATGACAGCGACCACAACGGCTGGATCGACGAAGCCGACCCCGTTTACCAGCAACTGCGCGTGTGGACCCCCAGCGCCGACGGCACCGGCCGCCTGCAAACCCTGGCGGAACTCGGCGTGGGCGCCATCCACACAACGTCAGTGGCCACCCCGTTTGCGCTGCGCACGGCAGACAACGGCAGCCTGGGTGTGGTGCGGTCCACCAGCGCTTACTTGCGTGAGAACGGCGGCGCGGGCACGGTGCAGCAAATCGACCTGAGCGTTTAGGACGAAGGGAGGGGGGGACTCGGGCGGCACAGATTTTGGGGAAAAACCTTGTGAGGCCATCTGGGATCCAGATATTGCTCATATTTTTATAGCTTCAACGCATTATCAAATATGCGGCGAATGGGCATTTCGCCAAGAATCCATGGAATGGCCATTCCGAGCAACCCGGCGGGAACTCCGGGCTTAGCACTCAATCAGAGAGAGTGCTAATATCTTGGCTTAGAGGAAAGGATTCCCGGAATGAACATTCAATCTGGAACCGCGACGATGACCCTGGCTCCCACCAACCCCTGGGCGCTGGTGCCTGCCCTTGGCAACCTGGACGCCTATATTTCGGCCGTCAACCGCCTGCCCCTGCTCACGCACGACGAAGAGCAGACCTATGCACGCCAGCTCAGGGACCACAACGATGTGGATGCCGCAGGCCGGCTGGTGATGTCGCACCTGCGCCTCGTGGTTTCGATCGCGCGCCAATATTTGGGCTACGGTCTGCCGCACGGCGATCTGATCCAGGAAGGCAACGTGGGCCTGATGAAAGCCGTCAAGCGCTTTGACCCCGATCAGGGCGTGCGCCTGGTGAGCTATGCCATGCACTGGATCAAGGCCGAGATACACGAATACATCCTTAAAAATTGGCGCATGGTCAAGGTGGCTACCACCAAGGCCCAGCGCAAGCTGTTTTTCAACCTGCGCTCGATGAAGCAAGGCTTCAAGGCCGATGCCGCAGCTGCGGACGCCGCCACACATCGCGACACCCTGTCCGACCACGAAATCGACTCCGTGGCCGCTCAGCTGAACGTCAAGCGCGAAGAAGTCATCGAGATGGAAACCCGCATGTCGGGTGGCGACGTGCTGCTGGACCCCGCTCCGTCAGACGATGGCGAGCAGGCTTTTGGCCCCATCGCGTACCTGGCCGATGCCTCGCACGAGCCCACCGCGATGATTGAGTCGCGCCAGCGTGATGCCCTGGCCACCGATGGCATTGCCACCGCCCTGGCCAGTCTGGACGATCGTAGCCGCCGCATCGTGGAGGAACGCTGGCTCAAGGTGAATGACGATGGCTCCGGCGGCATGACGCTGCACGAGCTGGCAGCGGTCTACGGCGTGAGCGCCGAGCGCATCCGCCAGATCGAGGTCGCCGCCATGAAGAAGATGAAGAAAGCTCTGGCCGAATACGCCTGAGCCTGCAATGGGGGGCGTTAATATGCCCTCCTGCAGAAATTGCCTCGCGGGGCCCCAATTCTGGGGCCCCGTGTCGTTTTGGCCCCTGAATATTCTTGAGGAGACCCCGCCCCATGTTGTTGTCACGCCCTGTCGTTTCTCGCCGAGCCTCGCTGCTGATTGCCCTGGCAGCCGCATCTCCCTGGGCCGTGGCCCAGAACACCGCCAAGGCGGTCGCGGCGGCAGCCCCCTTGGCATGGCCCACCAAGCCTTTGAAAATCATCGTGGGTTTTCCAGCGGGTTCATCGCCCGACCTCACGGCCCGCACGTTTTCGGAGCCCCTGTCCAAAGCCCTCGGCCAGCCCGTGATCGTGGACAACAAGGTGGGTGCAGGCGGCAACATCGGCGCCGATGCAGTGGCCAAGTCACGCGATGACCACACCATCGGGCTGATGATCAACGGCAACATGACCATCGCCAGGCTGCTGAATCCTGCCGTTCCGTATGACCCCCTCAAGGACCTGGCCCCGCTCAGCCTTATCGGCACCTCGCCGCTGATCCTGACCGCCCCCGTCAGTCAGGCCGGCGTTCCCGCTGGTGCCAGTGCCCGCGACTTCTTTGTGGCGGCACGCAATGGAGGCGACAAGTGGAGCTACGGCACACCGGGCGTGGGCACCGTAGGCCATATCGGCACGGAATTGCTCAAGTCGCGCAGCAACATCAATCCGGTGCATGTGCCCTACCCCGGCTACCCCCAGGTAGCCAACGCCATGCTCGGTGGGCAGCTGCAGATGGCGCTGCTGCCCCCAGCCCTGGCGCAGGCCCAGGTGCGCGCGGGCAAGCTGCGTGCGATTGGCGTGACATCTGCCGGGCGCAGCCCGCTGGCGCCAGAAGTGCCCAGCCTCTCTGAAGCGGGCATCCAGGGTTTCAGCCTGGAAATCTGGAACGCTTTTGCGGCACCATCGACCATGCCCAAACCCATTCAGGCCAAACTGGCAGCCGTGATCAGCGAGATTGCCCGCAGCGAAGAAGTGCGCAGCAAGCTGTTCCAGCAAGGCTGGCAGACGGTGGGCTCGTCGCCAGAGGGATTGGCCAATCGCATCAAAGCCGACACCAACCTGCTGGGCGGGGTGATTGCCATGCGCGGTATCAAAGCGGAGTAAACCAGCGCAGGCGTCTGCGGTATACATTTTGTTGCAATGCGACATAAACCCGGGTAAGGTTCACCTTCTTGCCCGGGTTTTCCTTTCTGGGCGTCCTGTTTTTGTCCTCCGCCCTCGGGGTGAATGCCCATTGCCACCGCACCATGAAATCTGAATCTCTCGCCCGCAGTGGCGGGTGTGCACTGTGTGTGGGGCAGCAACACTGCCTGCTGGGGCGTCAAAATGACCAACGCCGCGCCGATTGGGCCCCGCTGGTGGTTGAACGTCCCATGTCCAAGGGCGAACTGCTTTTGCGGCAAGGCGAATTGCAGCCCACCTTCAGAATCGTCAAAACGGGCACAGTCATGCTGATGTGCAGCGGCGAAGACCGGGTGGAACGGCCCATCGGGCTGTTTGGCTCCGGCCAGCCACTGGGCACCACGGGGGTGCTTGAGCAACCTGCTGCGGTGTCCTGCCGTGCCTTGACGGCCGGGCGGGTGTGCGAGGTGGCCATCGCCTCTGCCAGCCGACAAGGCCTGCTGGACGAGACCTTCGTGCGGAGCCTGGCGCAAAGCTACGCACAAACCAACGCCTGGCTCGCCGAATGGGCCCGCATTGTCCGCATCCGGGGCGTGGCAGGCCAATTGGCCGCCACCTTGCTGCAACTGGCCCGCATACAGCGCAGCACCCTGGTACGGCTGCCCAGCCATGTGGTACTGGCCGATCTGCTGTCGACCACGCGCGAGACGATTGCGCGCGCCCTTCGGCAGCTGACGCTCCGCCAAGGCCTCATCCGCCATGACCGCTGGCACTGCGAGATCCAGCGGGAGGTCTTGCTCGGTCTGGCAGGGGGGCAAAAAACGCCCAGTGCCAGCCACACCAACGCGTGACAACCCCTGCTGGAGCCCCCTGATACAACCGGCTTTCAGACGGGTGCGGCAACCATCGGAGCAGACTCGACATCGATCTGCAGCAATTGCGCCACGTGCGCCGGAGGCACCGCGCGGGAGTACAGCCACCCCTGGTAGGCATTGCAGCCAAAATCCACCAGCAGTTGTAATTGCTCAGAGGATTCCACCCCCTCCGCCACCACATGCAGGCCCAGCGTCTGTGCCAACACGATGATCGCCTGCACGAGTGTGGCGTCCGCACTGGTGTGCAGCAAGGGACGCACAAACTCGCGGTCGATCTTGATACGGGATACGGGCAACTGCTTCAGATAGGCCAACGAAGAGTGGCCGGTGCCGAAGTCGTCCAGGGCAATACAGACGCCCAGCGCCTGCAGGCGGCACAGTACGCGACGGGCCTGTTCGGGGTCGGCCATAGCCTCCGACTCGGTCACTTCGATCTCCAGCAAGTCAGGCCTTGCCCCGTAGAGGGACAGGCTGCGCTCGATCTGTTCGACCAGATCGGTCTGGCGCAATTGCTGTGCCGACAGGTTGACCGCCACCCGCAGCGGCAAACCAGCCCCTGACCACGCTGCAATCTGCTGGCACGCGGTGTCAAGCACCCATGCGCCCAACGCCAGGATCAGGCCCGTGGCCTCTGCCACGGGGATGAATCGGTCCGGAGGGATTTCCCCGAGCTGTGGATCGGTCCAGCGCAGCAGCGCCTCAACCCCCTGTATGCGGCCGGTGACCACATCGACCTGCGGCTGGTAATGCAGGGCCAGACCGCCATAGGCCAGCGCAATTTTCAGGCGCTCATGCAGTTGCAACTTCTCTGCCATGCGAATGCCCAGCGGCGGCGCGTAGAAGGCGTAATGCGCACGGCCCGACTCCTTGGCGTGGTACATGGCCATGTCGGCGTAGCGGAGCAGCGTAGCCGCGTCCTGCGCATCGGTGGGGTACAACGCAATTCCCAGACTGGCGCCAAAGTCCAGCTCGAAGCCGTGCATCTGATAGGGCTGACACAACACGTCGAGCAGCTTGGCCGCCGCATGCTCGGCGTCCTGCGCATGGGTGATCTGCGGCAACAGCACGGTGAACTCGTCACCGCCCAACCGGGCCAGCGCGTCGCCCGCACGCAGCACGCTCTTGAGTCTGCGCGCGACCTCCAGTAGCACCTGGTCACCCGCAGCATGGCCATAGCCATCGTTGACCGCCTTGAAGTCGTCCAGGTCCAGCAACAGCAATGCAAAAGACTGGCCCGAGCGGGCCGACTCGGCAATAGTCTGTTCGAGCCGCTGTCCAAACTGCCAGCGATTGATCAGGCCCGTCAGCGTGTCGTGGGTGGCCTGAAAATGCATGCGCGCCTCCAGCCGCCGCACCTCAGAGATATCGCGCACAAAGGCCACCGCCGTGCCGCCATGGGCATCTGTGTGGCCCAGGGCGATGTCTACGGGCAAGGACCTGCCGTCCTTGCGCATGATCCAGAGGTCACGCCCCATCCCCATCGGCCTGCGCGAAGGGGCCTGAAAATAGCTCTCCAAGTGCCTGGCATGCGCATCGCGCAAGGCAGGAGGCAAAAATAGACTGACCGAGTTTCCGCACAGCTCATCCGCCGGGTAGCCGGAGATGGTCTCCATCGCGGCATTGGCCATCACGATGCGCCCGGTGCGGTCTACCAGCAGGATGCCATCGGGGGCCGCATTCATGGCGGCCAGGATGAGCGAGCCATCGTCACCTTCCTCCTGGGGCCTGTGGGCGAAAGAAGATGCCTGCGCGGGAAGCGGGCCCAAGCCGGCAGCCCTCATGGCACCAGTCCCTTTGGCTGGAACACAGACGCAGCCTCATCCAGATGCCGCGCCTGCGAAGCCAGAGAACCACTCAGTTCGGCGCTGCGGCGCACCAGCGTGGCGTTCTGCTGCGTCATCTGCTCCAGCTGGGCCACAGCGCCGTTGATCTGCTCGACGCCCAACGCCTGCTCGCGGCTGGCGTGCTGGATGTCCTGCACCAGCGCAGTGAGCCCATGCACGGATTCCACGGCGTTGTCCATGGTGCGCGCCGCTGCGACCGCTGCCTCCGTACCGCTGCGCACCTCGGCCAGCGAGGCATCGATCAGGGTCTTGATATCGCGTGCGGCCAATGCGCTTTTGTGTGAGAGAGCGCGCACCTCGGTAGCCACCACAGCAAAACCTTTTCCATGCTCACCGGCACGCGCAGCCTCCACCGCAGCATTGAGCGCCAGCAGGTTGGTCTGGAAGGCAATGCCATCGATCAACGCGCTGATTTCTGCGACGCGCTGGCTCGCGCTGGCGATGCCCTGCATGGTGTGATGCACCTTTTGAACCGTGCCCGCTCCCAACGTGGCGGCCTGTGCCCCCAGGCTGGCGCGCTGAGCAGCGAGGGCAGCCTTGTCGCTGTTGGCGCGGATGGCGGCGGTGAGTTCGTCCAGGGCGGCAGCGGCCTGCTCCAGGCTGCTGGCAGCCTCTTCAGTGCGCTCCGACAGATGTGTATTGCCCTCCTGCAACTCGGTGGCACAGTGGCTCACCTGCGTGGCCTTGCCCTGGATGTCACTCACCAGGGACAGCATGTTCAGCCCGGCCTGCTGCACACTGCGCATGAGACTGCCGATCTCGTCGCCCCGCTGCAGCATCAGGGCCTCGGCCTTCTGCCCGCTCGCCACGGCACGCGCCTGGGCCAACACCTCCTGCAGAGGCCGCACCACCCCGACATGTATCCACCAGGCCAAGGCGCCCCCCGCCACGCACCAGGCGACAAGGCCCGCCAGCCACCACCCCGCCACGGATGTTTGCACACCCGCCGCCGTCACCATGGCTGCCGCACCACCCACCAGCAACGCGCCCATGGCGCCTTGCAAACGCACGCCCACGGATACAAACCGCAGGCGTGCCCACCACGCGGCCGCACCTTGCACACGCACCACAAAACCGCGATACACCTTGAGATGCCGGGCCCCGGTATTGATGCGCTGATAGAGCGTCTCGTGGGCCCGTATTTCATCCTCGGACGCCTTCGTACGCACCGAGAGAAAACCGACCACGGCCCCGCCATGGCGGATCGGGCTGGCATTGGCACGCACCCAGTAGTGGTCGCCATCCTTGCGCCGGTTCTTGACCAGCGAAGACCAGGGCAGACCCCCGCGTATCGTGGCCCACATGTCCTCGAACGCCGCAGAGGGCATATCGGGATGGCGTACGACGTTGTGCGCCTTTCCATACAGTTCTTCGCGCCCGAAGCCGCTGACTTTGATGAAGGCATCGTTGGCATACACGATGCGCCCCTTGAGGTCGGTCGTGGACAGCAGGGTGTCCCCTTCTGCCAGCGGATAGTCGCGCTGGGTGACGTGCACATTCGAACGCATGGATGGCTGATTCCTTCACAGAGTGGCCGTGATCGAGGCGCGGTTGCTGTGAGGAGCAGCGCCTCGCGCACAGGGAGCTCCATGGCCAAATCGCAGCTGACGGAAAAACCGGCAAATTTCGCGTGCGACAAGCCCATGGAGCGCGCCACCTGCCAGCAAGTGCGAGCAGATAGCAGCTTGGACCACTCTAGAGAATCAGGCCAGGATCGGCATCAAGGAAGCCCCTGCAAGCACCGAAAACTTGGCGTGAATGTGATGCGCATCGCATTCTTGAGGCACTCGGTGAGGCGGATCCGCGACATACACCGTGCACGATGCCCGTCGCTCAAGGCGGGGAAGCAGGCTCCCCGCTGCCTTCTGAGGAAAACTGCGCTCAGCCCGCCTCGGCCAACAGGGCCTTCACGTCGGCCGCCAGGGCCTGTGCCCCGCTGCCGTAACGGTTGTAGACCCGCAGGCGCCCCGCCGGGTCGTACACGTAGCTGCCGGCCGAATGGTCCATGGTGTAGCTGGTGGGCGTCTTGCCATCGACCTTCTTGAAGTAGATCTTGAAGTCTTTGGCAACGGCAGCCATTTGTTCGGTTGTGCCGTACAGCGCCAAAAAGCTCGGGTCAAAGTTGGCCATATAGGCCTTGAGCACCTCGGGCGTATCACGCTCAGGGTCCACGGTGACAAAGATGCCCTGCAAGCGATCCCCGTCCTTGCCGAGCATCTGTTTGACTTCGGCCAGCTCCTGCATGGACGTGGGACACACATCCGGGCACTGGGTGTAGCCAAAGAACACCACCACCACCTTGCCCGCAAAGTCCTTGAGGTGGCGCGCCTGGCCGTTGTGGTCGGTCAGCGGAATATCGCGGGCATAGTCGGCCCCCGTGATGTCTACACCACGGAATTCAGCCTTTTTTTCGGAACAAGCACCAAAAAGGCCTGTAGCGCTTATGGATACAGCGCTGATAGCTACAAATTTGAGAGCGTTTCGTTTTTTAATCATGTCAGATAAGGCTTGGCATAGTGATCCACGAGCATCGCTGCAAACAACAAACTCAGATGAATCAGTGAAAAACGAAAGGTCTTTCGTGCAAGCGCGTCTGAGTAGTTTCGCCAAAGTGCAAAAGCGTAGCCGCAAAAACCGGCGCTCAGTAACACGGCCGCGACCAGATAAATCTCGTGGCTCATGCTGTACACAAACGGCATCAAGCACCCAGCAAACAAGATCAGGGTGTACAGAAAGACCTGCAACCGCGTGAACTCGTTGCCATGCGTGACGGGCAGCATGGGCAAGCCAGACTTGCGGTAGTCCTCCACCCGGTACAGGGCCAGCGCCCAGAAGTGCGGTGGTGTCCACAAAAAGATGATGAGAAAGAGGATGAGTGCCTCTGGCCCCACGTCGTTAGTCATAGCTGCCCAGCCCAGCACCGGCGGCATGGCCCCCGAGGCGCCGCCAATCACGATGTTCTGGGGTGTCAGGGGCTTGAGGATCACGGTGTAGACCACGGCGTAGCCCACAAAGGTGGCAAACGTGAGCCACATGGTCAGCGGGTTGATCCAGAAGTACAGCAGCGCAGAACCCGTGGCGCACAACACGGCAGAGAACAGCAGCGTCTGGGTGTTGGACAACTCCCCTTTTGCGGTGGGTCGCCAGGCCGTGCGTTTCATCTTCGCATCGATACCCTGCTCAACGATACAGTTGAACGCAGCAGCGGCACCCGCCACCAGCCACACCCCTGCACTGGCCAATGCCATATGGCCCAGTTGGGCCGCAGAGGGCAAACCGGGCACCGCCAGCACCATGCCGATCAGGGCACAGAAAACAATGAGTTGCACCACGCGGGGCTTGGTCAGCGCATAAAACTGTTGCAAGCGCGACGGCGGAGCAACAACGGCGGGGGGGCAACACTCATGCGGACACTCTCGATGCGCCCGATGGCGCGGAAAACTCTTGAAGCACGGACGCCGTGCGGCTCGATACCACGGCCCAGGTCATCACCACCACCAGGGCCGCAGCGCCACCGGTGTGCAGCACGGCGGCCACCAGAGGCCAGTCCAGCACCACGTTGGACAAGCCCGTGATCAGTTGCAGCAGCGCCAAACCGGCCAGCCAGCGCGTCTGCACGGGCAATACGCCACTGCGACGAAAACGCCAGACCACCAGACCCAGCGCCAACAACACCACATAGGCCATCAGGCGATGCACGTAATGGATGGCGGTGAGTGCTGCAAAGCTGATGTGGCTGCCATCTTGCAGCATGCCCAGCTTGCGCCAGATTTGAAACCCCTGGGCAAAGTCCATGGCGGGCCACCAGCTGTCCTGACAGGTGGGGAAGGTCGTGCAAGCCAGCACGGCGTAGTTGGTGCTGACCCAGCCACCTAAAATGATCTGCAACGCCAAGAGCAACCCCGTCCAGACCAGACCCCGGCGCAGGCTGGGCGATATGGCCGTGCGTGACTGGCCTCGCGCCCAATGGCTATGGCGCACTGCCTGTACACACAGCAGCACCAGCAAGACCAGACCCCCGACCAGATGCAACGTGACGATGGCCGGGAACAACTTCATGGTCACGGTGAGCGCACCAAAGGCCCCTTGAAGGCACACCCACAACAACGTCACCGTGGGCCACCAGGGGCTCAGAGGTGGTGTCTCTGCTGCGGCCCGCAAGGCCCGGCGCTGCTGCACCCACGATGACACCGTCAGCACAATGATGAGCACGCCCACGCCGGTGGCGAGATAGCGGTGAATCATCTCCACCCAGGCCTTGCCATGGGTCACAGGGCCTGTGGGCATCGCCTGTTGTGCAGCCGATATTTCTGCGCGGGCCCCCACCGGGCTCGAACTGCCATAACAACCGGGCCAGTCGGGGCATCCCAGGCCAGAGTCCGTGAGGCGCGTGAACGCACCAAACAACACCAGATCAAACGTCAGGAACAAGGTCAGCACTGTGAGCGCCTGCAGGCGCCGCATGGGCGAGCTGCGGCGGTTGCGCACCCAGACCCAGGCCAGCGGGCCCAGCGCGATCACCAGGCCCAGCAGCATGATTTCTGCAATGGGCGCCAGATCGTAAAGCGGCTGCGTATCGGTCATGGCTTTCCCGGTCGCCCGGCCTCGTCCCACGACGAGGACGCGCGCAGCAGGTGCTCCAGATCGCGTTTCGCCTTGGCGGCACCACTGGTATCCATGGCCGCAGGAAATCGCATCATCCAGTTACCCATGGGGTCCACCACATACAGGTGCTCTGCCTGTTGATGGCCTTCCGCAGGAGCGAGCCACGCATCCAGCGCGGCACCATCCACCCGCAACACTGTGGCCTTTTGCAGGGCAGGTGCCAACGTGTCGGGTACCGGGGCGGCGTCGTTGACCAGCCAGACCCAGTCCATGCGGTCTTTTTCCTTGCCCAGGCTTTCGCGCAATTGCCGCTGCAGGTACAGATGCTTCTGGCACGCCGCATCACAATGACCGCCTGCCACACTCACCAGTAACCACTGGCCCTTGAGCGAGCCGAGCGGCGTGGCGGTGCCATCCAGGGCCGTGGCTGTGAGTTCCGGCAGGGTGCGTTGGGGATTGATCAGCTCCCCGTAGTTGCGACGCCCATCAGGCCGGATCACGTAGTACGTGAGGTAGGAAGCAATGACTGGGGCAGCGCAGATGAACAGCACCCCCAACATCTTCCAGCGGCCATGGCGCGCACGCTGTGCGGTGGCCACGGCCTCCCCGGCTTCGGGCAGCGTGTGCACGGTCAGCCCGAGCGGATGCTCGGCACGGGCCTCAGGCGGCAGGCTGGCTGCGCGGGCGAATGAACCGTCGGACGATTTGGAACCAGACATAGAGAAGTGCAATCAGGCCGCAGAGCCCGAACCATTGAAATGCGTAACCGTAGTGTTTGTCGACCCCTGCGCCGACCACGGGCCAGTCGCGTTGCAGGCCCTCGCCGGCTTCGCCAGTCTGCAACACCATGAGGTGGGCCAGCGCCAGACCAGTTTCGGTGCGAAACGCCGCCAGGTCGAGATTTTGCCGGATGCGGGAAGACCCCTGTGCGCTATCCCCCCCCTGGAACTCGTAGAGACGCGAGGGCGCTGCGGCTACACGGCCTTGCACACGCACAACGGCCTCGCCCGAAGTCAAAACCTGGGGCAGTTGCGTGCGATCCTGAAAGTTGCGCGGTGCCCAGCCCCGCTGCACCAGCACCACACCCGAATCGACACCAGCCAACTGTAACGGGGTCAATACAAAAAACCCGGGTCTGCCTTGCATCTGGCGGTTGTCGAGGTACACCGTGTGCTCTGGCAACCAACGGCCCTCCAGCACCACGGCACGGTGCACCAGGGCTTGCACTTCGTCTGAGGGGCCAGCGGCGACTGACAACAGCGTCCGACCGTCAATGGCAGGTTGATTGCCACGTTCGTCCAACATGGTCTGCAAGGCCTCTTTTTCAGCAGCGCGCGACAACTGCCAGCGCCCGAGCGACGCCGTGACCAGCATGGCGGCCACTGCGGCGACGGTGATCAACCAGAAACGCAGGCCCGTGGGACGGCGGAAAGTGGTCACGGGATAATGTGCTCCATGAAATACCTCGTAGTGCTGGCGTTCATCGCCATTTTGGCCAGCCTGGCATCGGCCTTGTTCTTCATGATGCGCAATGGCCGTGACGACAAGCGCAAAGGCAACCATATGGCCAAGGCGCTCGCCGTGCGGGTGGGGCTATCCGTCGTGCTGTTCCTGTGCATCCTGATTGCCTGGCAACTGGGTTACATCCAGCCCACCGGCCTTCCAGCGACCCGCTGACAGCTTAGAACCTCCGCAAGAGCCCACCTCTACAACGGGCTCCGGGTCTCGCACACCGTGCAAAGCCCCAACAAAAAAAGCGCCGCGAGGCGCTTTTTTCATGGTGCCGTGCGCTGCTTACATCCAGTAAACCAGCACGTACAGACCCAGCCATACCACGTCCACAAAGTGCCAGTACCAGGCAGCGCCCTCGAAACCAAAGTGTTTGTCGGCAGTGAAGTGGCCCTTTTGCAGTCGCAGTGTGATCACCAGCAGCATCAACATGCCCAGGAACACGTGGAAACCGTGGAAACCTGTCAGCATGAAGAACGTCGAACCGAACACGCCGGAACTGAGCTTCAGATTCAGGTCGGTGTACAGGTGGTAGTACTCGTAGCCTTGCACCAGCAGGAAAACAAAACCCAGCAGCACCGTGGCCCACATGAAACCGATGGTCTTACCACGGTGGTTTTCGCGCAGAGCGTGGTGGGCAATGGTCAGAGTCACACCCGAGGTCAGCAACAATGCCGTATTGATCGTGGGCAACCAGAAGGGACCCACGGTCTGGAAGGGCTCCACAATACCTGCCGGTGAGGCGGTAACGCCTGCTGCCAAGCTGGGCCAAACCGCCTTGAAATCGGGCCAGAGCAATGCGTTGTCCAGGCTGCCCAGTGCGGGCACCGAGTGAGCGCGCGCCCACCACAGCGCCGTGAAAAACGCACCGAAGAACATCACCTCCGAGAAGATGAACCAGCTCATGCTCCAGCGGTAGGACAAGTCGATCTTGTGACCGTACAGACCACCCTGGCTCTCACGGATGGCATCGCCGAACCACTGGTACAGAACAAACAGCCACCACACCAAGCCCACGGCCAGGGAATACTTACCCCAGTCGTGGCCATTGATCCACTGGCCTGCGCCCAAAATGACGAAGAACAGACCGATCGCTGCCATCACCGGGTGGCGTGACTCGGCAGGCACATAGTAGTACGGGGTTCCGCCGTGGGTTGATGCACTCATTTCAGCTCCTGAATCTCAAAATCTTTGTTTTAGGCTTTGTTGTCGATACGGTCTCAACGACCCATTCACACCAGTTCACACGACCCAATTCACCAACGCTATCAGACTGATCACCAAAAGGAAAACCGCCATCAATCCCACCACAATGATGTGCAGCGGGTTGATTTTCTCGACATCCTGCTGATATTCACTGCCCTTGCGCAATCCGATCAGCGACCAGGCCACCGCACGCACCGTGCGCAATAGCGAGCCCTTGCGCTCCAGCAGCTTCACCGGAGATGGTTCCAGTGGGGTGTTCATGATCCAGCGCCCAAGATGGCAGGAGAAGGCAACACCACCGCTGCCGTGGACTCAGGGGCAGCAGGAGTCTTACCCCCTACCTCGAAAAATGTGTAGGACAAGGTGATGGTTGTCACATCCTTGGACAGACGCGGATCAATCACAAAGGCCACCGGCCATTCTTTCTTCTCGCCAGGCTCCAGCGTGTACTGGTTGAAGCAAAAACACTCCAGCTTGTTAAAGTGCGCCGCCGCTTGGCGTGGCGCGTAGCTGGGGATGGCTTGCGCGGCCATGCGGCGGTTCTGCACGTTCTGGAACTCGTACATCACCGTTGTCAGCTCGCCCGGATGCACTTGCACCGAGCGCTGCGCTGGTTTGAAGTCCCAGGGACCTCGCGCGTTCGCATCAAACTCCACCGTGATCGTGCGGGTCTTGTCGACCTGCGTATTCGCAGGCACCTTGACATCCTTGCCCGCCACGCCGTTACCCGGCACCTGGCGCTCTGACAGCGAGAGGATATTGATGCCCGTCATTTCGCAGATGTGCTTGTAGATGGGGATCAGCACATAGCCAAAGGCAAACATACCGGCCGCAACGACGACCAGTTTACCGACCATTTTGGCGTTTTCGCGGTGCAGGCTCATGGAGGTTGTCGGTTCAGCGGGACATCAGAACCACTTTGACCATGAACCCGACGAAGAAAACAACAGCCACAGACGCCAGGATCAGCGCCATACGCAGGTTGCTTTTTTTCTGTTCGGGTGTCATCGCCATGGCATTCAACCAATCACGCGGGTCGCCGTGGCGTCCAGCTTGGGTGGGTTTTCAAACGTGTGGAAAGGTGCTGGGGATGGAACTTCCCACTCCAGACCTTCGGCACCATCCCATGGCTTGGCGGGGGCCTTTTCGCCCTTGCCGCGCATGGCAGGAACCACCACAGCCAGGAAGAAGTACACCTGTGCCAGGCCGAAACCAAAAGCACCCACCGACGCAATGGCGTTGAAGTCAGCGAACTGCATAGGGTAGTCGGCATAACGACGTGGCATGCCGGCCAGACCCAGGAAGTGCATCGGGAAGAAGGTGACGTTGAAAAAAATCAGCGAAGCCCAGAAGTGGATCTGGCCACGTGTCTCGGAGTACATCACACCAGTCCACTTGGGCAGCCAGTAGTACACGCCAGCGAACATGGAGAACAGCGAGCCGGCCACCAGCACGTAGTGGAAGTGGGCCACCACGTAGTAGGTGTCCTGCAACTGGATGTCGATGGGCGCCATGGCCAGGATCAGGCCCGTGAAACCACCCATGGTAAACACGAAGATGAAGCCCACAGCAAACAGCATGGGGGTTTCAAACGTCATGGAGCCGCGCCACATGGTGGCGATCCAGTTGAAGATCTTCACAGCCGTGGGCACAGAGATCAACATCGTGGCGTACATGAAGAACAGCTGGCCCGTCACAGGCATGCCGGTCGTGAACATGTGGTGGGCCCACACGATGAACGACAAAATGGCGATCGACGAAGTGGCATACACCATGGAGGCATAACCAAACAGCTTCTTGCGCGCGAAGGCGGGCACGATCTGGCTGATGATGCCGAAGGCCGGCAAGATCATGATGTACACCTCGGGGTGACCAAAGAACCAGAAAATATGCTGGTACATCACCGGGTCGCCACCACCAGCGGGGTTGAAGAAGCTGGTGCCGAAATGGCGGTCCGTCAGCGTCATGGTGATGGCACCGGCCAGCACAGGCATCACGGCGATCAGCAGGTAGGCGGTGATGAGCCAAGTCCAGGCGAACATAGGCATCTTCATCAGCGTCATGCCGGGGGCGCGCATGTTGAGGATGGTCACAATGATATTGATCGAGCCCATGATGGAGCTCGCACCCAGGATGTGCATCGCAAAGATGCCGGCGTCCATGGAGGGGCCCATCTGCAGTGTCAGCGGCGCGTACAGTGTCCAACCTGCGGCGGGGGCGCCGCCAGGCATGAAGAACGAACTGACCAGCATCAGTGCGGCAGGGATCATCAGCCAGAAGCTGAAGTTGTTCATGCGCGCGAAAGCCATGTCGGATGCGCCGATCTGCAGCGGGATCATCCAATTGGCGAAGCCGACGAAGGCCGGCATGATGGCGCCGAACACCATGATCAGGCCGTGCATGGTGGTGAGCTGGTTGAACAGCTCAGGATTCACCAGTTGCAGTCCGGGCTGGAACAGTTCGGCGCGGATCAGCAGCGCCAGAACGCCGCCGACCATCAACATGGTGAAGGCAAACAACAGGTACAGCGTACCGATGTCCTTGTGATTGGTGGCATACACCCAGCGGCGCCAGCCGGTGGGGCCATGGTGGCCATGGTCGTCGTGTGCGTGGTCGCCACCGTGCCCGTGGTTGTCGAGAACTGCGCTCATAGTGAATTCCTCAATGCAATAGGGCGGTAATTACTTGCCACGCTGGGCCACGATTTCAGCAGGTTGCACCAGCTGACCGGTCTTGTTGGACCAGCTGTTCTTGGTGTACGAGACCACTGCGGCAATATCGGTATCACTGAGCTGGGCCCATGCTGGCATGGCACCATTGTTCTGCCCCTTGAGCAGCACCTGAATCTGCTTGGCGTGGTCTGCATCCAGCACCACAGCCGAACCGTCCAGAGGCTTGATCGGGCCGGCACCCTTGCCGTTGGCTTGGTGGCAGGCTGCGCAGTTGGCGGCATACACCTTCTCGCCGCGTTTCATGATGTCGTCCAGCGCCCAAACCTTGGTCGGGTCGTCCAGCTTGGCGGCAGCCTTCTTCTTTTGATCGGCCACCCAGGCGGTGTAGTCCTCGGCGGACACAACCTTCACGTGGATGGGCATGTACGCATGCTCCTTGCCGCACAGCTCGGCACACTGGCCGTAGTAGTCGCCAATCTTTTCAGCGCGGAACCAGGTATCACGCACAAAACCGGGGATCGCATCCTGCTTGATGCCGAAGGCAGGCACCATGAAAGCGTGGATCACGTCATTGGCGGTGGTGATGATGCGAATCTTCTTGTCGACGGGCACCACCATTGGATTGTCCACCTTGAGCAGGTAGTTGGCAGGCGCATCCTTGACGTTGCCACTGTCGGACATGACACGGTGGCTGCTGTCCAGCGTGGAGATGAAGGCAAGGCCTTCGCCTTCGCCAGTGATGTAGTCATAGCCCCACTTCCACTGGTAACCCGTGGTCTTGATGGTGAGGTCGGCGTTGGTCGTGTCTTTCTGCGCCACCAGCACCTTGGTGGCGGGCAGGGCCATCATGATCACAATGATAAAAGGAACAATGGTCCACACCACTTCCACCGTCACGGACTCGTGGAAATTGGCCGACTTGGCGCCCCTGGAGCGGCGGTGTTTCCAAATCGAATAGAACATCACGGAGAACACTGCAACAAAGATCACCGTGCAGATGATCAGCATCATCCAGTGCAGGAAATGCTGCTCTTCTGCGATCTTGGTGACGGGAGGTGCCAGGTTCAGCTGGTTGACTGCGGGGCCGCCAGGCAGGTCCTGAACGGCATGGGCCGCGGAGCCCACCCATGCACCGGCAATCAGCAGCAGAGAAGCCAGCTTGTTGGAAATGCTCTTCATAGTTCTCACTTACTTCTAAGCCTCAATTTAACCAATCCCTTTCGCGCACCTGCGTGGGGTCAGGCAGCGCGCAAGGCCATGCGGATCTCCGATGCCAAGGCCGATCGAAGATCGGGGCGCACATAGCGCCCCACCTCGACGGATCGACCTTGCGCAGACAGCATGATGAGTGAGCGGTCTCCGGTCTTGGGTTCTACACGAACCCGACTCCGGTCAAACTCCGCGCGCTCCAGCCGGCCTGCGGTCTCCAGCTCCACCACAAGGCGTGAGCCCTGCAATGAAATTCTCTCGCCATCCGCCGCATGGCGACCGTACATGGCGAATGCAACTCCTACAGCCAAAATTTCAAGCCATGCAAATGGCATCACCAGGTGGGCACCTAGCATCCAAAAGCACGATGCGATGCCCAGAGACACCACACACAATGACAGATACATCCACCCCAACTGCGCCGGCGTGACCGAACAATTGCGGACAAGACGCCAGTCAATGCGCTGACCCGACACCGTGGCAAAACGAAAAACCAAGCCCGTCACCGGTATTGCTCACAAGACTGCTGGCGCGCCGTGCGCGGTGCCTGCAGCACCACAGGAGCGGCCCGCAAATTTGCGCGGGAAGATGCCCGAAATCTCAATAACCCTGAATTGTAGCGTGCCTTGTTCCAAGTCATTGACACGGAGTTACAGGTTAGTTTTCTTTGCCGCCCTTGCGCAACATCAAGCGCATGTCCTGCAGCGAAACAGCGCTGCTGGAACTCACGCGCACGCGGGGCGCGGGCTTGAACGCATGGCCATAAATGATTTCAAAAGTCAGCGCCAAATGGCCCCCTTGATGCGGATCTGCCAGCCGATCGGCCAGCGCTTGGTAGAGCTTCTCGCGCCAGCGCCGTCCGCGCAATGAGGGAAAGCGATCAGGGTGAAGATTGCAGCCGAGTTCGCGCAGCTCCTGCACCAGCCGTTCGGGGGTGGCAAAGGTAAGCGTAACGCGCTCCATATCCATGACCGGCTCGGCAAATCCGGCATGGACCAGCATGTCACCCCAATCGTGCATGTCGGTGAAGGCGTGGCCGGCCGGGGGCCAACCCAGAGCCGCATAGACCCCGTGCAGTTCGCGCAGCGTGTCTGGCCCCAGGCACGAAAACATCAGGTAGCCATCCACCGCCAATGCCCGGTGCCATTGACCAATGAGCGCCTGCGGGTCTGCCGCCGTATGCAGCGCCATGTTTGCCCACAACATCTGCACACTGGCATCGGCTGGCATGCCCCACTGAGGGCTGGAGGCACTCCAGCGGGAAGGGTTCCACCAAGGCTTGGCCAGCGCCTCTCGCGTCACACGTTCGCAATGCACAGCCGTTTCGTGCACCTGGCTACGCGCCTTGGGGTAGCGAGCGCTCACCAGCAAGTGCGCCTGCAGCCCGCCACGCAGCGCATCCCAGTGGCACCAGGACTCGGGAGCCTGTCGAATCCACTGCAGGCGGTCCTCCATGCGGCGAGCGACCTCCTCATGAAGCCATGGTGACAGGGCGGGGGCCGCTGCATGCCAACGGGCTGCCGCAACAGGATCAATGGTGGGGGGACGCTCAGAGGACATGGCATTTCACAAGGACGCGCGAGTATATTGACTCATGCGTTTCAACGGATTGCCAGGGCTTTCGCAGAACCTTCGGGGCTGGGTGGGTCGCGTGCCCAGCCAATGCGCCGTGTGCCATGCATGGCCGTCGCAACGGATCTGCAATGCCTGCGTGGCACGGTTTGCGCAACCAGCGAGCCGCTGCCAGCGGTGCGCATTGCGTGTGCCCGCTGGGGTTTCTGTGTGCGGGGCTTGCCTGCTCCATCCACCGGTTTTCGACGCATGTCTGGCGGCCGTGGACTACGCCTACCCGTGGGCCGACGCGCTCGCAGACTTCAAGTTCAGGGCAGATCCTGGGTGGGCAGGAACGCTGTCCACGCTGCTGCGCAGCACTCCCTGGGTGGAGCCCGCGATTGAAGCGGCCAACCGGGTACTGCCTGTGCCGCTGTCGCAAGAGCGCTTGCGCGAACGGGGATTCAACCAGTCTGCGTTGCTGGCCCGGCACCTTGCTGGCACCAAGGCCGATGCGCATAGCCTGCTGCGGCTGCATGCCACCGAGGCACAAAGCAGCCTGCCGCGCGACCAGCGGCTGCGCAACCTGCGGGGTGCTTTCGCGGTCGAACCCTCCCACGCCCCAGCCCTGCGCGGCCAGCGCCTGGTGCTGCTCGACGACGTGATGACCACGGGCGCGACCGCGCACGCAGCCGTGCTGGCGCTGCGCGACGCAGGGGCGGCGCATGTCACGGTGGTGGTTCTGGCGCGCACGGCCCCAGCCTGAGCCCCTGCCAGCCAGCGACCCGATCAACCTACCAACGGGATACTTTTGTTTACGAGTGGTTGCTCAACACACAGGTCAGGCGATGACAATAGCGCCATGTTTCACATCGTCCTGGTCGAACCCGAAATCCCGCCCAACACAGGCAATGTCATTCGCCTGGCGGCCAATACGGGGTGCACGCTGCACTTGATCGAACCCCTCGGGTTCTCGATGGAAGACCGCCAGATGCGGCGTGCGGGGCTCGACTATCACGAATATGCCCAGGTCCAGGTCCATGCGGGCTGGACCGCTTTTCTGCGCGATGCCCAGCCCGAACATGCACGCATGTTCGCGATGACCACACATAGCTCACAACCCGTGCACTCCACCTGCTTTCTGCCTGGAGACTGGCTGGTATTTGGCGCCGAAACCCGGGGGCTTCCCGCTGAGTTGCGCGAGAGCTTCCCCCCCGCCCAACGCCTGCGCCTGCCCATGGTGGTCGGCCAGCGTAGCCTCAACCTGTCAAATGCGGTGGCGGTGACCGTGTTCGAAGCGTGGCGCCAGAACAGTTTTGCCATGCCCGACGGTCAGATCACCACTGAACCCGAAGGCACGATCATCAGCGGGTTTGCGCAGCTCAGCTGAGCTGGCCGCGTTTTTCGGCCATCGCACGGGGCACGTGTTCGGTCAGGAAATCCAGAAACACCCGGGTCCGGGCAGGCAACATCCGGCCCGACGGCAGCGCCGCATAGATGGTGTAGCGCGAAAAAATCCATCCCGGCAGAATGTGCACCAGTTCACCACGGGCCAGATGCTCCTCGGCCAGCAGGCGTGAGGTAACAGCCACCCCCGCACCATCCACGGCGGCACGCATCAGCAGCTCGGTGCTCACCGACTGCAGCACCGCCGGTGCATCCACCTCCTCGTCAGGCACCTCGGGCCGCAGTGACTGCAGGCGCAGCTTGCGGCCTGGCCCCGACTGCAATCGCACAGGCGCGCTGGAATCACGCAGGTAATCGTGGTGCACCAGATCCTGCGGCTCGCGCGGAATGCCACGGCGCTCCAGATAGTCGGGCGATGCCACCACAATCGCCTCGCCCTGCACCAAAGAACGCGCGACGATGTTGGCGTCGAAATCCTCGCCCGCCACCATGATGGTCACATCGAACTCGTCGACGCGGCTGGCCGCGTAGGCATCCAAGCTGATGTCCAGCATCAGCTTGGGGTAGTGGGCATGCCACAACGCCATCATGGGCGCCAGGAAGTTGGTGGCCAGCACGGGCGCCGCCACCACGCGGATGGTTCCACGCAGGTCGCGTGTGCTGGCCGCAGCCGCCGCCTCGGCGTCGTCGATTTCATGCAGGATGGCGCGCACCCGCTGCAAGTACGACTCTCCCGCGTCGGTGAGCGCCAGCTTGCGGGTGGTGCGCTGCAGCAGGCGCGTGCCCAGGTGCTGCTCCAGCTCGGCCACCATGCGGGTGACCACAGGGGGAGACATGTCCATGGCGCGGGCAGCGGCGGCAAAGCCGCCCTCTTCCACCACGCGCTCGAAAATTTTCATGGCTTGCAGGCGGTCCATGGTTCAGACCTCCTGCCCGATTGCGACCAGGCTCAGGCCGGAGCGCCGAAATTGCGCGCCAGCGATTCGGCCACGCACACGGGCTTGTCGCTGCCCTCGCGCTCCACGGTCACCAGCCAGGTCATCTGCATGCCATCGGGCGCCACCGGCTCGGCGGCCTGCAGCGTGAGGCGTGCACGCAAACGGCTGCCCACCGGCACTGGCGCGGTAAAGCGCACTTTGTTGAGGCCATAGTTCACCCCCATGCGTGCGCCTTCGATGCTCAGGCCTGCCTCGAAGAACCGCGGGATCAGCGACAGCGTGAGAAACCCGTGCGCAATGGGTGCGCCAAACGGCCCGGCCTTGGCGCGCTCGGGGTCCACATGGATCCATTGGTGGTCGCCCGTGGCCTGGGCAAACAGGTTGACCTGCTCCTGCGTGATGGTGATCCAGTCGGTCACGGCGACCTCCTGGCCCACGCAGGCGCTGACTTCGGAATAAGAGCGGAAGATTTTCATCGTTCCAATGTAGCCCCGCACCCAAGCGCGCCTTGTCTGACGGGTGACAGGTGTTTTCCCTTGGGTCTTGTGTCAGGTCCTGCTGCTTCACGCTGTCCTTCAAGAATTGAGCCACGTACAGATTCCTTGCCATTGCTCCAGGTCGCGCGCCACCCGACCCGGCGCCACATCGAACAGTGTGAGGCCATGCGCAGCCAGGTGCACATAGTTTTGCGTATCGCGCAGATAGCCCAGCACGGGAAAGCCCAGGTTGTCCACAAAGTGGTGCAACTGCTCGGCCGCCTTGGTGCGCGCATCCACACGCATCCCTACGATGCCGATCTGCACGCCTTCTGCGCGGCGGTGCTCGGCCAGCTGGTCCAGAAAGCTGCGCGTGGCAAAAATGTCGAACACGCTGGGCTGCAGCGGCACGATGATTTTGTCGGCCAGCTTGAGCACGTCGTTCAGGCGCCAGCCATGCAGACCGGCCGGGGTGTCGAGCACCGCATGCGTGGTGCCCTTGGGAGGGCGGCTGATCACGTCCGAGCTGGTGTCCCAGCCGCCGATGGCACGCGCAGCCGGTGGGCGCAGGCCCAGCCAGAGCTTGGCCGACTCCTGCCGGTCGGTGTCGCCGAGGATCACAGGATGCCCTTGGCTTGCAAAGTAGCCCGCGATGTTGGTAGACAACGTGGACTTGCCCACGCCGCCCTTCGGATTGGCGACTACGACGACTGGCATGACAACCTCCTTGGGATCTGCGAACCTATAAAAACCGAGCCAAATCAGGCCTCAGCGCTTGATGAATAATCGCAACCAGCTATCAAAACAGAAGCATGATCATCACATCAAGCGTGCTGGCCGCCGCGCTTGACAAAAAACAGCCCGGCGCCCACCGCCATCAACAGGCCGCCAAACACGCGGTTCTGCGTGCGCACGGCCCGGGCACTGCGCATCAGGCGGCGCAGTGCGCTGGCGCCAAAAGCGTAGCCGTGCATCACCACCACGTCCACCGTCAGCGTGGTGGCAGCCATCACGAGCAACTGGCTCCACAGCGGGCGCATGTCGGTCATGAACTGGGGCAACACAGCCACCATGAAGATGATGCCCTTGGGGTTGGTGGCATTGGTCAAAAACCCCGTCAAGCAGCGCTTTTGCCAGGTGCCAGCCGCTGCGGCCTCGTCGCCCTGCACCATGGGCGCATCCCCCGCACGCCACTGGTTGAAGCCCACGTAGATCAAATAGCAGGCGCCCAGCACCTTCACCACGCTGAACGCCACCTCAGACGCCAGCAGCAGCGAGCCCACGCCCGCACCGGCGATCAGCAAGATCAGCAGCAGGCCCAGTTGCAGGCCGAAGATCGTGGCACCCGTCTTGCGTACGCCAAACGACAAGCCGTGGCTCATCGACAGCACGGCCCCCGAGCCCGGCGACACTGCAATCAGGCACGATGCCGCAAAAAAAGCCAGCCAAGTCTGCAAGTCCATGGGTCACCGTGCCTGTGTGCGAAGAAGGGCGAACATCTTAACAACGCCCCCCGCTCCGTCGTGATGATCTGAACAAAATTGGCCGCTAGCGCCCCAGCAACAAGCGCTGAAAGCTATCAAAACAGAAGCGTTTCAATAACGTGCCACGCGCACCCGTCTACATCGCGGTGGCAATGCCAGAATCCTGACACGCCCGCCTCCGTGCGACCCCCTCCCCCCAACGTCATCGCCCGCTCACTCACTTCTCTATGGAACACGCCCCCACCTGGCTCACCTACGGCTTCCTCTACCTCACGGCGGCGGTGCTCGCGGTGCCCATTGCCAAGGCCCTGGGCCTGGGCGCCATCATTGGCTACCTCGCGGCGGGCATTGCCATCGGGCCGTGGGGCCTGGGCCTGGTCAGCAACGTGCAGGACATCCTGCACTTCGCCGAATTCGGTGTGGTGCTCATGCTGTTTCTGGTGGGACTGGAGCTGCAACCGAGCCGCCTGTGGGCGCTGCGCCGGCCCATCTTCGGCACTGGCAGCGCACAGGTGCTGGGGTGCGCAGCCGTGCTGTTTGCGCTGGGCGCGCTGGCGGGCCTGCCTTGGCGCGTGAGCCTGGTGGGCGCACTGGGCCTGGCGCTGTCGTCCACCGCCATTGCGCTGCAGTCGCTGACCGAGCGCAACCTGCTGCGCACGCAAAGTGGGCAAGCCGGGTTCTCCATCCTGTTGTTCCAGGACGTTGCCGCCATCCCCATCCTGGCCATGTTGCCGGTACTGGGCGCCGCCGCTGGCGAAGGCGTGGGCCACACGCCCGGCGATGTGGCGCTGGAGGCGCTCAAGATCGTGGCCGTGATTGCCGCCATCATCCTGGGCGGGCGCCTGCTGCTGCGTCCCGTGCTGCGCTGGATCGCCAAGAGCAACACGCCCGAGATCTTCACCGCCGCCGCGCTGCTGCTGGTGGTGGGCATTGCCTACCTGATGGTGATGGTGGGCCTGTCGATGGCGCTGGGCGCGTTTCTTGCCGGCGTGCTGCTGGCTGACAGCGAATACCGGCGCGAGCTGGAGGCCGACATCGAGCCCTTCAAGGGCCTGCTGCTCGGCCTGTTCTTCATCGCCGTGGGCATGAGCATCGACTTCGGCGTCATCCTGCGCTCGCCCGGCCTCATGGCCGCTATCCTGATCGGCTTCCTCGCGGCCAAGGCCGTCGTCATCTACACCCTGGCCAAGCTGGTCAACATCCCTTACCAGGAGCGCCCCGTGTTCACGCTGCTGCTGGCGCAAGGGGGTGAATTTGCGTTTGTGGTGTTCCAGGCCGCTGCGGGCGCCAATGTGTTCCCGGCCGAAACCGCTTCGCTGCTGATTGGCGCCGTGGCGCTCTCGATGCTGATCAGCCCGCTGCTGCTGGTGCTGCTGGACCGCGTGCTGCTGCGCCGCTATGCCAAGGTCAAGGCCCCCGCCGCCGAAGAAATCTCCGAGCCGCAAGAGGCGCCCATCATCATCGCGGGCTTCGGCCGCTACGGGCAGATCGTCTCGCGCGTGCTGCTGGCCGAGGGCATCCACACCACCGTGCTCGACCACAGCGTGGACATGCTGGAAGTGGCCCGCACCTTTGGCTACCGCGTGTTTTATGGCGACGCCACGCGCCTTGATCTGCTGCGCATTGCGGGGGCCGAACACGCCCGCATCCTGGTCATCGCCGTGGACGACGCCGAGCAGTCTCTGAAAATCGCCAAACTGGCCCGCGAGCACTTTCCCAACCTGCAGATCGTGGCCCGCGCACGCGACATCACCCACTGGAACAAACTGCGCGACCTGGGCGTAACGCTGGTGCAGCGCGAGCTTTTCGAGTCCAGCCTCAAAAGCGCCCACACCGTGCTGGAGTTGATGGGCCTGTCACCCGCTGAAGCCACCACCTTCACCGACCGCTTTCGCAAACACAACATCGCGCTGGCTGACCGCATGTACCCGCACCACAAAGACCAGGCCAAATACATCGCCGTGGCGCGCGAAGGACGCAGCCAGTTGGCCGAGCAGATGGCCAAGGAACGGCAAGAAAGCGCCGCATTGGGGGCTACGGGCGGGCAGTACCCGGGGTATGGCGTGCCAGAGGACGGCATCAGGGGTGACGGGGCAGCCAGTGCCCGGCATTCAGATAAATAATGCGCTGAGGCGCCCGTTGAACATGCGCTACCAGCTATGTTTTTGGAAGCAATAGCAAAGCAGGCGCGGTGACACGACCCGCCGCCCGCGACGGCGGCACCACGGCACAATTGCGCCCATGGACCCGTTGTTTCTCGACGCCCCCTGGGTGCATACCCTGCGCTTTCTTCTGGAGGTGGCGGCCACCATTGCGTTCGCGTTGTCGGGCGTGATCGCCGCTGCGCGCAAACGGCTCGACGCCGTGGGCGTGTGCGTGCTGGCCTTTGTCGCGGCCTTTGGCGGCGGCACGCTGCGTGACCTGCTGCTGGACCAGCGGCCATTCTTCTGGGTGCGGCACACCGGTTTCGTCTGGGGCATCCTGGCTCTGTGCGTGGGCGCGATGCTGTTCATGCGCCAGCGTCACTTCGAGCCCACCGAACGCGCCATGCTCCTGCCCGACGCCATCGGCCTGGGCCTCTTCGCGGCCGTGGGCGTCGACATCGCCTCCGCCGTCGGCATGGAGCCGATCATCGCCGTGGTGATGGGCGTGATCACCGGCGCGTTTGGCGGGGTGCTGCGCGACGTACTGTGCAACGAAGTACCCCAGGCCTTCAGCGATCATCGCCCGTACGCGTTGTGCGCCTTTGCCGGCGGCTGGGCCGACGTGGCCCTGCGCCACCTGCAAGCCCCCGACTGGGCGCCACTGGTGGCTTGCGTGCTGCTGACCGCCGGGCTGCGCGGGCTGGCGCTTTGGCGCAATTGGGAACTGCCCGCATGGCGGGTGTGACCGAGACAAAGCCCGTGGGCAGTCATCGGCGCGCGCGATCCGGCACACTGGCTCTGGCACCACCGTGACAGCTACGCACCAGGGTGGCCTGCACACTGGGCCGCAAGGAGCCTTCGAACCATGACCCCGAACCACCCCACACCCGCCGCGCTGCGCGCCACCGCCCTCATCGACAGCGATGCCCCTGCCGTCCAGGCCTTTGCCGCCGAACACGCACGCGGCGCCACTGACCGTGAACGCGCCGTGGCCCTGTACTTGGCCGTGCGCGACGGCTTTCGCTACGACCCGTACCGCATTGACCTCTCACCGGAGGGCATGGCAGCCAGCAGCGTGCTGGCCAACGGCTATGGCTGGTGCGTACCCAAGGCAGCGCTGCTCACCGCCGCCTGCCGCGCGGCAGGCATCCCGGCACGCATAGGGTTTGCCGACGTGCGCAACCATCTCAGCACGGAGCGCATGCGCGAGACCATGAAGACCGATCTTTTCATCTGGCACGGCTACAGCGACATCTGGCTCGATGGCCAGTGGCGCAAGGCCACACCGGCCTTCAACATCGAACTGTGCGAGCGCTTCGGGCTGCTGCCGCTGGAGTTCGATGGGGAGAACGATTCCATCTACCACCCCTTTGACAAGACCGGCCAGCGCCACATGGAATACGTGCACCAGCGCGGCGCATTCGATGACATGCCCCTGGCGCAGATCGTGGCCGACTTCCGCTCGGTGTACGGCGGCTGGCTGCAGGGCGACGCCACCCGCAGCAGCCTGCAGGACGCCAGTTTTGCCAACGACATCGCCAAGGAAGCCCGCTGATGAACACCCCCGAGAACGCAGCCACCGTCAACGACACCCCCGCAGGCTTTGTGGCACTGGAAGCCGGCGGACCTTACATCCAGCACAACGGCCCGTTGTATGTACTGCACCAGGGCAAGGTGGTGAAATTCGGCTTTCGCGTGGAGCGGCGGCACACCAACCCCATGGGCAACCTGCACGGCGGCATGATGGCCACCTTTTGCGACATGCTGGTGCCCCTGTCGGTGCACCGAAAAAGCGACCAGGTGGCCGACCGCTTTTTGCCCACCATCAGCCTGCAGATCGACTACCTGGCCCCTGCCCCGCTAGGCGCCTGGGTCGAAGGCGAGGCCGATCCACTGCGCATCACGCGCTCGCTGGTGTTTGCGCAGGGCCTGGTCACGGCCGGCGGGGTGCCGTGTGCGCGGGTCAGTGGAGTGTTCAAGATCGGGCCTGCGGTGCCCAGCAACGCTGTGGAGTGAGCCCCGCAGGCCCCGCATTGCGGCGCACGGCAACATGCCCTGGCTTTAAGCCCTGGCTTGCATTAGCAATCGAGACCACGCCACTCAATTTAATTCATACATTTGTATTTTTCTTTACATTTCATACATCTATGATAAATTTTCACCCAACAATGCCTTTCTGACTTTCCATATTTAATTCATAGATGTTCAAAAATAGTCTGTTGGACTAACATCTATAAATGCCATCCCAAAACACCAAGCCCGCTGACTACCCCCAGGCAGTTCTTCAGCAGATCGCGTTGCTCGCGCAGAACATCGTGATAGCGCGCAAGCGCCGCAAGGAAACGCAGGCCCAGTGGGCCCAAAGGCTGGGCGTGTCGCAGCCCACCATGGCGCGCATTGAGCGCGGCGACCCGTCGGTGTCCATGGCTTCGTATGTGATGTGCATGTGGCTCATCAACCAAGCCCAGGGGCTGGCCGACCTGATTGCGCCGCAGAACGACCTGACTTCGCTGGAGCAGGAGGTGGCCAGAGCCCGGCCCCGGCCCCGGCCCAACGCTCGGGCCACGGCGCAGAAGCTAGCGAAAGCCTCCCATACAACTTCAACAAAAACGGCGACCGAAACGCAAGCCGTCGCCCTACCGCCCGCATCAAAAGTCAATGCGCCAATTCATCCAAGGGCCTCACACCTTGTAAGAGAAGAGCGTTCATTCCCGGGAATCGATCAGGCGAATGCAGCAATGAGAGCCGCGCTGATGGCGGCTGGACTGGGCCACGAGGAACAGATCAAGAAAGCCATGCAGATGGCCACCGGATTGGGCAGTGAAGAAGAGATGGCAAGGACCCTAGGGATCGCAGGACTCGGCGCGCCGGAACGCCTGCCCAACAGCACCGCCGCTGGTCTGGCCGCACTGATCGCGGGCCAGAAGAAAGCGCGGCCATGAACCCACCCGACAACGCGCAGCAGGTCACACCGCGCTCCTACGTGCCTCAGGACACTCTGTACGTCTGGGCGTTGGTCAATCCCGCACAACCTGTGGTGACGGGGGCTGTGGGCTTATCGCAGCTGGTGCCCAACTGCGCCACCTTCAGCTACGCCGCAGACTGGTGGGAGTTTGCGCTGAGCGAGGACCTGCCCCTGCTGGCGGGGCACATGTTCAGCGCAAACCAAAAAGACAGCGCACCCGGCGCCATTGATGATGCACGGCCAGACCGTTGGGGAGAGCGCATCATCCGCCACATTGACCGCCCCGCACGCCTATCAATTCTGGAGATGCTGCTGTTCGCCGGTGACGACCGCTTTGGCGCGTTGGGCATCTCCACATCATCCAATCAGTACATCCCCCGCCGCATCGGGCCGTATCCCCAACCGCGCGATCTGGAGGCCATGGTGCGGGCGGTGGAAGAGGTGCAGTCACAAGCCCCCGTCACGCCAGAGATCCAGCGGCTGGTGCAGCCCGGCGTGACGCTGGGTGGAGCGCGGCCCAAGGCGCTGCTGCAAACCGACGGCGGGCCCTGCGTGATCAAGTTCAGCGAGCTGGACGACACCGTGGACACGCCCCTCATCGAGCACGCCACCATGACGCTGGCGGCCCAGGCAGGCATCCACGTTGCCACCACGGGCGTGCTGCCTATTCCATCGCGGCTGGGCCGGAGGCCGCAGCGCCATGCGCTCACGATCCAGCGGTTTGACCGTGTGCGAGTGGACTCGCTGAACCTGCGCGTGCACTGCATCTCTGCCAAGACGGCGCTGGCAGCAGCGGGCCTTGCCGAAAGCTACGGGGCACTGGCCACCGTGCTGCTGCGCCAGGCGCACCCAGACCGGCAAAAGGCCCTGCGCGAAGAGCTGTTTCGGCGCATGGTTTTCAACATCCTCATGGACAACACCGATGACCACGAGCGCAACCACTGCCTGCGCCTGGGTTTTGACGGCTACTACGACCTGGCCCCAGCATTCGACGTGGTGCCCACGCTGCGGAACATGGGCTACCAGGCCATGGTGGTGGGTCGGCACGGCGCGCAGTCCACGCTGGACAATGCACTGACCGAACTAAGTGAATTCGGCATCACACGGGCCCGGGCCATCGCGCTGATTCAGGAAGTCGCGCAGACGGTAGTGCAGTGGCCCCGGCATTTTCTGCAACACGGCGTCTGCGCGGCTGACATGGAACAGCTCGCGGCGAGCATCGACCGCGATGCGCTCAAGGACCAGCGCAAAGCATTCTGCTGAGCCTGCAGCCGTACGGCTCAGTCAGCGGCCATCCACGCCCAGCGCACCCATCACGCACTCCACAAACCGCACCAGCTTGGGCAGTTGCCGCCGGTCAGGCGCATAGACGAGCTGCACGGGCCGTGGCGCGGGCAGGCAGGGTTGCATCACGGGCACCAGCGCACCACTGGCCAGGTCATCGGCCAATAGCACTTCGGGCTGCATGATCAGACCCAGGCCACGCAACGCCGCCTGGCGCAGGCCGTCGCCCTGGTTGCAAACGAAGCGCGCGTGCCCGGGCCAGAAGAACTCCTCGCTGCCGTCGCGCAATGTCCATTCCACACGGCGTTGCCACACCGAGTGGCTCAGGCACTGGTGTCGGGCCAGGTCGGCCGCGCGCTCTGGCGTGCCGTGGCGCTGCAGGTACGCGGGTGCTGCGGCAATCACCATGCGGTAGGGGCGCAGCGGGCGCGCCACCAGGCCCTCGTTCACCACCTGGCCGATGCGCACCGCCACATCAAAACCTTCGCCCGCCAGGTCCACCACGCTGTCGGTGAGCTGCAGGTCCACGCGCACCTGCTCGTGGCGCTGTAGAAAGTCAGCCACCAGCGGTGCAATGACGTGGTTGCCCAGCGTGAACGGCGCGCTCACCCGCAGCAAGCCCTGCGGCACGGCGCGGCTGCGCTCCACGGCTGACTCGGCCCAGCGCACTTGCTCCAGCACGCGTTTGCTGTCGTCGTAGAAGGCGGCGCCCACCTCGGTCAGGCTGTTCTGGCGCGTGCTGCGCTGGAACAGGCGCGCGCCCAGGTGCGCCTCCAACTGCTGGATGTGCTTGCCCACCATCACGGCCGATACCTGCAACTGGCGCGCGGCGGCAGCAAAGCTGCCCGCCTCGACCACGGCCACCATGACCTCCATGTTGCGCAGCTTGTCCATGGCAACTCCCCATATTCCTAATCAAAAGTTAGCACAAGCATAACTTCCACGTACTTTATACATTAATTGATTAGCAAAAGAATCGGGTTGTCAGTTCTTCTTCAACCCTTTTTCACACGCAAGGAAAACACCATGTCCAAGATTCTTCTCATCGGCGCCAGCGGCACCATCGGCCAGGCCGTGCTGGCCAACCTGGGCGCACGCCATGAGGTCATCACCGTGGGCCGCAACAGTGGCGCGCACCGTGCGGACCTCTCACAGCCCCCATCACTGGTCGCGCTATTTGCGGCGGTGGGCCGGGTGGATGCCATCGTCAGCACAGCCGGCAACCTGCATTTCGGGCCACTGACCGAGATGACGGCCGAGCAGTTCAACCTGGGCCTGCAAGACAAGCTGCTGGGCCAGGTGCAACTGGCGCTGTTGGGCCACAAATACCTGAACGATGGTGGCTCCATCACGCTCATCAGCGGCATCCTGGGCACCGAGCCCATCCGCAACGGCGCCAGTGCCACGGCAGTGAATGCCGCCATCGAAGGCTTTGTGGCGGCCGCCGCCATTGAGTTGCCACGCGGGCTGCGCATCAACGCGGTCAGCCCCACCATCCTCACGGAGTCGGCCGGAGTCTATGGACCGTTCTTCCCGGGGTTCGAGACCGTTCCTGCCGAACGCGCCGCCCTGGCCTACCAGCGCAGCGTGGAAGGCGCGCAAACGGGGCGGGTGTACCGGGTGCAGTAAGCCCGGACGCATGGATGCAAAGTAAAAATAGCTGCTACCGCTTGATATATATGCGGTAGCAGCTATCTATTTAGTAGCTACTGAGAGCCTGTGCGGGGCTTAGTCCAGGCTAGCACCCGACTCTTTCACGACCTTGCCCCACTTGATGGACTCGGCCTGGATAAAGGCGGCAAACTGCGCAGGCGTTTCGCTCATGGCTTCGGCGCCCTGGTCGTTGATCTTCTTCTTCACATCGGCCTGGCCCAGCACCTTGACCAGCGCGGTGTTCAGCCGGGCCAGCACTGGCGCGGGCGTGCCTGCGGGGGCGAACATGCCGAACCACGACGTGGCCTCGTAACCCGGCACGCCTGCTTCTGCGATGGTGGGCACGTTGGGCAGCTCTGGCGAGCGCTTGGCGGTGGTCACCGCAATGGGCACCAGCTTGCCGCTACGCACATGCTGAATGGCCGAGGGCATGTTGTCGAACATGATGCCGATCTGGTTGCCCAGCAGGTCGGTCACGGCCGGGGCGCTGCCCTTGTAGGGCACATGCACCATGTCCACCTTGGCCATCGACTTGAACAGCTCACCCGACAGGTGGATGGAGCTGCCGCTGCCCGACGAACCAAAGTTGAGCTTGCCGGGGTTGGCCTTGGCGTAGGCGATCAGCTCGGGCACGGTCTTGAACGGCTGGGCGGGGTTGGCCACCAGCAGGTTGGGCACGTTGGCCACGCGGGTCAAAGGTGCAAAGTCCTTGACCGGGTCAAACGGCATCTTCTTGTACAGGCTGGCGTTGATGGCGTGCGTGCCCACTGTGCCCATGAACAGCGTGTAGCCGTCGGCCGGGGCCTTGGCGGCCAGCGAACCGCCGATGTTGCCTCCAGCGCCTGCACGGTTGTCCACGATGACCGATTGGCCCAGTTCAGTGGTCAACGCCTGGCCGATGATGCGCGCGAGGATGTCGGTGGTGCCACCGGCTGCGAACGGAACGATGATGGTGACCGGCTTGCTGGGGTAGGCCTGTGCGAAGGCCGTGGTGGGCACGGTGCCCACGGCTGCAATCGCCAGTGCGGCAAGCAAGGTGCGGCGGGTGCTGTTATGGAAGGTGGTCATGTTGTTTCCTCGAACTCTTGTGGGTGGACAAAAAGGGAAGGGGCGCATTGCCTCTTCGTGGGTCTTATTCCTGCGTGATCGACGACGGGTGGTTGGCCAGCGGCGTCACCTTGATCTGCATGTACGGGAACAGCGGCAGGCCGCTGAGGACGGTATGCAGTTCGTCGTTGCTGGCCACATCGAAGATGCTCACGTTGGCGTATTCGCCGACGACGCGCCACAGGTGGCGCCACTTGCCGTCCTGCTGCAACCGCTGCGAATACGCTTTTTCCTTGCGCTTGATCTCATCGGCCACTTCGGGCGCCAGCGTGGATGGGATCTGCACGATCATTTCAACCATGAACAGCATGGGGTTCTCCTGAAAGACAAAAGGATGGAAAAGAAAAGGGAGTGAGCAGGTGGCAAGCCGTTCAGAGGTGCGGCCAGATCAGCATAGTGGCCGCGTAGATGGCACCCACCAGCAGCATGGACACCACCGTGTAGCCCATGATGTCCTTGAGCTTGAGCTTGGACAGCGCCAGGGCCGGCAGGATCCAGAACGGCTGTACCAGATCGTTCCAACCGTTGCCCAGCATCACCGACATGGCGGTTTGCGCCTGCGAAGCGCCCAGCGTGGTGGCCGCGTTGATCATGAATGGGCCCTGCAGCACCCAGTGCCCGCCACCGGACGGGGCGAAAAAGTTGATGACAAACGAACTCACCAGGCCCCACAACGGCAGGGTGTCTGCAGTGGAAAAGCTCACGAACACATGCGCGATGGATTCCACCAGGCCCGAGCCATGCATGATGGCCATGATGCCGGCGTAGAACGGGAACTGCAGAATGATCCCGCCGATGGTCTTCACGCCTTCATTGACCTTCTCCACGTACGCCATGGGCGTGCCCAGCAGCAGCACCCCCAGGAACAGGATGAAGAAGTTGATCATGTTCAGGTCGAGGTTGCCGCCCTTGATGAAGTGCCTGGCCACGTACGCCATGCCGCACAGGCCGATCAGCAGGCTCAACACGCGGCTATTGTTCAGGCGCCAGGCCAGGGTCTTCTCATCGCCCAGCAGGCTTTCGGCACTGGCGGGCTTGGCATCGGCGACCGTTGCAGGATCCAGCTCGACCACCGGCTCGCCCTTCTTGGGATGCATGGCCGCGTTGAGCAGCGGCAGCGCAATCAGCACTGCCAGACTGGTCAGCAGGATGGGGGCAGAGAAGATGGTCTGTGTCAGCGGAATGATGCCCATCGTGCTTTCAAAGGCGTGGCCCTTGGTGGAGATCAGCACCGGAATGGTCGCCGAAAAGCCCAGGCTGTACATGGTGAAGCCCGTGTACGCCGCCGCGATGATCAGTGGGTAGTGCACGCCCTTCACCTTGAGCGCCAGCTTGCGCGCCATGATGCCGCCGATCACCAGACCAAAGCCCCAGTTGAGGTAGCTGCCCACGCAGCCCACGATGGTGGCGACGATGATGGCCTGCCGCGGCGTGTGCACATGCGTCGCAATGCGATTGAGAAAGCGGTCCACGATGGGCGCGGCTGCCAGCACATAGCCCATCACCAGGATCACGGCCATCTGCGTCGTGAAAGCCAGCAGGCTCCAGAAGCCCTTCCCCCAGTCCTGCACCACGTCGTTGATCGGGCGGCTTTCCACACCGAACGCGAGCGCCATGGTCAGCAGCGTGAGCATGATGGCGAAGACGAACGGATCGGGCAGGTAGCGCCGCATCAGCTCGGTGAAGAAGGCAGTGATTTTCGACATCTGGTGAGTCTTTGGTTGGGATATTGAATGTTGTTGCGGGCGCTACGAGAAATGCGCTGGGCTCAGACCCCGGCCACGCCGACTGTCATGCCGCCGCAGACGTAGAGCACCTGGCCAGTAACGAAGCCGCTGCGGGCATCGAGCAGATACGACACGGCGTGCGCCACGTCGTCGGGCGTGCCCACGCGCTTGACGGGCACCGCATCGATGATGGCCTGCGTGCGCGGCGCATCGGGCGGGTTGGCGCGGTCGAACAGCTCCGTGCGAATCGGGCCAGGGCCAATGGCATTGGCCGTGACGCCATGGCGCCCCAACTCCAGCGCCCACACGCGCGTCATGCCGATCAGACCGGCCTTGGTGGCGGAGTACGCGGTGCGCATCTCCTTGCCCAAAGCGGCACGCGACGACATGTTCACGATGCGCCCGAAGCCCGCGGCCTGCATGCCCGGCAACAGCGCCTGCATGCACTGCAGCGAACACCGCAGATTCAAGGCCACGGCCAGGTCGAATTGCTCCAGCGTCTGCTCGGCGGCCTCCGCGGGCACCACGATGCCCACGTTGTTCACCAGGCGCGTGATGGGGCCACCCGCCAGCGCCTGCTGCAGTGCGCGCGCGGTATCGGCCGTGTTGGACAGGACGGCCTGGATGCCACCGGGCACGTGATCCACCACGCGGTCAATGATGACGGGCTCGTAGCCGTCGGCACGGCAGCGCTCAGCGGTCGCGGCACCGATGCCGGCGCCACCGCCAGTGATGAGGACACGCTCACGCGAAGAAAGGGCAGTCATGGAAGGTCACTCCAAAGAAATGGGGAAATGCAGTGCGCGGACAGAGCCGTCGGAACACGCAGAACGGCTAGAGAAAGCACTGGCCGTCGACATAGGCCTTGCGCCAGCGCGTGAGCGTCACGCGATCGAACAGGCCGGCGGTGTGAAACGGGTCGGACTCGATGAAGCCCTGGGCTTCTTCACGCGTCTCCAGCGCCACCACATAGAGGCCGCCACCCAGGTCTGTGCCGTCGTCGGCCAGCTTGGCGCCGCACGCCAGCAGCAGCTCTTTGTGCTGATCCAGAAACGCCAGATGCGCAGCCCGCATGGCCTGGCGCACCTGCTGGTGGTCGGGCTTGTCGAAGGTTTCGATGATGAAAGGCACAACGGTTTCCTCGTGCGCGGTAATTCGGCACATGCAAACGCCGGAACTCCGGCCAACAGGTTTTTCTCTTTCGGGCAGCGCGCCGACCGAAGCGGGGTGACGCTCAGACGGTGGCGACCGGTGTCACGGGCGAGGCGATGGCCCCGGGTAAATTCAACGGTGGCGCCGTCAGCAGGAAGCGGTAGCGGCCGCGCTCACGCAGCCATTCGGCGAGCGGCGTCAGGTGCCACAGCTCGCCCAGGTGCACGCCCAACTTGAACAGGCAGTGCTCGTGCAGCGGCAGAGCCGCGCAGCAGTCGGCGCCCGGTCGCGCAGGATGCGCTTCCACGGCGTAGTTATCAGCCGCGATGGCGGCCAGATGGCTGTCGGTGATCCACTGCAGCAGCTTGTCATCGCGCCCGTCCAGCACCGCGCAGCTGACCGCCAGCGTGCCCGGGTGCGGGTGCTTGCGCATGCCCAGTACCACCTCGGAAAAACCGGTGTGCAGGCAAACGATGTCGCCCGGCTCCACCGCCACGCGGTCGGCGTCGAGCACGCGCATCAGCGCGTCGTAGCCCACCAGCGTGCGCGCGTCGCCCAGGTGGGCACGCAGGTCCACCATTACGCCGCGGCCCTGCACGCCCGTGCGTGCCATGCCCTCAATGCCAAGCGCGTGCGCGGCCGAGGTACTGACGGCCGCGCCCGGTGCGGCGGGCACGCCAGCATCACGCACATCGCTCGGGCCGACCACGTCGCGGCCAGCGGCATAGCCGTTGTAGTACAGCGCTTCCGGCAAACCGTCGCCATTGGCGTCGAACATCGAGCCCGCATGCGCCAGGCCATCCCACTGCGTGGAGTACTGCAGGTGCAGGATGGCCAGGTCGTCCGACAGCACATCGGTGCGGCCCGGCTCCAACCCACCCAGCAGGCAGTTGAAATTGACCAGCCCCTTGCGCAGCAGTGGCCGCAGCACCGGCGGGTTGCGGTTGGGGTTGAGCGCGTTGCCGCCCGGGTAGTCGAGCGGCAGGCTCAGCGCGAAGGCCAAACCTTCATGCACTTCGGCCACGCCCTGGCGCACCTTCTCGGGCGTGAGCAGGTTCAGGCGTCCCAATTGGTCGTTGGGGCCGAAGTCACCCCAGTTGGAGCCTTCGGGCCGGTGTCGCCAGCGGGGGTTGGTGGGCTGTAGATCCATGCGGTGTCTCGCGCGCGGAAAACAATGCTCAGCGCGCCAGGAAGGCGGCCAACGCGGCGTCGAACTCCGACGGCGCTTCGAGATTGGACAGATGCGACGCCGACACTTTGGCCAGTTGCGCACCGGCAATCGCAGTCTGCATGGCCTGCGCATCGGCCACCGTGGTCACAGGGTCGAACGCGCCGGCGATCAGTAGCGTGGGCACGGTGATGGTGTCGATGGCGCTGCGCAGGTCAGCCTGGGCCAGCGCCTCGCAGCAGGCGGCATAGCCTTCAGGCGCCAGGTCGGCGATCCAGCCCTGGGCGCGGCGTACCGCGTCGGGTTGCTGGGCGATAAACGCTTCGGTGAACCAGCGGCTGGGCGATGAATCCGCCAACTCGTCCATGGCGGCCGCGCCCTTCTCTCGCACCAAGGCTGCGCGCGCAGTCCAGCCGTCGGCGGTGCCGATCTTGGCGGCACTGTTGGCCACAACGAGGTGGTTCAGGCGCTGGGGTACATTCACGCCCAGCCACAGGCCGGTGAAGCCGCCCATGGAGATGCCGCAGAAACTGGCGCGCGCGATCTGGAGCGCGTCCAGCAGGGCGATCACGTCGCCACCGAGCTGTTCGAAGCTGTAGGGACCGGGCGAAACCACACTGCCGCCATGGCCGCGCGTGTCGTAGCGCACGACCCGGTAGTCCATGGCAAAGCGTTCAGCCTGCGCATCCCACATCTCCAACGTGGTCCCCAGAGAGTTGGAAAGCACCAGCGCGGGGGCGCCCTCGGGGCCGTCGATGCGGACACGGAAGGCGCCGCCGGGGGTCTGGAGAGTGGAAATGGGCACGGACTGGATTCCTTGGTGTTCGCAGGCGCGGCTCAGACGCGCTCCAAAATGATGGCAATGCCCTGCCCCACGCCAATGCACATGGTGCACAGCGCGTACTGGCCGGCGTGTTCGTGCAGGCGGTTGACGGCGGTGGTGATCAGGCGCGCACCGCTGGCACCCAGCGGGTGGCCCAGCGCAATCGCGCCGCCCCACGAGTTCACACGCGCGTCGTCGTCCTTGAGGCCCAAAGCACGCAGCACGGCCAGGCCTTGTGCGGCGAACGCTTCGTTGAGTTCAATCACATCCATGTGGTCAATGGTCAGGCCCGTCTGCGCCAGCACCTTGAGCGTGGCGGGTGTGGGGCCAAAGCCCATGATGCGCGGCGCCACGCCAGCCGTGGCCATGCCCACCACACGGGCACGGGGCTTGAGGCCGTACTTGGCGGCGTTGATCTCATTGGCCAGCAGCAGCGCGCAGGCGCCGTCGTTCACGCCACTGGCGTTGCCAGCAGTCACCGTGCCATCGGGCCGCACCACGCCCTTGAGCTTGGCCAGCGCTTCCAGGCTGGTCTCGCGCGGGTGTTCGTCCTGGCTCACGACGAGGGCGTCGCCCTTTTTCTGCGGGATGTGCACGGGCACGATCTCGCGCGCCAAGTGGCCCGCCTTGATGGCGGCCACGGCGTTGAGCTGGCTGGCCAACGCCATGCGGTCTTGCGCTTCGCGCTCGATGCCGAAATCGGTGGCCACGTTCTCGGCGGTTTCTGGCATCGAATCGACGCCGTACTGTGCCTTCATCAGCTTGTTGACGAAGCGCCAGCCGATGGTGGTGTCGTACACCGCGTTGTTGCGGCTGAACGCCGACTCTGCCTTGGGCATGACGAACGGGGCGCGGCTCATGCTCTCTACACCGCCAGCAATCATCAGCCCGGCCTCGCCGGACTTGATGGCGCGTGCAGCGGTGCCGACGGCATCCAGCCCCGAACCGCACAGGCGGTTGATGGTGGCGCCGGGCACGTCGATGGGCAGGCCCGCCAGCAGGCTGCTCATGTGGGCCACGTTGCGGTTGTCTTCACCGGCCTGGTTCGCGCAGCCGTACAGCACATCGGTCACCGCGGCCCAGTCCACGCCGGGGTTGCGATCCATCAGCGCCTTGATGGGGATGGCACCCAGGTCGTCGGTGCGCACGCTGCTGAGGGCGCCGCCGTAACGGCCGAAGGGGGTGCGGATCGCGTCACAGATGAAGGCTTGGGTGGTCATGTTTTGTCTCCTCGGTAGGCAATGGGATGGGGGTGTTGGTCAAGCCGCAGGCCGGATCGGCAAACCCACCAGCTGCTCCAGCTCGGCCAGCGACAGGCCGGGCACCATGTCGATGAGCTGCAGCCCGGTGGGTGTGCAGGCCAGTGTGCACAGATCGGTGTAGATGCGCTTCACGCAGGCGACACCGGTGAGCGGGTAGCTGCACTGCGTCACGATCTTGCTGGCGCCCTGCTTGGTCAGCAGATCCATCATCACCCAGGTCTGCTTGGCACCGATGGCCAGGTCCATCGCGCCGCCCACGGCAGGGATGGCGCCGGGTTCGCCCGTGCTCCAGTTAGCCAGGTCGCCGGTGGCGCTGACCTGGAAGGCGCCCAGAACGCAGATGTCCAGGTGGCCGCCGCGCATCATGGCGAAGCTGTCGGCGTGGTGAAAATACGCGCCGCCGGGCAGCAGCGTCACGGGCTGCTTGCCGGCGTTGATGAGGTCGTAGTCCTCCAGCCCTGCAGCCGGCGCCGGGCCCATGCCCAGAATGCCGTTCTCGCTTTGCAGGATGACCTCGCGGCCCTCGGGGATGTGATTGGCCACCAGGGTGGGCTGGCCGATGCCCAGGTTGACATAGGCACCGTCGTGGATGTCCTGCGCCACACGTTTCGCCAACTCATCTTTACTACGCTTTTGATAGCTGTTCATGCTTATTCTTTCTGCGCTTGCGGCCAATTTCACGCGGATTTTTTGAAACCACCGGCCTGCGTGGCGACGCGGTCGATTTGGACCACATGGCTCACGAAGATGCCGGGCGTGACGATGGCTTCGGGGTCCAGGGTGCCCAGCTCGACCACTTCGTGCACCGTGGCAATGGTGGTCTTGGCAGCAGTCGCCATCACGGGGCCAAAGTTGCGCGCCGACATGCGGTAGGTGAGGTTGCCCCAGCGGTCGCCTTTTTCGGCCTTGATGAGGGCCACATCGCCATGGATGGGGAATTCGAGCACGTAGTGCTTGCCGTTGATCTCGCGCGTTTCTTTGCCTGCAGCCAGCTCGGTGCCGTGCGCCGTGGGGCAGAAGAAAGCGCCAATGCCCGCGCCAGCGGCGCGCAGGCGCTCGGCCAGGTTGCCCTGGGGCACGAGTTCCAGCTCTAACTTGCCGCTGCGGTACAGCTCGTCGAACACATAGCTATCGACCTGGCGCGGAAAGCTGCAGATGATCTTGCGCACCTGCCCGGCCTTGAGCAGCGCGGCCAGGCCCTGGTCGGCATTGCCCGCGTTGTTGTTGACCACGGTGAGGTCGCGCGCGCCCTGGGCGATGAGGCCGTCAATCAGCTCGCCGGGAATGCCCGCTGTACCAAATCCGCCTATCAGCACCGTGGCACCATCCTTCACCCCCGAAAGGGCCTGGGCCACCGAATCCGCCAGTTTGTTGATCATCGAAACGCTTTCATGATGTGCATGACTTCCGCTTAGAATTTGTTCGCTTATAGAACAAATGTTCGCATAAAGAATTATAGAGGGCACATGTATGAATCCCGAAACGCCAACCACCAAAGACCCCAAGCCCAGTGACAGCTATGTGCAGTCGTTCGCGCGCGGGCTGGAGGTCATCCGCTCGTTCAGCGCGGCCACGCCGCAGCAGACGTTGAGTGAAGTCGCCGCGCAGACGGGCCTGACCCGTGCAGGCGCCCGCCGCATCCTGCTCACGCTGCAGACGCTGGGCTATGTGGAGACGGACGGCAAACTGTTTCGCCTGAGCCCGCGCATCCTGGACCTGGGGTTTGCGTACCTCTCGTCGCTGCCGATCTGGAACCTGGCCGAGCCGGTGATGGAAGACCTGGTGGAAGAGGTGCGCGAATCTTCATCGGCCGCCGTGCTCGACGGCCTCGATATCGTCTATGTGCTGCGTGTGCCCACGCACAAAATCATGCGAACCAACCTGGGCGTGGGCTCGCGCCTGCCCGCACCCTGGACCTCGATGGGCCGCATGCTGCTGGCGGGCCTGCCGGATGAAGAGCTGGTGACACGCCTGGCCCCACACCCGCTGGAGCGCTTCACAGCCCACACGGCCACCGACCTGCCCACGCTGCTGGCTCGCATCCGCGAGGCGCGCCAGCAAGGCTGGTGTCTGGTGAACCAGGAGCTGGAAGAAGGATTGATCTCGATCGCCGCGCCGCTGGCCGACCGCACAGGGCGCACGGTGGCCGCGCTCAACATCAGCGGGCAGGCCAACCGCACCAGTGCCGAAATGATGCAGGAGACCCTGTTGCCCGCGCTGCTGAGTGCCGCCAGAACCATCTCGCGCATGATGGGCGCACCGAGAAGTCGGTGACGGAAAAAAGGCGGGAGGCAAAGAGACTCAAGACCGGCAGCGCTCAGCGCTTGCGAAAGCCCAGCACCAGCACCACACCGCCAAGCACCATAGCGCCCAGACTCATCCATTGCGGGATGTTCACGGACTCTTTTTCCTTCACCGTCAGTTCCAACGGCCCCAGCTTGGCTTGTGTGGTGTCCTTGGTAAAGCTGAAGCCACCGGTCAGAAAACCGGCAAGACCCAGCACCAACAACAGCACACCCACGATTCGCATTGCATTCATGACAAGTTCTCCCAACACCGGGGTTTGATGGACTGCGGCAAAGCGGCCCCGGCTCCTCGGCTATGCGCCATGCCAATGTAGGGCGGCCCCACCGTCTGGCACGTAGGACGCCACCGCAGCCCCACGTAGCGCAGCGGCGCGACCCCGCAGCCACCGAGGCAAAAGGGGGCGTGCTACCCTCACGCCCCATGTTCAGCCCCTCCCAAGCCGACGTGCGCCGCTTTCTTTGCGGGGTACATGCCAAGACCCAAAGCGGTGCCCCCATGGAAGCCATCGAGACGCTGGCCAGCCTGTGGATTGCCGAGCACCCCGAATACCACGCAGACCTGTCCGATGCCGACGCGGCCGTGGCGCGCAACTACGACGAAAAGCCGGGCCAGACCAACCCGTTTTTGCACCTGTCGATGCACCTGTCCATCAGCGAACAATGCAGCATCGACCAGCCGCGTGGCATCCGTCAGGCGGTGGAGCTGCTGACGGCGCGGCTCGATTCGCTGCACGACGCCCATCATGCGGCCATGGACTGCCTGGGCGAGATGCTGTGGGACAGCCAGCGCGCTGGCCGCCCGCCCGATGGCGACGCCTACATCGCGTGTGTGCAGCGGCGCGCCACGCGGGACTGACAACCCGCACCACAACTGCCTGCAGTCAAAACAATTTGAACGCGATCACCGCCACCAGCGTGGGCGGCAAGGCACCCAACAACAACCCCAAGGGGTGGATCGCGTTGTCCGCAAACTTCTCTTTCAGGATGGCCGCTCCGGCGGGGTTGGGTGCGTTGGCGATGACTGTCAGGCCGCCGCCCGTCACGGCTCCTGCCACCAATGCCACCTTGAACTCGTGGCTGAGCCCCTCGACCAACGACCCCAGGTAGGTCAACGCTGCGTTGTCGGTGAAGGCCGTTAACGCCACTGCACCGAAGAACACGGCGTTGGCATCCATCTTCATCAACACCGGCTGCAGCCACCATTGCTGCATGCCTCCCAAAACCACCAGTCCCGCCAGAAAAAAGGCCACCAGCAGCGCCTCGCGCAGGATCAGCGGGTTTTGATGGCGCTGGTAGGCCGTGGTAAAGCCCATGAAAAAAAGGAACAGCCCCATAAAAACCGCAGGGTGGTGGGCAAACAGCACGACAAGCCCGAGGAACCCCAAGTGCACCAGCATGACAGACACGGGGACTGGCACCTCATCCGACGCGAGCTTGCGCCCCATGTGTCCCACCTGGTGGCGAAACAGCCAGGTGGCGATGGCCGCATTGACCACCACAGCCACAGCCGCCTTCCAGCCAAAGTGGGACACCATGAACCACAGGTCCCAGTTCCACTGGGTGGCCACCATCAGCACCGGCGGTGCGGCAAACGGCGTGAGCGTGCCACCGATCGATATGTTGACGAACAACACGCCAATGGTCGAATACTTGAGCTTGTTCGACAACGGCTGCGAAAACAAGATATCGCGCAGCATCAGCGCGGCCAGCGTCATCGCGGCGGGCTCGGTGATGAACGAGCCCAGCAGAGGCACCGCCGACAAGACCACAAAATACATCGCCACTCCGCGCTGAAACGGCATGCACCGCGCCAGCAAGCGCACAACAGCACCCGCCAGTTGAAGGATGGGCCTTGTGGCGGCAATCACCATGATTGCAAACACAAACAGTGGTTCAGTAAAGTTGCGCGAGTCCAGGTACGCCGTGGCCTCTTGTTTGCCGCTGATGGAGAACATGAACATCATGAGCACCAGCGCCCAGAAGCCAAAAACCACCTCCACCTCGCCCAGCAAATGCCAGATGCCCGCATGCCGGGGCTGCGTGTGGGCCAGATGCTCGAAATATTTGGTAGAGAAAGTGTGCAGGATCGCCAGTCCGAAAAGGACGGCACCAATGCCTTGAATCAGGGTGGGAGAGGGGTTCATGGGTCGCAGAAAAACCGCGAGGCGGCCCGACCAGCGCATAAACCTGCCGGGCCACCACGGCGCCGACACCCTGTGCGTATTTTACCGGAACCTCACCGCACAACCCTGTAGGCGCAGGGCGCTATCGGGCACAAAAAAGCCCGCCAGAGGCGGGCTGGGTTGCCAGGCGTGGGCCTTGCGCAGATCAGCGGAAGCGCGACTGGGGCACAGTGTGCAGATCACCCTCAAGGCTACCCACATAGCTGGACAGTGCTTTCAGCTCGGCGTTGGTGAACTGTTTGGCCACACCGCCCATGATGGCGTTGCCACGGCCCACCTTGGTGTTCTTCTCGGCCTTGTAAGACTTGAGCGCCACGAACAGGTAGTCAGAGTGCTGGCCTGCAATCTTGGGATAAGAAGGATCGATGGGCTTGGCGAAGTTGTCGCCATGGCACGAAACGCAAGCCCCCTTCTTCAGCAACTCGGCCACTTGCACGCTGGGTTCGCGGGCTGCTTTGGCGGGCAGTTCGGCGCCGGTCTTGCCATGCTGTTCGTAATAAGCGGACACATCGGCGATGTCTTTTTCAGAGAGCGACTCGGCAATACCACGCATGGTGGGGTGCTTGCGTTCGCCCTTTTGGTAGGCGACCAACGCTGCGGCGATGTACTTGCCGCTTTGGCCCGAAATCATGGGCACCTTGTGCACCTCGGGGAAACTGGCCTGATAGCCAGTAATGCCGTGGCAGCCAATGCACATGGCGATTTTTTGCTTACCGGCTTCCACGTCGCCTTTGGCTTCCTGGGCATGGGACAAGGCGGTCACGGAAGCGACAGCCAGGGCAAATAGCGTGGTCAACGTTTTGTTCATTTTGCGCGCACAATCTCGTGGAAGTTCAGCTCTGGGCTCTGATCAGCCGTTGATTATAGCCAGCGCCCTGTCAAGCCCATCCATCAACGATCCGGTGTTTTCCCCCATGAAATTCCAAGGCTCCCAGAACTACGTCGCCACCCAGGACCTGATGCTCGCTGTCAATGCCGCCATCACGCTGCAACGGCCGCTTCTCATCAAGGGAGAGCCCGGCACGGGCAAGACGATGTTGGCCGAGGAAGTGGCCCAGGCCCTGGACATGCCGCTGCTGCAGTGGCACATCAAGTCCACCACCAAGGCCCAGCAGGGCCTGTATGAATATGACGCCGTGAGTCGCTTGCGGGACAGCCAACTCAACGATGGCGACAGCGCCGAGCGCGTGAAGGACATCCGCAACTACATCATCCAGGGCGTGCTGTGGCAGGCCTTCACGGCCGACCGCCCCGTAGCGCTGCTGATTGATGAGATCGACAAGGCCGATATCGAGTTTCCGAACGACCTGCTGCGCGAAATCGACCGCATGGAGTTCTACTGCTACGAGACGCGCGAACTCATCAAGGCCAAGCACCGCCCGCTGGTGTTCATTACCTCGAACAACGAAAAAGAGCTGCCCGACGCGTTCCTGCGCCGCTGCTTCTTCCACTTCATCAAGTTCCCCGAAGCCGACACGATGCGCCAGATCGTGGCAGTGCACTTCCCCGCGCTCAAGAGCGAACTGCTCGGTGTGGCGATGAAGACGTTTTATGACGTGCGCAATCTGCCCGGCCTGAAGAAGAAGCCATCGACCAGCGAACTGCTCGACTGGCTCAAGCTGCTGGTGGCTGAAGACATTCCGCTCACTGCCCTGCAAAGCGCCGACAACAAGGTGGCGGTGCCGCCGCTGGTGGGCGCGCTGCTCAAGAACGAGCAGGATGTGAGCCTGTTTGAAAAGCTGGTGTTCATGAACCAGAGGAACCGCTAAGTGGGCAGCGGCGACACCAACACGCGCCAGCTGCTGGTCAACGGCGTCGCAGACGCCGTGGGCTTTGTGGGCGGGGCCCTGCTGGGCTTCTGGTTAGGCCATTTGCTGGGGTTCGATATTTTTGCCCCTGGCTATGGCACCGCCAGCCTGGTAGGCATTGTCCTGGTGGGGCTGGGTGGCGGTCTGGGCCTGCATGCGGCCAGGCGCTGGCAGGCCAGCCGCCGCAGCAAGCCCTCCAAAGATTGATCGCGGGTAAAGACACATGGCATTTGTAGAACCTGTCACCTTGCGTGATCGCGGCGTCCGCCTGGAGCCCCTGGCTCTGTCGCATGAAGACGGCCTGCGAGCCGCTGCGGCCGATGGCGAGCTGTGGAAGCTGCGCATCACGTCGGTGCCCGAGCCACACGAAACCCGCACCTACATCGAGGCAGCGCTCAAGATGCGCGAAGACGGCAACCGCTTCGCTTTTGCGGTACTGGACGACACCACCGGCAAGGTCTTGGGCTCCACCAGTTACCACGACATCGTGCCCGCCGTGCGCCGGGCAGAGATTGGCTACACCTGGTATTGCAAAAGCGTGCAGCGCACCCACGTCAACACCACCGCCAAGCTGCTCATGATGGGCCACGCGTTTGACACCCTGGGCTGCCACGTGGTGGGCTGGCGCACCGACAACTACAACTTTGCCTCGCAAAAAGCCATTGAGCGACTGGGCGCCAAGAAGGACGGTGTGCTGCGTGGCCATGCGTTACGCCGCGACGGCACCATCCGTGACACCGTGATGTACAGCATGCGCGCGGGCGAGTGGCCTGAGGCCAAGGCGCAATTGCTATATCTTTTAGAGCAGTACGCGCACGTTTAACAAACGCCAGGAGCCTAAAACATGCTCATCGACTTCTTCTACACCCTGCGCTCGGCCAAGCTGCCGGTTTCCGTGAAGGAATACCTCACCCTGCTCGAAGCCTTGCAGGCGGGCGTGGTAGGTCCCAAGTCGGACGACGCCTGGGCCCTGGACGATTTCTACAACCTCTCGCGCCTCACGCTGGTGAAGGACGAGAAGCATTTCGACAAGTTCGACCGGGCCTTCGGCGCCTACTTCAAGGGCGTGGAGATGGTGGCCGACTTCACCAAGGAAATTCCGGCCGACTGGCTGCGCAAGATCCTGGAGAACGAGCTGACGCCCGAGCAAAAAGCCGCCATCGAAAAGATGGGCTGGGACGAGCTGATGGAGACGCTGAAAAAGCGCCTCGAAGAGCAGAAGGAGCGCCACGAGGGCGGCAGCAAGTGGATCGGCACGGGCGGCACCAGCCCCTTTGGCCACGGCGGCTACAACCCGCAGGGCATCCGTATTGGCGGAGCGGGCAAGAACAAGAGCGCCGTGAAGGTGTGGGAGCAGCGTGCCTACAAAGACTACGACGACCAGCAGGAGCTGGGCACGCGCAACATCAAGGTGGCGCTGCGCCGCCTGCGCAAGTTTGCGCGCGAGGGCCATGAGCTCGAACTCGACCTGCCCGACACCATCCGCAGCACGGCAGCCAACGCCGGCTACCTCGACATCAAGATGGTGCCCGAGCGGCACAACAACGTGAAGGTGCTGCTGCTCATGGACGTGGGCGGCACCATGGACGAGCACATCCAGCGGGTGGAAGAACTCTTTTCGGCCGTCAAGACCGAGTTCAAACACCTGGAGTTCTATTACTTCCACAACTGCGTGTACGACTTCATGTGGAAGAACAACCGCCGCCGCTTTGCCGAAAAGTTCCCGACCTGGGACATCATCCGCAAGTACAACAAGGACTACAAACTCATCTTTGTGGGCGACGCCACCATGAGCCCCTACGAGATCCTGCAGCCCGGCGGCAGTGTCGAATACAACAACGAAGAACCTGGCGCCGAATGGATCCAGCGCCTGACGCACGCCTTCCCCAAACACGCCTGGATCAACCCCGAGCCGCAGGGGGTGTGGCAATACCGCCAGAGCATCAGCATCATCCAGCAGCTCATTGGCAACCGCATGCATCCACTGTCGCTCAAGGGGCTGGAAGAAACCATGCGACTGCTGTCAAAGTAGCATCCGATGGTCAAGCGTGGTGCCTTGTAAGCATCTGTCCGACAAAGGGCGCACCGGTTTCAGGGCATAGTCGGGCTCTGGTGTAGGTCTTCTTAGACCTGCATCCCCCTTCATCCGCTGCCAACCTGACTATCCCTTCGCGTCGTGCCCATCCGCGTCTTGTGCCCTGCCACTGCAACTACCCCAACGCCGGCCCTGTGGTCGGCGTTGCTGCTTTGTGGCGCCTTGTGTCTGAGCGGCTGCAGTTTTTTGCAACGTGCAGACAAGTCCCCCGCCAGCGACCAGAGTGCCAGTGCAGACGCGACAGAAGGAGCCGCGTCGTTTGACGTGGTGGTGCAAGCGCCCAATGGCGTGCGCGAGACGCTGGAGCGCCATCTGGAGCTGCAGCGCTTTCGCCAACTGCCCGACCTGCAGGCCAACGAGCTGCAGCGCCTGCTGGGCGCCACCGACGCCAATGCGCGTGACCTGTTGGGCACCTTGGGCTACTTTGCGCCCACCATCACGGTCGTGCTAACCGAGGCGCCAGACGCCGCCAGTAGCCGCAAAGCTGCGCCCCGCACCGTCACGATCACCGTAGAGCCCGGTCCACAAACACGCATTGCCAGTGCCGACATCACCGTGGCGGGCACCGCCGACGCGGATACTGACAGCCTCGCGCGTCAAGAGCAGCGCCTGCAGCGCAACTGGTCCCTGGCGCCCGGGCAGCCCTTCACCCAGTCGGCCTGGGACAACGCCAAGGCCGACGGGCTGCGTCAGTTGCAGACGCGGCGCTACCCCACGGCCCGCATCGCCAACAGCCGGGCCGAGATCGATGCCGACCAGCACCAAGCAAAACTGGGCGTGAGCTACGACCCCGGCCCCGCCTACCGCTTCGGCCCCTTGCGGGTACAGGGCAGCCAGCGCTACGACAGCGACGGCGCGCGGCGCCTGGCACGCCTGCCCACGGGCGCTGTCTATGACGAGGCAGAGATGCTGGACGCCCAGCTGCGCCTGGCCAGCAGCGGCTACTACGACGCCGTGTTCCTCACGCTCGACGCCGAGGGCACCGACCCGCAGGCCGCTCCCGTCGTGGCCCAGGTGCGCGAGGCCCCGATGCAGAAGCTGGTGTTCGGCCCCGGCTTCTCGACCGACAGCGGCGCACGCCTGTCGCTGGAGCACATCCACAACCAGTTGCCCTTCATCGGTTGGCGCGCGGTGAGCAAGCTCTCGCTGGACCGCGAGACCAAACACGCCAGCAGCGAATGGACCGACCTGCCCAACAACAACGGCTGGCGCTGGTTTGCAGGCGCCCAGCTGCAGCGCGAGGCGACGGGCGACTACGACGTCAACAGCGCGCGCCTGCGCGCAGGCCGCAGCAAGAGCACCAAAACCATCGACCGCAACTACTTTTTGCAGTACGACTATGCCAACAGCCAGGGCCTGACTGACAACACGCGATCGCCCTCCGACACCAGCACGGCCCTGAGCGTGAACTACGGGTGGACAGGCCGCTACTTCAACAGCCTCACCGCCCCCACGCGGGGCCACGGCGTGGCGGTGGAGCTGGGCCTGGGCACCACGCTGCGGCCAGAGCGCGACCCGTTTGTGCGGACCCTGGTGCGGTGGCAGTCTTTCATCCCCGCAGGCCGCGTGCAGGACGAGGCGGGCATGGGCCGCAATGCCCGTGTGGCACTGCGGGCCGAGGCAGGCGCCGTGCTGGCCCGCGAAGGCGCACAGATCCCCGTCACGCAGCTGTTTGTAACGGGCGGCGACACCACGGTACGCGGCTACGGCTACCGCAGCATTGGCGCGCGCACCGACAACGGTCAACTTTATGGGGGCCGCTACCTGGCCGTGGGCAGCGTGGAGTGGCAGCGCCCCATCGTCTACGGCGGTGCCATGACCGACTGGGAAAGCACCCTGTTTGTGGATGCAGGCGCCGTGGCCGACAAGGTCGGTGACCTGAGCCCGCGCGTGGGCGTGGGCGCCGGTGTGCGCTGGCGCAGCCCCGTGGGCCCGCTGCAGGCCGACCTGGCCTATGGCGTCAAGACCAAGGAAGTGCGGCTGCACTTGCGCCTGGGGTTCAGCTTCTGATGGCGATGAACGCCCCGCACCTTCCCACACCCCGCGCCCGCGCGTCGGACTTCAGCGCCGGGTCCTCGTCGGCCCCACGCCCGCGCCCACCGCGCCCATCACGGGCCCACCGCGTGCTGCGGGCTCTGGGCTGGCTGCTGGTGGCCCTGGTGGCCCTGCTACTGGCGGCCTGCGCGCTGCTGTGGTGGTGGGCAGGCAGCGGCACATCACTGGCCACAACGCTGGCCCGAGCGGCGCAATACCTGCCCGCCCACCAGCAACTGGAGAGCCGCGAGGTCAGTGGCTCGCTGCGCAGCGGCGGGCGCATTGGCTGGTTGCGCTGGAGCAGCCCCACCCTGGCGGTGGAAGTGACCGACATCCGCCTGGGCTGGCAGTGGGCCCCCTTGCTGCAGCGCCGCCTGGAACTGGGCGAGGTGCACGCCGCCCGCGTGCGGATCACGCCCCAGCCCCGGCCCGCCGATGCGCCGGAGCCACCGCCCACGCCCCTGACTGACCTGGTGCTGCCGCTGCAGCTGGGCGTGCCGTTCCGTGTGGACCAGCTGCAGTGGGCCGGGTCGCCCGCCGTGGAGGCCCAAGGCCTGGTGGGCGACTACCGGTTTGACGGCCGCCAGCATCGCCTGAACATCGGCGCTGTTGGGCTGGCCCAGGGCCACTACAGCGCCCGCGCCACGCTGGACGCACAAGCCCCCATGGCGCTGGATGCCACCGTGGACGGCACTGTGCGCACCGCCGTCCCGGGGGGCGGCGCAGCGCTGCAGGTGGGTGCCCACGCCACGCTGCAGGGCACACTGGCCACCGCTGCGGCGCAGCTGCAACTGCAGGCACGCCTGAAGCCCGCACCGACCAGCGAAGCTGCAACACCGCCTGCAGCCGCGCCTGCCAGCAAACCGGCTGCACCACAACACCCTCCCCCACGCACAACCCCTGCCCCCGCTACAGACCCCATGCAGGCCGACCTGACCGCCACACTGGCACCGTGGGCACAGCAGCCCCTGCAGTCCGCCAACGCCACGTTGCGTGCCGTCAATCTGGCGGCCCTGTGGCCCCAGGCTCCGGTCACGCAGCTGCACGGCACGTTGCAAGCCGGGCCGACATCCGGTGGTTCAGGCACGGCAGGCCATCCCGCAGGCTGGAGCCTGCAGGCCCAGTTGCGCAACGACCTGCCCGGCCCATGGGACACCACCCGCCTGCCACTGACCGCATTGGACGCCAGCGCGAGCTACGACGGCACCCGCTGGACCGTGCCCAGTGCCACCCTGCAAGCGGGCGCGGGCAGCATCACCGCGCAGGGCCACTACACCCCCGCTACCCACGCTCTGGAAGGCCAGGCCAACCTGCACGCGCTGCGCCCCGACGCCTTGCACACGCTGCTGGCCGCCGCCCCGCTCTCCGGCCGCGTCACCGCGCAGACTCAGGGCGACGCCGTGCGCTTCAGCGCCGATGTGCGGGCCGACCCAGGCAAGCCTGTGCGCGCTGCAACCACAAAGACCACAGCGGCAGCAGGCGCACCACTTCGCATCAACACCTTCAGCACACAAGGCACCTGGCAGGCTGCCGACGGCGGCACGGTGCGGCTGGACCGCCTGTTGCTGGACGCCCTGCAGGCCCGCGTGGAAGCCACCGACCTGCGCATGGCACTGGCCGCACAGTCCGCCCAAGGCAAGGTCACCTTGGCGGTGCCCGGCGCCACAGCACAGGCACAGGGCGCGCTGGCAGCCCAAAGCGGCGCTGGCGACCTGCAGGTGCAGTGGACCGACACCGACCGCACACAGCGCTGGCTGGCCAGCCTGCCGCTGGTGGGCCCCACCGTGCAACGCACGCTGCATGGGGCCAGCGCCCAGGGAGCGGCACAGCTGACCGCCCGCTGGAAGGGGGGCTGGCAGACGTTGGCTCAGCAACTGCAAACCGCCAGCACCGCCACCAACGCGCCCACCCGCAACCAGGACCGCTTTGAGCTGCAGGCCTCGCTGAATGCCCCCCAACTGGACCTGACGCTGCCTGCCACCACCAACGCAGGCGGCGGCACAACCGCCGGGCAAGCCCTGCAACTGCGCGCCATCCAGGCAGAACTGGGTGGCAACCTGGCAAAGGCCAACCTGGCACTGCGTGGCGAGATCCGCACGCCAGCGCCACAGGCCCTGCAGACGGCAGTGGAGACCCGCGTCTCCAGCACCATGGTGGGTGCTGGGCAATGGCAGGTGCAGGTCAGCGAGCTGCGCCTGCAAGCGCAAGCGGCGCAGCGCCCAGGGCCGTGGGCCCTGCAACTGTCGGAGCCTCTGGGCCTGACCGTGCGCACCGGCCCCCCTAAACCCAGCGCACCCGCGTCTGGGGCCAGCGGGCGCTCCGCGCCATCGCCCGCCACCAGCGCCACCCTCAGCCTGCAGGCAGCAGCCGGGCAAGCCCGCGTGACGGGCCCCTTGCCGGGCACCGTGACGCTGCGCTGGTCGCCCGTGCAATGGTCTGCGGCCACGGCACCTGGCGCCAGCCCGCGGTTGCAAACGCAGGGCACGCTGCAGGGCCTGCCCATGGCCTGGGTGGATGCGCTGGGCCTCGGCGAGACGCCCGCCGCCGCAGGCCGGCCCGCGCAGCCGCTGCTCGCGCGCATGGGGCTGGCCAGCAGCATCGTGCTCGACGGGCAATGGAGCGTGGACACCACGGGCGACGCACTGCGCGCCAGCGCCAGCCTGCGCCGTGCCAGTGGCGACCTGCGCATCCTGGCGGGCGACGCCACGGCCGTCACGGCGGTGCAAAGCAGTGGCCAGGGCACCGGCCCGGGGGCCACCACCGTGCTGGCGACCGGGGCCACACCGCCCGCAGGTGCATCCGGCATCCCAGGCACCCTTGCCGGTGTGCGCCAGGCAGAAGTTGCGATCACGGCTGAAGGCGACACTTTGCGTGCGCGCCTGCTCTGGGCCAGCGACCGCGCGGGTGAAATCGACGCCACCGCCAGCACGCGCCTGGCCGCCGCCAACACCCCTGCCCCCTTCACCTGGCCTGCCGATGCGCCGCTGGCTGGCACCCTGCGTGCGCGCCTGCCCGATGTGGGCGTGTGGTCGGCCCTGGCACCGCCCGGCTGGCGCGTGCGCGGCACGCTGGACGCCAGCGCCACCTTGTCGGGCACACGCGATGCGCCGCGCTGGGCGGGCACCCTGGGGGCCGATGACATGGCCGTGCGCTCGGTGGTGGATGGGGTCGACCTGCAAGGCGGCCGCCTGCGCGCCACGCTGCAGGGCAACCAGCTCAACATCACCGAGTTCCGACTGCAAGGCGGGCGTGGCAGCAACGCGCGCATCGCAGGCTTCAGCGGCAACCGCACAGCGGCGGCGCAAGACGGCGGCACGCTGACCGCCACCGGCCGCGTGGCCTGGGGTGACAGCGCCACGGCCACATCCACCACAACATCCCCCGGCCTGTCAGGCATCACCATGTCCCTGCAGGCCGAGGCCAAGGCCCTGCAGGTGCTGGTGCGTGCCGACCGGCAGGTCAGCGTGTCGGGCCAGCTACAGGCGCAACTGCAGCAGGGGCAGATCAGCCTGCGCGGCCAACTCACCACCGACCGCGCCACCATCATCCTGCCCGACGAATCTGCCCCCAGCCTGGGATCGGATGTGGTCGTACGCTCTGCCGCCAAGGACCGCGAAGACCAGGCCAAAGCCCAGTCCGCCGCCAAGGCCAGCCAGGTAGCGGCCCAGGCAGAAACGGCCAAGCCCCCCGACATCGCCATCACCCTCAACCTGGGGCGCGACTTTGCGCTGCAGGGCCAGGGCATCACCACGCGCCTCACGGGCGAGGTGGACATCCGCAGCAGCGCCGTGCCCGGCGCCCCACCCCGCGTGACTGGCGAGGTCCGCACCGACGAAGGCCGCTACCGCGCCTGGGGCCAGATGCTGGACGTGGAGACGGGCCTGATCCGCTTCAACGGCCCCTACAACAACCCCTCGCTCGACATCCTGGCGCTGCGCCCCAACATCAGCGTGCGCGCGGGGGTGCAGGTCACCGGCAGCGCGCAGACGCCGCGCGTCACGCTGTACTCCGACCCCGAGTTGCCGGACGCCGAAAAGCTGTCGTGGGTGGTGCTGGGCCGCAATGCATCGGCAGGCGGCGCGGAAGCCGCCGTGCTGCAGCAGGCCGCGCTTGCCCTTCTGGGCCGCAACGGCGGCAAGAGCCCCACCGCCAACGCCGCCAGTCGCCTGGGCCTGGATGAAATCGGGTTTCGCAGCGCCACGGCGGGCGACGACGCCAGCGCCGCTGCACTCACCTTCGGCAAACGCCTGTCCAAAGACCTGTATGTGACCTACGAGCGCAGCCTGTCGGGCACGCTGGGCACGCTGTACATTTTTTACGACCTGTCCCGCCGCCTCACCCTGCGCGGGCAAACCGGCGAGAAGAGTGCGGTGGACATCATCTACACCGTGAAATACGACTGAGGTCCCAGCGGCCAGAGAGGCGGCCGCGCGCCACTACAATGCGCGGCTGTCTTGCCTCCTCGTAGTTCAATGGATAGAACGAGTGCCTCCTAAGCGCTAGATACAGGTTCGATTCCTGTCGAGGGGACCAAATTCACAGCCAAAATGGCGGCAAGCGCTAGTGCAATATGCGCTGACAGCTATCAAATTTGGAGCAACCTCACACAGTACGTACGCTGCACCAGTCAGCCTGTAGTGAGCCCCGCACACCCTACTTCGGGTCTGTCTTGCCTTCCGGCCCTCGCAGGTGCGGCGCAAGGTGTTCTGCGGCCACAGCATCGGCCGAAGGATCATCCGGGCTGACCATGGTGCCCGCTGCGGCACCACCCAGCGCACCGGCAATGCTGCCCAAAGTGCCTCCGACCACCACCCCCACCGGGCCCGCAACGGCCACGCCGACAGCGGCACCGGCTGCGGCGCCAGCCATCATGCCGCCGCCCATCAAGGCGGAGTGGGCTTCGCGCTCTGCGTCTTCAGGCTCCAGCGCGGTCTGTGCGCCGGTCCGGGGGTCTTGCGATGGGATGCCGTAGCCGGGGCGCGCTTGCTCGGCCAGGTCTTTGTCCACGGGTGTGGCGGTCGCAGTGGAAGAGATGGTGGATGGAATCATGATCGGCTCCTTGGACAGGGGGCGACGGCGCCAACGGGGTGCCGTCACTGTCCCTTTTTAGCCCTGCAGCCACGCCGCCCATGCCAGCCTGCAGACCACACCACTGTCAGGCAATGCGCCGTGCCATGGCACCGCCTGCCTTGCGGCACCGCGCCGCCAGCACGCGCCTTCAGGCCGCCTGCGGCGCTGCGCGGTCGGCAGCAGCAGGCCGCGCAGCCGTCATTGCACTGCCCATCGACGCGGCCATGATGCAGCCAATGGCCAGCCACTGCACCACGCTCAGGTGCTCGCCCAGCAGCGCCATGGCCACCAGTGCAGCCACCGCAGGCTCCATGCTGATCATGATGCCGAAGGCCTCCTTGGGCAGGCGCTTCAGGGCCATCATCTCCAGCGAGATCGGGATGGCACTGGACACTGCCGCCACCGCCACGCCGATGAGCAACACGGTGGGCGACAGCAGCGCGGCGCCCGCATGCGCCACACCCACCGGCACCACCACCAGCGCCGCGACCAGCAGGCCCAGCGATACCGAATGCCCCGCGTGCAGGTGCCCGGCGCGCTTGCCGAACACGATGTACAGCCCCCAGAACACCGCAGCGCCCAGGGCGTAGGAGACTCCCACCGGGTCCAGCGTGCTGCCGTTGAGCCCCAGCGGCAGCAGCATGCCCAGGCCCGCCATGGCCAGCGCCACCCAGACAAAATCCACCGCGCGGCGCGATGACCAGATGGCCACCGCCAAGGGGCCCGAGAATTCGATGGCCACCGCCAGTCCAAACGGCAGGGTGCGCAGCGACATGTAGAACATGAGGTTCATGCCCCCCAGTGCCGCGCCGTACAGCATGACGGCCCGCGCATCGGCACGCGACAGATGCCAGCGCCAGGGCCGCCACAGCAGCAGCACCAGCAGCGCCGAAAAGCCCACGCGCACCGCGGTGGTGCCCTGCGCCCCCACCACCGGAAACAGCCAGTGCTTGGCCCACGAGGTGCCAATGCCCAGCGCAGTGACGGAGCCCAGAACGGCGAGGAAAGGGAAAAAACGGTGAAGAAGAGACCGGAAAGGGGAAGCGCTCATGGGCTGAAAATATAGTGCGACCCTGGCGTGCTTTTGGCTCGATTTTTGGAGCTTGCACGCAACTTTCGCTCACCTCCCAAGGAGCCTCCATGGCCACCCCGGCAGCACTAGACCGCTTCGACCTCGCGATCCTGGACATCCTGCAGTCCGACAACACCACGCCCCAGCGCGTGATTGCACAGGCGGTCAACCTCTCGGCACCTGCCGTCCAGCGGCGCATCCAGCGGCTGAAGGACAGCGGTGTCATCCGCGCCAATGTGGCCGTGCTCGACCCGGTGAAAGTGGGCCTGCCGCTGACCATCATGCTGGAGGTCCACCTGGAAAACGAGCGGCCTGACCGCACCGCCCCCTTGCGCGCACGCATCGCGGCCGAAGATGCCGTGCAGCAGTGCTACAGCGTGACCGGCGAGGCCGACTACCTGCTGGTGGTGACCGTGGCGTCGATGTCTGACTACGAAGCGCTGACGCAGCGGCTGTTTGAAGGTGACGACAACGTGCGAAGGTTTCGCACCTCGGTAGCGCTGGCTTGTCTCAAGACGGGGCTGAGCCTGCCGCTGGACAAGGCCATGCCGCCCGCCTGATCACAGCCCCAGCATCTTGCGCATCTGCGCGCCGCTGAGGCGCTGGCGCGGGCCGCCCAGCAGTTCGCACATGCGCGCATTGAGCGGCGCGGCCATGCCCTGCTGCGCAGCCAAGCGCACCACGGCGCCACACAGCGCGTCGATCTCCGTCACGCGCCCGGCCTCCAGGTCGTCCCACATCGACGATCGGGCGGTGGCATCGATCTGCAGCATGCGTTGGGCCAGCCGCGTGAACAGCCAGTTGGGCAGGCGCATCACATGGGGCAGCAGCGTGGGCGACACAGCGGTGACCTGGGCGGGCGTGATGCCCGCGCGCGCCATCACGCGCAGTGCCTCGGTCTGCAGTGCGGCAAAGACGCGGCGGCAGTCGCGGTCGAGCAGCTCTTGCCGCAGGGGCAGGTCTGACAGCGCATTGACCGGGTTGTTCAGGTTGAGCAGCAGCTTGCCCCACTGCACGGCACGGATGTCCGGCGGCAACACGGTGGCCAGCCCCGCCGCGTTGAACAGGGGCGCAATGCGCTCCGTGGCGGCATCGCGCTGCACTTGCAGCGGGCCTGCGGTGGCGCGGTGCACATGGGCGCCACGCAGCACCACGTTGTAGGGCACCATGCCAGCCAGCACATTCAGGCCGGGCGCCAGCGCCCGGGCGCGGGCCACGTTGTCCACCCCATTTTGCAGAGAGATGACGCAGGTGCCGGGCGCACAGACTGCCGCCAGTTCGCGTGCGGCGGATTCGGTGGCGCCACTTTTGACGCACAGCAGGATGATGCTGTCGGCGCTGGGGGCCGCGTCGGCCAGCGTGTGCGCCAACTGCAGGGCCGAGCGGGGTACAGAGTGGTCAAAACCATCAAGATCGGTGACCTGCAGGCCCTGCAAGGCAATGGGCTCCAGTGCATGGGGGCGCCCCACCAAGCAGACCGACTGGCCCTGAGCTGCCAGGCGCCCCCCCACATAACAACCAATGGCGCCTGCGCCCAAGACGATGAAGTTCATGCTGATGCGTGTGTGCTGAGGTGGAGGTGTGGGCAGGCAGACCGTGGAGCCGGACGGCCCTGCGCGAGGCGGTCACATTGTGCGCGCCACACGCAACGCAGCGTGGCGCACAGGTGACCGGGCAACTTGCCCCCTGCTTGCAACTTTTAAACCTTTCAGGCCGATAGCGCCCGTACAACTTGCCCGAAAAGCTATCTATTCAATAGCAGATTACAGACACTCTCAGGACTTTGTCACGGCAAAACGCACGGTCACCCGCAGCCCCCCCAGGCGCACGGATGTGTCCAGCGCCACGGTGGCGCCATGGCCCTGCGCAATGGCCTGCACGATGGCCAAGCCCAGGCCGCTGCCAGGGGCGCCCTCTGCCGTTTCACGCACGAAGCGCTGCATCACCCGCTCGCGGTGCTCGGGGGCGATACCGGGGCCGCTGTCTTCCACCGTGAGCACAGCCTGACCGTTGTCAGTGCGCACCTGCAGATCCACCCGACCGCCGGGCGGTGTGTACTTGATGGCGTTGTCCAGCAGGTTGCGCGCCAGCATGCGAAGGGCCTCGGCATTGCCAGGGACGGTCATGGCGTCGGATTCCAGCAAGCCCACATCCATGCCGCGCGCCTGGGCGGCGGGGGCCACGTCGGCCAAAGCCAGTTGGGCCACGGTGCGCAGGTCCACGGGTTCGGTGGCGGCCGCGCTTGCCTCTTGCCGGGCCAGGGTCAGCAACTGCTCGACCAACCGCGTCGCGCGCTCGATGCCTGAGGACAGGCGTTCGATGGCCTTGGCGCGGGCGGCGTCGTCACCCGCGCGCTGCAGACCCTGCAGTTGCAGCCGCAGTGCGGCCAGCGGCGAGCGCAGCTCGTGTGCGGCATCTGCCACAAAGTGCTGCTGGGCCTCAAAGGCATGCTGCACACGCTCGAACAGCAGGTTGAGTTCGCTCACCAGGGGCTGCACCTCGTCGGGCAGTTGCGCATCACTCACGGGCGAGAGGTCGTCGGCCTGGCGCTGGGCCAGTTGGCGGCGCACACGCTCCACGGGTGCCAACGACCGGCTCACGCCCCACCACACAGCCAGCACCAACAGCGGCGCCATGAAGGCCAACGGCGCCAGCGTGCGCAGGGCCAGGCTGCGGGCCATGTCGCGCCGCGCGGCCATGTTCTGCGCCACCTGGATGACCTGCGAGCGCGTCTGCATCGAAAACACGCGGTAGGTGCCGCCGCGCGCCTGCACATTGGTGAAGCCCAGTACGGCAATCTGCGGCAGGGCCGCACCCACGGCGGATTCAAAAATGCGCAGGCCCTCGTTGGTCCACACCTGCACGATGAATTCGTGGTTTTCGTCCTCGGGGTCCAGGCCCTGGCCCAGACCTTGGGCATCCACCGGCAGACCCGAACGCAGGGCCAGGGCGGTTTGCTGCATGTGATAGTCGAACAGCGCATCGGCCTCGGCCAGCGCCCCCCGGTAGGCCAGTGCGCCTTGCACGGCCCCCGCCAACACGATGGCTGCAAGCAGAAACACCAGCAACCGCACGCGCAGCGAGCGGGGGAGCATGCCGCCCACGGCCCGAGCGAGCTTGCCGGTCATGCCTTCGGCACCAAATAGCCCACGCCGCGCACGTTCAAAAGCACGTCAGCCCCCAGCTTCTTGCGCAGGCCGTGGATGTAGACCTCCACGGCGTTGCTGTTGACTTCATCCCCCCAACCATAGAGCTTGTCTTCCAGCTGCTGGCGTGACAGCACCATGCCGGGGCGGGCGATGAGCGGCTCCAGCACGGCCCATTCGCGCGCCGACAGCACCACGGTCTCGCCCTGCACCGTGGCCTCGCGCGTGGCGGGGTTGATGCACACGCCTTTGTGTTCATACACCGGCTCTGCCCGCCCGGCTGCACGACGCAGCAGGGCGCGGATACGGGCCAGCAGCTCATCAAGGTCATAGGGCTTGAGCACATAGTCGTCGGCCCCTGCGTCCAGCCCGTCGATGCGCTGGGCCACGGCGTCCCGTGCGGTAGCCACCAGCACAGGGGTCCGGTTTTTGCGGGCGCGCAAATCGCGCAGTACGGTCAGGCCATCACGCTGGGGCAGGCCCAGGTCGAGCATCACCAGGTCGTAGGCTTGTGTGCGCAGCGCAGAGTCGGCTGCGTCACCGTCGCGGGCCCAGTCCACGGCGTAATGTTCGGCACGCAGCAGGTCTGCAACGGCTTCACCGATCATGGGGTCGTCTTCAACGAGGAGCAGGCGCATGGGGGCAAGCATAGTCAATGATTGAAAAAGGGCCACCGCAGTGGCCCCTTCAAAGTGCGTTGCCAAGCGGCTGACAAAGCTCAGCGCAGCAGTCCTGGCCAGGCGCTTCGTCGCAGACAGTCCTGAAGGTACGGCAAGACGGAACCACGACGCCAGGAGAGCGTCTTGGGCCGCTTACCCCAAACGCACAGGGACAAAGATCTTGTTGCCATCGCGCTCTATCAGCAGCGCCACCGACTTGCCCGCCTTGGACATGGCCGCGCGCACCTGCTCAATGTTCCTGGCGGGTGCTCCGTTGATGGCAAGCAGCACGTCGCCGGGCATCACACCGGCGGCCGCGGCAGGGCCACGCGCCTGCTCGATCACCAGGCCCTCTGCCACGCCCACCTCGCGGCGCTCCTGTGGGTCCAGCGGGCGCAGCGACAGGCCCAGCTGGCCCTTGCCCACAGCGTCGTCATTGCGCGCCTGCTTGCTCGCCTTGTCGCTGGCGTCGCCCAGCGTCGCCGTCAGCTCCAGCGATTTACCCTGGCGCCACACCGACAGTTTGGCCTGCTGACCCGGCTGCGCCTGGCCCACCCACGCGGGCAGGTCGCCCGAGGCCACAATGGGCTGGCCGTCCACCTGGCGGATCACGTCACCGGCCTGCAGTCCAGCCTTCTCGGCCGAGCTGCCCTTGGCAACGCTGGCCACCAGCGCGCCCTCAGGCTTGTCGAGCGCAAACGACTCGGCAAACGCCTGGTTCACCTCCTGCACGGCCACACCGAGTTGCGCATGGCGCACCTTGCCGGTGGCCACAATCTGGTCCTTGATCTTGGCGGCCAGCTCGATAGGGATGGAGAACGACACACCCTGGTAGCCGCCCGAGCGGCTGTAGATCTGGGAGTTGATGCCCACCACCTCGCCACGCGCATTGAACAGCGGACCGCCCGAGTTGCCGGGGTTGACCGCCACATCGGTCTGGATAAATGGCACCAGACTGTCGTCGGGCAGCGAGCGGCCCTTGGCACTGACCACACCCGCCGTCACGCTGTTCTCAAAACCGAAGGGCGAGCCAATGGCCAGCACCCACTCGCCCACCTGTAAGTCGCGTGTGCTGCCCAGGCGCACCGTGGGCAAGTCCTTGGCGTCGATCTTGAGCACGGCCACGTCGGTCTTGGGGTCGGCACCCAGCACCTTGGCGCGGAACTCGCGCCGGTCAGTGAGCTTGACGACAACATCGCTGGCGCCCTTGACCACATGGGCGTTGGTCAACACCAACCCATCAGCGCTGACGATGAAGCCCGAGCCCTGGCCGTGTGTGGGCACATTGGGCTGGCCCTGAGGGCCTGCGCCGGGGATTCCAAACTGCCGGAAGAACTCGTAGAACGGGTCGCTGGGGTCCATCTGTGGGCCACGGCGCTGGCGTGCAGCGGGCTGGCCTTCGTCCTCGTCATCGTCGTTGGCCAGTGCCGCCGTCTTGGTGGTGCCCGTGACGCTGATGTTGACCACGGCCGGGCCGTTTTGTGCGGTGATCTGGGCAAAACTGGGCAACGCACCGCCGGGGGCCGACGGGGTCTGCGCCACGATGGGGGCGGTGGGGGTCAAAGCGCGCGCCTGCTGCCCGCTGATGAGGCCCGCGCCCGTGGCACCCACGGCGCCTGCGGCCACCAGGGCCAGAATGAGGCGGCGGGGGGTAGAGGTCAGCGTTGTTGTGTTCATGGTGTGGTGCCTTTCCGATCGGGGTTGCGATGGAGGGCAGTGTGGGCACCAAGACTTAGACGAAACTTAGAGTCAACGCGGCTTCCAAAACTCTTTTGACGTCGTTGCTGCGTCTTGTCATGCGACTCGTACGGCCTGCGGCGCAGCGCCTAGCCAGAGCCGCTTTGCTGAGTTGTGTGCCGCTCTGGCGGCGGCCCAAACTACGCGGCCCCGCGCCCCTTCTGGCTTTCAAAGTACACCACCTTGCGGGCGCGCATCACGTCGCCCAAAGGGCGGTGCGCCGCCAAGGCCTGCCAGGGGTCGAACACGGCGGCCTCGACCTGCGCGGCCAGCGTGGGGTCGGCCGCTGGATCTTGCCGGTGCAGGGTCAGCCGCGCCACGGTGGTGTAGGGCGTGGGCCAGTCCACACTGGCGTCTTCAATGGGGGTGGTGGCCTCGTTCACAAAGGGCTGCAATTGCAGGTCCCACAACAAGTCCTGCTGGCGCAGGCGGGCCGAGAACTCGGCATTCCAATCGTCCTGCACCTGGGTGACCGGTGCGCCGTTGGATGCATGGGGCACCAGGCGCACGCGCACCGCATACGGCCCACAGGCGATGGGCGCCGCGCTGTGCATGGCATGGGCGGCAAAGCCGCCAAACGGCCGGCCAAAGGTTTTGACCGTTTTGGCGATCTGCCTGGCGGCCCCCAGCAGCCCATGGCGCTGCACCAGAAACTTGATCAGCGCGCCGCCGCCGTGTGAGGCCGCCACCACAAAGTCCACAAATTCGCCACTTTGGGGAAAGGCAAATTTTTCCTGGTTGATGAGCGTGAAATCCTGGCTTTTGGCGGGGCCATTGCCCAGGGCAAAGTCACCCTGTACGCCCAGCACGCTGAACGAAAAGCCCCGGATATCGGGCTTGCGGTCGGAGGTCTTGTCCATGCCGCCATTGCTCAGGCGCACCAGCACCTCGTACTGCGCAGTCTGCGCAAACAGCCCGTGGGCCGCAAACGCGGGCAGATCGCCCAGCACCTGCAACTGGCCCCGCGCTGCGGTGAGCTGCTTGCGGTGCAGGCCCCGTCCCTTGCCGTACTTCTGCGACTTGCGCACTTGCAGTTCGGCGAACTGGCGCGCATAGCCGGCAAAGCGCTGCGCCTCGTCAGGGGCCACCACCTCTTTCCAGTCGGTGCTGGGCGTGTAGTTTGTATCCATGAGCAACCTCGGTTGAGAGCCAGGGGACATGGTAGCCCGGCATGCCGAAAACCCGGCCCCTTGCCAGCGACTTCGCTCAGAGGCTGCGAAACCGGTACACGATCGCGCCACGCTCCACCTCCCCGGGCGCCAGCCAGCGCATGGGAAAGGCCGGGTGGTTGGGCGCATCGGGGTACTCCATAGGCTCCAGGCAGATGCCGTCGCCGGGCTGCCAGAGCCAGTGCCCTTGCAGCGCACCCCGCCCCCGGTCCCGCGCCGGATCGGCCTTGAGGCCGTGGCCTGCGTACACCTGCACGCCGGGCGCAGTGCTCCACACCTCCATGGCACGGCCACTCACCGGCTCGCAGAGCAGCGCGGCCAGGCGCAGGCCGGCTGGGGTGATGGCCGAGATGGGAGGGGCATGGGAGGCATCCTGTTCATCCAGCACCAGGTAGTGGTCCAGCCCACCGGCCAAGACCAGTTGTTCGTCCGTCTCCGCCACCGCCTCGCCCACACGGCGGGCCTGGCGGAAGTCGAACGGCGTGCCTTGCACGGCAGCCAGCGCGCCCGTGGGGCACACATCGGGCGCCAGCGGCACGTAGCGGCTGGCGGGCACCAGCAAGGTGTGGCCGTGGGTGCTGCCCAGGCCAGAGAGGTTGAAGAACGCATGCCCCGTGAGGTTGAGCACCGTGGGCGCATGCAGCGCCTCAGCCGTCCAGGCCAGATGCAGCGCGTTGTCGGCCGTGACCTGCAGATGAAGCTGCACGCGCACGTCGCCGGGTATGCCGTCGTCCTCGGCGCGAAAGGTATGGCTCAGGGTGAGCGCATCAGACTGCACGTCTTCGACCGCAAAGACCTGGAAGCGGCTGCCCCGGGGCCCGCCATGGTGATGGTGCGGGCCACTGTTGGTGGGCAGCTGCAGATGCGATCCATCGGGAAGCACGAGCAAACCATCGCGCAAGCGCCCGGCCCAACGGCCAATCAGAGCGCCCATGGACAGCTGGCCAGCGAGATAGCCCTGCAGACTGTCATAGCCCAGCACTACGTCGACCAGACTGCCCTGCCCGTCGGGCACCGCCACCTGCACCAGGCGCGCACCGTAGTTGCTCACCGCCACCTGCAGGCCACCAGCGCCACGCAGGGTGAATAGGTCAGTGCATTGACCTTGCAGCTCTTGTTGAAACGCGTCGCGTGAAAGGGAGTAAGCCATGACGGCGAGTCTATTTGGTGGTGGACGCGGCGGGCGCATCGCGCGTGACCAGCCAGATGCCCACACACACCAGCACCAGCGCCAGCAGGTTCTTCCACTCGAGCAGCGCCTCGCCCAAAAACAACGCTGACAGCGCCGCGCCAAACACTGGCACAGTGAAGTTGAACACCGTGACCTGGCTCACGCGGTTGTGTTTGAGCAGAATGCTCCACAGCGAAAAGGCGGCCGATGACAGCAACGCCAGGTACACCAGCAACACACCGGAGCCCCATGTGAAGCCGGACAGCGAGCCCCCCAGGCCCCAGCCCATGGCCAACAGCGCTGCACCGCCCACACCGAGTTGCCACCCGGTCATCACTACCGAATCCATGCCCTGAGACACTTGCTTGCCGTAGATGCTGGCGGCGGCCAGCACCAAGGCAGCAATCACCACAAAACCCTCCCCCAGCAGGGTGAAGTCCATGTCCAACGTGCCGCGCCCCAGGTTAACCACCATGACGCCCGCAAAGCCGACCACACAACCCCATAGCTTGGCGTGGCTTAGACGGTCGTTGTGATAAACCCAGTGGGCCAGCAGCACGCTGAAGAAGGTGCCCGTGGCGTTCATGATCGAGCCTTTCACCCCCGTCGTGTGGGCCAGGCCCACATAGAAGAAAACGTATTGCAACGTGGTCTGCGCCAGGCCCAATACCAGCAGTTGTCGCCCGGCCACAACCCCCAAGCCCCAGATGGACCTGCGTGTTGCCACGGCCCAGGCCAGCAGGATCAGCCCCGCGCCCAGAAAGCGCCAGCCTGCGAACACCAGTTGCGCAGGAATGTCGTTGCGCGCAATACCGAACCAGGCATAACCGGTCTTGATGGCCGGGTAGGAGCTGCCCCAAAGCAGGCAACACAGCAGCGCCAAGGCCACCACCACCTTGGGGTCAGAAAAACGGGAATGTCCCATGCGGGCCTTTCAAGGACAACAGCCCTTGCGGGCAAGGGCTGTTGAGGGAGGGGCAGTGGCCGGGGGGCCAGCAGGCATCTTCTTCAGGTCACGGGAGCGGGATTGAAAAGCACCAGTGCGTTGTGCAAATTCCATTGCTCGGCCCAGGTTTTTTTGCGACCGCTGGCCACTTCGAGCAGCAAGTGAAACATCTCCCAGCCCAGCTGTTCGATGCTGGTCTCTCCGTCAGCGATCTTGCCCGCGTTGATGTCCATCAGATCATGCCAGCGGCGTGCCAGGTCGGAGCGCGTGGCCACCTTGACCACCGGGCATTCAGCCAGGCCGTAGGGTGTGCCCCGGCCGGTGGTGAACACATGCAGGTTCATGCCTGCGGCCAGCTGCAGTGTGCCGCAGATGAAGTCACTGGCCGGTGTGGCGGCATACACCAGACCACGCTGGTCAGGGCGCAGCTTTTCGCCCGGGGCCAACACATGCGAAATGGGCGCAGTGCCACTCTTGATGATGGAGCCCATGGCCTTTTCGGCGATGTTGGAGAGCCCCCCAGCCTTGTTGCCCGGTGTGGTGTTGGCTGCGCGGTCCACGCGGCCACGGTCGAGGTACTGGTCATACCAGCCCAGTTCACGCACGATGGCCTGGGCCACTTCGGGCGTGGCGGCGCGGCTGGTGAGCTGCTCGACGGCGTCGCGCACCTCCGTGTTCTCGCTGAACATCACGGTGGCGCCCGCGCGCACCAAGAGATCTGCGCAAAAACCCACAGCAGGATTGGCCGTGACACCGGAAAACGCATCGCTGCCACCACACTGCACGCCCAATACCAGCTCGCTGGCCGGTACGGTCTCGCGTCGGCGGGCGTTCAGGCGCTCCAGATGGGGGCGCGCACTTTGCACGATGTGGTCGAGCATGGACATGAAACCCACATGCTCCTCTGCCTGCAGGCACACCGTCTCGGGGCCCAAGGCGCCATCGCGCTCGTCGGTGATGGGAAAGCTGCCGGGGGCAGCAAGCGGTCGGGCTGGAGCTTTTCACAACCCAGGCTGACCACCATGACCTCACCCCCAAAGTTGGGATTGAGGCTGATATTGCGCAACGTGCGGATGGGGATGATGGCGTCAGGTGCGTCAATGGCCACGCCACAACCGTAGGTGTGCTCCAGGCCGATCACGTCGTCCACGTGCGGGTATAGCGGCAGCAACTCCGTCTTGATGCGGTGCACCGCGTTGGCCACCACACCGGCCACACACTGCACGGTGGTGGTGATGGCCAGGATGTTGCGCGTGCCCACCGAGCCGTCGGCGTTGCGATAGCCTTCGAAGGTATAGCCCGTGAGTGGCTCCAGCGCCGGCGGCGTCACTGTGGCCATGGGCAGGCCCTCCAGCGCACGGGCCGATGGCATTTTCAGCAAGCGCTCATGCACCCAACTACCGGCCAGGATGGGCTTCAAAGCGTACCCGATGGGCACGTTGTAGCGGCGCACCACAGCACCTTCGGCAATGTCCTGCAGCGCCACCTTGTGGCCTTGGGGCACTTTGTCGCGCAGCGTGATGCCAGCGCCTGGCACGCCGCCGGGCAGCATGGTTCCGCCAGGTAGGCCACCGTCGTTGGCGACGATGGCAACGTTGTCGTCCGGGTGCATGCGAATGGTGAGGGCGGTTCGGTTCATCGTTGGCACAGTCTCTTCAAGCTTTTGGCTGCATGGGCAGCACGGTGATCCAGTTCGGGTTGAGCCCCACATCATGCTCGGCCACCTGGGTCAGGGCGCCGCTGTTGGGGGCGATTGCGTGCACACCCACCCGGTGGCTGATCTGCCCTGCCGCCATGAGGTAGCGCCCGTCGGGGGTGATGGCAAAGCCGCGCGGCTGTAGCTGGGTGTGCCAGTGCCCGATGGGGGACAACTGGCCGGTGACCGCATCTACAGCAAACCCGGCCAGCGTATGGCTGTTGCGTTCGCTGGTGTACAGCCAGCGGCCATCGGGGCTCAGGTGCAGGTCGGAACCCCAGGCAGGGCCTGCAAAGCCCGGCGGTACGGTGGGCAGGCTTTGCAGCAGCTGCAGATCACCGCTCGCTTCATCCCAAGCCAGCACATGCACAAAGGCGTCCAGCTCTCCCAACAGGTACATGCGGTCGCCCTGCGCATTGAAGCGCAGGTGCCGGGGGCCTGTGCCAGCGGGCAAGGGGAACACCGCAGGATCGGTAGGCAGCAACGCACCCGTGGCGGCGTCAAAACGGTAGCGGTGCAGCTGCCCGCCCCCTAGCGATGCGGCCAGAACGAAGCGGTTGCCAGGGCTGGCCAGTGCGCTGTGGGCGTGGCGGCCGGTGGCATGGATGGCGGCATCGCGCCCGGCCCCCACCACGCCGTCGGCGGCAATGGCCAGCACCGCAACCAGGTCCGCGCCGTAGGACGCACTCAGCAGCCAGCGCCCCGTGCCATCGGTGGCCAGATGGGCCATGCTGGCGGGCAATGGCGCCTCGGCCAGCACCTCAGCGCGGCCCGCGCGCGCATCCACGGCCAGGGTGACCACGGCCAGCGGGTCGCTGCGGCGCGCCACATACAGGCGGGTGCCATCCGGGCTGAGCGCCATGGGCATGAGTTGTCCGCCCAGCGCCAAGACCTGCTCGGTGCGCAGTTGCCACGTGTCAGCAGCCCAATGCAGTACGTGCAGCTCGCCGCTGTCGGCGCAGGAGACAAATACCAGCGTCTTGTCCATGCGTGCTCACAAACCCATCGCGCGGGGCAGCCACAGCGAAATGGCAGGCACATAGGTCACCATCAGCAGCACCACAAACAGCGCCACAAAGAACGGCATCATGGCCTTGGTGACCACGCCCAACGGCAGCTTGGCGACGGCAGCGCCGGTGAACAGCACCGTGCCCACGGGCGGCGTGATGAGGCCAATGCCCAGGTTGACCATCATGATCATGCCGAAGTGCACAGGGTCCACACCCAGCATCTTGACCACAGGCAGCAGGATGGGTGTGAGGATCAGGATGAGCGGCGACATGTCCATCAGGCAACCCAGCAGCAGCAGCATGATGTTGATCATGGCGAGGATGACGTACTTGTTGTCCGACAGGCTGGTGAGGAAAGCCGTGACCTTCATGGGGATCATCATCATCGTCATCAGGTAGCCGAAGGCCGCCGCAAAGCCGATGAGGATCATCACCACCGTGACGGTCTTGACCGTGCGGTGCACCAGCTTGGGCAGGTCGCGCCACTTGTAGTCGCGGTAGATGAACATGGTGACGAAGAACGCCCAGACCACGGCAATCGACGCCGACTCGTTGGCCGTGAAGATGCCCGACAAGATGCCCCCCAGGATGATGACCATGGTCATCAGGCCCCACAGTGCCTCCACACAGATTTTGAGCGCCTGCTTGAGCGGGATGACCTCGCCCTTGGGGTAGCCTTCACGGTGCGCAGTGAACAGGCACAGCGCCGCGAGCGTGAGCCCCATGAGCAGCCCCGGCAGCACGCCGGCCATGAACAGCGCGGCAATCGACACCGTTCCGCCTGCCGCCAGCGAATACAGCACCGCGTTGTGGCTGGGAGGAATCAGGATGGCCTGCACCGAACCGCTCACGGTGACGGCCGTGGCAAAGGGGCGAGGGTAGCCCTTCTTTTCCATCTCGGGGATCAGCACCGAGCCGATGGACGCCGTATCAGCCACCGACGAACCGGAGATGGCGCCAAAGAAGGTGGACGCAAGAATATTGACCAGCGACAGCCCGCCCCGGATGAAGCCCACCAGCACGCCCGCAAACGCTACCAGGCGCCGCGCCATGCCGCCCTCGGCCATGATGGCGCCTGCGAGCACGAAGAACGGGATGGCAAGCAGCGAGAACTTGTTGACGCCCGAGGCCACCTGGATCATCACGGCATCGAGCGGCAGGTCTATCCACAGCGCGCCCACCAGCGCCGACAAGCCCAGCGAATAGGCAATCGGCACGCCGATCATCATCAGCACGAAGAACGTGCCCAGCAGTACAAGAGTGTCCATGATCAGGCGCCTTCTGTCAGTTCTTCAAAGCGCACGATGCGCCGGTGGTTCTGCGGCCCAAAGGCCATTTTCTCCAGCACAAACAGCAGGGTTACGGCCGCCCCGATGGGCAGTGGGGAGTAGGTGGCCCCCACGGGCAGCCAGGGCAGTTCAGCAATACCCTGGCCCCAGGTTTCGATGCACAGGTTGGTGCCATACCAGGCCACAAAGCCGCAAATGGCCAGCATCAGCAGGTCCACCAGCACCACCAGCAGCCGCTGCAGGGGGGCAGCCAATTTTTCGGTGAGCATGTTGACGGCAATGTGCCCACCCGCGCGGTAGGCCGCCGCAGCGCCGATGAAGGTGAACACCATCATGAGCAGGATGGCAATGGGCTCGGGCCATTGCGACCCCGTGCCCATCACATAGCGGCTGAATACGCCCCAGGGGATGATCAGCGACATAAAGAAAATAGCCGTGCCGGCGGCCCAGATGGTGGCCAGGTACAACCGGTCCATCCAGCGCAAAAAAGGGTGGTCCATACGAATTCGAAAGGTTGGATCAAATGAGTGATGTCCCCAGCAAGCACCCCACCAGGAGCACTGCTTGCGCCCAGGGGCCTGCGGCAGCTGACTACTTCACCGCCTCGATGCGCTTCATCAGGTCCACATAGTTGGCTCCGTACTTGGCGCGCACGGGAGCCGTGGCGTCATAGAACGCCTTGGTGTCCACGTTGATGAATTCCACGCCCGCAGCCTTGAGCTTGCCCGTGTAGTCGTCCACGCTCTTGTCCCACAAGGCACGCTGCTCCAGCTGCGCTTCACGGCCCAGCTTCTTGAGCAGGGCCTGGTCGTCCTTGGAGAGCTTGTCCCACGTCACTTTCGACACCACCAGCAGTTCGGGAATGATCAGGTGGTTGGTCTGCGTGTAGAACTTGGCACCCGTGCTGTAGTGGTTGCTGGTGAAGAAGCTGGGCGCATTGTTTTCAGCGCCATCCACCACACCTGTCTGCAGCGCGGTGAACACTTCGCCATAGCCCATCGAGATGCCGTTGCCGCCCATCGCGTTCATGGTGTCCACGAACAGGGGGTTGCCCATCATGCGCACCTTCTGGCCCTTGAGGTCGGCCGGGCTGCGAACAGGCTTCTTGGTGTACAAGCTGCGTGAGCCGCCATCCATCCAGCCAATGGCCACCAGCTTGGCGGGCGATGCACTGACCTTGGCCAGCAGCTCGTCACCAATGGCGCCGTCGATCACTGCGCGCATGTGGTCCTGGCTGCGGAACACGAAGGGCATGTTGAACACATTCACCTCGGGCACCACCGTGCCCACGGGGCCCAGCGAGGTGCGCAAGATGTTGATGGCGCCGACCTGCGTCTGCTCGATCATTTCCTTCTCACCGCCGAGAACGCCGCCGGGGAAGGTCTGGATCTTCAGGCGCCCCTTGGTGGCTGCGTCGAGCTTCTTGCCCATGTTTTCGACCGCCACCACGTTAGGGTATCCGGCAGGATGCACGTCGGCCGCCTTGAGCACCATGGTCTGCGCCTGGGCAGTCAGCGGTACAAAAGCCATCGCGGCCACGGCAGCGGCGCAGGCGGTCAACAGGGAACGGCGAAAGGTCATGGTATGTCTCCGGTGCAAAGGGTTTGTTATCGAATGCAGAGCCGTGCGCAAACTCAGTCAAAAGGGCCGGTTCGCACAAACGGACCGCCCTGGTAGATCACGGCGGGGTCGGCCAGGTCAGGGTGGGGATCTGCAGCTTCCACCTTGGCACGGAACGGCTCGGAGCTGTCCTGCGGCCGGTAACCGATATGGCGGGCCAGGGTGTTGTCCCACCAGGTGGTGGTGTTGTCGCCCATGCCGTAGATGATGCTGTGGCCAACCACGGGGGCCGTGAGGCTGGCCACCACCAGGCGCTCCAGGTCGTCGTAGCTCATCCAGGTGGCCAGCATGCGGCGGTTGCGTGGCTCGGGGAAGGAGGAGCCGATGCGCAGGCACACGGTCTCGATGCCGTAGCGATCGAAGTAAAAGCGCGAGAGGTCTTCACCAAAAGCCTTGGAGACGCCGTACAGGCCATCGGGCCGCGCGGGGTCTTTGATATCCACTACTTCGTCCTGGCGGTAAAAGCCGGTGACGTGGTTGGAGCTGGCAAACACCACGCGCTTGACGCCCTGTTTGCGAGCGGCTTCATACAGGTTGTACACGCCGACGATATTGGCTGGCAGGATGGCGTCCCAGGGCTGCTCGGTGGAGACGCCACCCAGATGCACCACGGCGTCTACCCCATCCAGCAGCGCGTGGATGGCAGCGGCATCTTCCAGTCTGGCGGGCCGCAGCTCCTCGCCCACCGCCTCGACCCCCAGTTCGGCAATGTCCGACAAGCGCAGCGTGCTGCAATAGGCCTTCAGGCGGGTGCGCAACTCACACCCCAAACCGCCGGCAGCGCCGGTGAGCAGCAGGCGGTTGAAACGGATCGGGGTGGGGTGGCTGGGCATGGCAATCGGGAAGGTTCTTGGTACAGTGTGGCAAGCAAGGTTGAACGTCATCAGTTGTCGTACAACGAAAAGCAATGTACCCTTAAGCACCCCTGGATCACATAGGGATAACACCAAGAAATGAACACCGCCATTGCCCTTCGCCGAAAGCCCCGCACACTGGCCCTGGAACTGGTCGAGTCCCTGGGGGATCGCATCCGCGATGGCCGACTGGCGCTGGGTGACAAACTGCCCACCGAGGCCGCGATCATGGCGGAGTTCGAGGTCAGCCGCACCGTGGTGCGCGAGGCGATTTCCAAGCTCCAGGCCTCTGGATTGGTGGAGACGCGCCACGGTATCGGCACCTTCGTGCTGGGTCTGGGGCAGGCCCCTGGCTTCAAAATCACACCCGACCAGTTCAGCACCTTGCGCGACGTGATCGCAGTGCTGGAATTGCGTATTGGGGTGGAGACGGAGGCTGCGGCGCTGGCGGCCCAACGTCGCACCGAAGCCAACATTGTCGCCATGCGGGTTGCGCTCGATGCCGTGACACAGGCCGTGGACCAGGGGCGCGACGCCGTATCGTCAGACTTTCAGTTCCACCTGGAGATTGCGCGCGCCACGCAGAACAGCCACTTTGCCGAACTCATGGGCACGCTGGGCAGCATGATCATTCCGCGCGCCCGGCTGGACACTGGCGAAGCCCCCCATGATGACCTGCGCCAATACCTGCGCCGTGTGAACGGCGAGCACGAGAGCATCTACGACGCCATCGTGGGCCAGGACCCCGACGCCGCACGCGCCGCCATGCGCACCCACCTGGCCAACAGCCGCGAACGGCGCCGCCGCGCCCAGGCCGAGGTAGGCTAAGAAGGCAAGCCACAGAACGGCTCAGCAGCCCCGCCCGCTCTGCCAATGGAGCGGTGGACGGGGCAGCAGAGACCCGCAATGGCTCCCGATTCAGTAGTAACCCCAGAAACACGGATGACAAATTGTTGTACGATGACATACAACAATCTTTCGTCTATTTGGGAAACACAGAACACATAGACCTTCTGACAGAAGCCCAGCCATGAGTGGGGGCGCTGGGCCGCGCCCGCTCATGACTCAGCTTGCCCGCAGCGCACTGGGCCGTTATCGTTCAGTGCTCACTACATCTCGCACCGTTCCACGATCTACGGCCCTGGCTCACCGACGGGTCAGTCCTCGAACCCCGCTGTTTCTCCCCATTTCTTTCAACCACCCAACTTCCCGAGCACACCCATGCATGCAAACCTGATCGGCGGCAACTGGACCGAAGGCGTCCGCGCCTACCGCAACACCAACCCCTCTGACACCCGTGACGTGATCGGTGACTACACCGTGGCCAGTCGCGAGCAGGCGCTGGATGCCGTGGCCGCTGCGCACGCGGCCTTCCCAGCCTGGAGCCTGTCCACCCCCCAGCAGCGCTTTGACGTGCTGGACGCCGTGGGCAATGAAATCCTGGCGCGCAAAGCGGAACTCGGCGACCTGTTGGCCCGCGAAGAGGGCAAGACCCTGCCCGAAGCGATTGGCGAGGTCGGCCGAGCCGCCGCCATCTTCAAGTTCTTTGCTGGCGAGGCGCTGCGCCCTGGTGGCGAGGTGATGCCCTCGGTGCGCCCTGGCGTGGGCATCGAAATCACACGTGAGCCCCTGGGGGTGATTGGCATCATCACGCCATGGAACTTCCCCATCGCCATCCCGGCCTGGAAAATCGCCCCTGCCCTCGCCTATGGCAACTGCGTAGTGTTCAAACCCGCCGAGGTGGTGCCTGGCTCTGCGTGGGCGCTGGCCGACATCCTGCACCGTGCAGGCCTGCCAGCCGGTGTTTTCAACCTAGTCATGGGCCGTGGTTCTGACGTAGGCCAGGTACTGCTCGAAGACGAACGCATCGCTGGTGTGAGCTTCACCGGCTCCGTCGGCACCGGCCAGCGCGTGGCTGCAGCTTGCGTGCCGCGTGGCGCCAAAGTCCAACTGGAGATGGGTGGCAAGAACCCCTTTGTCGTGCTGGACGATGCGGACCTGAATGTGGCCGTGGGCGCAGCCATCAACAGCGGTTTCTTCTCTACCGGCCAGCGCTGCACCGCCAGCAGCCGCCTGATCGTGACCGAAGGCATCCACGACCGCTTCGTGGCCGCCATGGTCGAAAAGATGAAGACCTTGAAGGTGGATGACGCCCGCAAGGCCGGTACTGACATCGGCCCTGTGGTGGACGACCGTCAACTGGCACAGGACCTGGAGTATGTCGGCATTGGCAAGCAGGAAGGCGCCACCCTGGCCTACGGCGGCGAAGCCCTGGCCACCAACGCTGATGGAGCCCCTGGCTACTACATGCGCCCCGCGCTGTTCACCGACACCACCGCTCAGATGCGCATCAACCGCGAAGAAATTTTTGGCCCGGTGGTCAGCGTGCTGCGCGTGAAGAACTATGACGAAGCGCTGGCCATGGCCAACGACACCCCGTTTGGCCTGGCCAGCGGCATTGCCACCACCAGTCTCAAGCACGCCACGCACTTCAAGCGCCACGCCCAGGCCGGTATGGTGATGGTGAACCTGCCCACAGCCGGCGTGGACTACCACGTGCCGTTTGGTGGCCGCAAGAGCAGCAGCTACGGTTCGCGCGAACAAGGGCGTTATGCGGCAGAGTTTTACACCACAGTGAAAACGGCGTACACCCAGGCTTGACAGGGAGGGCTCGTGCCACGCAGGCCAGCGGCCAGCGGGCGCGGCCCACCAAGGCAGCTATCGGCACCAGGGCCCCAATGCCTATGATGCCGCTACGCCCGTTTCACGCACTTCAATGACCGCCTCTGCCATGCCCAGCCCGCACTCTGCGACCGCCATACGCCCACCGGAGCCGAGGCGCCAGGCGGGTGTGCCGTTACGGGCCATGGTCATTCTGGGGACCGGACTGGGGCTGACCCTGGCATGGGCCACGGTCTTGATTCTCCTGAACGTGACATGGCAGGACGCCATGAACGCGCAGATACGGCAAAACAGCAATCTGGCGCTGAGCCTGGGAGAGCAGACCGTGCGTGTGATGGCGGCTGTGGACCAGGCCACGATACGCATGCGCGATACCGTGCTGTCCGGCGAACTGGGTCCGGCAGACTTCAAGCGGTTTGCCAACGAGACCGGTCTGGCCCCGCAGATATTGACCCAGCTTTCGCTGGTGGGGCCTGGCGGACGGTTTGTCGGAAGCAATATCGACCCCACGGGGGAAAAGACGGGCCACGTCGATCTCTCCGAACGCGAGCATGTGCTGGTGCATCTGGCACCCAAATCGTCAGAGACAGACCGTTTGCAGATGACCGGCAATGGACTCTTCATTGGCAGGCCTGTAGTGGGCAAGGTCTCGGGCAAGGCGACGATCCAGCTGTCCCGCAAGATATCCACCCCCCAGGGGGGTGTTTTGGGGCTGGTGGTCGCCTCGCTCAACCCGGAATATTTCGAAGAGGTTTACCGGGATGTGCAACTGGGCGCAATCGGAGTCGTGACCTTGCTAGGCAATGACAGCGCAGTGCGCGCACGCGTCATGGGTGGCAAGAGCCAGGGCATGGGTGGCATGGTCAATCGTGCCGCCACCAACCAAATCGACGAGCTGGGTCGCTCCGGCCACTACGTGCGGGCCAGCGGTCTCGATGGCATCGAACGCATCTACGCCTACAGCCGCGTGGGCGACTACCCGCTGCTGGTTTTTGTGGCCACCAGCACCGAAGAAGCCCTGCAGGAGTGGCGTGCCAGCCGCAACGTTGCGCTGTTCACCACCGGTCTTTTCAGCATGGCGCTGATGGGCGCAGCCGTCATCTTCCTGCGCAGCGTGAGTGCGTTAGAGAGCACCAACGCGGCCCTGCGCATCAGCGAAGCCGAAGCCCACTCTGCCAGCCAGGCAAAAAGCGAATTCTTGGCAGCGGTCTCCCACGAACTGCGCACGCCTCTGACCAGCATCCGGGGGTTTGCCGAGCTGATGGAGCTGCGCCTGGACCAGCCCCGGTTCAAAGAGCAGGCCAGCCTGATCCGCAAAGCGGCGGACCACCTGAACGCGCTGCTCACCGAGATTCTGGATCTGGCCAAGGTAGAAGCAGGCGCCATGCCCCACACCCCGACCGCGCAGAACCTGGCCGAGATCGTTCGGTCCACCGCCGATTTCTTCGCCATCACGGCCGCCAACAAAAATCTGCAACTGGATGTGCAAATCGCCACCGATACCCCACCCACCCTGATGTGTGATGGATTACGGCTCAAGCAGGTGCTCAACAACCTGCTCTCCAACGCCATGAAGTTCACAGACACCGGCTCCGTCACCATCGAGGTGGACAGCACGGAGGACACCGTGCGCTTTCATGTGGTGGACACCGGACCGGGCATCCCAGCCCGCCTGCACGAAACGATTTTTGAAAAATTCCGACAAGGTGATGACCAGGTGAGCTATCAGCATGGTGGGACAGGCCTGGGACTGGCCCTGTCCAGGGCCCTGGCAACACTGATGGGCGGCACACTGACACTGACGTCCACCGAAGGCCAGGGCGCTCGTTTCACACTCACATTGCCGCGCCATCCTGAGCACCCGATAGCTGTTTAAAGCCCTTGGGGCCACATGCCCCAAGGGCCATCCCCTGCGCCTCGCAACGGAAGCGGCTACTGCCGACTGCGCAGTGTGCGGCTCAGCAGGATCACCGGCACTAGCCCCACCGCCACCAGCGCCAATGACGGCAGCGCCGCCTCGCCCAGGCGCTCATCACGCGCCAGCTGGTAGGCCACCACGGCCAGGGTGTCGCTGTTGAAGGGGCGCAGCACCATGGTGGCAGGCAACTCCTTCATCACATCCACAAACACCAGCAAGGCTGCAGCGGCGGTGGAGCGTTTGAGCAGCGGCCAGTGCACGCGCGCCATCAGGCCCGTGCTGCCAGTACCCAGCATGCGCGCCGAATCGTCCAGACTGAGGGGAATGCGCGCGTAACCGCTTTGCAAGGACTGCAAAGCCACGGCACAAAACCGCACCAGGTACGCCCACACAATGCCAAACGCCGTGGCCGTGACCAGCGCGCCCACGCCCCACTGCGGCATGGCCGCCTGCAACCAGCCCACGGGCAGCAGCAGCCCCACCACGATGACAGCACCCGGCACGGCGTAGCCCACGCTGGCCAGCTGCACCACACCGCGGGTGACCGCGTCGGGCTGGCGGCGCACAGCAAAGGCCAGCGCCAGCGCGATGACCACGGCCAGCACGGCGGTGATGCCGCCCAGGCGCACGCTGTGCCAGGCCCACTCCATGAAGCGCTCCCACGGCAGCACCGACCAGTCGGCCGCCAGGGGCCGCAGCATGAACAGGACCGGGGCGACAAAACCCATGACCACCGGCACCGTGCACACCCACCACGCGGCCCAGCGGCGTGCGCCGCGCAGCGCCAGGGGCTGTGCCTCGGCCGAGCCTGCGCGCCCGCCACCCGTGGCAAAACGCATGCGCTTTTGGGCGCGGTGTTCCAGGTGCAGCAAGGCCATCACCACCACCAGCAGCATGGTGGCCAGTTGCGCGGCGGCCAAGCGGTTGTCCATCGACAACCAGGCCTTGTAGATGCCGGTGGTGAAAGTCTGGATGCCAAAGTAGCTGGCCACCCCAAAGTCGGCCAGCGTTTCCATCAGCACCAGTGCTACGCCTGCAGCCACGGCGGGGCGGGCGAGCGGCAGGGCCACGGCGCGGATGCGCCGAGACAGCGGGGCGCCCAACAGTCGGGCGGCTTCCATCAGGTGGGCGGCGCGCTCGCCCAAAGCCGTGCGTGCCAGCAGGTATACATACGGGTACAGCGAAAAGATGAACACCCACACCGCGCCGCCCAGGCTGCGCACTTCGGGTAGCAGGCGGCCTTCGAGGCCGAAGGTGTTGCGCAGGCCCACCTGCAGCGGGCCACTGAACTGCAAAAAGTCGGTGTAGGCATATGCGGTGACGTAGGCCGGCATGGCCAGTGGCAACAGCAGCAGCCATTCAAAAGTGCGCCGACCGGGAAAGTCAAACAACGTGACCGCTGCCGCAGCCCCCGTGCCAACCATCGCAGCGCCCAAGGCCACCAGCACGCTCAGCCACAAGGTGGTCCACACATAACCTGGCAACACCGTGGCTGCCATCTCGCGCAGGATGGCGCCCGCCTGTGCGTCGCCCTGCCCTATCGGCAACCACGATGCGAGGACGGCAAGCACCGGCAACGCCAAAAAACCCGCGAACACGATCAGCGAGAGGGAGCGAAAGGCAAAAAATGGCGTGCGGCGCAAGGCGAGTGGCTCGGCAAAAGGAAGAAGCGCACACCCGTCACCCGGCAAGGGCCCAGCGACGATCAGGAATGCAAATGCGAATTTTAAGCATTCGCCCCTGCCCACCTAGAATCACGGCATGTTTCTAGAGGTCTCCCAACTCGAAGTGCGCTATGCGGGCCGCGCACACGCCGCCGTGCAAGGCGTCACGCTCAACCTGAAAGCCGGGGATATCGGGGTGCTGATCGGCCCCTCGGGCTGCGGCAAGACCACCCTGCTGCGCGCCGTGGCGGGGCTGGAGCCCGTGACCGGTGGCGAGATTCGCCTGACCAAAAGTGTGGTCAGCAGCGCCAGCCTCAGCGTGCCGCCCGAACTGCGGCGCATCGGCATGGTGTTCCAGGACTACGCACTGTTCCCACACCTGTCAGTGGGCCGCAATGTGGCGTTTGGCATCCACCAGTTGCCCCGGGCCGAGCAGGCCGCGCGCGTGGCCGAGGTACTGCAGCTGGTGGGTCTGGAGGGCAGCGAGAACCGCTTTCCCCACGAACTTTCGGGGGGCCAGCAGCAGCGCGTGGCCCTGGCGCGCGCCCTGGCGCCGCGTCCGCAGCTCATGCTGCTGGACGAGCCCTTTTCCAACCTGGATGTGGACCTGCGCGAACGCCTGGCGCACGAGGTGCGCGGCATTCTGAAAGCCGCAGGCGCCACGGCGCTGTTTGTGACCCACGACCAGTTCGAGGCCTTTGCCATTGGTGATGTGATCGGCGTGATGAACGAAGGCCACCTACACCAGTGGGACGACGCGTACACGCTGTACCACCGCCCCGCCACGCGTTTTGTGGCGGACTTCATTGGCCACGGTGTGTTCGCCCCCGCTACCCTGGTGCAACGCGGCAACAACGTGGTCGCGCAAACACCGCTGGGCGATCTGACCGATCTCGAAGAATGCCCCCTGCCCAGCAGCTTCCCCGGCGGCGAGTGTGATGTGCTGCTGCGCGCAGATGACATCGTGCACGACGACCACGCGCCGGTACAGGCGCAAATCGTACGCAAATCTTTCAGGGGGTCGGAGTTTTTGTACACGCTGCGACTCGCCAGCGGCCACACCCTGCTGGCCCATGTGCCCAGCCACCACGACCATGCGCTGGGCGAGTGGATCGGCATCCGGGCGCAGGTGGACCATGTGGTGACGTTCCCCCGGGAACGGGGAACCACCATCTAAGCCCCAATAGGCTCCAGCGCTTATCCATAAAGCGCTGGTTGCTATTATTTTTGATTATTCATTGCGCCACAGCGCACTACAGTTTTCAGGACTTTCCCTTGCGCTGCAGGCCCTCAAGGCCGTTCAGATCCACCTGCGACATGAAACCCTGCAGGGCCTTGATGCCCACATGGTCACCCTCGATGCTGACCACCAGGCCATTTTTCAGAATGGTCTTGAACTCGGCTCGGCTGCCGTCCTTTTCATAGCGCTGGTGCAGGGTGCGGCCACCTTCCTGCCAGGTCTTCTCGGCGCTGGTCTGGTCTTCCTTTTCGCCCTGTGCCATGCCCATGGCCATCACCGCCATCTGCCCCAGGCCACCCACATCCAGGATCTCCAGGCGCACCTGTTTGTCATCGCTGCCGTACTGCGCGCTGGCCTGGCTGGTGGGCAGACCCAGGGTCGCTCCGTCTTGCACTTCAAAGCCCGTGCGCGGCAGGCCCGCCAACGTTTCTGGCAACGCTGCCTTGAGCGATTGGGCCGCAATGGCCTGGCCACCGCCGAGCATGCCCGCTGCCGCCTTGGCCGCATTGCCAGTGGCCGCAGCAATCGCAGCAGGGTCCTGGCTCTTTTGCGCCTGCTCCATCTGGCGGGCGGCCTCTTCCATTTTCTTGCCAGCGGCCTCCAGGCCGGCCGTGTCGATGGACACCTTGCCGCCCGGTGTGTTCATGGTGATGGCTGCAGGGGCATGGGCCCCGCCAAACATCGCACCACCCCGAGGCAGCAAGAGCGCACTGACGGCGCCGATCACCACGCCCATCACGATGGCTGCGACGATCACAACCACCGTGTAGACGACCGACTTCTCGGGGGTGTTCTTCATCAGCACAGGCAGGCCGGTGTAGAGCAAGTAGATGGAGTACAACGCGGCAATCACTCCCAGCATGGCCAGCGAAGGCAGCAGGCTGAAGACGCCCCCCAGCATGGCCGCAGTGCTGGCGTACACAGCCACCTTGAGGGCCTGGATCTGGTTCTTCTGCCCACCGAAGGTAGGCGCCAGCGCGTCGATGATGAGACCCAGCACAAAGATACCGGCGAGACTCAACACATACGACACCACCATGTTCACGAGGCCGGACACAAAAGGTACGCGGATGGTGACGCCAAAGCCGCCAAAACCAATCAGCGACATACCAATGAAGCCACAGACCGCCGGAATCACCGCCAGGATCATGGCGTAGCGGGTAAACAGGGTGGCCACATCCGTGGTCTCCGCGTCAATGGTGGCCCAGGTGTCCTTGGGTTGCAGAAGAATGCTCTTGGCGCGCTCAATCAGGTTCATGGTGCCCTCCCGGCAGTGTTGGCAGGGCCTGCAGGTGCGCTTGTGCATGTGTGCAGGCCGAAAGACGCGGACGATACGGGAAATTGTGTGGAATGAAGACCGGGTATCCGGCCCACGCAGCCACAAACGTGGAATATGCACGCTTTTGGGCACCGAAGCCATCCCCGCCAGCACGGACAGCCTCTGTGACCTGCTGGCTGTCAGCCCCGCCGCAACTGATCGACGGTATCGTGCAGATGCTGTGTCCAGATGCGGCGGTCGCGCTCGCCAGCACGCTCAGGCGGGCCGTAGTGCACCACGGCCTCGATGGGCGGGGCGCACAATGTGCGCCAGATCGAGCCCACCAGGGTTTCGTCACCGATATAGCTGGGCGCAAAACTCGTGGCGCCCGTCGCCTTGTCGGCAAAACGCAGGCCCACGGGCTGCACCGGCGCCTGTGCGGCCACTGCGGCCTGCAGCAAGTTGGCATGGAAAGGCAGCATCTCGCGCCCATCGCCCGTGGTTCCCTCAGGGAACACAGCCAGCACCTCGCCACGCTCCAGCGCCTCTTGCATCGACCGCACCATGCGCAGCGCGTCGCGGCGCGAGCTGCGCTCGATGTAGAGCGTGCCGGCGGCCGTGGCCAGTGTGCCAATCAACGGCCATCCCTGCACATCAGACTTGGAAACAAAGCGGCAATGCCGCGCCGCGTGCATCACAGGGATGTCGAGCCACGAGATGTGGTTGGCCACCAGCATCACCGGCCCGGACACTGGCGGTTGCCCCAGGATGCGCAGGCTGATGCCTGCATGGGCCAATAGCTCCAGCGACCAGACCTGCACGCGGGCGTGCTGCTGGTCGGGCGAAAGCGCCGGAAACCGCAGCGCCACGATCGCCAGCCCTTTGACAATGTGGCCGAGCAGGCGCAGCAGGCGCCAGCTGGCAAGCAAGGACTTCATCGCAGGGTCTCGCCGTGCTGCGCCACGCAATCAGCCCCGGTCAAAAGCGACCTGCCCCCCGACGAGGGTCATGCGCACACGGCCCGGCAGCTCGTAGCCCGAGAACGGCGTGTGTTTGCCCTGGCTGCACAGCGCGTCGTCCTGCACGGTCCAAGCGGCCTGTGGATCAAGGATGCAGAGGTCACCCACGCCCCCTTCCACAATCTGGCCGACGCTGGCCTGCAAGGTGCCCAGCGCGTTGCCCAGCACCCGCGCAGGTTCGGACGTGACCGTGGCCAGTGCACGCTGCAGCGGCACGCCGCTGTCCTGCGACCACTTGAGCGCAAGCGACAGCAGCAGTTCCAAGCCGGTGGCGCCGGGCTCGGCTTCGGCAAACGGCAGGGTCTTGGCGTCTTCATCGACGGGTGTGTGGTCGGACACCAGCGCATCCACGGTGCCGTCCAGCAGCGCCGCACTCAGGGCATCGCGGTCGCGCTGCTGGCGCAGCGGGGGCGTGAGGCGCGCGCGGCTGTCGAAGAAGCCAATGTCGTTTTCGGTCAGGTGCAGCGTGTTGATGCTGATGTCGCAGGTCACGTTGAGGCCCTCGGCCTTGGCCCGGCGCACCAGCTCGACACCCGCCGCGCTGCTGATGCGACACAGGTGCACCCGCGCGCCGGTGGTCTTGAGCAGCTCGAAGATGGTGTGCAGCGCAATGGTCTCGGCCGCCACGGGCACGCCCGACAGGCCCAGCCGCGTGGCCAGCGCGCCGCTAGCCGCCACGCCCTTGCCCAGATGCATCTCTTGCGGGCGCAGCCACACGGTGTAGCCAAAGGTGGCTGCGTACTGCAGCGCACGCTGCAGCACCTGGGTGCTGGCCAGCGGGACCTCGGCCTGGCCAAAGCCCACGCAGCCGGACTCGGTCAGCTCGGCCATCTCGGTCAGCACCTCGCCTGCGAGGTTGCGCGTGAGAGCGCCCAGCGGGAACAGCCGCGACTGGTGCAGCTTCTCGGCGCGGAACTTGAGCATCTCGACCAGACCGGGCTCGTCGAGCACCGGGTCGGTGTCGGGCGGACAGACCAGGCTGGTCACGCCACCGGCCACGGCGGCGGCCATTTCGGATTCGAGCATGCCTTCATGCTCGTGGCCGGGCTCGCGCAGGCGTGCGGCCAAGTCCACCAGGCCGGGCAGCACGATGCAGCCCGTGGCGTCCACCACGCGCTTGGGCGCAAAGTCGGGCGGCACGCGGTTGACGCCGACGATGCGGCCCGCAGCGATGGCGATGTCACAGGTCTGGTCGAGGCCCGAAGCGGGGTCGATGACGCGGCCGTTCTGGATCAGTATCTTCATGATTTCAAGCCAATTTGGCCGATAGCGCTTACTGGATAAGCGCCAGCAGCTATGAAAACAGGAGTATTCATTCCAAGTGTCACGCCTCGTTCCCGGCCACTATGGACATGACGGCCATCCGCACAGCGATGCCGAAAGTCACCTGCGGCAGGATCACGCTCTGCTTGCCATCCACCACGGCGGAGTCGATCTCGACACCGCGGTTGATGGGCCCGGGGTGCATCACGATGGCGTCGGGCTTGGCCAGTTGCAGCTTCTCTTGCGTGAGGCCGAAGCTCTTGAAGTATTCCTGGCTCGACGGCAGCAGCGCGCCACTCATGCGCTCGTTCTGCAGGCGCAGCGTGATGATCACGTCGGCATCCTTGATGCCCTCTTCGAGCGTGTGGCACACGCGCACGCCCATCTGCGACATGTCGCTGGGCACCAGCGTGCGCGGGCCCACCACGCGCACTTCGGCGCAGCCCAGTGTGGTCAGGCCGTGGATGTCCGAGCGCGCCACACGAGAGTGCAGCACATCGCCGACGATGGCCACGGTAAGGTTGCTGAAGTCTTTTTTGTAGTGCCGGATGGTGTACATGTCCAGCAGCCCCTGCGTGGGGTGGGCATGGCGGCCGTCGCCAGCGTTGATCACATGTACATGGGGCGCCACATGCTGGGCAATGAGGTATGGAGCACCCGACTCGCTGTGCCGCACCACGAACAAATCGGCCGCCATGGCCGAAAGGTTGGCGATGGTGTCGAGCAGCGACTCGCCCTTGCTGGCCGAGCTGCGCGCGATGTCCAGGTTGATCACGTCGGCCGACAGGCGCTTGGCCGCGATCTCGAAGGTAGTGCGCGTGCGCGTGCTGTTCTCGAAGAACAGGTTGAACACGCTCTTGCCACGCAGCAGCGGCACCTTCTTGACCTCGCGGTCATTGACACTGACGAAGTTGGCGGCCGTATCGAGGATGTGCGTGACGATGTCGCGCGGCAGGCCTTCGATGGACAGCAGGTGGATGAGTTCGCCGTTGCCGTTGAGTTGGGGGTTGCGCTTGTGCAGCACGGTCAGGCCTCTTTGACTTGAAATTGGAAGGTGCCGCTGTCGTCACGCGCCAAGGCCAGCGACTGGGTGGCAGGCAGGGCCACCCGCGCGGCGGCAAAGTCGGACTGCACGGGCAATTCACGCCCGCCCCGGTCCACCAGCACGGCCAGGCGCACGCTGGCGGGGCGGCCGTAGTCGAACAGCTCGTTGAGCACGGCACGGATGGTGCGGCCGGTGTAGAGCACGTCGTCGAGCACCAGCACATCGGCACCGTTCACGTCAAACGGCAGCGTGGTCTGCGCACCGGCCGACAGGCCGCGCTGGGCAAAGTCGTCGCGGTGCATCACCGACGAGAGCACCCCGGCAGGCCCTTCAAGGCCCAGATCTTTTTGCAGACGCTCGGCCAGCCAGGCACCACCCGAGGCGATGCCCGCCAGGCGCGTGGTGGGGGTCAACATGCTGCGCACACCGCGCAGCAGTTCGCGGTACAGCGCCTCGGCGTCGAGCACGAGGCTGCCAGAGGCCACAGGAGAGGGATGGCTCATGGAAGATTCCTCAAAAACTGTTCCAGGATGATGCAGGCCGACGCGGCATCGGCGTCCTTGGCGCCGCCGGCGATGGCCTCGGTGGTGCTATAGCGCTCGTCCACCTCGAACACCTGCAAACCAAAGCGGCCACGCAACTGTCGGCCGAATTTAAGGGCACGCTCTGTGTTCTCGTGGCTCGCGCCATCCGGGTGGTAAGGCACGCCGATCACCAGCGCGTCGGGCTGCCACTCCTTGATGCGCTGCGCCACCTGCACAAAGCGGGCGTCGCCCTCGGCCTTGATGGTGGTCTGCGGCGTGGCGCTGCGCAGCATGCGGTTGCCCGTGGCGACCCCTGTGCGCTTGAGGCCAAAATCGAAAGCAAGAAAGGTCTGGAAATGCGCAGGAACGGCTGGCTGAGCGGGCAAGCCGGTCATGCGTGCCCCGCCTCAGGCGACAGCATCCAGGCCTTCAGGCCCAGCAGCGACAGGGCGCGGTCGTAGCGCTCGGGCACGGGGGTGTCAAAGATCACCGACAGATCGGCCGCCACGGTCAGCCAGGCGTTTTCGGCCAGCTCGGATTCAAGCTGCCCCTCGCCCCAGGACGAATAACCCAGGGTGATGAGCACGCGGCGGGGGCCTGCGCCTGTGGACAGTGCTTCGAGCACGTCCTTGGAGGTGGTCATCTCCAGGCCACCGGGGATGGTCATGGTGGAAGCGTAGGCCGATTCATCGGTTTCTGCCTTGTCCATGAGCATGGGTTCGTGCAGCACAAAACCGCGCTCGGTCTGAACCGGTCCGCCCTGGAAAACGGGTTCCCTCGTGAGGTCTTCACGCCGCAAGGACAGGTCCACCTTGTCAAAAAGGCCTTTGAGGGTGATGTCTGAGGGCTTGTTGATGATGAGTCCGAGGGCACCGCGTTCGCTGTGCTCGCACAGGTAAACCACACTGCGCGAGAAAGACTCATCTTCCAGGCCGGGCATCGCGATCAGGAAGTGATGCGTCAGGTTGATGGGCGCAGAATCGAAAGACATGCAGCAATTTTAACGGTGAACATGGCGCCCTCCTCCGAGCCTTCTTACCCCAGCGGTCTTGTCTGGTTCCGCCGCGACTTGCGCGCGAACGATCAGGCCGCTTTGTACCGCGCACTGACACAGTGCCAGCAGGTGCACTGCGCCTTCATTTTTGACCGCGAGATCCTGGACGCCCTGCCCCGGGCCGACCGGCGGGTGGAGTTCATCCGCGAGTCGCTGGTGGAACTTGATGAAACGCTGCGCACGTTGTCTGGGCACGAGCAGGGCGGCCTCATCGTGCTGCACGCAGTGGCCAGCGACGCCATTCCGGCACTGGCCAACGCTCTGGGCGTGCAGGCTGTGTTTGCCAACCATGATGACGAGCCGCAGGCCCTGGAACGCGACAGTCGGGTACGCACCCGACTGGCCGCCACCGGCAGGGCTTTTCACACCTTCAAGGACCACACCGTTCTGGAACGCAGCGAGGTGCTGACACAAACCGGCAGCCCGTACAGTGTGTTCACGCCTTACAAAAACGCTTGGCTCAAGAAGGTGGATGCGTTTCAGCTCACAAGCTACCCAGTGGAGCGCCATGCACACCGCTTCGCCCCGCGCCCGCAGGAACACTGCCAAGCGGTCCCCACCCTGGCGTCGCTGGGTTTCGAGGCCACGGCCCTGCCGCAGCTCAAACTGCCGACCGGTGCCAGCGGCGCGCAGCAGTTGTTCGACGATTTTATCGGCCGCATCGAACGCTACGAAGACACGCGCAACTTTCCTGCCGTCAAAGGGCCCAGTTATCTCAGCGTGCACCTGCGTTTTGGCACCATCTCGCCGCGCCTGCTGGCGCGCACCGCGCACCGCTTGATGTTGCAAGGCAACCCGGGGGCCAGCACCTGGCTCAGCGAGCTGATCTGGCGGGATTTCTACTTTCAAATCCTGCATCACCATCCCCATGTGGTGGGCCACAGTTTCAAGCCGGCTTACGACGCCATCCAGTGGGAATCAGGCCCCGAGGCCAACGCCCTGTTTGCCGCTTGGTGTGAGGGCCGCACTGGCTACCCGCTGGTGGACGCCGCCATGGCACAGATCAACCAGACGGGCTACATGCACAACCGCCTGCGCATGGTGGTGGCCAGCTTCCTGGTCAAAGACTTGGGCATCGACTGGCGCTGGGGCGAGGCCTACTTTGCCACGCACCTCAATGATTTCGACCTGGCCGCCAACAACGGCGGCTGGCAGTGGGCCAGCTCCAGCGGCTGCGATGCTCAACCGTACTTCCGAATTTTCAACCCGGTCAGCCAAAGCGAGAAGTTCGACCCCGAGGGCAAGTTCATTCGCCGCTACCTGCCGGCATTGGCGCCGTTACCCACCAAAGCATTGCACGCGCCCTGGCTGGCGCGGCCGCTGGAGTTGCAGGGAGCGGGTGTTCGGCTCGGCGTCGACTACCCCTTGCCCGTGGTCGAGCACGACGCGGCTCGGCACAAAACACTGGCCCGGTACGCGGTGGTGAAATCAGCAGCAGCCGCAGAACGCGTGGGCGATCTCACTGAAGGCCCTGAAAAACTCTCACTGCGCTCGTAGCCGTGCAAACGCTGTTCGCGGAGCCCGCCCGCTACAAGGGTCGCGCTTTCAGCGGTGACCGGGAGGCGGTAAATCGCCTGATTCAGGCTCGTCGGGACTCATCTGTATACCGTCACCCCCTAGCGACGCGCCGGACGCCAGGCGCAGCCGCAGGCTGACATCGGTACGATTGTCCGCATTGGCAATTGCTTCTTCGGGCGAAATCACGCGGGCCTCGACCATGGCCAGCAAGGACTGGTCAAAACTGCACATACCCTGCTCTCCACTGCGGGTGATGGCGGTCTTCAGCTCATCGATCTGCCCTTTCTGGATCAACTCGGCCACATAGGGCGTGAGCAACATGATCTCGGTGGCAGGCACCATGCCGCCAGCCAGCCCCATCACCAAACGCTGTGCGACAACAGCGCGCAGATTGATGGACAGGTCCATGAGCAACTGGCGATGGGCATCCTCGGGGAAAAAATTCAGTATCCGCTGTACCGCCTGGTTGGCATTGTTCGCATGCAGGGTGGAGACGCAAAGGTGCCCGGATTCGGCATAGTGGAGAGCATGCTGCATCGTGGCGCGGTCACGAATCTCGCCGATCATGATCACGTTGGGCGCCTCACGCATGGCCCGGCGAAGGGCCTCGTCATAGGACAAGGTATCGAGCCCCACCTCGCGTTGGGTAACCAAGGACTTCTTGTGGGTGTGCAGGTATTCAATGGGGTCTTCGACCGTCAGGATATGCCCCCCAGCGTGGGCATTGCGATGGTCCAACAACGAGGCCAATGTGGTGGTTTTTCCCGAGCCCGCAGCCCCCACTGTGAGGACCAGGCCCCCCTTGAGAAAAGCCAATTGCTGCAGGACTGGCGGAAGGCCTAGCTCACTCAGACCCGGAACCCGGGCGATGACATGGCGCACCACCATGCCCACCTGGCCCCTCTGAAGGTGCACATTGACCCGAAAACGTTCGCCGTCTGGTGTCTGGAACGAGAGATCGCACTCCATCGTGGTCTCGAACTCCTGCCGCTGTGCGTCGCGCAGGATGGAGTAAGCCATCTGCCGGACATCGTTCGCAGACAACACCTGCTGCGCAATCGGTGCAAAGGCCCCCTGCCGTTTGATGGTGGGGGGAGCCCCAGCCGTGAGAAACAGGTCGGACGCCCGCTCCCGCACCACAAAGGCCAGGCACGCAAGCAGTCGGGGATCGCCCGGAAGAGAGGTCAAAGGCTCCATCAACGACCCCTGCGAATGCGGGACAAACGCCCCGCAACGCCGCGAACAAATAGCGCACCACAGACCTGCCAAAAAATGCAGGATCTGTGGGCACAACGCATGTTCAGGCCTCTGCGGCTGCCGCGAGACGGGCGTAGTGCTGGATCAGGCTCAGCAGCTCTTCGTCCGAGTAAGGTTTGCCCAGATAGTGGTTCACGCCCAGTTCCATCGCATGCTCGCGGTGTTTCTCAGCGATACGCGATGTGATCATGATGATCGGCAGATCGCGCAAGGCACCGTCCGCACGGATATTGCGCGCCAAGTCGAACCCATCCATACGGGGCATTTCGATGTCAGACAAGACGACAGTCGGGCGCTCTTCCTGGAGCCGCTCCAATGCCTGCAGGCCGTCAGCCGCCAATGCCACCCGATACCCTTCACGCTGCAACAGACGCTGCGTGACACGGCGCACGGTGATCGAGTCGTCCACCACCAGCACCAGTGGCACCTGACTCGGCCCTGCCAGCTGAAGCGAAACCACAGCCTTGCCCGAGCCAGCGCCGCCCTCCGGTGCAGGTGCGGACGATATGCCGACACTGGCTGCACGTACCTGGTCGCCGTACACCGTCGCCAACGCCACGGGGTTGTAGATCAGGACCACAGCACCTGAAGCCAGTACAGACATACCCGCCAACCCCGGCAAACGAGACAGTTGGGGGCCGAGGTTCTTCACCACGACTTCCTGGTTGCCAAGCACTTCATCAACGTGCATGGCCACACGCTGCGCGGCGCTTCGGAAAATCACGACCGGGCGAGTCTTTCCCGCAGACTCGTTGCTGCGCGAGGATGCCTGCAGCAATGCGCCCGACCAGAAGAAGGGCACCTTTTCCATGCCGTCGTCAAACACGCCGGTGCGATAGGCCTCCTCCAGATCGGCTGCCGATGTACGGCGCACGATTTCCACCACGTTGGCAGGTACGCCAACGGCCAGATCGCCGGTACGCAGCATCACCACCTGCGTCACTGCGGTGGTCAGCGGCAGCACCATGCGGAAAGCGGCCCCCTTACCAGCCTCGGTCGACGTCTCGATACGTCCGCCCAAGGCATTGATTTCAGCGCGGACCACGTCCATGCCGATACCACGCCCCGACAGGCCAGTCACTTCAGACGCCGTGGAGAAGCCCGGCATGAAAATTAGGTGCGCCGCATCGGCATCGCTGAGTTCCACGTCCGGAGCGACGATGCCCTGCGCCAGAGCTTTCTCCCGGATACGGGGCAGGTTCAAACCGGCTCCGTCGTCACGAAATTCGACCGAGACGTCGTTACCTTCGTGGCGCAGATCTACCGTGATCGTGCCGGACGCTGGTTTGCCAGCGGCCAGCCGCACCTGCGGATCTTCAATACCGTGTGCCACGCAGTTGCGCAGCAAATGCTCGAAAGCCGGCGTCATGCGGTCCAACACTCCACGGTCCATTTCGATGGAGCCGCCGGTAATGTCCAGCTTGATCTGCTTGCCGGTCTCCTTGGAGGCCTGGCGCACCACGGCATAAAGGCGCTCTGCAATGCCCTCGAATTCCACCATGCGGGTGCGCAGCAGATCGCGCTGCAGCTCCCGGGCCTGGCGCCCCTGGGCGATCAGATCGTCTTCGGCGCCTTCCATGGCACGCTGCAAGTTGCGCTGCACGGTGGCCACGTCGTTCACCGACTCGGCCATCATTCGCGTGAGTTCCTGCACACGGGTAAAGCGGTCAAACTCCAGCGGATCGAAGCCGGCCGCTGAGTCTTTCGACAGCGCCAGACGCGATTGCATTTGCGATTCAGCCTGTACCTCGATATCTCGCAATTGTTGGCGTAAGCGATCCAGGTTGCCCGACAAGTCCGTCAACGAACTACGGAACTGCCCAAGGCGCACATCCAGACGCGATCGACTGATCATCACCTCGCCAGCCTGATTGACCAAGCGGTCAAGCAACTGTGCACGCACACGCACAGACTGGCTGGCAGCCACACGCAAGGGAGCCAACTGCGAAGGACCTGGCAGGCGCACCGCAGGGGCTGCCAACGCTGTCGATACCTCAAGAGCGGCAGTCGCAGGCGTTGTTGACGCATCAGCAGCTTCGGTACGGCTGCGCGTCGCATCGACCGGCAAGGAGACTACCGTATCGATTGGCCCCTGACCGATGGCACGCAGTGCGTCAAGGTTCGCTTGCAAGCCATCGAAGCTACCCTGCAACGGTTCAATCTGATCGGCAGTTACCGTTTCAGCATCGAGCTGCTCGATGGCGGATTCCAACCGGTGGGCCATTTCACCCAACCGCATGGCACCGGCCAAGCGGGAGCTGCCCTTGAGCGTGTGCAACGCCCGAAGAACTTCACTGCGGGCCCCCAGATTGTCGGGCCGCGAAGCCCACTGGCGCAGCGCACCGCCCAATTGGGGCAACAATTCTGCGGCCTCTTCCTCAAAGATCGGGAACAAGTCCGGATCGATGACATCGATGGCATCAATGTCATCGTCGGCGTCAGGGCTCATTGCAATGGCATGAGCAATGGCGTTATCGATATGCTGGTCATGGTCATGCAGCACTGCCGAGAGAGCCGGTGCAACATGGCGCACGGGGACTGCGACAGGCTCCGGTTCTGGCATGGGCTCCGGCACATCCTCAGGCTGCGCCAGCAAGGCTTCTACTGGCGGTGCTTCGACAACCTCTTGCGCTGGTGCATCCAGGAACTCGTCCAAATCCTCTTCGGGCGGCGACAGGGTGTTGACCACCTCGGTTTCCAGAATCTGGCGGAGTTGCTCCAACACTTCCTGGCTGGGCTCCTTGAGGAAACCCGCAGCAAACTGGTGCAACAGTCGGCGAATGTCTTCTGCGGCAGCCATAAAGGCCTGCGCCTGCTCTTGCGTTCCGCCGGACTGCAGCTGCACATGCTGCATGGCGTGTTCCAGCACCCGCGCCATTTCCGAAAGAGCATTGAAACCAACAGTGGCAGAACTGCCCGCCAGCGAATGCGACAAGGCCACAGCCACGTCGGGCAAAGGCTCATGCAGCTCCAGCGCCCATTCCTGGAGACAAGTCACCAAGCGGCGCGACCACTCATCGGCTTCATTCAGGTAAACGTTGTACAGCGGTATGCCGATGCGCAAGGTGTCGATCACCTTGACGGCATCGTCGTCGCTGGAAATTTCCTCCTGCGGCAGGGCATCCAAAAGATCGGCCATCTCGGAGGCTGCCTCGGTATTGATCGCCTCGCTCGCCACCAGTTCTTCAGGCTGCGCCGCATCAGCATCCAGCAAACGCTCCAACTCCTCGACATTCAAGGATTCCAACGCGACCACCTCAGCAGCATCGGAGTTTGTGGCTTCGCCGGCAACCTCCAGTGCTTCGACGGGGCTTTCGACCACGGGAGCCGACGCTGTAACGGGCTCCAGGTCGGGCAGTTCAAGATCCAGCACGAAATCGGCACTGGATGGATCGACCGCAGCAGACTCGGACGGCGCGTCGTTCAGCGCGGCAGTGAACACCGAGAAGTCGATGTCCTCGGCCACATCGGGAACCCCAAACACGGCTGTATCCGCAGGCAGCTCCGGAACATGGTCCGAAATTTCAGTGGCCTGGAAGTCTGGTATAGCCAGTTCTTGTTCGACCACCTCGGCCATCTCTTCGGCCACCGGTGCGGCGTGATCTGCCACCTCATCCTGACGCGGTTCCACCTCAGGCGCTGCTTCTGGAGACGACACCATCAATGCGTTACCCGCCGCAGGAACCACAAGCGGAACCAGCGTGCCATCAAGGCGCATGGCATCTGCCGAGGCACGGAATGCCTCGGTGTCCCAACCCGCCGTACGGCCCGCCGCAATGTCATCGGCCCAACGGCCAAAGGCCTGAAGTGCATCCGAAGACAACTGTAGCAACCCTGGCTGCATCGGCTTTTGTTCGGCCAACCAAACGTTCAGAACCTGCTCCATCGACCAGGCGGCTTCGCCAAAGTCGTTGAGCCCCACCATGCGCGAACTTCCCTTGAGCGTATGGAACGCGCGACGCAGCGTTGTCTGTTCGCTCAGATTGCCGGGTTCCTCTTTGAGCAGCTGGATGGCGGCCAACCCATTGACCACGACTTCACGAGCCTCTTCGAGGAACACCTCCAGCAACTCGTCTTCTACATCGACGGGCGCTCTGGAGACGGGCGCAGCAGCGATGGCTGCGTCTGGAGCTGTGGGAGTCGGAATTGCCTTCGCCTCGACGGGCGAAGGCATGTCGAAGGAGATATCTGGGGCCAGCAAGGCCTCAGATTCAATATGGGAGGATTCTTGTGCAGGCTCAAAATCCGGGAAGGGAGCGAAGTCTGTAGGTTCGCTCACAGGCTCCGGTGCGGGGAAACGCGGCAGCACATCCGGCACCAAGGCCGACGAACGCTCTTCAAGCTTGGCCGGCGCCTCTTCTACCGCATCTGACGCACGGGCACGTGTCTTGCCCATGAGGATACGCAACTCACCGAGTTCTTCGTCGTACACAAAAAGCTTGCGCGCCATCGTGCGCTGGTAGCTCAGCATATCGATCAGGAAGCCAAGAGCCCCCAGGCTGTTTCCGAGCTTCTCGAAAACGCCTTGACGATCTTCTTCAGGTACTTCGTTGATCAGCAGGCGCTCCACTGTGTCGCGCATGCGGACCACGGCAAGGGACGCCTGGTCCAGTCCAAGAACCGACAACACGCCACGCATTTGCGCGAGATGTCCTGGCACCGTGGCCAAGACGGCTGCATCCTTGGGGTTACGGAAAAATTGGTCCAGTGCCTTCTCGGCTTCACCCAGGGTGACACGCAACTCATCCACCACGCTGCCCATGGTCTGGTTGTCGCTGACCCTTCGGTACAACTCCTCCATCCACTGTTCCAGGGGCTCGGGCTCTGCGCCAGCACTCACCGCATCCAGACGCTCAGCCAGGCGGACAGCCCGGATCTCCATCTGGTCGTCAGCGGCATCCAGCTCTTCAAATGCAGCCTGCAAATACAACACCGACGTCGCAACTTCCATGGCCAAAGCGGCTGATGGCGGCTCGCCCGAACGGGTGGTGGAATCCACAGCGCGCGTCAACGCTTGCGCCAGACTCTCGCTGTCGGGATGAAGCTTGCGCAGCGAATCACATACCAGACTGAACTGATCGGCCGCTGGTTTGAGCTTGTTGCGGTCGCCGCCGGCCAATGCCGACCAAGTCTCCGTGGCCGAAGCAATGCGCTTGCGCGCCTGTGCGAGCACTGCGGGATCAAAACGCCCAAAGCGGGCGGTTTCGTAATCCACAGGCTTGAAGCGGTCGAGAGAAAACGCCTGACGCACTGCCCGCAGCGACGGAGCAGCATCGTCCGCCAAATCGGCGGTCTTGGCTTGCGAACAGAAGAACAGCAAATCCTGAACCAAGCGGTCTGCAATGGTCGGATCCCCTTTGGCGAGGGTCGCATACTGCATCAGCACCCGGGACGCCACGCGCTTGACGTAGACGTCCGGAGGCAACAGCCCGGAACCAAAGGCCTCGAAGAAACCTGCGCAGATCTTCCAGAAAGCACGCGACTGCCGATCTGTCTGTGCCGCCACGAAACCGAGACAAGTATCCCGCAGGCTCAAGGACGCCCGAAGATCCCCTGACTTAACGATGCGCAGCACGGCAGAATCAAGGCGCGCACGCGCCTCTGCACCGTAGGGCAAAGGAGACGCCGCCACAGTCCCCTCGGGCTCCCGAAAGCGACGCTCGACAGGCCAGAGGTCTGCAGGGTGCACGCGGTCGGCACCCGCCAACGCCTGCGCATCACGGTATTGCGGAAACAAGGCCACTGGAGAGACAGATTTGCCTGCGAGCACGGTCTCCAGGTATTCAATCAACGCAAAACTCGCCCGTTCTATCACGGCTGCAGCTTCATCGCTGCAGGTTTCAGGGCGTTGAACAAACTTCTGAACGGCAGACTCCATGGACCGCAGCACCAGTGCTGGAGGGCCCATGCCGACCATTTCCAGTGCACCACAAGCCTGGTGCAGTTGCTGACGCGCGATGCGCAGGGAGCCAGCGTCTAACGCCGCAAGGTCGGACTCACGCGCGACTTCAGCATCGCGCACGAAACGGCGCATCGCCTTGACCGCACCGTCCAGCGATTTGCGCAGTTCGTCAAGCACCCAAGCCAGAGGACCCAGGTCCTGGTCCCCCTGGGGCCCTTCTGTGGCCGGTGCATTGTTGGCATCAATAGATGACATGGATTCGTCCCCGGCTGCTATGAGCCAGCTGGTTGATGACTACTGCGGTCAGGCAATCTTGAACCGTGCCACCGATTGGCGCAGCTCTTCAGCCATGTGCGAGAGTTCGCGCACCTGTTGCGCTGTGGTCCGGGTACCTTCACCCGTTTGCTCGGTCACCGCAAAAATGTGCTGGATGTTGTCGGCCACTTCGTTGGCCAAAACAGCTTCCCGGGAAGTCGAAGACGAAATCTGCTCAATCAGTTCAGCAAGACGGCGTGACACGCGGTCAATTTCTGTCAGCGCAGTACCGGCACTGTCAGACAGACGAGCCCCTTCCACCACACCCTGCGTGGAACGCTCCATAGCAGCCACAGCATCCTGGGTATCGGTCTGAATGGCCTTCACGAGTGCCGAAATCTGGCGCGTAGCATCTGCAGAACGTTCAGCCAGTCGCTGCACTTCTTCGGCCACCACCGAGAAGCCTCGGCCGGCTTCACCAGCGGAGGCGGCCTGGATGGCGGCGTTCAGGGCCAGCACGTTCGTCTGTTCGGTAATGTCGGAAATCAGCTCGGTGATTTCACCGATCTCCTGCGACGATTCGCCCAGGCGCTTGATCCGCTTGGAGGTATCCTGGATCTGGTCGCGGATGGAGTTCATACCGCCGATGGCGTTCTGCACGGCCTGGAGACCGGAGTCGGCAGCCTGCAGCGATTGGCGGGCCACCGTGGCGGACTCTTGCGCCTGTGTGGAGACTTCGTTGATTCGGGTCGCCATGTCCAGCACCGAGCGACCGGTTTCGCGAATTTCACGCAGCTGTTCGGTCGAAGCGGCCAGCAGTTCAGTGGATGTGTTGTCCACCTGTGCCGTCGTCTGCGCCACGCGGGTCGCCGTGTTCTGCACGCTGCCCACCAGTTGACGCAACTCTTCCACCGTGTAGTTCACCGAGTCAGCGATGGCTCCAGTAATGTCTTCCGTCACCGTTGCTTCTTGCGTCAAGTCACCTTCAGCCACCGACTGCAGTTCGTTCATCAAACGCAAAATGGCGGCCTGGTTGGCGTCGTTGACGCGCTTGGCTTCCTGCTCCTGGCGCTTGGCGTCCTTTTGCTGCGTTTCCGCAGCAGCCTGCCGGCCCCGGCTGTCCAGCAGTTGAACGCGCGAAATGCCGATACCGCAAAGCAGCACGAACAGACCCGCCAAAGCGAGGGCTGCAAATTGGCCAGCGCCCAGACCGGTTTGTGCGGACAGCTTGGTCTGCAGGCCTTCCAGTTGGCGACGCAGCGGCTCACTGTCGGCAATGATGGCAGATTGCGCCTCACGGGCAGACACCAAACCTTGCAGGTTGCCCAGAATGGCGCTGGCCTGGGTGCGGGTCTGCTCATAGAGCTTGACCAGCGCTTCGAGTTGTTCGCGGGTCTGACCATCCTTGGTTGCGGCAAGGCGCAATTCAGGGCTACCGTCCAGCAGACCCTGTGCGATTTCCTTGAACGAGTTCAAATCCTTGCCCAGCAGAAAAACGGCCTCAGGACTCACACCTTCCATGGTCTGGAATTCATTGGCAGACTTGCCGATACGCTGCGTCAACATCACGAGTTGACCGGCAGCAGAAATTTCAGCGGCTGGAGCATTCTGCTGAAGTTTGAGCGAAGACACCGTTTCGGCAATTTCCAGCAGATCGGACGATTGGCGGTTGATGGTACGCAGCGCGTCACCCACCTGGGTCAAAATCTTCTGCTGTCCCATCACCACGCTGGCATTGCGCTCTGCGCGCTCCATCAACGGGTTGACGGCATCCAGATCCGGCTTGAAGGGCTCGCCCAGCGATTGCACACCCAGTTCATTGTCGCCAGCATTCAGAGCACGCACATTGCGCGCAAGCACGCCGGAGCTCTCCACCACGTCAGGAAAGGCCTGTGGGCTACCCACCAGCGCCTGAGACACCGACTTGGCCAATCGCTGCGACTGCATCAGAGACTGGCCGGTCGCCGCGAGTTGCTGCGCCGAGCGATCAGCTTGCTGCAGCACCCAGCCCGCAATCAGAGCAAGAACCACCACCCCAACGGCCAGCAGCGCCAGCAAACGGCGCTGATGGCCTGCAGCGGTCGAACGCCCCAGCAGAGGCAGCGAGATGAGATCCTCCTCAGCCTCTGGAGATGTCAGCTCAGGGGCATAGCCTTCCGGATCGCCCTGGACACTGTTCATGCCTTCAGCCTGATAAGAGTCACGCAGTTGCGAACCATCCAACGCGCCTGTGGCCAGGACATCTTGTCCATCGTCAGCCGTGCCGGCTGCTGCCACATCCGCATCTGGCGTGGCGGGCTTCCGGTTGAACAGTTTTCCAAATTGATTGACGACGGACATGGTGCAGCCTTACAGAAAAACTCAAGCACTGATGCTCAGGAAATCGGGATGTTGGGACAGGATCTGCAAGTTCAGTTCCTGCCAGCGTGTGCCGCTGGAATCGATATAGGTGGTGCCAAAAAAGCTGGGGGAGTCTTCAGCCGGTGGCTCAGACGATACGAATGCATCGGTTCCGCGCAACCCAGCAAGACGATCCACCAACAGCGCCGCATTGACTTCCAGCGCTGCGTTGAAGGCCAGCAAGCTGGCTTCTGCCAAAGCCTGCTCGGTGCGGGGCGCCACACCGCCCATCAACCCGGCAAGGTCAACCACGCCGACCAAGCCGCCACGCAGATTGGCAACGCCGAGAAACCAGCTTTGGGTATAGGGCACCGCCTGCACAGACACCCAGGGGAAAATTTCCCCCGACTGTGCTAGCGGCAGCAAATAGAAACTCCCAGCGGACTCGACAGCCAGCCAGGATGAAACAGACGTACCTTCGGTTCTTGCAGCCTGAAGGCGACTGGCAAGTCGGGTCTGGAGCTCTCGTAGGGCTTCGCGGTTGGCCATGAGCGCGCCGCAGCCTCAGTTCAGAGCGTCAATTTTGGCCTGCAATTCGGCGGGATCCACCGGCTTGGTAATGTAGCCACGCGCACCCTGACGCATCCCCCAAACACGGTCTGTTTCTTGGTTCTTGCTGGTGCACATGATGATCGGAACATCGGCATACAGCGGATCGCGGGTAATGGCACGGGTCAGCTGAAAACCATTTTGGCCCGGCATCACAACGTCCATCAGGATCAGGTCTGGCTTCTCTTCAGCCAGGCGGCGAAATGCTTCGTCGGCATTTTCTGCAGTACGGACTTGCATGCCTTTTTTCTGAAGCAGGTCCGTCAAAAACATCAACTCGGTCTTCGAGTCGTCGACGACCAATACTTTCTGAATGGGCATTACATGGCTCCTTGTTGGGAATTGCCGAACTGTTGAACCGCTTGCAACAGTTGGTCTTTGGTAAATGGCTTGGTGAGATATTCCTGGCAGCCGACCATGCGCCCACGCGCCTTGTCAAATACACCATCCTTGGAGGACAGCATCACCACCGGAGTATCTGCAAAACGGGCATTGCGCTTAATGATGGCGCAGGTCTGGTACCCGTCGAGCTTGGGCATGAGGATGTCACAGAAAATCAGCTGAGGCTGGTAATCGTTGACTTTGGCCAAAGCGTCAAAGCCGTCGTCGGCCAACAAGACTTCGTGCCCCCCCTGCTTGAGAAAAATCTCGGCGCTTCGACGGATGGTGTTGCTGTCATCCACCACGAGCACTTTGAAAGATGCGCCTGTTGTAGTCAATTGTCACTGCTCCCGATGGAGAAAATAAACAACGCCGCAGCAAATGGTGCTGCAGCGCCTCAAATCTGAACCATCTCGAAATCGTCCTTGCGGGCGCCACATTCCGGGCAGGTCCAATTCATTGGAACCTGATCCCATGGCGTGTTGGGTGCAATGCCGTGCTCTGGAGAGCCCTCTGCCTCGTCATAAATCCAACCGCAAATCAAACACATCCAAGTTTTAGAGTCGATCACAGCTTAAAGGGCCTTCACATAGAATGCAACGATTGTATCTAGTCATCTCCGCCGCCTGCAGCTTCTGTGCCACCCTTCAAGCAGGAACTGGTCCATGACCAAAAAAGCACCTCTTTCCCCCTCAGAAATCATAGATATTGAAGATGACGACTCGGAGGAAGCCAGTCCGGCCTGCGTGCTCGTATTCAACGCCAGTGACCCCAGTGGCGCGGGTGGTCTGACCGCAGACATCACGACCATCGCCTCCGTCGGCGGACATCCCATTGCTGTCGTTACCGGCGCCTATGCCCGCGACACTGCTCAGATTTTCGATCACTTCAGCTTTGACGATGAGGCCGTCGCCGAGCAGGCCCGCGCCGTACTGGAGGACCTGCCGGTGCAGGCCATCAAGGTGGGCTTTGTGGGCAGCCCCGAGAACATCAGCACCATTGCCGAAATAACGACAGACTATGACGAAGTCCCAGTGATAGCGTACATGCCCAACCTGTCATGGTGGCGTGAAGAGCTGATCGACGAGTACCTGGACGCCTTTCGCGAATTGTTGTTGCCGCAGACCTCGGTGTTGGTTGGAAACCACAGTACCTTGTGGCGCTGGCTGCTGCCGGACTGGACGGGTGACCGCAGCCCCACGGCGCGCGACATCGCCCGGGCGGCGTCCGAGATGGGCGTGCCATACACCCTGGTCACCGGCATTCCCTTGCCTGAGCAGTTTGTCGAGAATGTGCTCGCCTCCCCCCAGACCGTGATGGGCAGCGGCAAGTTCGAGCTGTTTGATGCCACCTTCTCCGGCGCGGGCGATACCTTATCGGCCGCACTCACCGCCCTGGTGGCCAGCGGCAATGACCTGGGCGAAGCCACCAGCGAAGCCCTGGGTTACCTCGACCGCTGCCTGGATGCGGGCTTTCGCCCCGGAATGGGGCATATCGTGCCCGACCGCATGTTCTGGGCCCAGCCCGACGATGACGAAGAAGACCCCCCGATTGACGAAGCACAGGCCCTCGAAGGCTTTGTGATGCCCCCCCATGACACCAAGCACTGATCTCAACATCCCCCTGTTCGAACGCGCCAAGGCGCTGATCCCCGGCGGCGTGAACTCTCCCGTACGGGCCTTCAAGGCCGTGGGTGGCACGCCCCGTTTTGTGAAGCGCGCCAAGGGCGCGTATTTCTGGGACGCCAACGACCAGCGTTTCATCGACTACATCGGCTCCTGGGGCCCGATGATCCTGGGCCACGGTCACCCCGCCGTGCTGGAGGCAGTGCAAGCTGCAGCGCTCGAAGGCTTCAGCTTTGGCGCCCCCACGGAACGCGAAGTCGAGTTGGCCGAGGAAATCCTCAGCCTCGTTCCCTCGATGGAGATGATCCGCCTCGTCAGCTCCGGCACCGAGGCGGGCATGAGCGCCATCCGTCTGGCCCGGGGCGCCACGGGCCGCAGCAAGTTCATCAAGTTCGAGGGCTGCTACCACGGCCATGCCGACTCGCTGCTGGTCAAGGCCGGCTCGGGCCTGGCCACGTTTGGCAATGCCACCAGCGCCGGTGTGCCGCCTGAAGTGGTGCAGCACACCCTGGTGCTTGAATACAACAACGTGGCCCAGCTGGAAGAAGCCTTTGCCCTGCACGGCAAGGAACTGGCCTGCGTGATGATCGAGCCCATTGCGGGCAACATGAACCTGGTGCGCGCGAGCGTGCCGTTCATGAAGCGCTGCCGCGAGTTGTGCACCGAATACGGTGCGCTGCTGGTGCTGGATGAAGTGATGACGGGTTTCCGCGTCGCCCTGGGCAGCGCACAAAGCGTCTATGCCAAGAGCATTCCCGGCTTCAAGCCCGACCTCACGGTGCTGGGCAAAGTGATTGGTGGCGGCATGCCGCTGGCGGCCTTTGGCGGCCCGCGCGCCATCATGGAACACCTCGCACCGCTGGGCGTCGTGTACCAGGCCGGCACACTGTCGGGTAACCCGGTAGCCACGGCCTGCGGACTGGCCACGCTGCGCGAGATCAAGAAGCCCGGCTTCTTCGACGCGCTGTCCGCCACCACCCGTTCGCTGGTCGATGGGCTGGCCGCCGCCGCCGCCGCCGAAGGCGTGCCTTTCAGCACCGACTGCGAAGGCGGCATGTTCGGATTCTTCCTGCTGCCCGAGCTGCCCCAGAACTACGCCCAGGTGCTCAAGACCGACAACGCGCGCTTCAACCAGCTGTTCCATGGCCTGCTGGATCGCGGTATCTATATAGCACCTGCGCTGTACGAGGCCGGTTTTGTCAGCTCTGCCCACACCGCTGACGACATTGCCGCCACCGTGGCAGCGGCCCGCGAAGTGTTCAAGGCACTATCAAAATAATAGCTACTAGCGCTTTACCATCAAACGCTAGGCCTATTTTTATTAATATTTCCGTTTTCCAACTCCACGTTAGCGTTCACAGCAGCCCGCGCAACTCGCGGGCGGCCTCCTGCAGCAGCGGCAGCATGTCGCGCTGCAGGCTGCTCTCATCCACCTGCTTGGGCGACGCCACCACATTGAGCGCCGCCACCGTGTCGCCCTGCAGATTGCGCAGGGGCACGGCCAGCGCATGCACGCCCAGTTCGTGCTCTTCCACCGCCAGGCAATAGTCGTCGCGCCGCACCTTGGCAATCGCCTGCCGCAACGGCCCCACCTGCGTGAGGGTGTGGGGCGTGAGCCGGTGCAACGAACAGGCCTTGAGCCACGCCGTCAATGGTGCAGCGGGCAAGGCCGCAAGCAGCACCCGTCCGGTCGACGTCGGGTGGGCGGGCAGCCGCGCCCCCAAATGCAGGCCATAGGCCAGCACCCGCGTCGGTGCGCCATACACGCCGCTGCGCGCCACGATCACCACCTCGCTGCCATCCAGCACCACGGCCGAAAACGACTGCTGGGTCTGCGCCGCCAGGCGGTTGAGTGTGGGCTGCAGCACACGCGGCAGCCGGGCTGAGGCCAGGTAGCTGCCTGAAAACCGCAGCACCTTGGGCGCCAGCCAGAAGTAGCTGCCATCCGTTTCCAGATACCCCAGATGCGCCAGCGTCAGCAGGTGGCGCCGCGCCGCCGCGCGCGTAAGGCCCGTGCGCTGCGCGGCCAGCGTGGCATTGAGCCGCTGGCGTTCGGTGTCAAAACTCTCCAGCACGGCCATGCCCTTGGCCATGCCTTCGATGAAGTCTGCTTTGGCAATGGGAACGGTGGTCATGCGGGTTCCAGCGTGGTTGGGTCAGTTGGTTGATGGGCGGCGTCAGGCGCAAGGCGGCTCAACGAACAAGCCAGCAGCAGGCGTGCCGAGATGCCTAAGCACCGAAGATTGCGCGATGATCGCACAACACATCCACCAATCGCACGCTAGTGGCACAGGCCGACCCCGAATTGACATGGATCAACCTACGCTTGACCCTGTTCCTTTATCGCTTTTCAACGCCTTTGTGAGGTTGTCCACCATGCGTACCCAGGTTGCCATCATCGGCGCAGGCCCCGCCGGCCTGCTGCTCGGACAGTTGCTCTACAAGTCGGGCATTGACGCCGTCATCATCGAACAGCGCAGCCCCGACTACGTGCTGGGCCGTATCCGCGCTGGCGTGCTGGAGCAAGTCAGCATGGACTTGCTGGACCAGGCCGGAGTCGGTGCCCGCGCCCATGCCGAGGGCTTGCCACACGACGGCATCGAGCTGCTGTTCAAGGGCCAGCGCCACCGCATCCATTTGCACGAACTCACGGGCGGCAGCCGCGTGACGGTGTACGGCCAGACGGAGGTGACCCGCGACCTGATGGACGCCCGCGCGGCAGAAGGGCTGACCACGGTATACGACGCACAGAACGTGGCCGTTGAAGGCTTCGACACCCATACCCCCGTCGTGCGTTACGAGAAAGACGGCGTGAAGCACCAACTGGCCTGCGACTTCATCGCGGGCTGTGATGGTTTTCACGGCGTGTGCCGCGCCAGCGCCCCGGCCGACGTGCTCAAAACCTACGAACGCGTCTACCCCTTTGGCTGGCTGGGCGTGCTGGCCGATGTACCACCGGTCTCGCACGAACTCATCTACGCCAATACCGAACGCGGCTTTGCCCTGTGCAGCATGCGCAGTGCCACGCGCAGCCGCTACTACCTGCAGGTGCCCTCCACAGACAAGGTCGAGAACTGGACCATCGACCAGTTCTGGACCGAGCTGGGCCACCGCCTGGACCCAGAGGCACGCGCAAATCTGGCCACCGGCCCGGCGCTGGAGATGAGCATCGCCCCACTGCGCAGCTTTGTGGCCGAGCCCATGCGGTTTGGACGCATGTTTCTGGCGGGCGACGCGGCCCACATCGTGCCCCCCACCGGCGCCAAGGGGCTGAACCTGGCCGCCAGCGACGTCGGCTATCTGTGGAACGCACTGACCGAGTTCTACAACGAAAAATCGAACGTCGGCATCGACACCTACTCCGACCGCTGCCTGCGCCGCGTGTGGCGCGCCGAGCGTTTTTCGTGGTGGTTCACCTCGCTGATGCACCGTTTTCCAGAAACGGGCGAATTCGGCCAGAAGATCCAGGAGGCCGAGCTTGACTACCTCGTCAACTCGCGCGCGGCCTCTACATCGCTGGCCGAGAACTACGTGGGCCTGCCGCTGGAATTTGCGCTGGGAACGCCTTGCAAGGCAACGGCATAGTAGTACGCAAAAACAATAGCTGCCCAAGCATATGCAACAGGCGCTGGAGGCTTAAAACACCATAAATCCAGTGCCGTAGCCCGCTGCATGCCGACGGGAAGCAGGCCAGGCTTGTGCGCTCGGCGTCAGGGCGCAACCGCGCTGGCCGGGCGCTCGGCCCCGCTCTGCGCAGGCGGCGGTGCCATTTGCACAATCCAGGCCGCCAGCTGCTGCGCCATGGCGTCTGTCACGCCCACCTGGCGCGGCATGATGACGCGGCCCCACTCCCCCACGCTACCGTTCACAATCTTGCTGGCCAGATACGCCTGCGCGTCGGCGCGATCGCGGTAGCGCTCCGCAATGCGCACAAAAGCGGGGCCGACGAAGCTGTGTTCGACCCCATGGCAACGCATGCAACTGCCTGCGGCTGCCGGCGCCGGCAACACAGACTGTGCAGCGGGAGCGTCAGCCGTGCTTGCGGGCGCAACAACACTCTGGTCGACCGTGGGGCCCAGCCTGCCGGTGAGCATGCGCCAGGCCAGGTTCACCATGCCCAGCGCAATGCAGACAGCCAACACGCCGATAGCCCACGCCAGCCAGCGCGGGCGCGGGCTGTCCGGCTCGTCGTCAAAAGGGGGCTGGGCCATTGGGTTTGTTCAGCAAGGTGGGCCCAGGGACCCGCTGCGCGGGCCTGCCCACCACCGCGCGACTACTGGACTCAATGGCGGAAGTGGCGCACGCCGCTGAACACCATGGCCACGCCACGCTCGTTGGCAGCGTCGATGACTTCGTTGTCACGCATCGAGCCACCGGGCTGGATCACGCAGGTGGCGCCTGCATCGACCACCACATCCAGGCCATCACGGAAGGGGAAGAACGCATCGCTGGCGACCACGGTGCCCTGCAGCGACAGATTGGCATGCCCAGCCTTGATGCTGGCAATGCGGGCCGAGTCGAGGCGGCTCATCTGGCCGGCACCCACGCCCATGGTCATGCCGCCCTTGCAGAAGACGATGGCGTTGCTCTTGACGTACTTGGCGACCTTCCAGGCAAACAGCAGGTCTTCCATCTGTTCGAGTGTGGGTTGCTTTTGCGTCACGACCTTCAGGTCAATCAGCGACAGCTCATGGTTGTCGGCCGTCTGCAGCAGCAGGCCCGAGCCGATGCGCTTGGCGTCCATGGCATTGCGGCCGCGCGCCCAGTCAGTCTGACCACCGTGTGCGGGCAGCGCAATCTTGAGCAGGCGCACATTGGCCTTGGCCTTGAACACTTCCAGCGCTTCGGGGGTGAAGTCGGGGGCCATCAGCACTTCGACAAACTGCTTGGAGATCTGCTGCGCGGCATTGCCGTCCACCGTACGGTTGAAGGCGATGATGCCGCCAAAGGCGCTGGTGGGATCGGTCTGGAAAGCCTTGCTGTAGCTGTCCAGCGCATCCAGGCCCACGGCCACGCCGCAGGGGTTGGCGTGCTTGACGATGACACAGGCGGCGGCGTCAAAGCTCTTCACACATTCCCACGCGGCGTCGGCGTCGGCGATGTTGTTGTAGCTCAGCTCCTTGCCCTGCAACTGCACACCCGTCACCAGCGAACCCGGAGCGGGGTGCAGATCGCGGTACAACGCGGCCTGCTGGTGGCTGTTTTCGCCGTAACGCAGGTCTTGCACCTTGGTGAAGATGCCGTTGCTCTGGCCGGAGAACTGGGCGCGCGTGGGTACGTAGGTTTCCGACAGTTTCTCTGCTTCAAACGTCACCGACGACAGGTAGTCGCTGATGGCGCCGTCGTACTGCGCGATGCGGTTGAACGCCGCCACCGACAGCGCAAAACGCAGCTTGTCGCTGAGCTTGCCGCCTGCTTTGAGCTCGGCCAGCACGGCTTCGTACTGGTCGGCCGAGGTGATCACGCCCACGTCTCGCCAGTTCTTGGCGGCGCTGCGCACCATGGCCGGGCCGCCAATGTCGATGTTTTCAATCGCGTCGGCCAGCGTGCAACCGGCCTTGGCCACGGTGGCTTCAAAGGGGTAGAGGTTGACCACCAGCAGGTCGATGGTGTCGATCCCGTGTTCCTTCAAAGCCGCCATGTGTTCGGGCAGCTCGCGGCGGGCCAGCAGGCCACCGTGCACCTTGGGGTGCAGCGTCTTCACGCGGCCGTCGAGCATCTCGGGGAACTGGGTGACCTCGGCCACCTCGGTCACGGGCAGGCCCTTGTCGGCCAGCAGCTTGGCGGTGCCGCCGGTGGACAAGAGCTTGATGCCCAGCGCGTGCAGGGCTTGCGCGAATTCGACGATGCCGGTCTTGTCGGAGACGGAGAGAAGTGCGTTCATGGTGTGGGTGGGGAGGGTTTGAATAAAAACAGGCTCTAGCGCTTATTCAATCAGCGCATACAGCTATAAATTAAATAGCAAATACTTTCAATCCGTCAGAGCAGCTTGTGCTCGACCAGTTTCTTGCGCAGGGTGTTGCGGTTCAGGCCCAGCCATTCGGCCGCGCGCGACTGGTTGTTGTCGGCGTGCGTCATCACCACCTCCAGCAGCGGCTTTTCGACCACGCGCACCAGCATCTCGTACATGCCATCGGGGGTCTCGCCGCCCAGGTCACGAAAGTAGCCCTGCAGGCTCTCCCGCACGCATTCTTCTATGTGTTTCTTGCTCATGCAGCCAATCCCTCTTGTTCTTCTGGTTCTGCATCCACATCGGTGGCAGCGGGCAAGCGGTCCATCTGTTGCCCCAAGGCATCCAGATGGTCGGCCACGGCCTGCCACTGTGTGGTGCAGTCTTCGATCGTATTGATGTGTTGCCTGAAGGCCTCGCCCCCCGGCAGCGCGCGCAGGTACCACGCAATGTGTTTGCGTGCGCTGCGCACCCCGGTCAGCTCGCCATACAGGCTGTAGTGGTCTTGTAGGTGGTCGAGCAACAAGCGGCGCACTTCGGCCACCAGCGGTGGCGCCAGGTGTTCACCCGTGGCCAGAAAGTGGCCGATCTCGCGGAAGATCCAGGGGCGGCCCTGGGCAGCGCGGCCGATCATGATCGCGTCGGCGCCGGTGGCCGCCAGCACATCGCGCGCCTTTTCAGGCGTGGTGATGTCGCCATTGGCCACCACGGGCACCTTCACCGCCGCCTTGACGGCCGCGATGGTGTCGTACTCCGCAAAACCCTTGTAGCCCTGTTCGCGCGTACGGCCGTGGACGGTGAGCATCTGGATGCCGACCGCCTCGAACTGCCGCGCGAGTTGCACCGCGTTCTTGTGCTCCTGGCACCAGCCGGTGCGCATCTTCAGCGTGACGGGCACATTGAAGGGCGCACAGGCCTGCACCACCGCCTCGGCGATTTCCACCGCCAGGGCTTCGTTCTGCATCAGGGCGGAGCCCGCCCACTTGTTGCAGACCTTCTTGGCCGGGCAGCCCATGTTGATGTCGATGATCTGCGCGCCGCGTTCCACGTTGTAGACCGCTGCCTCGGCCATCATCGGCGCATCGGTGCCGGCAATCTGCACGGCAATGGGCCCCGGCTCCCCTTCATGGTTGGCCCGGCGCGAGGTCTTGAGGCTGTTCCACAAGTCCTTGCGCGAGGTCACCATCTCGCTGACCGCATAGCCCGCCCCCAGCGCCTTGCACAGCTGGCGAAACGGCCGGTCGGTGACGCCCGCCATCGGGGCGACGAACAACCGGTTCGCCAAAGGAATGTGGCCGATGTGCATGGATGGGGGGTGCGATCAGGGCAGCAGCGAATGCTGAAAAAGGAGGCAGGATTGTACCTGCTCAAAATTTCAGCAAATGAAATTTGCGGCCCACTGAATCTGTCCGTGCACGCCACCCGATGGGTACAGCAAAAACACGGCGCCCGAGAGGCCGATTCCTGGCCACACCCCGCAGACAAAAAACGGCAAGTGCCGGCCGTCAATCAGTCAATCCATCCATCCGTCCGTCCGTCAGCGCACAGCGAGATCGGTATCCGCGGCCTGCGCAGGCGACACACCAGGCTGCGCAAAATGCCACCAAGCGTCCGGCAGGTTATCGAACTGATGGCGCGCCATGAGCGCGCGCAGCCACTGCCGGTTGTGCTGCACATCGGGAGAGAATCCGTCGGCACCCGTCGGGGCACCCGCCAGCACCACACCGGAGGGGGTTCCCATGTCCACGTCCCCGCCATCGGCCAGTGGGCCCCGCACCACCTTTCGCGCCTTCACACCGTCCACCACCCGAACCTGCACCATCCAGCCGCCACTGGCGGCCTTGCAACTGGCTTGCAACACCATGCCTTGGGCCTGCAGTTCGTGGGCGATTCGCTGGAGCGAGGGGCGCACCCTGGGCGCTTCTTGGCACGCGAGGGCCGATGCAGAAGCCCCTACCACCACAGCCGTACCCGCGCCGTCGGGCGGCACTGCAGCCTGGGGGCTGTGCGCACAGGCCGCCAGCAACAAGGCTGCGGCCACCGACCACCACCGGGTAGAAGCCGGGCACGTATCAGACGGTGAAGGCAAGCGCGCGATGGGGTATTGGGGGGCGAAGAGCATGAGGTTCCTCCTGGGAGGCTGTCCGGTGCAGCGTGGTTTCACGATACAAAGGCTCGCCAGGCCAAGCCATGCGTGGATGGCGCAGACCGCTGTAGGACAGCGACCCAGGACGCCTTGGGAATTCGTACAGCGCCCTACACTGAGGGCCTATGGAAATCTGGATGCACCAGCTGATGGAATGGCTGGCCCTGCCGCAATTCGGCCTGAGTACGGTCTTTGTCGTGTCGTTTGTCTCGGCCACCCTGCTGCCGCTGGGCTCTGAGCCCGCCGTTTTTGGCCTGATCAAACTCAACACTGAACTGTTTTGGCCCGCCATCATTGTGGCCACGGCAGGTAACACGCTGGGCGGCGGGGTCAGCTGGTGGATGGGCCTGGGCGCACACAAGGCCGTGGACAAGGCCCGTGGCAATGCCACCGATGTACGGGCGCTGAATTGGCTCAAGCGCTTTGGCGCGCGGGCCTGCTTGCTAAGCTGGCTGCCTGTGGTGGGCGACCCCCTGTGCGCCGTGGCCGGTTGGCTGAAGTTGCCGTTCTGGCAATGTCTGGCCTACATGGCGGTGGGCAAATTCCTCCGCTACCTGGCCATGACGAGCGTGCTGCTGTACTTCATGCCAGGGCATCTGAGCCTTTAGTGCGTGGACGTGGACGTGGGCCTGGGCCACGCCACCTCACGGCCCGACGGGCGACGCCCCCACCCGAGGCAGCAACACATCCCAATCCACCGGCCGGGTCGTGTCCACGTGCAAGGTGATCAGTTCCTCAGCCGCCAGCAAGGGACTGGCGCTCGCCCATTGCGCATCCAGCACTGCGACGCTTGCCTCCGAAGCATCCCCGCCTGCGGCGGATCGCCCGCGCACCCGATCCCTCAATATCTCCAGCGGCGCCTCGAACGAAAGGATGCGACAAGGTACTCCCAACCTACCCGCCAGACCCACGAAGTGCGACCGCGCTTCAGAGTCCAGAAAAGTAGCGTCCACGATCACGGAAAGCCCCGCCGAGAGCGCATCACAAGCCACTTGCGCCAGGCGGTCACGGGTTCGTCGCGTGGCGTCAGGGGTGTAGATGCCGCCAGGCACTGCGTCACTTTGGGCTTCTGGCAGCAAACCAAACAGGCGCTTGCGCTCGACATCGGCACGCACCCGGACCATGCCGCGCTGGCAGGCCAGCGAAAGAGTGTGTGTGCTCTTGCCCGCCCCCGAGAACCCATGGGCCATCCACAGCGATGCGTTTGGTATCGTGGGCAAGCCCCCGGCAAAGAGCCCCGCATACTCTGCCGCCAGTGCCAGATACTGCTGCAAAGTGCGAACGGCCGCGCCACCAGAGCCCGCGTCACCACGCGGCACCCATTGCATGCCAGCAACCCGTGCCCGCACCAGCGCGCGATAGGCACAGTAGTACCGCAGCACCCGCAGGCCGTGGTAGTCCCCGGTGTACTCCAGCCACAAATTCACAAAACGCCAGGCCAGATCGGAACGACCATGGGCCGTGAGGTCCATGACCACAAAGGCGATATCAGCCACACCATCGATCCAGCGCAGCGCCGGATTGAACTCGATGGCATCAAACAACTGGGGATGTCCGTCAATGAGCGCGATGTTGGCCAGGTGAAGATCCCCATGGCATTCGCGCACCCGCCCATGGGTCAGCCGGTCCTCAAAGACCGGCGCGAGTGCATCGCCCTGCTGACGGAACCAGGCGGCCACCTGGTCCAGCAGCGGCGCCTGCGCGGGCAAAGCCATTGCCACCACATCCCGCAATGCCGTCAGGCAGGCATCCACCGGAGCGCGCACCGCTGGTGCCGTCCCCCAACCCAGCCCAGGTGCAGCGATGGCTGCAGACGCATGAAATTGCGCCACATGCCGGGCAAGCAGATCAACCTGCACCGGCAGCACCTTCTGCAGATCCAGGGCGGTGCCAAACAATGCCTCTTGACCGAAGCGGCGCATCTGTACGGCAGGCTCTGCATCTTGCGCGGCATCGCAAAGCGGCGTAAACCACAGCGCCTCTGCGGCCACCTCGTGGTGAAGGCCCACAAGCCCCAGATACATCGCAGGGGCAGTGCGACGATTGATGCGCAGTTCCTCCTCGCAGGCTGCACGTCGCAACGCGGCGGTGCTGAAGTCCAGAAAATCGAGCTGCAAAGGTTTCTTGAACTTGTAGGCAAAGTCGCCCGCCAGCAGCACCCACGAGATATGGGTCTCGATGCATTCAATGCGCCCCACGGGATGCGCAAAGACCTGCGGACTGCGCCGCAGCAACGCAATACGGCGCTCGGCCACCGCATATTCGGCATGCAGATCTGTCGATGCGGACGCGGGACCTTCCATCACGGCACCTGCTGCTCAGTGCGAGCCGCCATGAGGACTCTCGCAGACGATGCGTGGAACATAAAACCAGACATTAAACATAGGACAGCGCACAAAGATGGCGAAGCCATCCAGTGTCCGAGCTACCGAGAACATGTCAACCCACCAGATCAATCAAAGAGCAACGCCCCATCCATGGCCGAGAACAGGTTTTTGCGTCCAGAAAACACACAGAGGCAGGCTAAGGCCTGGGTTCGTTCGATAGGCCGTAGGCGACACGACGACGGCAGCAGGAGACAACACTGCGCAAAAAAACCTCATACCAAGTCGCCCCAAAATTCCAACCGGTCCGCTGAGCCAGCCAAAGCGCCGCATACAGTGCCACGGCTCCGCCCAAGCGGTATGAATCCATTGAACACGGGTTCGGACCAGGGCCGGCGAGCGATCTTGTGTGGGACAGACATAGAAAACTCCGCGCGCTTTTCTGTCGCACCCAACCCCCTTGGCCCGCGAACGGCCGCTAGCCGCCTACTCCCGCTGCCGCACCCACCAGCCTTCCAGGCTGTAGACCAGCAGAGCACCCCAGATCAAGACAAAACCCACCAGGCGCGCAGGATGGAAGGCCTCGTGAAAAATCCAGACGCCCAGCGCAAACTGCAGGCTGGGAGAGATGTATTGCAGGATACCCAGCGTGGACATCGGTATCAGCCGCGCACCCGCAGCGAACAACAGCAGTGGCACGGCCGTCATGGGCCCTGCCAGCACCAACCAGCCAATGGAGGCTGAGTCGCCGTGCACCAACGCCCCATCGCCGTTCCAGGCCCACCACCCCAGAACCAGGGCGGCGACCGGCGCAAGCATCATGGTTTCCAGCGCGAGTCCCTCCAGCGCGCCCAGCACCGCCACCTTGCGCAGCAAGCCATAAAACCCGAAGCTGAGTGCCAATACCAGCGCAATCCAGGGCAGGCGACCCGCCTGTACTGTCAGCCAGAGCACACCCGCTGCGGCCACAGCCACGGCCAGCCACTGCCCCGGGCGAGGACGTTCGCGAAGAAACACAAAACCCAGCGCCACATTCACGAGCGGCAGAATAAAGTAGCCCAGGCTGGCATCGACAACATGCTGGTTCTGCACGGCCCACACATAGGTCAACCAGTTGCCGGACAACAGCACGGCAGACAACGCAAACGCACCCAACACCCGAGGCTGGCGCAACACAGTGGCCATCCAGGCCCATTGCCTGCGCACCGCCAGAAGGCCCAGCACGACCACCAGAGACCACAGTGTGCGGTGCATGACCACTTCCAGCGATGGCACATCGGCGACCTGCCTGAAGTAGAGGGGAAACAGGCCCCAAGCGATGTAGGCCAACGTGGCGTAGAAGATTCCGGTGTTCATGAGCGAGCAAATGAAAGATGGGCAAATTTGCTGCAGTGCACAGAGAGCAGTCGTAAAAAATCCCTGCCAGCCAGCGGCCGGACAGGGACAGGGGAGTCATTGCCCCAACGCAGGCCCACAAAACGGGCCCACAGGCGAATCACACGTTGAACAAGAAGTTCAGCACATCGCCATCCTTCACCACGTACTCCTTGCCTTCGGCACGCATCTTGCCCGCGTCCTTGGCGCCCTGCTCACCCTTGAGGGCGATGAAATCGTCAAAAGCAATGGTCTGCGCGCGGATGAAGCCGCGCTCGAAGTCACCGTGGATCACGCCAGCGGCCTGGGGGGCGGTGTCACCAATGTGGATGGTCCAGGCGCGCACTTCCTTCACGCCAGCAGTGAAGTAGGTCTGCAGACCCAGCAGCTTGAAGGCACCACGGATCAGGCGAGCCAGGCCTGGCTCACTCTGGCCCATTTCGGCCAGGAACATGTCGCGGTCTTCATCGCCCATCTCGGCCATTTCGGCTTCCATCTTGGCGCAGATGGCCACCACGGGGGCGTTCTGGCTGGCGGCGTATTCCTTCAGACGGTCCAGGAAGGGATTGTTCTCGAAACCATCTTCGCTCACGTTGCCCACGAACATCGCGGGCTTGGCGGTGATCAGGCACAGGGACTTGAGCAGCGGCTGCTCTTCCTTGGTGATTTCGACCGAGCGGGCGGGCTTGCCCTCATTGAGTGCAGCCTGGATGCGCGTGAGCAGGGCCACCAATTTGGCGGCGTCCTTGTCGTTGCCCGACTTGGCGGCCTTGGTGTAGCGGTTCAGCGCCTTGTCCACCGTACCCATGTCGGCCAAGCACAGCTCGGTCTGGATGACTTCAATGTCAGAGATCGGGTCCACGCGGCCCGCCACGTGGATCACATTGTCGTCTTCAAAGCAGCGCACCACGTTCACGATGGCGTCGGTTTCACGGATGTGGGCCAGGAACTGGTTGCCCAGGCCTTCGCCTTGGCTCGCACCCGCCACCAAACCGGCGATGTCCACAAACTCCACAATGGCGGGAACGATGCGCTCGGGCGAGATGATGCCGGCCAGTTGCTGGAGGCGCGGATCTGGCACCTCCACCACGCCCACATTGGGCTCAATGGTGCAGAAGGGATAGTTTTCGGCGGCGATGCCGGCCTTGGTCAGCGCGTTGAAAAGAGTGGACTTGCCGACGTTGGGCAGGCCCACGATGCCGCATTGGAGGCTCATGGCAGGGCTTTCTGGTGTTCTGGAGACAAACCGCCGATTTTACGGGGCTACCGGCCACCCTACCTCACGCCCCGGTTTGCGAACGTCATTCAAACCGCAAATCGGCTGCCACACGCTGCCCCACGCGCAACCACTGCCCCGCCCCCTGGGACACGATGGCGTTCATGCCAAAGGTGATAGCTCCGTCCAGTCGCTTGTCCTGACGATAGGCGCGCAGCACGTCGCCGACCGCGGGGCTGGCCTCTGCCGTGGCCGGGTCGATGTTGGGAATGGGGCAGCGCGCACAGGGCTTCACGGGTTGTAGGTGAATCTGGCCGCTGGCGTCGCCGTCCAAACGCACCAGATCCACCCGGTCTTCATCGTGCGCATCGACCCCAGCGAGCACCACATTGGGCCGAAAACGTTCGATGCCCACGGTGGCATGGCCTGCTGCAGACAGCCGACCGTTGAGTTCCTGCATGGAAGCCTCACTGGCCATGAGGATGGGAAAACCGTCCGCAAATTGATTGGGCACCTCCACCCCGCCCGTCCACTCCATGCTCGACAAACGCCGGTGCTCGGGATCAAACCGCACCAGTCGGCACGGCTGCCCCAGGAAGTCGGTGAACCACTGGGCAGCCACGGCGCCCATGTCCCATGCCGGCACCGTGTCCCGCCACACGGTCACGGTTGCAGGGGCTTCGACGGCATCAATCGCCACATGCAGGGCCAGCATGCCGGGCGCACGCAGCACCATTTCGTCGCTCTTGAGCTGAGGCCGGATCAACGCCATGCGGGGCAAGGCGCGCTGGGTCAGGAACATGCCGCTGGCATCCACCACCATCCAGGCGCGGTCCAGATCCAACCCGGTTTCCGTCAGCAAGGCCTGCTGAACCTCAATGCCGGCACAAGATTTGATGGGATACACAAACAGCCGCGCAATGGTGCCGGACAGATCGGGATCAGGGTTGAAACTCACGCCGGGATACTCCTCAATAAATGGATGGCAGGGCAAGAACCACAATTTTGCCCTGCGCCAGCAGGGCGTTGGACCCCTCCTACAATGGCCGTCATGGCCCAAACCTTTGATATCTGTATTCGTGGCACCGGCATTGTGGGCAGGACCTTGGCACTGCTGCTGGCGCGAGAACGACTGAAAGTGGCCCTGGTGCCCGCCCCACCGCCCCCACACGCCGTATCGGCCGACGTGAGGGCCTATGCCTTGAACACTGCATCGCGCCAGATGCTTGAATCCCTGCGCAGTTGGCCCGATGCCCAACATGCAACGGCTGTCAAACAAATGCAGGTTCTGGGTGATCAAGGTGGCGCCGTGGTGTTTGACGCGGACCGGCAGGGTGTGGACGCACTGGCCTGGATCGTCGATGTACCGGCCCTGGAAGCCCGTCTCGCGGAGGCTGTGCGTTTTCAACCGCAGGTGGAGGTGGTGGAAGCCACTGTGGCAGCCCCGCTGACGGTCGTGTGTGAGGGCCGGGCCAGCAGTACGCGGTCGGAATTCGGCGTGGATTTTCAAGTGACGCCCTACGCCCAGCACGCCATTGCCACCCGAGTGCAGTGCGAACACCCCCATGGGCAGGTGGCACGCCAATGGTTTCTGCCAAATGGCATCCTGGCATTTTTGCCCCTGGACGGCCCGCTGGGGAACTCCGTGGCTGTTGTGTGGTCCGTCTTACAGGAGCAAGTGGCTCCGCTGATGGCCCTGTCCCCCAAAGAATTCTCTCAAGCGCTTCAGACCGCCAGCCAGCAGGCCCTGGGCACGCTAACGCTGTGCTCCGAGCGAGCCGCCTGGCCCCTGCAACTGGCCAAGGCAGACCGCTGGTGCGGAGCCAGCCCCTCCGACGGGAGCGCTCCCCGCAGTTGGGTTCTTGCAGGTGATGCCGCCCATAACGTGCACCCGTTGGCGGGGCAAGGACTGAATCTGGGGCTGGCCGATGTGCAGGCTTTGGCCGAGGTTTTGCGCACGCGTGACTACTGGCGCAGCGTAGCCGACCTGCGGTTGCTGCGACGCTATGAACGGGAGCGCAAAGCGGCCCTGACGGCCATGGGCCTGGCCACGGACGGACTGCAGCAGTTGTTCGCACGCCAGGAGGCGCCCTGGCAAGCATTGCGCAACTGGGGCATGAAGGGGTTTGAGCGCAGTGGCGCTTTGAAAGATTTTGTGGCCCGCCGGGCCATGGGAATGCACTGAAGACACACGCATGGGAGCGCCTGCTCCCTGTGAGGCATTGATTGAACGAGAACACCATGAAACTGACCACCAGCCTGCTGACCATCGCCGCCATGACCCTGGGCCTGAGTGCCACGGCTCAGGAGTCGGACATCCGCAAGGCGCTTGCCGAGCGCATTCCCCAGATGGACAAGATCGACGAAGTACGCTCCACGCCCATGGCAGGGCTGTACGAAGTGCGCATTGGCACGGACCTGTTCTACACCGATGCCAAGGGCAACTACGTGATCCAGGGCGAACTCATTGACACCAAGGCGCGTCGCAATTTGACCGAGGACCGTATCAACAAGCTGACGGCCGTCAATTTTTCTGAACTCCCCCTGAAAGATGCCGTGACCATCGTGCGTGGTGACGGCAAACGCAAGGTCGCGGTCTTTGAAGACCCCAACTGCGGATACTGCAAGCGGTTTGAGCGTGACATGCAACAGGTGAACAACGTCACCGTTTATCTGTTCCTCTATCCCATCCTGAGCCCTGACTCGGCCGAAAAATCGCGCAATATCTGGTGCTCCAAAGACAAGGCCGGCGCCTGGCAAGACCAGATGGTGCGCGACAAACCCGCGACTGCAGCCAGCTGCGACACCAGCGCACTGCAACGCAACCTGGCGTTCGGAAAAAAGCACAAGATCACCGGAACCCCTACGCTGATCTTCACCAATGGGACCCGCGTGCCGGGTGCGATCGGCGCTCAGGAGGTTGAAAAACGTCTGGCGGAGGCCAGCAGCGAATCGGGAACGAACTGAGCCCCGCTTGTTCGTTGTTGACGCCCCATCCCGCCAGCGCTTATGCCATCTGCCCGCAAAACTCCACCTGCTGACGTTCACTACCGCATCGAGCCGTCAGACCTTCACGCCCATCTGTTCACGGTGTCCCTGACCGTTGCCCATCCGGCGGCAGAGCAGGAAGTGTCCTTGCCGGTATGGATTCCAGGCAGCTACCTGGTGCGGGAGTTCTCAAAAAACCTGCAAGAACTGAAGGCCCGCCAGGGTAAGCGTGGGATCACACTGACCCAGCGCGACAAACATCGCTGGCAGGCCGACTGCGCGCCAGGCAAGCCCTTGGAGCTGACCTACACCGTGTGCGCCTATGACAGCTCAGTGCGCACGGCATGGCTGGACGCCTCACGCGGTTTTTTCAACGGGACCAGCCTGTGCCTGCGGGTGCATGGACAGGAAAAGCGGCAGCACACACTTGAAATCGTCAGCACTGCCGCGACGGTGCAATGGTCGGTGGCCACAGGACTGCGCGCAGTAGCCGCCGACAAGAAGGGGTTCGGCCTGTACAGCGCTACAGACTATGACGAACTCGTGGATTGCCCTGTGGAAATGGGTGCATTCTGGGTCGGTCGCTTCAAGGCAGGTGGCATCCCCCATCAGTTTGTGGTGGCAGGCGCGGCGCCATCCTTTGACGGCAAACGGTTGCTGGCCGACACCCAGAAAATTTGCGAGGCCGCCGTCCGCTTCTGGCACAAGGGGGGGAGCAAGGCGCCCTTCAAAAACTACCTGTTCATGCTCAATGCTGTTGCAGATGGGTACGGAGGTCTGGAGCACCGCAACTCCACCGCTCTGATCTGTGGCCGCCGCGACCTCCCGCGCCATGAGGAAAGCCGGGCGACCGACGGCTACACCACGCTGCTCGGGCTTATCAGCCACGAATACTTCCACACCTGGAACGTCAAGCGCCTGCGCCCCGCCGAATTCACCGCCTACGACTACACCCAGGAAAACTACACAGAACTGCTGTGGTTCTTTGAAGGTTTCACCAGCTACTACGACGATCTGCTGCTGCGCCGTGCCGGGCTGATCGATGACGCCACCTACTTGAAGCTGATCACCAAGACCATCAACCAGGTCCTGCAAACCCCAGGAAGGACTGTTCAAACGGTCGCCCAGGCCAGCTATGACGCCTGGGTCAAATACTATCGACAGGACGAAAACACCCCCAACGCTACGGTGAGCTACTACACCAAGGGCTCCCTGGTGGCCCTGTGCCTGGACCTGACCCTGCGCAAGGAGGGTAAGACCACACTCGACGACGTGATGCGCGGCCTGTGGGCCCGCACGGCAGGCGGCCCGATGACCGAAGCCGACCTGCGCTCTGTGCTTGAAGAGTTGGCGGGCCGATCCTTGGACACCGAACTGGGGCACTGGGTCCACAGCACCACCGAACTACCCTTGGCCGAATTGCTCGCGGCCCATGGCGTGAACCTCAAGGCAGAGCCCCCCCAGTTGGCCCAGCGGCTGGGCCTGCGCGTGGCAGAAAATCACAGTGTGCAGATCAAATCCGTGTTGCGTGGCGGCGCCGCCGAGAAGGCGGGCATGACACCCGGGGACGAATGGCTGGGGTTGCAGGTGCAAGACCGGGGGTGGCGCATCAACAAGCTCGATGACGTCGCGTTCTACGCTGGCACCGAGACCGCATTGGTGGCGCTGGTCGCCCGGGATGGACGCCTGTTGCAGCTGCCCCTGGAACTGCCTGCCCGAAACAAGACCGGTGCGCCCCCGCCGCCAAAACCGGTCAGAACGCTCCGAGGGGCCTCCAGCGGCTTGCCCACCCCGACGGCAGACACAATCAGCCTGACCCCAACCGACGCGGCAGCCCTGGGACGCTGGCTGGCCTGACGACCCGAACGCCGCGCATGTGCCAACGCGTGGGCCGGGGGGCCGGGTTGGTTATATTCCTTGCGCTGCCATCACCAACCATAAACCCAGGAGATTCCATGGCCTACGAAACCATCGAGGTCCGCATTGAAGCGGACAAAGTCGGCGTCATCACCCTCAGCCGCCCCAAGCAACTCAACGCGCTGAACGACCAGTTGATGAACGAGCTGGGCACGGCCCTCAAGGCGTTCGATGCGGATGACAAGATCGGCTGCATGATCGTCACCGGCAGCGAAAAGGCATTTGCTGCAGGCGCCGACATTGGCGCCATGGCCAATTACAGCTTTGCAGACACCTACAAGGGCGACTACATCACCCGCAACTGGGAAACGATCCGCTCCATCCGCAAACCGGTCATCGCGGCCGTGAGCGGTTTTGCGCTGGGTGGCGGCTGTGAGCTGGCCATGATGTGCGACTTCATCATTGCCGCCGACAACGCCCGATTTGGACAGCCCGAAATCAAGCTGGGTGTGATCCCTGGAGCGGGTGGCACGCAGCGCCTGCCCCGCGCCGTGGGCAAGTCGAAAGCCATGGACATGGCCCTGACGGGCCGCATGATGGACGCCACCGAAGCCGAACGTGCAGGTCTGGTCAGCCGTGTAGTGCCCTACGACAAACTCATGGACGAAGCCTTGGGCGCCGCAATCATCGTGGCAGGCTTCTCTCAGTTGGCCGTGATGGCCGCCAAGGAATCCGTCAATCGCGCCTTTGAAGGCACGCTGTCGGATGGCGTGATGTTTGAGCGCCGCCTGTTCCACGCCCTGTTCTCCACCCGGGATCAGAAGGAAGGCATGGACGCGTTCATGAACAAACGCACAGCGAACTTCACACACCAATAATTTTTGTTCTATAATCTTGGTCTAACGGTCGTATAGCTCAGTTGGTTAGAGCGCAGCATTCATAATGCTGATGTCGGTGGTTCAAGTCCACCTACGACCACCAAATAAAAACCCACAGTGCGGAAACTCACTGTGGGTTTTTTCTTTCGGGCACGGCATTGCTGCCTGGCCTGCTCAACGGCCTATGGGAATGGTCAACGTCAGTCTCCCCTAAAATCGTGTCTTCAGCCCCTGGATGTAAACCATGAACCGCTGCACCACCACTGGATCTCCTTTCCCCCATTGCTTTCGGCACGCATTGCTTGCGGGGCTTGCCTGTAGTTTTCTGACGATAGCGATGCCCGCCGCCGCACAAGTGCAGGCCGGACTGGGCCTTACGCGCCCGTTCCCAGACTCTGCACTGCGCGGCACACTGACCCTCTCGAACACAGCAGACGCCGTGCTCAACGGCAAAGCCATCCGCATCGCCCCCGGCATGCGGCTGTTCAGCCCCCAAAACACGCTGGTCATGACCCATTCGGTGCTCGGCCAGACCTTCAAGGTCAACTACGTGCTGGAGAACAGCACCGGCATGTTGCATGCCGCCTGGATCCTGACGGAGCGCGAGGCGGCACAGCCACGCAAGGGCAGCGACACCATCACCACCAACATCACGACCGGCTCTGGCGCCGTTCTGAAGTAAATCATCCCAGGCGCGCCCGAACGGCTGCGCCCTTGCGACATTCACAGCCCTTCTCCGCGCCCTGCCGGCAGCGGTGTTTGTTTGCTATTTGCGAAATTGCCATGGCCAAAAAAGTCTTTATCAAAACCTTCGGCTGCCAGATGAACGAGTACGACTCGGACAAGATGGCCGACGTGCTCCATGCCGCCCAAGGCTACGAACCCACACAGAACGTGGAAGAGGCCGACCTCATCCTCTTCAACACCTGCTCGGTGCGCGAAAAAGCACAAGAAAAGGTTTTCAGCGACCTGGGCCGCATCAAGCACCTGAAGGCACGCGGCGTGAAGATTGGCGTGGGCGGCTGTGTGGCCAGCCAGGAAGGCGCCGAGATCATCAAGCGCGCCCCCTATGTAGACGTGGTGTTTGGCCCGCAAACCCTGCACCGCCTGCCCGAGATGCTGAACCAGCGTGAGCAGTTGAACAAGCCGCAGGTGGACATCAGCTTCCCTGAGATCGAGAAGTTCGACCACCTGCCGCCTGCGCGCGTCGAAGGTGCCTCGGCCTTTGTGTCGATCATGGAAGGCTGCAGCAAATACTGCAGCTACTGCGTGGTGCCCTACACCCGGGGCGAGGAAGTGAGCCGCCCGTTTGACGACGTGCTGGTCGAAGTAGCGGGCCTGGCCGACCAGGGCGTGAAAGAAATCACCCTGCTGGGCCAGAACGTGAACGCCTACCTGGGCAAGATGGGCGGCACGGCCGAGATTGCCGACTTTGCCCTGCTGCTCGAATACGTGTCGGACATCCCCGGCATTGAGCGCATTCGCTACACCACCAGCCACCCCAACGAGTTCACGCCCCGGCTCATCGAGGCCTACGCCAAGCTGCCCAAGCTGGCCAGCCACTTGCACCTGCCCGTGCAGCACGGCAGCGACCGCATTTTGATGGCCATGAAGCGCGGCTACACCGCCATGGAATACAAGAGCACGGTGCGCAAGCTGCGCGCCATCCGCCCCGACCTGGCCATGAGCAGCGACTTCATCGTGGGCTTTCCGGGCGAGACGGAAGACGACTTCAACAAGATGATGAAGCTGATTGACGACATCCACTTCGACAACAGCTTCAGCTTCATCTTCAGCCCCCGCCCTGGCACGCCTGCTGCGGGCCTGCACGACGACACGCCGCACGACGTGAAGCTGCGCCGCCTGCAGCACCTGCAGGGCGTCATCAACGCCAACATCAAGTCCATCAGCGAAAGCCGTGTGGGCACGGTGCAGCGCATTCTGGTGGAAGGCGCCTCCAAGCGCGATGCCACCGAGCTGATGGGCCGCACCGAGTGCAACCGCGTGGTCAACTTTGTGGGCCAGCCCCGCCTGGTGGGGCAAATGGTGGATGTGACCATCACCGAGGCCAAGGCCTACACCTTGCGCGGCGAAGTGCTGGTGCGCGAGGGCGCAGCCCTCACGGCCTGATCCTCCACGCTGGCGCATGGCCCTACACCCCACGAGCCACCCGCAGGCTCGCCCGCACGGCCCATCGTTTCAGCAACTGCTGCTGCTCGCCTTCTTGCTGATTGCGGGGCTGCTGGGCGCCAGTGCCCTGCGCGCGGTGTTCACCCTGGAAGCGCTGATGGGCCAAAGCCAGGCCAGCGCTGCCCAAGCGGCCGCGCTGAATGTGGCCGCGCAGGCGCTGAACCAGCGTGGCCAAGCCATGGAGCGGTCGGCCCGGCAATCGCTGGTGCTGAACGACCCACTCCTTCGCCAAAGCTTTGATGACATGGCCGTCGATGCCCAGGGCATCGTGCGCCAGCTGAGCGACGCAGGCCTGCCCCCCGCCCAAGCCCAGCAGTGGCAGACCCGCATGCAGACCGTGCACGATTTGCTGAACGCACCGCCCTGGCAGTCGCTGGAGAACGAACGCAGCGTGGCCGAAGAGTTTGTAGCGCTCGACACCCTGCACGGGGCCATCACGCACTCGGTGCAAGAACTCAATGCCCGCCAGGCCAGCGAGCTGCAAGCGCAGGTAGACGCCAGCCGCCGCACTGTGATGCACCAACTGGTGGGCGCAATTGTGCTGGCACTGGTGTTAGCGCTGTGGCTGGGCATCTGGCTGGCGCGCCCTTTCAAGCGGCTGGAGCGCGCCATTCGCCGCCTGGGCGAGAACCAGCTGGAACAAGCCGTGGCCATCACCGGCCCCGCCGACGTACGCCGCGTGGGCCAGCAACTGGAGTGGCTGCGCCTGCGGCTGCTGGAGCTGGACGCCGACAAGGCGCGCTTTTTGCGCCATGTCTCGCACGAGCTCAAAACCCCGCTGGCTGCGCTGCGCGAGGGCGTGGCCCTGCTGCAAGACGGCGTGACCGGCGAACTGAGCGAAGGCCAGAAAGAAGTGACGCAGATCCTGCACCAGAACACCCTGGTGCTGCAAAGCGAGATCGAGGCACTGCTGCGCTTTAACGCCGCCGCCTTCGAGGCCCGCCAGTTGCAGCGGCGCGAGACCGATCTGATCGCCCTGCTGGAAGACCTGGTCGAGGCCCAGCGCCTGCAATGGCAGGCCCGCAGCCTGCGGGTGGAGGTGAGCGGCGAGCGCACCGTGCTGCTGCTGGATGCAGAAAAAATCACCTCAGCCATGGGCAACCTGCTGTCCAACGCCATCCGTTTCTCACCCGAACAAGGCACCGTGCATCTGGCCGTGTCGCGCGCGCCTGGCCAGGTGCTGGTGGATGTGACCGACGACGGCCCCGGCGTGGCCCCCGCCGACCGGGCCCATGTGTTTGAACCCTTTTACCGGGGCGAGCGCCAGCCTGAGAACGCGGTGCGCGGCACCGGCATCGGGCTGTCCATCGTGCAGGAATACATCCACGCCCACGGCGGGCGGGTGCAGGTGCTGCAGATGCCGGGCGACGCCCCCCGCTCTTTTTTCCGAATCGAATTGCCTGATGCTTCCTGAACCGCACGCCCTGCCGACTGACCGCCCAGCGCACTGGGCTGCCCGTTGGGGCCTTACCGCCTCATGCCTGTGCGCTGCCTGGCTGGCAGGCTGCGCCACAGCCCCCACCCCGCCCAATGCGGCTCCGGTGACCGCAGCCCACGCGGTAGAGGCCGCAGAGCCTGCCACGGCCCAGCCCGAGCCACTGGCCACCGAAAGCGACGAGCCCACCACAGCGGCCAAAGACCTGCTGCGCGACACCCTGGCCTATGCCGACCGCACCCTGGGCGCCAGCACCACCGACCTGGCGCGTGAGACGGCCCGGCTGTCGGACCTGGACGAGAGCAAGCCCTCCCGCGCCCTGCGCCTGGCGCTGGTGCTGGCCCAAACCCGCCAGCCCGCGGATACCGCCCGCGCCCTGGGCCTGGTGCAGCGCACCCTGGCCAACCCCGCCGCCCAAGACCTGCACCCGCTGGCCCGCCTGCTGGAGGCACGCCTGACCCAGCAGCGCCGCCTGGAAGACCAACTGGATCGCCAGGCCCAGCAACTGCGCGAAGCCCAGCGCCGCAACGACCAGCTGAGCGAGCGCCTGGAGGCCGTGCGCGCCATTGAACGCAGCCTGACCACGCGCCCCGCCACAGCACCGGCCACAAGCCCCCCCGGCGCTGCCGCCAGTGGCGTGGGCAGCAGCAACGGCAATGGCAACGCCAAACCCTGAGGCACCACGCCATGACCGCATCCACGCGCCCTGCAACCGCCCACAGCCCCGCCCACCGCATCCTGGTGGTGGACGACGATGCCGACATGCTGCGCCTGCTATCGCTGCGGCTGAAGGCCGCTGGGCATGAGGTCATGGCCGTGGGCTCGGCCGAGGCTGCGCTGGCACAGCTCGACGTGGCCCGGCCCCAGCTGGTGCTGAGCGATGTGCGCCTGCCCGGCAAGGATGGCCTGGCGCTGTTTGATGAGGTGCATGCACGCCACCCCTCGCTGCCGGTGATTCTGCTCACGGCGCACGGCACCATCCCCGATGCGGTCGAGGCCACATCGCGTGGCGTCTTCACCTACCTGACCAAGCCCTACGACGGCAAAGAGCTGCTGGAAAAAGTGGCTGAGGCCCTGGCCCTGAGCGCCCCCGCCGTGCACCAGGCCCACGCCAACGAGGCCTGGCGGGCCGACATCGTGAGCCGCTCGGCCCGCATGACCGACCTGCTGGCCGAGGCCTACATGGTGGCCCAGTCGGACGCCAGCGTGCTGCTGCTGGGCGATAGCGGCTCAGGCAAAGAACTGTTGGCCCAGGCCATCCACCGAGCCAGTCCGCGAGCACGCCACCCTTTTGTCGCCGTCAACTGCGGCGCCATTCCGGAGGCCTTGCTCGAATCCGAACTTTTTGGCCACATCAAAGGGGCTTTCACCGATGCAGTGAGCCACCACAAAGGGCTGTTCCAGGCCGCGGAAGGTGGCACCTTGCTGTTGGACGAGATTGGCGACATGCCGCCCGCCCTGCAGGTGAAGCTGCTGCGGGTGCTGCAAGAGCGCGCAGTACGCCCCGTGGGGGCCAACCAGTCGACTCCCATCGATGTGCGCATCATCTCGGCCACGCACCGCGATCTGGAAGCGGCCATGACCACGGCCCAGTTTCGCGAGGACCTGTACTACCGGCTCAATGTGGTCACGCTGACTCTGCCCACGCTCGCAGACCGGCGCGAAGACATCGCACTGCTGGCCAATCATTTTCTCGACAAGCTGGCACGCAAGTACGACAAACGCCTGTCAGGCTTTGCGCCCGAGGCACTCAAGGCTCTGACCCAGGCCTCCTGGCCCGGCAATGTGCGCCAGCTCTACAACGTCGTCGAGCAGGTGTGCGCCCTGTCCACCACACCGCTCGTGCCCCTGACGCTGGTGCAGCGCGCGTTGCGCACGCCGTCTACCCAGGTGCTGAGCTTTGCCGAGGCCCGGCAAAGGTTTGAGCGCGAGTACCTGGTGGGCCTGCTCAAGATGACGGATGGCAACGTGGCCGACGCGGCGCGCCTGGCGCAGCGCAACCGCACGGAGTTCTACCGGCTGCTGCAAAAGCACGCCTTGACCCCCGGAAACTTCAAGAACGATGTTGTGGACAACGAAGACGTCGCTGATGAGCGACACGACTAGTCCGTTGATTTGATTCAGTTTTTCTCTAGCGCCCAGCCCCGCTGTCGCCATACAGCGACAAAAACCCGGGGTTTCCCCGTCAATCCACGGGTCGCACAACTGCTTACATGCAATTGATGACTTAAGCCATTGATTTAAAACAGTTTTTTTAAGCTGGCACAGGGTTTGCCCTAGTCTCAGCATGCCAGCTGTTTTTTCTCATCGTTTACGTATCACCGGCCGCCGCCCCCAAGCCTTGATGGTGCTGGCCGCCGCCCTGTTGACAGGCGCCGCACAGGCCCAAAGCTTCGATTTCGACAGCGTCACCCGCCTCGCCCGGGAACGTGCGGAGAAGCCTTATCGCGCATCCAGCGACACGCTCCCCGCCGACCTCGCCAAACTCAATTACGACCAGGTGCGCGACATCCGCTGGCGTCCTGACCGTGCCCTGTGGCGCGCCGAAAAGTTGCCGTTCGAGGCCATGTTCTTCCACCTGGGCCTGTACCAGAAGGAGCCAGTGCTGATCAACGAGGTGACGCCGCAGGGCGCGCGCCACATCGGCTACAGCCGCGCGGACTTCGACTACGGCAAGAACCAGGTGCGGCCTGAGGCCTGGGGCGACCTCGGCTTTGCGGGCTTTCGCCTGCACAACCACCTCAACTCCAGCGCCTACAAGGATGAGCTGGTGGTCTTCCAGGGCGCAAGTTACTTCCGCGCACTGGGCAAGGGCCAGCAGTACGGCCTGTCGGCCCGCGGGCTGGCCATCGACACCGTGGGTGGCAGTGGCGAAGAGTTCCCACGCTTCACCGAGTTCTGGCTGGTGCGGCCCGATCCCTTGTCCACGCAGGTCACCGTGTATGCGCTGCTGGATTCGCCCCGTGCCACCGGCGCTTACCGCTTCGACATTCAGCCGGGCACGCAGACCACCACCACCGTGCGCAGCCGTATTTTTGTGCGGCCCAGCACGGGCAGCAAACCCACCGCCACGCTGGGCATTGCGCCGTTGACCAGCATGTTTTTCTTTGGCGAGAACCAGCCCCGCAAAGACGACTTTCGGCCCGAGGTCCATGACTCCGATGGGCTGATGATGGCCACGGGTGAGGGCGAATGGCTCTGGCGCCCGCTGCAAAACCCCCAGCAGACGCTGGTCACCTCGTTTGCCACCCAGAATCCCAAGGGCTTTGGCCTGATGCAGCGCGACCGCCAATGGTCGAACTATGAGGATGTGGAAGCCCGCTATGAGCGCCGCCCCAGCGCCTGGGTGCGCCCACTGCACGACTGGGGCGCAGGCCGGGTCGAACTGGTGCAGCTCAACACCCCCGACGAAACGCACGACAACATCGTGGCGTATTGGGTGCCCGCCCAGATGCCAGCCCCCGGCCAGCCCCTGGAATTTGCCTATGAGCTGAGCTGGCAAGGCGATGAGCAGCAGAGGCCACCCGGGGCCTGGGCGACGCAATCGCGCCGCGGCATGGGCTACACCAAAGAGACCGCTGCCGCCCTGCGCCAGCAGACGCAGTACGTGGTCGATTTCGACGGCCCCGCCCTCAAGGCTTTGCCCGCTGACGCCACGGTGAAGGCCGTGGTGACCAGCGATGCCAACGGCAAGGTGCTGGAAAACATCGTCTACCGCAATCCCGCCACTGACCAGTGGCGCATGACCGTTCGCGTACAGCGCCAGAAGGCCGGTCGCCCGATCGAGCTGCGCGCTTTTCTCCAACACGACAACAACGCTGTGAGTGAAACATGGACGCACATCATTCTTCCCGAGTAAGCCCCAGAGACCGCCACTCACATGCCTGCCCCGCCCCTGCCGTGGTGGCGCGGCGTGGCGCCTCTTACCAAAGACCGGTCGCGACCAGCCGCAGTGCAGTGCGCGAAGAGCGCCACCCCAACGCGGTGACCGCGCCCCCGCTGCACCGAGGGTCTATGGCGCCGATTCCCTGGCGCGGCTTCTGGAACAGCCTGAGCACGGCTCTGCTGCTGCGCGCGACAAGACGCACAGTCGCCCACAGCGGCACCAAGACACCCCAGGATGATCTGCCGTCGCAGACGTGGCAAGCTGCTGCACAAAGGCGCCGCTGGGCGTTTGCCGTGCTGACGGTTCTGACCACGGCCCTGGCCAGCTTGCTGTTTGCAGGCGTTCAACCCGACTACGAAAGTGCCTGGCTGGGCTACGGCCAGATTGCGCTGTTTGCGATGCTGTCTGCCTGGGTGGTCACAGGCTTCCTCACCGGGTTGATGGGCTGTTGGGTCATGCTGCGCGGCGACAAACATGCGCTGTCGGTGCGCAGCGTCGCAGAGCACACCTTGGCGCCCGAGGCCCGCACGGCGATCATCATGCCGATCTGCAATGAAGACGTGGCCACGGTGTTTGCCGGGCTGCGGGCGACCTGCGAGTCCGTGGCCGCCACCGGGCACGGCACCACCTTCGACGTGTTTGTACTGTCCGACAGCTACGACCCCGCCATCGCCCGGGCCGAGCGCGCTGCTTGGGAAGAACTGCGCAGCGCCCTGGCCGAGCACAGCCAGCAGCCTCAGGTGCAGGTGTACTACCGCTTGCGCACCCGCCGCACGCACCGCAAGGCTGGCAACGTGGCGGATTTCTGCCGTCGCTGGGGCAAGGACTACCGCTACATGGTGGTGCTGGATGCCGACAGCGTGATGAGCGGTGACTGCATCGTCTCGATGGCCAAGCTCATGGAAGCCAACCCCACGGCGGGCATCATCCAGACGGCAACCCAGGCCATCGGCCACGTCACGCTGCACGCCCGTGCGCAGCAGTTCGCCTCGCGCGTCACCGGCCGCCTCTTCACGCTGGGCATGCAGTTCTGGCAACTGGGTGAATCGCACTACTGGGGGCACAACGCGATCATCCGGGTGGCACCCTTCATGCACCACTGCGCCCTCGCGCCCATCCAGGGCAAGGGTGGTCTGGCGGGCGGCATCCTGTCGCACGACTTTGTCGAGGCCGCACTGATGCGCCGCGCCGGCTACCACGTGTGGCTGGTGTCGGACCTGATCGGCAGCTATGAACAGCAACCCCCCGACCTGCTGGCCGAACTGCAACGCGACCGCCGCTGGTGCCAGGGCAACCTGCAGAATGCACGCCTGATGGCCGAGCCGGGCCTGCACGCGGTGCACCGCTCGATGTTTGTGACGGGCGCCATGGCCTACCTGTCGGCCCCCCTGTGGCTGGCGTTCCTGACGCTGGGCACGGCGCTGTGGCTGTCAGGCGCCAAGCTGGTGGCCGACTGGCACATCCTGCCCGCCGAGCTGCTCGCCCTGTGGGCCTGGACGTTGTGCCTGCTGTTTTTGCCGCGCATCCTGGGCGTGGCCGCCGTGTTCATGCGCCGCGAGCAAAAGCAGTACGGCGGTGCCTTGAGCCTGCTCAAAAGCGCGGCACTGGAAAGTGTCATGGCTATTTTGCAGGCGCCCGTGCGGATGCTCGCGCACTCATTGTTTGTACTGATTGCACTCACGGGCCTGAAACTGGAATGGAAGTCGCCCCCGCGCGAGGCCCATGCGGTGCCCTGGCGCCACGCTGCACGCCAGCTGGCTCCGATGAGCGTGGTGATCGCCTTGCTGGCGCTGGGTGTGGCACTGATCGACAGCAGCGCCCTGTTGTGGCTGATGCCTGTGGGCCTGCCCCTGGCGCTGGCGATTCCGCTGGCCGTGTTCACCAGCCAGATTGCACTGGGCAAGGCTCTGCGTGCCCAACGGCTGCTGCTGATCCCCGAGGAGTCGTGGTCGCCCCCCGTGCTGCGCCGCGCCTGGTTGCACGCCGGCCGACTGGCGCGGCCGGTGGCTTTGCAGGCGACGTAGGGCGGCGGATGGAACGCCGTCCGCCGAACCCACAAAAAAGCCGACATCTCTGTCGGCTTTTCTATTGGCTCCTGTTTTCATAGCACCTCAGGCATACGACTACGGCGCATAGTGCCAAAAAGGCTTGAAAAAATCAGAAAGGCATCTTGGGCATGCCTCCACCACCCATGCCCTTCATGCCACCCATCTTCTTCATCATTTTCATCAGGCCACCGCCCTTCATCTTTTTCATCATGCCCTGCATCTGCTCAAACTCCTTGAGCAAGCGGTTGACCTCCTGGACATGCACCCCGGCACCATCGGCAATGCGCTTCTTCCGGGTGGCCTTGATGATCTCGGGTTTGCGGCGCTCCTTGGGCGTCATGCTTTGAATGATGCCTTCCTTGCGCTTGATGTCCTTCTCGGCCTTGTCCATGTCCACCGCACCCGCCTTGGCGGTGAGCTGAGAAGGCAACTTGTCCATCAAACTGGACAGACCACCCATTTGCTTCATCTGCTGGATCTGGGACAGAAAGTCATTCAGGTCGAAGCCGTCTCCGCTCTTGACCTTGGCGGCCAGCTTTTGTGCAGCCTCCATGTCGACACCGGCAGTGACCTGCTCCACCAGCGCCACGATGTCGCCCATGCCCAGGATGCGCCCCGCATGGCGCTCGGCGTCAAACACTTCCAGCCCGTCGATTTTTTCCGAAACCCCCGCGAACTTGATGGGCGCACCGGTGATCTGCCGCACCGACAGCGCTGCTCCACCGCGCGAGTCACCGTCAAGCTTCGTTAAAACGATGCCGGTGAGTGGCAGCGCTTCCTTGAAAGCCTTGGCGGTATTGATCGCATCCTGGCCCTGCATCGCATCAACGACGAAGAGCGTCTCGACCGGGTTCAGCGCTGCGTGCAGTTCCTTGATTTCCTTCATCAAGGCTTCATCGATGGCAAGACGGCCGGCGGTATCAACCAGCAGAACGTCGAAGTAATGCTTCTTGGCGTAGTCGAGCGCGGCGTAGGCGATGTCCAGTGGTTTCTGGTCCGGCGTGCTCGGGAACCACTCCGCACCGGCCTGCTTCGTCACGGTCTTGAGCTGTTCAATGGCTGCAGGGCGGTACACGTCGCCCGACACCGTGAGCACCTTCTTCTTGCGCTTTTCAATCAGGTGTTTGGCCAACTTGGCCGTGGTGGTGGTCTTGCCCGCGCCTTGCAGACCCGCCATCAGGATGACGGCAGGCGGCTGGGCTGCCAGGTTGATGTCGGCAATGCCCTCGCCCATGGTCACGGCCAGCTCGCGATTGACGATGCTCACCAGCGTCTGACCCGGTTTGAGAGAGCCCAACACTTCCTGGCCCAGCGCCTTGTCCTTGACACGGGCAATGAAGTCACGCACCACGGGCAGTGCCACGTCGGCTTCGAGCAGGGCCATGCGCACTTCGCGCAGCATGTCTGTGACGTTGGACTCGGTAATGCGGGCCTGGCCACGCATCTCCTTGACGAGGCGCGTGAGTTTGTCGGTGAGGGCGGAGGCCATAGGAGAAGTTCCGGTGTTGCCTGCGCGCCATCAACGCTGTCGTTGTGCACGCGGGCCCGCCAGGGCGCTGGCGGTGGGGCGAAAGGCTAAACTGTACCCATGATTTTACCCAGTGCTTCCCCCGTCAGCTGGCTGCTGGCCCTTGCCGCCGCCGTGGCATACGCCGTGCCCGCCGCTGCTGCCTCGCGGCTAGGGGCCGTAGCGGCGCGCAACGCACTGCTGGTAGCCTGGCTGTTGCACGGCGCAGTGCTGGTCTGGGGCCTGTGGGGCGATGCCCCTCGGTTTGGTTTTGCACCCGCCTTGTCAATGACTGCCTGGCTGGTTCTCACGGTGTACGCCGTGGAGCGACAGCTGTTCCCACAGATGCAATCCCGCTGGGTGTTGGCAGGTTTGGGCGCAGCGGCCATTGTGCTGGCGATGTTGTTTCCGGGACAGCCCTTGCACGTGACGGCGTCGGCTTGGTTGCCGCTGCACCTGGCCCTGGGCATCGCCTGTTATGGCCTGTTTGCGGCCGCCGTGGTGCACGCCTGGCTCATGACACGCGCAGAGCGCCATATCCGCCAAGCCGAAGACCCGCACAGCGGCATTCCGCTGCTCACGCTGGAACGGCTGACCTTCCGTTTTGTAACGGCGGGCTTTGTTCTCCTCACGGCCACGCTGCTGGCGGGTTGGCTTTTCGGAGAAACGCTGTATGGCCGCGCATGGCGGTGGGACCACAAGGCCATCTTCTCCCTGCTGTCCTGGCTGACTTTTGCCACCTTGCTGCTGGGTCGCGCGCGTTTTGGCTGGCGCGGGCGAAATGCCGTGCGCGTGCTGTATGCAGGGTCCGCCCTGCTGTTGCTCGCCTATGTGGGCTCCCGTTTTGTCCTGGAAGTTGTTCTTGGCCGCAGCACATGAAATATCTGGTCTTGTTGGTTGTATTGGTGGTGGCCATCGGAATCTGGCGCAGTCGCCGCGACCGGGACGATGACGCGCCGAAGTCTTCCGCACCTTCACCACGCGCACTGCCGCAGGACATGCTGGCCTGTGCACACTGCGGCATGCATATTCCACAGGCAGAAGCCATGATGCTTGGCGACCATGCCTATTGCAGCGCAGAGCACCGGCGACTGGGCCCGGCCTGAGCCATGCAACCCCTGCCTGCAGATGCTTTCCTGCCCACGGTTGATGCACCGTTTGTGCGACTTTGGCGCGGATTTCTGACGGGCCGCCTCATGGTGGCGCTGGCCCTTCTGGTGCTGCAGGGCGCGGGGCAAATCATCAATCAGGTCACCGAACCTGCGGTTTTGGCTGTTTGCGTCGCATATCTGGCGGCCACGGTGATCTTGCGCGTGCTGGCCAGGCGCGGACCGCCGTCTCCAGGCGCCGGCCCCCAGTGGCTTCCCTCTATTGGCGTCGACCTGGCAGCTATCACGGCGCTGCAGTTGCTGCACGCCGGCGCCATGAATTACACCCCTTTGTTCGGTCTGCCCATCCTCACGGCAGCCGTTCTGGGCACGCTCACCCTGGCTCTGGGCACCACGGCAGGCGTCACCCTGCTGCTTCTGGGCTGGGCCTGGTGGGTGGGCACACACACCGCAGGCGACGACGCGCAACGCTATCTGCAAAGCGCGCTCACCGGCACGGGCTATTTCATAGTGAGCTACCTGGTGCACCAACTGGCCACGCGGCTGACGCGCGAGCAAGAGGTGGCTCATCAAAGCCAAGTCGCAGCGCGCGTCCAGACCCAGGTCAGCGCACTGGTCATCCAGAACCTGACCGATGGTGTGCTGGTGGTCGATGAAAACAACGTAGTACGCGTTGCCAATCCAGCCGGGCTCCAGTTGTTGGGCGGAGGCACACTGCCCGAGCTTCCCTTCGCACTGACAACGATCCTCCCATGGCAGCCCCTGGTCACCCTCGCCCAGCGCACCTTTCGCAACGAACAGCCCCAAACAGCGGATGTCGATCTCCTGCACGCAGGCCAAAGCCCTACGGGCCTGCATGCACGCACGTGGCTCACGTCCACCCGCCAGGCAGCGCTTCAGGCTCACACTGAACGTTTGTGCGTGATGTTCCTGCACGATCTGCGAGAGATGGAAGCACGCCTGCGTACCGAGAAGCTCGCCGCCATGGGCCGCATGTCTGCGGCAGTGGCCCATGAGATCCGCAACCCGCTGGCAGCCATCGTGCAGGCCAATGCACTGCTGGAAGAGGACCTGCATGATCCGGCACAAAAGCGCCTGGCACACATGGTCCAGCAGAATGCCGATCGACTGGCACGCATCGCCGAAGAAGTGCTCGACATTGCCCGCGTACAACATCAGATCAGCCATGCACCTGCATCCACGGTACAGCTTGACGAGGCCATCGCCCAAATATGGAATGACTGGCAGGCCCAGAACCCAGCGCAGCGCCATGCAGTCGTGACACTGGACTCCCATGCCACCCAGGTGGAGTTCGATGCGGAACACTTGCGCCGCGTGCTGGTGAACCTGCTGGACAACGCATTGCGCTACAGGGGACAGGAGCCCGACTCCCTTTGCGTCACCACGCGCATCACACCGGTTGGCCAAGTCAGCCTGCAGGTCTGGAGCGATGGCGCCCCCATGGACAAATCCGTGGAGCGCCATTTGTTCGAGCCCTTCTTCTCTTCCGAGAGCCGCTCCAGCGGCCTGGGTCTTTATATCTGCCGCGAGCTGTGCCAGCGCCACGGAGCGTCCATCAGCTACCAGCGCCTGAACCGCGAAACCCTACGGGGCGAAACAGGGGGAAACGCCTTCACCGTCGGTTTCCGCCGCACCACCCGTCCCGCCGACTCCGCCACGCTGTTTGACACCATCGTGGTCTGAACTGCATTGCCATGACCGCCCCTTCCGCCTCCATTCTTGTCGTTGACGACGAACCCGATCTGCGTACCCTGTACGAACTCACCCTGCTGCGCGAAGGCTATCGCGTGGAAACCGCCTCCAGCGTGCAGGAGGCACGTGATCATCTCCGGGCCCACCGCTTCGATGCCGTGATCACCGATATGCGCCTGCCTGACGGGTTTGGCATGGAGCTGCTGCAAGACTTGCGCGACCAACAGCGCCGTGAACGGTGTGTGGTCATGACCGCGTATGGATCGGCAGAAAATGCCGTCGAAGCATTGCGCGCAGGGGCCTTCGACTACCTGACCAAGCCGGTGGATCTGAAACAATTTCGCTCGGTCGTCGCGTCCGCCGTGCAAGGCACAGGGGGGGTTCCGGCACCCCGTGCTGCGCGCGGCTCAGGTCACACCCGGCAGGCCATGGCAGCCACCGCCGAAAACGCCCATGGCAACCCAGCGCTCGACAAGCTGGTGGGAGAGTCAGAAGCCATCCGCAACGTGAAGCAGCGGATCGCCAAAGTCTCGCGGGGCATGGCACCCGTCCTCATCCATGGAGAATCCGGTACCGGCAAGGAGCTCGTGGCGCAGGCCCTGCACGCCAGCAGCCAACGCGCAGAGGGTCCGCTGATTGCAGTGAATTGTGGGGCGATTCCCGAAAACCTTCTGGAAGCTGAGTTTTTTGGGGCCCGCAAGGGCTCTTACACCGGCGCCACCCAGGACCGGGACGGCTACTTTCAAGCAGCGCGCGGAGGCACTCTGTTCCTCGATGAAATTGGCGACTTGCCGCTCGCCATGCAATCTAAGCTGCTGCGTTCCATTCAGGAGCGCAGCGTGCGGCCGCTGGGATCCACCCAGGAAGAAACGGTGGATGTGCGCATTGTGAGCGCCACCCACCGGGACCTGGCGGCCGATGTGCAATCGGGCCGCTTTCGGCAGGACCTGTATTACCGGCTCAATGTGATCGAGATTCTGATACCCCCATTGCGAGAACGGCGTGAGGACTTGCCCGCACTGTGTACCGCGCTGCTGGCACGAATTGCCCAAGATTCCGGGACGCCCGTGCCAGCACTCACCGAACACGCACTGGATGCGATTGCAGCCCACCCCCTGACAGGCAACGTCCGGGAACTGGAGAACCTGCTGCACCGCGCCGTGGCGCTCAGCGATGGAGATGAGTTACACGTTGACTGGCCATCAGGCGCGGCAGATGCCCTGGGGACCCGCCAAGGTACTCCTGCAACGGCATTGTCTTCCGGGCCGTCTTCCTACCCAAGTGCGACAGACACGCAGGCCGGCCCTCCCCTTATCAACGCAGGTTGCACGGTGCCACTACCGAGCGATCTGCAAGCATGGCTGGATCAGCAAGAGCGGGACATACTGATCCGCGCACTGAAAGAAGCGGGCTTTAACCGCACCGCCACGGCAGCTCGGCTGGGTATCAGCCTGCGCCAGATACGCTATCGCATTGCCCGCCTGGACATCGCCGTCCCCAACGACCAAGACCCGCATGACGACATCGGATGATGCATCGACGGTGGCGACGTCACCCTGGGAGGGAGGCTGGCACCGCTCAGCCAAAAGACTGGATTCACCCAATCATGGCGCGCGCCCCCCCGCCAAGAACCATATCGATCTGATCGTAGTGCACTCGATCAGCCTGCCGCCGGGAAAATATGGCACGGGCGCAGTGCAGCAACTGTTCACCAACACCCTGGACTGGGACGTACATCCCTATTACCAGGGTATTCGGGGCCTTCAGGTTTCTTCGCATTTTTTTATCGACCGAGCCGGCGTGCCATGGCAGTTTGTGGACTGCGACTTGCGTGCCTGGCACGCAGGACAATCGTTTTATCGCGGACGCGGCCAGTGCAACGACGATTCCATTGGCATCGAGCTGGAGGGCCTGGAGGGTCAGGGGTTTGAATCTGCGCAGTACCAAACGCTGGCGCAACTTTGTCTGGACATTGCGCAGCGCTATCCCATCGAACACATTGCGGGACATGAGCACATTGCCCCTGGACGCAAGCAGGATCCAGGCTCTGGGTTCGACTGGGTCTGCCTGAAGAATTCTCTGGACTGGCCCCTGCGCCGGTTCCCGGAACCACACCAGCCCTAAAGACTGCTGCCCCGCAAAAAACACTGTCGCAGCGGCGCGTCAACACAATATTTTTCTTTGTGCATTTGCACAAAATGCGTCACCCAAGCGCCACGCGGCTTGGCGAAGGAAATCCGCCGCCATCACACGCCACAGCGTGACTTTTAGCAAGAACCACAGTACCCGCAAGGGCTCTCCGCGAGGTCGTTGGCCGATCTCGTCGGGCTTGCCACAGGCCGCTTCTCTTTTTCAGACCAGTTCCGACGGTACACTACCGGTAGTGTCTTGAACACTCACGACACACCATATATAGTGTGCGACAGACTGAAGTCGATCGCACCACTCGCACATTGCGACGGCACCCGCGCCGCCCGCCTACCCCAGACAGCCCACAGAAGAGGACACCCATGCAAGCTGCTTTGAATACGCCTTCCACTACCCACGCGACGCCTGCAGATGCCTCCGCATCCCAGGCCACGCTTGCGGGGACCAACAATTCGTTCGCGCATTACCAGATCATTCGCCGCAATGGCGCAGTGGTGCCGTTCGAGCCGCAAAAAATCGCAGTGGCGATGATGAAGGCCTTTCTGGCGGTCCATGGAACGCAGGGCGCCGCTTCAGCCAGCGTTCGCGAAGTCGTTGACACGTTGACCCACAACGTCACCCGTGCGCTGGTACGCTCGCGCCCCGGCGGTGGCACCTTCCATATTGAGGACGTACAGGACCAGGTTGAGCTGGGCCTCATGCGCGGCGGAAACCACGAAGTCGCACGCGCCTATGTGCTGTACCGCGAACGCCGCACTCAAGAGCGCGCTCGCCAGACGGAACAACAAGCCCCCGCCCCATCCACACCACTGCTGCACGTGATAGACGGTGACGCACGCGTTGTGCTGGACCTGGGCCGCCTGCAGGCACTGATCGAATCGGCCTGCGTGAATCTGGGCGCAGACGTTAAAGCTGATCCCATCGTGGCAGAAACCATGCGCAATCTGTATGACGGCGTGCCCATGGACGAGGTTTACAAGGCATCCATCCTTGCCGCCCGCACGCTGATCGAGAAAGACCCTGACTACACCTACGCCACGGCCCGCCTGCTGCTGCACACCATCGTGCGCGAGGTCCTTGGCAAGGATGTGACCCAAGATGAAATGGGTCACGCGTACCTGGAATATTTTCCCCAATTCATCAAGAAGGGCGTGGAAAACGAGCTGCTGGACGAGCGCCTCCTGACGTACAACCTGCAACGCTTGGGCAGTGCGCTCAAGGCTGAGCGGGACATGCAATTCGACTACCTCGGCCTGCAGACCCTGTACGACCGCTACTTCCTTCACGTCAAGAAGAGTCGCATCGAGTTGCCCCAGGCCTTCTTCATGCGTGTAGCCATGGGTCTCGCACTCAATGAAGCAGACCGCGAAGCCCGCGCCATCGAGTTCTATGAAGTGCTGTCGTCCTTTGACTTCATGTCCAGCACGCCCACACTGTTCAACAGTGGCACGCTGCGCTCGCAACTGTCGAGCTGCTATCTGACCACGGTGCCCGACGATCTGGACGGTATCTACGAGTCGATCAAGGAAAACGCCTTGCTGTCCAAATTTGCTGGCGGCCTGGGCAATGACTGGACCCGTGTGCGCGCACTGGGCTCGCACATCAAGGGCACCAACGGCGAATCGCAGGGCGTGGTGCCCTTCCTGAAGGTGGTGAACGACACGGCAGTGGCCGTGAACCAGGGCGGCAAGCGCAAGGGCGCTGTCTGCACCTACCTGGAAACCTGGCACCTCGATATCGAAGAATTCCTGGAACTGCGCAAGAACACCGGGGACGACCGCCGCCGCACGCACGACATGAATACGGCCAACTGGATTCCTGACCTCTTCATGCGCCGCGTGATGGAGAAGGGCACCTGGACCCTGTTCTCGCCCTCCAACGTACCAGACCTGCACGACCTGTTCGGTGCTGACTTTGAGAAGGCCTATGTGGCCTACGAAGAGAAGGCCGCGCGCGGCGAGATCAAACCTGCCAAGACGGTGCAGGCCACCGACATGTGGCGCAAGATGCTGACGATGCTGTTTGAGACGGGCCATCCCTGGATCACCTTCAAGGACGCCTGCAACGTGCGCTCGCCCCAGCAGCACGCTGGTGTAGTGCATTCGTCTAACCTGTGTACCGAAATCACACTCAACACCAGCGACACCGAAACTGCTGTGTGCAACCTGGGTTCGGTCAACCTGCTGCAACACATCAAGGATGGTCAACTCGATCACGACAAGCTCAAGAAGACCATCAAGGTCGCCATGCGCATGCTCGACAACGTGATCGACATCAACTATTACGCCGTCAAGAAAGCCCGTGACTCTAATCTTCGTCACCGGCCTGTGGGTCTGGGCCTGATGGGCTTTCAGGACAGCCTGTATGAGCTGCGCATTCCTTATGCGTCTCAACAGGCCGTGGAGTTTGCCGACCGCTCGATGGAAGCCATTTGTTATTACGCCTATTGGGCCTCCACTGAACTGGCCAAAGAACGCGGCCAGTATGCAAGCTACAAAGGATCGCTGTGGGACCAAGGCATCCTGCCCCCCGATACGCTGGACATGCTCGCCAAGGCACGCGGCGGTTACGTCGAAGTGGACCGCTCGGTCACGTTGGACTGGGATGCCCTGCGCAAAAAGATTGCCCAGGACGGCATGCGCAACTCCAACTGCGTCGCCATCGCCCCCACAGCCACCATCTCCAACATCATCGGTGTGGACGCATCGATTGAGCCTTCGTTCGGCAACCTCTCGGTCAAGTCCAACTTGTCGGGAGAGTTCACGGTCATCAACGGCGGCTTGGTGCGCGACCTCAAGCGCCTGGGCCTGTGGGACGACGTGATGATAATGGACCTCAAGCACTTCAAGGGTTCGTTGCACCCCATCGACCGCGTGCCGCAAGACATCAAGGACCTGTATTCCACCGCGTTTGAAGTCGAGGCGCAGTGGCTGGTCGAAGCCGCATCCCGTCGCCAGAAGTGGATTGACCAGGCGCAGAGCCTGAACATCTACATGGCAGGCGCGTCGGGCAAGAAGCTCGACGACACCTACAAACTGGCCTGGATCCGCGGCCTCAAGACCACGTACTACCTGCGCACGCAGAGTGCCACGCACGTCGAGATGAGCACGGTGAACACGCGCCAGCTCAACTCGGTTTCTTCGGGAAATGACGAAGCACCAACCGGTGCATTTGCGCCCACGCAAAGCAAACAACACGCGATGGAAGCAGCCGCAGCAGTGCCCGCCACAGACGTTCAGTTTTCTCCCATCGACGATCCAGGCTGCGAAGCCTGCCAATAAAAACTTCGTGCGCGACGGCTCGCATGCATTCGAAGCGTCGCGCATGTGCTGTGAAGCAACAAAACGTTGCTGCACAACGCTTCAGTGCTTTTCTTTTTGCAGCACTGCTTTCATAATCCGAACACTGGAAAATCTATGTTGACCTGGGACGAAGAAGTCAAGCCCTCATCGCAAAATCAACTGGACGGTGGACTGAACAAGAGCCACCCGGCGGGACAGCCGCCTTTGCCTTTCCAGACCCCTTCCCTGCAAGAAGTGCACGCGTCGATGACTGCATCTGCAGCGCCGCAAGCAGCCCCTGCCGCCGCAACCGCGTACCGCCGCGTGAACGCCGCCGACAAGCGCATCATCAACGGCCAAACCGACGTCAACCAGCTGGTGCCATTTAAGTACAAGTGGGCGTGGGAAAAATACCTCGCCACTTGCGCCAACCACTGGATGCCGCAAGAGGTGAACATGACGCGCGACATCGCGTTGTGGAAAGACCCCAACGGCCTGACAGAAGACGAGCGCCGCATCATCAAGCGCAACCTCGGCTTCTTCGTGACCGCAGACTCGCTGGCTGCCAACAACATCGTGCTGGGCACCTACCGCCACATCACCGCGCCAGAGTGCCGCCAGTTCCTGCTGCGCCAGGCGTTCGAGGAAGCGATCCACACGCACGCCTACCAGTACATCGTGGAGTCGCTCGGTCTCGATGAAGGCGAGATCTTCAACGCCTACCTGGAAGTCCCATCGATCCGCGACAAGGACCAGTTCCTGATCCCCTTCATCGAGGCGATCATGGACCCCAACTTCCACACCGGCACCTTCGAGACCGACCAGACGCTGCTCAAGTCGCTGATCGTCTTCGCCTGCCTGATGGAAGGCCTGTTCTTCTACGTGGGCTTCACACAGATTCTGGCACTGGGCCGCCAGAACAAGATGACCGGCGCTGCCGAACAGTACCAATACATCCTGCGCGACGAGTCGATGCACTGCAACTTCGGCATCGACCTGATCAACCAGCTCAAGCTGGAGAACCCGCACCTGTGGACAGCCGAGTTCAAGGCGGGGATCAAGGCCTTGTTCATGCAGGCCGTTGAACTCGAATACCGCTACGCAGAAGACACCATGCCGCGTGGCGTGCTCGGCATGAATGCATCCATGTTCAAGGGCTATCTGCGCTACATCGCCAACCGCCGTGCCACGCAGATCGGACTGGAAACACTCTTCCCCAACGAAGAAAATCCGTTCCCATGGATGAGCGAAATGATCGACCTGAAGAAGGAACGAAACTTCTTCGAGACCCGCGTTATTGAATACCAATCTGGTGGTGCGCTGTCCTGGGACTAGCGCCTTTTCGCATCACACCACCATGGATTTTTACACCACGCCCGCCACAGACAGCGCCTCAGAGTGCGGCTGTGGGGTGCGTTCCCGTGTTCATGGAGATGGAGTTCTTCTCCATCTCCATGGATCGCTTTCTGTCCACTGCAGACAGGAAGTGCTCTTTGCAAATTGACCCAAGGAGAACATGATGGCAACTGCGAAAAAACCAGCCGCTAAGAAGGCTGCCCCAGCGAAAAAGGCTGCACCGGCAAAACCGGTAGCAGCGAAGAAGGCTGCACCTGCCAAGAAGGCAGCAGCACCGGCCAAAAAAGCCGCTCCCGCCAAGAAGGCAGTAGCAGCGAAGAAGGCTGCACCTGCCAAGAAGGCAGCAGCACCGGCCAAGAAAGCCGCTCCCGCCAAGAAGGCAGTAGCAGCGAAGAAGGCTGCACCTGCCAAGAAGGCAGCAGCACCGGCCAAGAAAGCCGCTCCCGCCAAGAAGGCAGTAGCAGCGAAGAAGGCTGCACCTGCCAAGAAGGCAGCAGCACCGGCCAAGAAAGCCGCTCCCGCCAAGAAGGCAGTAGCAGCGAAGAAGGCCGCACCTGCCAAGAAGGCAGCAGTACCGGCCAAGAAAGCCGCTCCCGCCAAGAAGGCCGCAGCAGCGAAGAAGGCAGCACCCGCTGCCAAGGCTCCTGCAAAGAAAGCTGCACCGGCCAAGAAGGCCCCAAAGGCCCCTGCCCCTGCAACTCCAGCAGCACAGACCACCCTGAACCCTCAGGCTGCTTGGCCTTTCCCTACGGGCAACAAGCCTTAATCCTGGCGTGTCACACGCTCAACCCGGTGCCTGCGCACCGGGTTTTTTATGCCTGCGGAGGATGTTCTGCGCGACATGCAACACAACACCCCCCTGACCCGACGACATTTCCGCAACCTTGCCAACACACAAAACTAAGCAGGGGTGAAATCCAGCGTGTAGTTCTGTGGGCCACGCTGCGCGATCTTGAGAGCACCAACCCGGTTACCTAACTCAGCACAACGCACCAGCGGCCAGCCTTTTTCCAGGCCAAACAGCAGGGCGCCACGCCAGGCATCGCCGCACCCAGTGGGGTCAACCACCTGGGCAGGCACCACTGCAGGCACGTGCGTTTTCTGGCCATCCACCCAGACCTCGCAACCCTCCGCGCCCAACGTGACCACCAGGCCCTTCACTTGGCGCGAGATCTCTGCAAGGGTCCAGCCCGTGCGGTCGCACAGCATTTTCCCCTCGTAGTCATTGACCGTTACCCAGGACGCCTGAGCAATGAACCGCACCAACTCTTGCCCATCGAACATCGGCAGGCCCTGGCCTGGATCAAACACAAAGGGAATGCCCGCCGCCACAAACTGAGCCGCATGCTCAAGCATCGCGTCACGACCATCCGGTGCGATGATCCCCACACCCACACCCACACCGACGTCGGCCACAACGCGATTGACATGCGCCTCCATCATGGCCCCGGGGTGGAATGCCGTGATCTGGTTGTTGTCACGGTCCGTCATGATCATGGCCTGTGCGGTATATGTGTCCTGCACCTGCCCCACATGGCGTGCGCTGATGCCCAGTGATTCCAGTCGCTGCAGGTACTCTGCACCATCACTGCCTAGCATCGCCATGGGCAAGGGCTCACCACCCAGCAGCTTGAGGCTGTATGCGATGTTGCCAGCACATCCGCCAAAATCGCGGCGCAGGGAAGGCACGAGAAAAGACACATTGAGAATGTGCAACTGATCGGGCAGTATCTGCTCTGCAAACCGCCCCTCGAAGGTCATGATGGTGTCGAACGCCAAGGAACCACAAATGAGGGCAGCCATATTGAATCAGTCGGTTAAGAAAATTTAGGGGTAAAAAGCCAGCAGCCGGTATCCCGCAACACGCGCTCCACCAGTGGTCACGATCACAGAGACCGACGTACCCCACTCGCCACGTGCCGGGAGTTCTGCCGGTGCCGCCATGTCCGTTGGCAGCAGGACCCGCCGAAGCACTGGCTGGTCCTGCGCATCAGTCAAAGTCAACTCGACCGCCGGCATGGCCAACGGAATGGCGGCCTTGCTCTTCATCGTGAGCGCCAGCTGATAGCTATCACCCCTGGCTTTGTTGAAAGATGAACTGTCGATGACCACATCGGCGATCTGGCGCTGCGGGGCAATCTCGCACCGCAATGACTCACACAGTTTCATCAGCCAGGGCCTTGCACGAGCGTCCAGGGCCACGATGTGATCTCGCTCCTGCACCACCACCTGCAAAGCCAGACCCAGGATCGACAGCAAGACTGCCAGCACAAGAACGATACGCACCGCCGGTTTGCGCCAAAAGGCCTTGCGACGCGCTGCGATCACAAAGCTGACCTCTTCTTGATCAGCGTCGTGCGTGACCTCATCAGACTCTGAGACACCCTCCCTCGTGCGAGCAGCGCTGCGCGAACTGGCCTGCAACTCCGCCACCAGCGGATCATCCCCCTCAAGGGCCAATGCACCCGGCAAATCCACCACCGGCGGTTGCTGCACAAAATCCACCGAAGGCAAAGAACCCACGATGGGCTCAGCGATGGAAACCGAGGTGGGCGCAGGGCCACGCTCAATGTCATTCAGCGGTGTGGGTGGTGTCTGGATGTCTCTCTCAGGGCCGACGCGGCCGGACTCCACGGCAGCCTCAGTGACCGCAGGGGCTGCTGCATCCCCAGGCCAGTCAGCATCACGCTGATCGGCAAAAGGCAGCTCGTATCCTCCGCGCAACGTCGGCTGTGCCGTATCCATCAACAACGACGATGCAGGCAACGAAACAGCGGGAAGTACAACATCCTCCAGCCCAGGCATCAACGTTACGGCGGGGATTGCCAAAGCGGCGGCCTCAGCCCTGCGCGGGCGCGTCAGCCGGTCAGAGGCACTCAATGCTGCGGGCGAAGGCGACGGCGGAGAGCGCCAAGCGAACGGCGTGGTGGGCTCTAGAGTCAAGCCATCGGTACCCAACTCCACCCCATTCCCCCCGCGGCTAGAAATGCGGGCACTGCAGGGCTGGGAATATCGAGCACTGGTGTGAATGCTGCAGACAACGCGGGCGGCAGAGCATCCCCACCGCGCGGGCCGCCTAGAGCACCCACCGGTGGATCCGAGAATCCGGCACCCTCCGCGACTGGGCGAGAGACAACGCCTGAAAAAGGTACAACAGGTGACGCAGCCCCATCGCCCCATGCGCGTGCGGCATCCACCTTGCGCGCCACCGGGACTGAGGGCGGCCGCGCATCGGTCAGCGACATATCTGGCAAAAGTGCCGGGGGCGCCGATGGGACCAAATGCGCCGAGGCATCAAATACCTCTTTGCATTGGCCACAGCGCACCCATCCTTCCGATATGCGCAATTGGTCCGCCACAACCTTGAAGGATGTGGCGCAGGACGGGCAGCGAGTGATCTGGCTCATCAGCCGTGGATTGTAGGGGTCGTGCCACCCCAGCCAAAGCGAAGCACGCGCGGGCTCAGCGCTTGGCAGTCATCAGAATCCAGCCGTCCTCGGCATCGGCCACTTCCAGAGGAAGCCAAGGCGCATAGGCCTCTTTCAATTCATCTGCCTGCCGCTCCAGGATGCCGGCAAGAACAAGATGCCCACCGGGTGCTACATGGCCACATAACAGGGGTGCCAGCACCCGAAGGGGCGTGGCGAGAATGTTGGCAAACACAGTCTGGTATTCGCCCTGTGCCGCGTGAGGCAAACCTGCTTGCAACACCACCTCGTTGGCCTTCGCATTCTGGGCCGTAGACTCCACCGCAGCGGGGTCAATATCCACGGCATCAATATCCGTCGCCCCGAACTTTGCAGCACCGATGGCCAAAATGCCCGAACCGCAGCCATAGTCCAAAACCCGCCCCAGCGGATTGCCCGACGCCAGTTGTGCGGCTCCGTTGCGTGCTACCCAGCGCAGACACATGCGCGTCGTAGGATGGGTCCCGGTCCCAAAAGCCAGCCCTGGATCCAGCCGGATGCTACGTACCGCCTGCGCTGGCAATTCATGCCAGGTGGGCACGATCCAGAAATCAGGCGTGATATCCACGGGCGTAAATTGCGACTGGGTCAGCCGCACCCAATCCTGCTCGGGCACCTGCGCCACACCAAGCACCTGGCAGCCCACAAAAAAATCCTGCACCACCAGCAGTTGCTGCGCCTCGCGGGCTAACACCTCTGAAGGAAACAACGCAACCACGCGGCTGCGCTGCCAACCCTCCTTGGGAGGCGGCATGCCAGGCTCTCCAAACAACGCCTGCTCGGCATCGGTCTGAGCGTCGGCATCTTCCACCGACACGCTCAACGCATCCAGCGCATCCAGCGCATCGCTGACCGGTTCAATACGGTCCTCAGGACACATCAGACTCAGCTCAAACATAGGCGCCTCTCAGAAAAAATGAAATGCTGGCACCCGTCGCCAGGAGCCAGCATGTTGTATGCGACCGCACAAGGGCAGTATCAGCGCTTGTGCTGCGACAGCCACTCTTCCAGGTAATGGATATTGGTGCCGCCAGCCATGAACTTGGCATCGACCATCAACTCGCGGTGCAGTGGCACGTTGGTATTAATGCCTTCAATCACCGTCTCTGACAGCGCCGTGCGCATGCGGGCCAGGGCCTGTTCGCGCGTATCGCCGTGCACGATGATCTTGCCAATCATCGAGTCGTAGTTGGGGGGCACAAAGTAGTTCGTGTATGCATGCGAATCCACGCGCACGCCCGGTCCACCCGGCGGATGCCAGGTGGTGATGCGACCGGGTGACGGGGTGAATTTGTACGCGTCTTCCGCGTTGATCCGGCATTCAATGGAGTGGCCACGGATCTCGATCTGGCGCTGCGTGAAGGGCAGCTTCTCACCCGCCGCCACCATGATCTGCGTGCGCACAATGTCCACACCCGTGATCCATTCGGTCACCGGATGCTCCACCTGCACGCGGGTGTTCATTTCAATGAAATAAAACTCGCCGTTTTCGTACAGGAACTCGAACGTGCCTGCACCGCGGTAGCCAATCTTCTTGCACGCGGCCACGCAGCGTTCGCCAATCTTTTCGATCAGCTTGCGTGGGATGCCCGGCGCAGGCGCCTCTTCGATCACCTTCTGGTGGCGACGCTGCATGGAGCAGTCGCGTTCGCCCAGATACACCGCGTTGCGGTGTTTGTCGGCCAGCACCTGAATTTCAATGTGCCGCGGGTTCTGCAGGAATTTCTCCATGTAGACCGCAGGATTGCCGAAAGCAGCGCCCGCCTCGGCCTTGGTCATCTGCACCGCATTGACCAGCGCGGCCTCGGTATGCACCACACGCATGCCTCGGCCACCGCCACCGCCGGCGGCCTTGATGATCACGGGATAACCCACCGCCTTGGCAATGCGGCGGATCTGGACCGGATCGTCCGGCAATTCGCCCTCAGAGCCCGGCACGCAGGGCACACCGGCCTTGATCATGGCCTGCTTTGCCGATACCTTGTCACCCATCGTACGGATGTTGTCGGGTGTCGGGCCGATGAACTGGAAACCGCTCTTTTCCACACGCTCGGCGAAGTCGGCGTTTTCCGACAGAAAGCCGTAGCCGGGGTGAATCGCCTCCGCATCGGTCACTTCTGCCGCAGAAATGATGGCGGGCATGTTGAGGTAGGAGAGGGGCGATGGCGCGGGGCCAATACACACGGCCTCTTCCGCCAGCTTCACATACTTGGCGTCGCGGTCGGCCTCGGAATAGACCATCACAGCCTTCACGCCCAACTCATGGCAGGCGCGCTGGATACGGAGAGCGATCTCTCCCCGGTTTGCGACCAGGATTTTCTTGAACATGAGCGCCTTATTCGATGACGAACAGCGGTTGTCCGTATTCGACCGCCTGGCCGTTTTCGCCCAGGATGCGAGTGACCGTGCCGGACTTGTCGGCTTCGATCTCATTGAGGATCTTCATCGCTTCAATGATGCAAATGGTCTCGCCTTCCTTGACTTGGCTGCCCAATTCAACAAAAGCCTTAGCGCCGGGGCTGGACGAGCGGTAGAAGGTGCCCACCATGGGCGACTTGACGATGTGGCCTGCGGGAACAGCAGGCGCAGAGGGGGCAGGCAACTCGGCCACCTGGGCTGCGGCAGGTGCGGGGGCAACAGGGGCCTGCATGGGGGCAGCCACATACTGCTGGACTACACCACCAACGCTCTTGACGATGCGGACTTTGCCCTCGGCCTCCGTGATTTCGAGTTCGGATACGTTCGACTCGGACACGAGATCGATCAGGGTTTTGAGTTTTCGCAGATCCATGGGAGCTCCAACGGCTATAAAACTGAATAGGGCGCGAATTTACTCCAATTTCGCCCTACCGCAGTCTTCCACATGCATTTTCCATGAACTTCATCATGGAAATATGCATCCAACAGGGCCGCTGGCAACAGCACAACGAGGGAAACACCGAAAGAAAAGCTCAGCGCAAGCGGGCCCACAACTGCAAGTCCTGCGGAGTCACTTGCCCCATTTTACGATGCAGCACCCGCCCCTCCTCACCCAGCACCACACTGAAGGGCAGCCCACCCGTGAGGTTGCCGAGGGACCTCCCCAGGTCCGTGCCACCCAAACCCGCCAGCCCCACCGGAAACTCCAGGGGAATACGTGCCAGAAACTTGCGCACGGCCGAAGGCTGGTCGATGGCCAAACCCAGAACTTGCCAGCCTTTGCCCGCATGTTCTCGATAAAAGGCATCAAGCATGGGCAGCTCTTCCACGCAAGGCGGGCACCAAGTCGCCCAGAAGTTGAGCAACAGCGGCCTGCCTGCGAAAGACTTCATAGCGACTGCTCCGCCATCAGGCTTGTCGAACTCCATGCCCCAGAGCGCCTGCTCGGCGCCCGATGCCATGGCGTGTGGCTGAAACTTCCACCACGCCAGGCCAGCACCACCCAGCGCCGCCGCACCAGCAACCCCGGCATAAAGCAGGCGGCGGCGTGCGGACGATGGAGCATCGGAGGGGATCATCACAGGTACAGGCAAATCAGCAGGGTTCGTCATGGCGCAATGGTTTCCTGGAGCAGGCGGCGCACGGCCGTCATGTCCCCGCGGGGGTACGGCCTTTGCCATCGGGTTTCAACGCGCCGCGCAGATCGTCAAGGTCATAAATCAGCAAGTGCACGCCGATCATCTCATTGAGTTCAGCTGACTTGCTGCCCAAGCTCAGGGCCTCGACCGATTCACCATGAAAACCCTTTACCGTACGGGGCTCGTAATCCACATGATGGTCTATCAGCGCTATCTCTGCTGATTTAGGGTCATCACAAAACAACTGCAAATAAATATCCGACAACCGGGTGGCTGTGCCATGCCAGACAGCCCCGCCCAGATGCGGACGAAACACCGCCATGCGCTCCATCCAGACCAGCGCCAGTTGCCGCAGGGCCCTCAATTCGCGCGGCTGTGTATCGGCGCAGAAGATCTGGATGTATTCCCGCACTGCCGCCTCGACCTGATCGTTGTCGGGCAATGGGGTGCGGGCGGGCAACCCCATCTGGCGCAATGCCCGACGCTTGGCGGGGCCCCACTCAAGCCCCTCTTCCACCACCAGGCGTGCCGTGGTGTGGGCGATTTCCTCGCTCAAAGGTGTGTGCATGGCAGTCAGTCAAAAAAAGGAGGGCCACAGCAGAGAAAACGACCCTATTGTGGCTTGAACTGGTGACACGAGCGACGGCCTGCCCCTAAGTACCATCCTGACCCATCATCCAAGCACCACCCCATTCACTACACTTTTAATAGCTTCATTTGACGCCCCATCAAGCGCCAGAGGACTGTTCTGAATTGAACCTTAGAATCGGCGCCCATGCATATACACATACTGGGCATTTGCGGCACGTTCATGGGAGGCCTCGCAGCCCTCGCGCGTGAAGCAGGCCACAAGGTGACGGGTTGCGACGCCGGCGTCTACCCCCCCATGAGCGACCAGCTCAGGGCTCTGGGCATCGACTTGATCGAAGGTTTTGGTGCCGACCAGATGGCACTCCAACCCGACATGTTCGTGATCGGCAATGTGGTCAGCCGGGCCCGACTGCCCGACGGTTCACCCAAATTTCCTCTGATGGAAGCTATTCTGGATGCGGGAAAGCCCTACACCAGCGGCCCGCAGTGGTTGGCCGAGCATGTCCTGCAAGGACGCCATGTACTGGCGGTTGCGGGCACCCACGGCAAAACCACTACCACCTCGATGCTGGCATGGATTCTGGAAAGTGCGGGGCAACAGCCCGGCTTCCTGATCGGTGGCGTTCCACTGAACTTTGGCCTGTCAGCCCGGCTGGGAACCCCACAACGCCCCACGCCAGCCACCACACAGCTTGGCACGGCGCCGCTGTTCGTGATCGAGGCAGATGAATACGACACAGCTTTCTTCGACAAGCGCAGCAAGTTCGTGCACTACCGCCCCCGCACCGCTGTGCTCAACAACCTCGAATTCGACCACGCTGACATCTTTGAGGATCTGGCGGCCATCGAGCGCCAGTTCCACCACCTGGTGCGCACCGTACCGCCGTCAGGCCGTGTGATCGTGAACGGCCTCGAAGAAAGCCTCACCCGCGTGCTACATACAGGATGCTGGAGCGAAGTCACCAGCTTTGGTTCGGCAGTGAGCGACTTCTATGCAGTGGGCGAGCCCCAGGCATTTGATGTGATGCACCGTGGACGCACAGTGGCCCGTGTGGAATGGGCACTCACCGGCGTGCACAACCAGTTGAATGCGCTGGCCGCCATCGCCGCTGCCCACCATGTGGGTGTACCCCCCGACCAAGCGGCCACGGCGCTCTCCACCTTCCAGAACGTCAAACGGCGCATGGAACTTCGTGGCGTTGTGAGCGGCATTGCCGTATACGACGACTTTGCCCACCACCCCACCGCGTTGCGCACTACGCTCGATGGTCTGCGCCGCAGCCTGGGCCCCGGGGCGCGCATCCTGGCCGTGTTCGAGCCCCGCAGCAACACCATGAAACTGGGCGCCATGAAAAGCCAGCTGCCCTGGGCGCTGGAGCCCGCAGACCTGGCGTTCTGTCACACGGCGGGGCTGGACTGGGATGCGGCACAAGCGCTGGCGCCACTGGGAGTAGGCCCTGGTCAGCGCGCGCAAACTGCCGCAGACATCGAGACGCTGGTGACCCAGGTTTCACAGGCAGCCCGCCCGGGAGACCACGTGGTGTGCATGAGCAACGGCGGCTTTGGGGGCATCCACGCCAAGCTACTACAGGCACTTCAAAAACAATAGCAGCAAACGCTTATTGCAAGAGCGCTATCCGCCGATATCACCCAAAAACGGGCGCTCAGAACGTGACCGCCATTCCCGGCACGTCCACCCTGACGATGGGCTTGACCAAAGCCGCGCTGGCAGCACGCGCAAAGTCGCTCGACCAGGCAGGGTCCGCCAGCAGCGATGCCCCGGCAGCGCGTGCCACAGTGAGCACCTTGTCCGCCAACAGCACCTTGCCACTGGCACGCAGAGGTTCGCAGTCCAGCGAGATGAACTGCTCGTCCAGCCAACGTCGCCCGGCCTCGTTGCCCATGGGCTCCGCTCCCGCCAGGTCAAAACGAAACTCCTGATCCCCAGTCAATCTGACCGACACTTCGCTGTGCATGATGGTTCGCCTTTCTTCTGATATCCACGCCTGTAACTGCACAGAAATGTGCAGTCCACAGGCCTGAGTTTAGAGCCTGTCGCAGGCCCCGAACTCAGCGCGCGCGGCGCGCTTTGACAGCGTCGGACAGTTCTGCCAGTGCCTGCAGCGAATCATCCCAGCCCAGGCACGCATCGGTGATGCTCTTGCCGTATTCGAGCGCGGACGATTGGTCCTTGCCGGGCGTGAATTTCTGGGCACCTGCCGCGAGGTGGCTTTCGATCATGAGACCAAACACGCTGCGCGAACCGCCTGCGAGCTGGGTCGCAATGTCGCGGGCAACTTCGAGCTGCTTTTCGTGCTGCTTGCTGCTGTTGGCGTGGCTGCAATCCACCATCAGCGTGGCGGGCAATTTGGCGGCTTCAAGGTCTTTGCAGGCGGCCGCGACACTGGCGGCGTCGTAATTGGGCGTTTTGCCACCACGCAAGATGACGTGGCAGTCCTTGTTGCCCTTGGTGTTGACGATGGCGACCTGGCCGTTCTTGTGCACCGACAGAAAGTGGTGGCCCCGGCTCGCCGACTGAATCGCATCGGTGGCGATACGGATGTTGCCATCAGTGCCGTTCTTGAAGCCGATTGGCGCCGAGATACCCGAGGCCAGTTCGCGGTGCACCTGGCTCTCCGTGGTGCGGGCACCAATCGCGCCCCAGCTGATGAGGTCGCCGATGTACTGGGGCGAAATCACGTCGAGGAACTCGCTGCCGGCGGGCATGCCCAAGCGGTTGATCTCGATGAGCAGCTGGCGCGCAATGCGCAGGCCTTCGTCGATGCGGTAGCTTTCATCGAGGTAGGGGTCATTGATGAGACCCTTCCAGCCCACCGTGGTGCGTGGCTTTTCGAAGTACACGCGCATCACGATTTCCAAAGTGTCGGCGTACTGTGTGCGCGCGGCCATGAGGCGACGCGCGTACTCAACGGCGGCGGCTGGATCGTGGATGGAGCAGGGGCCGATGACCACCAGCAAGCGGTCATCCTTGCCTGCCATGATGTTGTGGATGTTCTTGCGGGTCTGGGTAATCAGCGTTTCGACCGGCGTGCCGCCGATGGGGAAAAAGCGGATCAGATGCTCGGGAGGAGGCAACACAGTGATGTCCTTGATACGTTCGTCGTCGGTTTGGCTTGTTTTTTCGACGCTGCGGTACCAGGCTTCGCTGGTGGGGGTGTTGGAGACCGTCATGGTTGCTTCCTCGTGGAGTAGAAGTTGTGGTGGATGAAGAAAAACGGGAGGGCAGAAAACAAAAAACCGCCGGGCTTTGCAGCGTCGGCGGTTGGTATGGGGAGGTGTGTGTGCTTGCGCGTTTTCCTCTCATCCGCCGGGGACCGAGATAAAAAACCAAAAATAAAACGCGCTGCGAACTTGCATGGCAACCAATGTAGCACAGCTGTACGCCACTGCCACAACCCCAAGATGTTGTGATTGCACGACACAACGGTGGGTTACCGCCCGCCTTTTGCCCCTCAACTTCAGCGGCTCCACCGCTTCAGCCAGGCGCGCGCGCGCTGCAATGCGGACACCTTGCGCGGTGGCGCATCCTGCAGGTCACTCTGGGGATCGCTCTGGTGCTCGTACATATCGACCAACAAAAGTGCCTCGCCCAGCGTGCGCCACGCCAGAAGTTCGAACTGATCGAAACAGGCACTTTCCTTGGTGCTGCGGCGCTCCAGCATCTGCAGCCAGTCTGCGATCGCGGTACGCAGCTCCCGCAACGCGCGTTGGTAGGCGCCGAATTCATACAGAGCATGCCAGGCAGAACCCAGGCCGGTAAGGAACAGCTGATGCTCACGCGCGCAGTGCGACAGGGTGACAACGCGGCGCGTGATATCCGTGGTGTCAGTGCTGGTACGGCGAGCGCGGACCGCATCGTCGATCTGCGTCGACAAAGCCCCCAGACTGTCGCGCAACTGGCGGGAGTCTTCGTCCGCCACACCTTCGCGCAGAAACCGGCTGATATCCCCAAAAGACTGGAGTGTCAGCAGTTGACTGGGGCGCGTGGCGGCGGGCATGGTGCCTCCCATTTTGCGCCGCCTGCAGGCCTGTGGAGAGCTTTGTACCCACCACAAAACGCAGTTGGTGGGGGCGCGCAACACATGGGGACCTCCGAGCGGTCCAGAGCGTCCTGTTCAGGCCGTTCCGCCCACCGTCAGCCCCTCGATGCGCAACGTGGGCTGGCCCACGCCCACGGGCACGCTCTGGCCTTCTTTGCCACAGGTTCCCACGCCACTATCGAGGCGCATGTCATTGCCGATCAGGGTCACCTTTTTGAGCGATTCAGGACCACTGCCGATGATGGTCGCGCCCTTGACGGGGTACTGAATCTTGCCGTTTTCGACCCAATAGGCCTCGCTGGCCGAAAACACGAACTTGCCCGAAGTAATGTCCACCTGCCCACCACCGAAGTTGGAGGCGTACAACCCCTTCTTGATGCTGGCGATGATCTCCTGCGGATCCTTGTCGCCACCCAGCATGTACGTGTTGGTCATGCGTGGCATGGGGATATGGGCATAACTTTCGCGCCGGCCGTTGCCGGTGGGGGGCACACCCATCAGGCGCGCGTTGAGCGAATCCTGGATGTAACCCTTCAAGATGCCGTCCTCGATCAGCACGTTGCGTTGGGTGGCATGGCCTTCATCGTCCACATTCAAAGAGCCCCGGCGGTCTGCGATGGTGCCATCGTCCAGCACCGTGACGCCCTTGGCCGCAACCCGCTGGCCGATACGGCCGCTAAAAGCACTGGAGCCCTTGCGGTTGAAGTCACCTTCCAGCCCGTGGCCAATGGCCTCGTGCAACAAGATGCCGGGCCAGCCCGAGCCCAGCACCACCGTCATTTCACCAGCCGGGGCTGGGCGCGACTCAAGGTTGACCAAGGCGGCATTCACCGCCTCGTCCACATATTGCCCCATTTGCTCGTCGTCGAAATAGGCCAGGCCAAAGCGGCCACCGCCACCCGCCGAGCCCATCTCGCGACGGCCGTTTTGCTCAGCGATCACCGTGACCGACAGGCGCACCAGCGGACGCACATCGGCCGCCAGCGTGCCGTCAGCCCGGGCCACCAGCACCACGTCGTACTCGCTGGCCAGGCCGGCCATGACCTGCGCCACGCGCGGATCCTTGGCGCGGGCGCGTTGTTCCAGCCGCTCCAGGAGTGCCACCTTCGCCGTGCTGTCCAGCGAGGCGATCGGGTCCACACCAGGATAAAGACTGCGACTCACCGCTATTTTTCTAGGAGCTACTCGTACTTTCCCAGCTTGCGCTGCCACCGAAATGGAACGCACAGTGCGGGCAGCATCCAGGAGCGAGGCCTCGGAGATGTCGTCCGAATATGCAAAGGCCGTCTTCTCGCCACTGACCGCCCGCACACCCACGCCCTGGTCGATGCTGAACGAGCCCGTCTTGACGATGCCCTCCTCCAAACTCCAGCCCTCACTGCGCGTGTACTGGAAGTACAGGTCAGCGTCGTCCACCTGGTGAGCGCGGATCTCGGCCAGGGCACGGGCCAGGTGGCTTTCATCGAGACCGAAGGGGGTCAACAACAGTTCACGGGCAACGTCGATGCGCTGGCTGGTCGCCGCGCGCTGAGGGGCGGCAGTGGGGGTGCGGAAAGTCATTGGCGCATTTTAGGCGCGCAGCCATGCCCGCACGTAAGCAGGGACACGAACCATGCCCCTACCCCATCAATCAACCGGATTCCTGGTCAGCCAGCCGCTGTGAGGTCGCTGGTCACCGCACCCGGCGCGTTCTGCTGAACAGACTCGATGCCCGCATCGCGCGCTTTTTCTCCTGAGTACATCTGGCTTTGCCCAATTACCTGGCCATTGGCCGCCTTGAGCGTGAAGTACGGTGAGCCATCCTTGGCGCAAAGCCGACCATAACGGCCGTCGTTGGGCGCGTTCTTCCTGACGGATTCGATGCCATTGAGCGCGCTCGCCTTGGAGTCATACATCTCGCTGGTCAGAATGACCTGCCCGTTGCCCGCCAGAAGGTTAAAGACAAACTTGTCATTCTTGGACTTCTTCAGCTCGAACTTCGACGCCATGGGAGCACCTCCAGAGATTGCCAAAACACAGCTGGCAACCGCTTTGTAACCCGAAGCCCCTGCGCACGCAACGCCGGGCAAACCCCTTCGGCCGCCTGAACGAAGAACCTGTTCAAAGTCTTTGTGAGCGATCTACCCAAAGATACGGGGCCGGTTCTAGAGCGCTGGGCGGGGGTCTTTCGTGTCCTGCTTCTGCGCCCGTGCCACCGACATCAGAATGCCCAGCGCCAGTCCGAGGGTGACCATGGCCGTGCCGCCATAGCTGATGAACGGCAGCGGCACCCCCACCACGGGGAGGATGCCGCTGACCATGCCCGTGTTCACGAAGGCATAGGTAAAGAAGATCATTGACACAGCCCCCGCCATCAAGCGCCCGAACAGGCTGGTGGCCCCCACGGCAATGGCCAGGCCCCGCCAGACCAGCAGCAAGAAACAGACGATCAGGAACAGGTTGCCTGCCAGCCCGAACTCCTCGGAGAAGGCGGCAAAAATGAAATCGGTGGTGCGCTCGGGGATGAACTCCAGATGGGTCTGCGTGCCCGCCATGAAGCCCTTGCCCCACAGGCCGCCCGAACCGATGGCGATCATGCCCTGGATGATGTGGAACCCCTTGCCCAGCGGATCACGGGTGGGATCCAGCAACGTGCAAATGCGCTGCTGCTGGTAGTCGTGCAGCACCACCCAGCGCACGCCGTCCGCGCACAACTGGTCGCCCAATAGCACCAGCGTGAAGATGCCTACCCCGCCAATCAGCACAGGCGGCAAGATCAGTTTCCAAGACAAACCCGCAAAAAATATGACCGACAGGCCCGCCGCCAGCACCAGCAGCGACGTACCAAGGTCGGGCTGCTTCATGATGAGCCCCACCGGCACCACAAGCAGCAAACCCGCTGCGGCGAAGTCCAGAGGCCGCAGCGCGCCTTCGCGCTTCTGAAACCACCAGGCCAGCATCAGGGGCATGGCGATCTTGAGGATTTCGCTGGGCTGGATGACGATACCCACATTGATCCAGCGCTGCGCGCCCTTCTTGGTGATGCCAAACAACGCCACGGCCACCAGCAAGGCCACACCGGCGGCATACAAAGGCAAAGCGCAGGCCATGATCTTCTGCGGTGGCACCTGGGCCACCATGAAAAGGATGGTGCCCGCAATCAACATGTTGCGTCCGTGGTCCACAAAACGTGTGCCATGGTCGTACCCCGACGAATACATGGCCAGCAGCCCTGCACATGCCAGCAGGACCACTAACAGAATGAGCGGAAGATCAAACCCCCGAAACAAGGGAGCAAGACGCTGAGACAGCGTGGGCTTTTCAAATACGACGGCCATCCTCCGATTATCGGGCTGCCTTGGAACGAAACGCCCTCAACCTGCCTGTCGGAAGGCCATGACGGCCTGGTTGCGCAGCGTTCGCAGCAGACCCAGGGCCTTGTCGTCCACCACAATACCGCCCGCTGCGGCCTGGTCGGCGTAAATCAACGCAAAGGTCTGCCCCTTGATTTGCAGCGGCAAGAGCAGGAACGACGGGGCGTTGATCCCCTTGCGGTACCACTCGGGCAGGCGCGCCTGCATGCGGGGTTCGGTCGCGTCGTTGATGAGGGTATCCGCCCCCCGCAAGCACACCGCAGCAAACAGATCGCCCTGCGCTTTGAGAGGCACTTTCAGGGCACGAACGGCCGTTTCACTCCCCTCCCCCAGACCAAAGCGGCCCGTCAGCATGTCGGTGCGCGCCTCGCGCAGGCAAAACACCATGCGCCGAAAACCCAGCGCACGAAACATGGTTTCCAGAATCATGCGAAGCACATCATTGAGCTGAAAACTCTCGACCATGGCATTGGTGATGTCCTGGATACCTGCGGCCAACACCTCGTTGACCTGGGCCACCGACACCGCGCCGCCGGCCTGGGATTCGAGTACCGCAGGCAGGGGCTGGGTTTCGCTGACGCGCAGTTCATGCGCCCCGATGGCATCTTCGGGGACAACCTGCGATCCAGCCACCGGGGGCAGCTTCAGCAGTCGGGCGGCGGGGGTGTCGGGGGCGACACGCAGATCGAGCGCTTCGGCCAATGCCACCAGTTTGTGGCGTGCGCGCAGGGTGGCTTCGGCAATTGCCTCGGCCGACAGGGCCAGCGTGCGCGCGTACCGGGCCCCGATTTGCCCCAACTGGGCTTCGAGCTGGGCGGGCTCGCTGAACAACAGCGTGCTGGCCACTTCGTTGGCCGCCATGGCCGCCCAGCGCAGACGCTCTATGCCCTGCTCAGGCGCGCGCTGCATGGGGGAACCCAGCGGTTTGCGCATGCAGCGCTGCAGGCTTTCGGGCAAACCCCATACGCGAGCAACACCCACCCCCAAATCCTCAAAACCCAGCCCCAGCACCTGCAAGGACGCAGGCTCTTCTCCGCCCTCCAAGCGCCCAGAGGCCACCAGACTGCGAACCTGCCGGGCCTCTTCTGGAAAATAAAATTCGCACAACATGCGCCCCAGGTTCTGGAACATGGCGCCAATGAACGCTTCTTCAGCAGCCTGACTGGTGGCGCACAACTCGGCCGCCACCGATCCCGCCATCATGGCCCGCAAGAACTCCTCGCGCATCTGGCTGGCATGTGCCTTGTCCTGCATATGGTCCAGCAACACCAGGCTCAGCGCCATGTTGCGCACGGCGTTGAAACCCACCAGGCTCACCGCACGCGAGACCGTGCTGATCGTGCCCCGGCTGGCATGTGCGTAGTGCACGCTGTTGACCAGGCGCAGCAGCTTGTTGGTCAGCGCCACATCCTTGAGGATTTCGTGTGTCAGGTCGCTGATGCTGTCGTCTTCCGAGTTGGCAACGCGCTGGATGCGGGCTACCGAATCCGACAACGCCGGGAAATCGCTCTTGTGCCGCATGCGGCGCAACAAAAAATCCAACGTGGCATTGCTCGCGGCCGTGGGGGCGCTGGCGGGGGCTGCCCAGGCGCGCAACGCATCCCGCAACTCGGCAGCCGACGGATAACGCTGCCCGGGGTCGCGTGCGATGGCGCGTTGAAGGATGGCCCGAAGTCCGTCATCCACGCCAGGGCCCAGATCGTCGGGCAACACCAGGTCTTCATTGGCAATGCGGTACAGCGCCTGCCAGGTGTCTTTCTGATGAATCAGTGGTTTGCCTGTCAGCAACTCGATCAGCACCAGCGCGGCAGAATACACATCCATCGCAGGCGTCGGCGCAGCACCTGCGGCCGCCTCGGGCGCCATGTAAGCAGGCGTACCGCTGGCCAGTTGCGCATCGGGCTCAGCCTGCACCGGGGCAGCCATACCGAAATCCATCACCCGCGCATGTCGATGGGTATCGACCATGATGTTGGAAGGCTTGAGGTCGCGGTGGACGATACCCGCCTGGTGTGCCGCATGCAGGCCGTCGAGCACGTCCACCAAAAGCGCCACCGCATCATGTGGCGTGCACCGCCCCTGCTGGGCCAGGTGCTCGGCCAGAGTCAATCCGGGCACATACTCAAAAACGATATACGGCTGCAGGCCCTGCACATCGGCCTCGAACACCGGCACGATGTACGGATGCGCAAGGCGCCCCACATGGCGCGCTTCGCGCAGCCAATGCTCCAGCACCGATGGGTCCCGGGCCTGCAGGGGGCGCATGAGCTTGATGGCCACCTCACGCTGCAGGCGTGGGTCCACAGCCAGCCACACAGTGGCCTGGGCCCCCCGGCCCAGCTGCTTCTTCAGTTCAAACCGGCCCAGCGAGGCGGGGGGCTTGTCGCCTGATCCGAGAGCCCATCGTCTGGCGGTGGAAAGCGGGGCAAAATCGGTCATGGTGCAGGGTGGCAAATCAAGACGCCGCACTGCGTGGCGCCCTTGTATCTCCTATCTTATGCCTGCGCCACCCTGCATGAAGCAGTGATTCCCCTGCCCTGCGCGCCCCTGACTCTGATGACCACCACACACCTCCTGTACCTGCACGGCTTTCGATCTTCGCCCTCGTCGGCCAAGGCGCGCCAGATGGCAGCCCATGTGGCCCGGCACCACCCTGCGGTTACTTTCTGGTGCCCCCAGTTGCCGCCCTCGCCCCAAGCCGCCATGGCCCTGGTGGCCCAGGGCATCGCCGAGTGGCCCCGTGGGGCGATGGCAGTGATCGGATCGTCGCTGGGTGGGTTTTATGCAAGCTGGGTGGCCCAGCACGCCACCTGCCCCAGTGTGATGCTCAACCCCGCCGTGGACCCAGCCCGCGATCTCAAGCGCTACATCGGCGAGCAAACCACCTGGCAAAACCCCTCCGAGCGGTTCTACTTTCTGCCGGAATACATCGGCGAACTCCAGGCCCTGGACATGCGGGGCCATGCCCCCGCGGCCCCCGAGCTGGCCATCATGGCCAAAGGGGATGAAGTGCTCGACTGGCGCGAAATGGCGGGGCGCTATCCGCAAGCCCGCCAGATCGTGCAAGAGGGCGGAGACCACGCACTGGGCAACTTTGGGGACTACCTGCCCGTTATCACCCGGTTCCTTCAACTGACCTAAAAGCCTGAGCGAGACGCGTGCCCAAAGCCGCCCGTCACGGCCTCAGGCGCGACGAAAGCCGCCGACCTTCTTCTTGCCAGCGTGCATAGTCCGCAGGATAGGCCGCACGATAGCGCTTCAGATGAAAAGCCGCCTCATCGTCCAGCCCCAACATCACAGCACTCTCAATCAGCGGCTCTATCACGCGGGGTTCGGGCGAAAAGTGCAACAGCTTATTGGCAACGGCAAAGACCTGCGCTGCGTTATCTTCCGTGAGTCCAAGGGTGGTCAGCAATGCAAAATCGACCTGGTCCGTAAAGAAGGGCGTGCCGCCCACCTTTCGCACTGTATCGCTGCGCAAAGAGGGTGCTCGCTCCGCAATGGGCATGTAAAGTTGACTGACTCGGTGGAAATCCCAACCCGCATAGCCCCCCATGACCACCACCACCACGACCAGGGCAATCCCCAACCGCTCCGCCCAGCTTGGCACCTCCCAACGCACCAGCAGCAGCACAGCCAACACGGTGACCAGCTGAAAGGGCCCGTACCACAGGGGAAACTCCAGCAGGCTGTGCAAACCCACGATAGCGAGTAGGCCCCAGGCGAACTGACGGGGCGGATATGACTCTCTCCAGGGCCTGCTGCGAACCACCCAGGTCACAACCAGGCCGCATAAGAGCAAGGCGGTTGGCAAACCCAACTCCACAGCCAACTGCAGAGGCAGGTTATGGGCATTGTCCAGCAGAACGCAGAACCGCTCTCCCGGAAACAGCGTCACATAGTGGGCGTAGTCCAGTTCGCCCCACCCCCATCCGGACCAGGGCCGTTGTGCGATCAGGTACATCACGTTAGACCACAGGGCCGTGCGGCTGTTGCAATCGGGCTGCTCAGCCAAAAAACGTGTAAAAAGCCCATCCGTGGCTACCCCGCTCCAGGCCTGCAATAGAACAGGCAAAGCCCAGGCGGCCACCCCGTAGAACGCCAGAGCCAGCAGCACGAAGCCCCAAGGCCTGCGCCCACCCGCCACCGGCCACAGTGCCAGCAACGCCACCACCAGCAGCCATTGCAGGCCTCCCGTGCGGGACGCGGTGGCCGCACTGGCCGCAGCCAGCAGTGCCAAGGCCGCCGCGCAAATCCCGAGGAGCCCCCATTGAGCCATCCGCCTGTGCGCGACAGCAAGACTCCCCATCAGTGCCGGTGCCCTGTGTTCCATCAGCCAGAACACGGCCAACACCCCCATGCTGATCAGCGATGCCTGCTGGTTCCGCTGGCGCAGGTTGCCAATGGCCTGCCCCAATGTGGACGGCTGCACCCCAACAATCCCGGGGTCCCCCAGAAAATACTGCAACAAGCCGATGACACCCGCCACCAGCGAGGCGCAAAGCAGCCCGGCGGCCAGTTGTCCCACAGACACAAGCTGCCACGGCGAGCGCGGATCACGCGCCCTGGCAGATCGCCCCCCTCTTCCCGCCAAGGCAAAAAGCACCAGTACCACGCCACATCCCCACGAAGCGAGCACGGGCCAGAAATTGATGATGGGCGCCTGCGTGAAACAGTACAGAAAAGGCAATGCCACCGCCAGCATTGTCAGCGGCGTGGCAACAGCGGCAAAAGGCATGTCGGACCCAGATGAAGCGTGAAAGGGCGCCGTGGATCATATGCGCCGGCCCCCAGCGATTGCGCCTCCCACGCCTTCCGGGGGCCTTCGCAGGCTGCGGCGGCGCCCATGGGACAATCCCGCCATGCACGCATTGTTTGAAGAAGCCGGCAAATTCATGGCCGGCCGTATCCTGTCCGAAGCCGATACATCCGCCCAGGTCGAGCTTGACTCGGGCAAGCGAGTCAAGGTCAAGGCCGCCCACATCCTCCTGAAATTCGAGAAGCCCTCCCCTTCCGAATTGATCGCCCAGGCCCAGGCCGTGGCCGAGTCCATCGAGCTGGACCTCGCCTGGGAGTTCGCGCCCGAGGACGAATTCGGCTTTGCCGACCTGGCGCGCGACTACTTCTCGGAAAACGCCACGCTGGTGCAGCAGGCGGGCGCACTGTTCCGCGTATACGACGCGCCGCACTACTTCCGCCGCGCAGGCAAGGGCCGGTTCAAGAAGGCATCGGCCGAGATCCTGCAGCAGGCGCTGGCCGCCATCGAGAAGAAAAAGGCCCTCCTCGCACAGATCGACGAGTGGGCCGCTGCGCTGGGTCGGGGCGAATGCCCGCAGCCCATCCGCGACCAGCTCTACAAGATCCTGTTCAAGCCCGACAAGAACGCCCCCGAGTACAAGGCCGTGGTCGACGCCAGCCGCGCCACGCACACCGCGCCGCTCGACCTGCTGCAAAAGGCGGGCGCCATCGACTCGGCCTACCAGTTCCACTGGAAGCGCTTTTTGTTCGAGAACTTCCCCAAGGGCACGGGGTTTCCTGCCGTTACGGCGCCGGTCATTGCCGACGAGCTGCCGCTGTCCACCGCGCAGGCGTACTCCATCGACGACTCGCAGACCACCGAAATCGACGACGCGCTGTCGGTACAAGGCCTGGGCACGGGCACCGTGGTGCTGGGCATCCACATCGCCGCACCCGGCCTGGCCATCCAGCCGGGCAGCGCCATCGACCAGCTCGGCCGCGCCCGCCTGTCCACCGTGTACATGCCGGGCTACAAGATCACCATGCTGCCCGACGATGTGGTCCAGACCTACACGCTGGACGAAGGCCGCGCCAACCCGGCCGTGTCGCTATACGTGACCATCGACGAAGCCACGCTGGAGTTCAAAAGCTCAGAAACCAAGCTCGAGCGGGTGCACGTGGCCGCCAACCTGCGCCACGACCAGCTCGACAGCGTGGTGACAGAAGAATGGCTCAGCAACCCGGAATTTGAGCATAAAAATGACCCGCAGCGCTTGTCTGATCTGCGCCCGCAGCTATCTTTTTTGCACCGTCTGGCCAAAGAACTCAAAGCCCGCCGCGAAGTGGTGCGTGGCAAGCCCGAGAACTTCAACCGGCCGGACTACAACTTCCGCCTGGTCGGCAACCACGGTGCGGAGCCCACGGGCGACGAGCAGGTGCAGATCAGCGTGCGCCAGCGCGGCGCACCACTCGATTTGATTGTGGCCGAGGCCATGATCGTGGCCAACAGCACCTGGGGCAGCTGGATGGCCGAGCTGGGCGTGCCCGGCATCTACCGCAGCCAGGCCAGCATGGCGCCCGGCGTGAAGGTGCGCATGGGCACCAAGGCGCTGCCGCATGCGGGCATTGGCGTCAAAGCGTATTCATGGGCCACGTCGCCCCTGCGCCGCTACACCGACCTGGTCAACCAATGGCAGATCATTGCCTGCGCCCGCCACGGCAAGACCGCTGCGCTGGCCGCGCCCTTCAAGCCCAAGGATGCCGACCTGTTCTCCATCATCAGCAGCTTTGACGGCGCCTACAGCGCCTACAACGGCTACCAGGCGGGCATGGAGCGCTTCTGGACGCTCAAATATGTCGAGCAAAACGGTATCACCGAGCTGAACGCCACCGTCTTCAAGGAAGGCCCCGGGGGCAGTTTTCTGGTGCGTGCAGACGACATTCCGCTGGTCTTCCCCGTACTGGGCGCGCAAAACCTGCCGCGCGGCGCGCGCCTCAAGGTCAAGCTGGGTGAAGTCGATGAAATCACCCTGGACATCCATGGCACCGTCATCGAGCGGCTGGACGACCCGGCGGATTCAAGCGACGATGGCCCGGTGGAGGATGCCGAAGAGGACGACGACACCGTGGGCGGGCCCATCGCCATCGCGGTGGACATGAACGAGGCCGAGGCCACGAACACAGATAATCCCACTCCGTGAACACAGCCCACACGCCCCACAGCGACGCGGGTCGCAGCCCCTTCAAAGGGCTGCGATGAAGCTTCCCGCCATCCTCCGCACCTTCAGCACGCTGCAGCTGGCGCTGGGCGTCTCTGTGGTCGTGCATGCCGCACTCATCTCCGTGCGCTTCATCGACCCAGAGGGCTTCAACCGCGTGTTCCAGGACACGCCCCTCGAAGTCATACTGGTCAACGCCAAGTCCAACGAGCGCCCCGACAAGGCCCAGGCCATTGCCCAGGCCAACCTCGCGGGGGGTGGCGATGCAGAAAAAGGCCGCGCCACCAGCCCGTTGCCCTATTCGGCGCTGACAACCGTCGGCGACGACTATGAAGAAGCACAGCGCAAGATGGACGCGATGCAGGAACAGCAGGCCCAGATGCTGGCCCAGTTGCGCAAGCAACTGGCCACCATGCCGGAGCCCGACCTGCGCCAACCCAGCCAGAGTGCCGAACAGGCGACCGAGCAGGAAAAGCGACGCCAGCTTGTGAAACTGCTGGCCGAGATCGAAAAACGCATCAACGAAGAAAACTCGCGCCCCAAGAAGCGCTATATCAGTCCGGCCACGCAGGAAAAAGTCTATGCGGCCTACTACGACACCCTGCGCCACAAGGTGGAAGACAAGGGCACAGAGAACTTCCCCGAGAAAAGCGGTCGCAAACTCTATGGTGAGCTGACCATGATCCTCACCGTCAACAACGATGGCCGCGTGCTGGGCACCGAGATCGTGCAAGGTTCGGGCAATGTCACCCTGGACCGGCGTGCAGAAGCCATCGCCCGTGCCGCGGGCCCCTTTGACGCATTCAGTCGTGAAATGCGCCGTGAATATGACCAGATCGCCATGGTGGCACGCTTCAAATTCACACGCGATCAGACCCTGGAAACCGTCGTCAAAGAAAACGCCCGCTGAACGGCCGCTGCACCTTTTGATCGCCCCAGCGAGCCATTTCGGCTTGTCCCTGTGCGGCCCACACAACCCCCCTGCCGTCGCACCGCCCCGCCTCAGCCATCGCCCTCCATGAGCCAATTCACTGACCTGTACTGCGTGATGGGTAACCCGGTGGCCCACAGCCGCTCGCCCGCCATTCACGCCCGTTTTGCCGAGCTGACGGGTGAACACCTCGTCTATGAGCGCCGCCTGGTCCCGATGGATGGCTTCGCACAAGGCGTGCGCGACTTCGCAGCCATGCATGGGCGTGGTTGCAACGTCACCGTGCCCTTCAAGACCGAAGCGCCCGGCCTGGCCACCGAATGCAGCGCACGGGTGCAACTGGCCGGCGCGGCCAACACGCTCACCTTTCGCAAGGACGGCAGCATTTATGCCGACAACACCGACGGCCTGGGCCTGGTGGCCGACATCACGCGCAACGCCGGCGTGTCGCTGGCCGGGCGCGATGTGCTGCTGATCGGCGCGGGCGGTGCCGCCGCTGGCGTGCTGGGCCCGCTGCTGCTCGCCGGCGCCCGCTGTATCACCGTGGCCAACCGCACCTTGTCCAAGGCGCAGGCACTGGTGCATTCACACAGTGCGCTGGCTGCGCTACAAAAAGCAGAGCTGATAGCGATTACTCCACCGGCGGTAGCAGGCCATTTCGACATCATCATCAACGCCACGGCCAGCAGCCTGGCAGGCGCTGGCGTGCCTGTACCCGCCACCGTGCTGCGCCCTGGCAGCCTGGCCTACGACATGATGTACGGCCCCGCCGCCCAGGGTTTTCTGGACTGGGCACGCGCCCATGGCGCCACGCCTCGCGATGGCCTGGGCATGCTGGTGGAGCAGGCGGCCGAAGCCTTCCTGCTATGGCGCGGCGTGCGTCCACCCTCCGCACAGGTGCTGCACGAGATGCAACACGCTGCGGCCTGACGCTGGGAGCCGCACGATGAAAGCCATGATGCGCTGGCTGGGACTGGTGATGCTGGCCCTGGTGGCGCTGCAGTTGTTTTTTGTGCTGCGCATCGCGTCCATGGTGGCGATCAACCCCGAGTCCACCACCTTCCAGCGCTCCGAAGCCTGGACGCTGCTCGCCAGCAAGGGGCATGTCCCTTGGCGACAGCGGTGGGTGCCGTATGCCGACATCTCCGACCACCTCAAGCGCGCAGTCATCGCGTCAGAAGACGACGGATTCGTGAACCACGACGGTGTGGACTGGAACGCCATCGAAAAAGCCTGGGAGCGCAACGCCCAGGCCGAAGCCCAGGTCAACAAGGCCCAAGCCCGCGCGCCCGACCGACCGGTGCGCGCGCCCAAAATCCGCGGTGGCTCCACCATCACCCAGCAGCTGGCCAAGAACCTGCTGCTCTCGGGCGAACGCACGCTGCTGCGCAAGGGACAGGAGTTTGTGCTCACGCTGGCGTTGGAGCAGCTGCTGAGCAAACAGCGCATTCTGGAGATCTACCTGAACAACGTGGAATGGGGCGAGGGCGTGTTCGGCGCCGAGGCCGCCGCCCAGCACTACTTTCGCAAGAGCGCCGGCCGCCTGAGCACCGCAGAAGCCGCCCGTCTGGCGGTGATGCTGCCCGCGCCCAAGCGGTTTGAAAAGGCCCCAGGTTCGGCCTACTTGGCGGGCCGCACCCGGACCATCCTGGCACGCATGGGGAGTGCGGAGCTGCCCTGACTGAGCGGATGCAACGTTCCGGCGCCGCACTACCGGTGCCGCGCTCAGTCACAACGCCTCCATGGCACGCCGTTAGCGCCGCACCAGCCGCAGCGTCACGGGTACTTCGGGCCGCAGGGTCACATGCAGCTTGGGCGTGCACACTGGCGCCCCCTCCGGCAACCGCAGCTGATACCGCTGCAGCAGCATGGCCGCCAGCAGCGTCATCTCCAGCATTGCAAAGTGCTGCCCAATACACACACGGGGGCCCACGCCAAACGGCATCCACGCGCCTTTGGGGATATCCGGTGCGCCGTCCAGAAAACGCTCGGGCACAAACCGGTCGGCTTGCGCAAACCAGCGTTCATCCCGGTGCAGGACCCAAGGCGTGATGCGCAGCATGGCGCCCTGGGGCACATCCACCCCACCCAGCGTGATGGGTGCAGTGGTGCGCCGGGTCATCAAGGCGGCGACCGGCGGGTACAGGCGCAGGGCCTCCTTGAGCGTGGCGGCCAGAAAAGGCAGTTGGGCCAGATGCTCAGGGCCGGGGGTCTGGCCGGAGCGCAGCACATGGTCCACCTCGGCCTGCGCTCGCTGCGCGGCCTCGGGGTGTTCGGCCATCAGGCGGCTCCACCACAACAAGCTGGTGGCGCTGGTTTCGTGCCCGGCCTGGAAGCTGACCATGCACTGGTCAAACACCTCTTGCGACGATAGAAATTCGCCGGTGGTTTCATCGCGCAGCGCCAACAGCATGTGCAGCAGGTCGGTGCGCGGCGGAGCGCCCGCCGTGTCGCCCGGCTCCCGCCTGCGCGCATCGATGTGGCGCCGCACCAGCCCCTTCAGCGCCGTGAGCGCACGCCGCTTGGCGGCCTTGCCGGGCAGGGGCATCCAGTCGGGCAGCGTGAGGGGCATGAACATTTCCTGGAACGCCGTCTCCGACAGCGTCTGCGTGGCCCAGGCGGCATCGCGCGCATCGGCGTGGGCCGACTCACTGAACAGCGCGCGCAAGATCACATCCATGGCCACATCGGTCCAGAAGGTGTCGATGGCCACCAGGGCCTCGGTCTGGCCTGGAGGCACGGCACTATCAAGCGCGCTGCGAGCCGCATCGGTCATCAGCTGTGCGTAGCCCACCACGCGTTTGGGGGTAAACGCAGGCATCAGCATGCGGCGCTGGCGCTGCCAGGTGTCGCCCTCCGTCACCAGCACGCTCTGGCCGAACACCTGCTCGAACACGGCAATGCCGCGTTCCCAGCGGATCAGCTGGTCCGCATGGGTGATCAGCGCCTCGCGGACCAAGTCGGGGGACATCAGATCCCAGGCATCCTCGTTGCCCAGGCGCATGCGGGTCAGGTCGCCATGGTCGCGCTGCAGACGGGTCACAAAACCCAGGTAGTCCTGACGCATCTGCCACAGCAGGGGCAAGCCCCACCAGCGGCTGGCCGGGCCACCGGGCGTCAGACGCGCGCTGTGCGTGGCGTGTGCAGAAAAGAGTGGCGTTGTGGGCATTGGCGGGGTGGCCGCCGTGGTGGAGGTGACGTGGTTCATGCGGGCATGTTGCGGCGCAACAGCGGCGGGGTATTGAATGAATTCGACATGGGCACTCGCCTACACTCGCGGCGCATGGCAACCCTGGCACCACCTTCCGCACGGCACCCACAAGGGCTGATCCCCTCAGGACAGTTGTGGCTGCCGCGCGCCAGCTTGTCGACCTGCCTGCGCGGTACGCTGGCGCGCAGCACGGTGGGCTATGTGCTCAGCGACACACAGCGCATCAACCGTTTTCCAGCCACCCCCCTGTGCAGCCTGAGCTGGTGGTTTGAAGGCCGCAGCGAATCCCTGGTGTCCGAGCGTCCCGACACGACGCCCGGAATACACAGCCCGCGCGAACCCATCCCCGGCCGCTGGGTGCTGGCAGGTCCGCAGACCCGGCCCACCGCCAGCTTCTGCGCCGAGCCCACCCACGCCATGATGGTGATGTTCATGCCCGACGCGCTGCACCAGCTTACGGGCCTGGAACCAGAGGCACTGACCGACCACATGGTCGATGCACAAACTGTGCTGCCCCCCGACTGGCTGGCCATGTGCGAAGCCGTTCAATACCAGCCCGACAACGCTGCCCGCATGGAATGCCTGGAAGCGTTTCTGGAGCCCCGCTGGCAAGCCTGCCGCCCCATGCAGGCGCTGCAGGTGCAGCGCTACGGCGACTGGGCCACACACTTGGCGCAACGCGCCGCAGTGTCCGCCCCAGGCCGCAGCCTGCGTCAGCTGGAGCGGCGCATCAAACGCTGGGCTGGGCTGCCGCTGCGCGAGCTGCGCGGCTTTGGCAAGGTCGAGCAGGCATTTTTTGACGCCATTGCTGCCGACGCAGCCCAGGGTACGGTGAAATGGGCCGACGTGGCAGCGGGGGCTGGTTTCTCGGACCAGTCGCATCTGTGCCGCGTGACACGACGCATCACCGGCTTCGCCCCGCAGGCGCTGTACGACGGCATCTACGGCGAAGAGGCGTTCTGGGCGTACCGGATCTGGGTGTAGAACCGCACGGGGGCAAAGGCGGCCTCGCCAGCCTTGCGAAGAAAGGGCTGGCCCGCCCCCGTATCATCCCCGCCATGCTTGCCAAGTTGATGAGTTTCCTTCTGCTGGGGATCGTGCGGTTTCTGACAGGGTCCCAGGCCCGCTGGTATGGCTGCCCGCCCAAGGCCGAGCAGCGCATCTATTTCGCCAACCACCAGAGCCACGCTGATATGGTGCTGATCTGGGCCGCGCTGCCCGAGGAGCTGCGCAGCATCACCCGCCCCATTGCGGCCAAGGACTACTGGACCCAGACGCCGTTTCGCCAGTGGATCACCACGGCCGTGTTCAACGCCGTCTATGTGGACCGCCAAGCGACTCCCGCGCGGACGCCTGCGCCCGCAGCGGCCGAGCCAACGGGCGTGCCCATTGCACCGACCGATGCCGACACCGCAATGGCCGGTGGCCCCGACCCCTCGCCCGAAGCCCCGCCGCGTGCGCCCACCCCTGAAGAGCTGCGCGCCGCCTTGCCCGAGTCCGACCCGCTGGCACCGCTGGTGCGCGCACTGTCGAGCGGCGACTCCATCGTGATCTTCCCCGAGGGCACGCGCGGCCATGGCGACGAGCCGCAGTCCTTCAAATCGGGCCTTTTCAAGCTGGCGCAAATGTTCCCGCAGGTGGTGCTGGTGCCCGCATGGATCAACAACGTGCAGCGCGTGATGCCCAAGGGAGAAGTGGTGCCCGTGCCCATCCTGTGTTCGGTGACGTTTGGGGAGCCCATTCAGCTGGAAGCAGGCGAAGAGCGTCGCCCGTTCCTTGACCGCGCGCGCCGCGCCGTCATTGCGCTCAGGGAAGTCTGAACCCCATGACAACGCCTCAGCCCCTCTCTTCGCCTATCGCTGCCCCCGAGGGGGCGCGCTGACATGAACAACTTCCTGCGCAATCTCACCGCCACCCAGCAGATCGGGGCTTTGTTCCTCGTCGTGTTCGGCATTCTGTCCATCGTCACCGTCTGGGCCTTTGTGCGCAATCTGCGCGAGCACGCCAGCGACGACGCTGAAGCCGAAGCCAGTGCGCTGGAGGCCAAACGCTTCTGGGGCCTGCTCAAAACATCCTGGGTGATGGCTTCCGTCTTCTGGATCGGCTGGGTGCTGGGCGACACGGTGGCCACGGTGCTGTTTGCCATCGTGGGGTTTTTTGCGCTGCGCGAGTTCATCACGCTCTCGCCCACCCGGCGCGGCGACCATCGCAGTCTGGTGCTGGCATTTTTTGTGGTGCTGCCCCTGCAGTTCTACATTGTGGGCAGCAAGATGTTTGACCTGTTCACGGTGTTCATCCCGGTCTACGTGTTCCTGGCCCTGCCCGTGGTGAGCGCTCTGGCCAACGACCCCCAGCGGTTTCTGGAACGCAATGCCAAGCTGCAGTGGGGCATCATGGTCTGCGTGTATGGCATGAGCCATGTGCCCGCGCTGCTGCTGCTGGACTTTCCGGGCTACCGCGACAAGGGCGCATTTCTGGTGTTCTTCCTGGTGTTTGTGGTGCAGACCTGCATGGTGGTGCAGCACCTGCTGGGCCGGTACCTTCCGCACAAACCCGTGGCGCCCCAGGTGAGCCAGAGCTTTCAATGGATGAGCTGGCTGGCAGGGCTGACGGCGGGAGGGCTGGCGGGTGGGCTACTCACCTTCATCACCCCGTTCAAGCCGGGCCAGGCATTGGGCATGGCGCTGCTGGCCTGCGTGGCGGGCAGCCTGGGGCACCTAGTCATGAAGGCCCTGAAGCGCGACCGGGGCATCACCAGCTGGGGCATGCAGGGCATGTCGGTCACCGGCGCGGGGGGACTTCTGGACCGGGTGGATGCGCTGTGTTTTGCGGCACCCGTTTTCTTCCATTCGGTGCGCTGGTACTTCGGTTTATAAAGAAATGGCCGCTAGCGCTTTACCCATAAACGCCAGCAGCTACAAATAACATAGCAAATGCGTATTCTTGGTATCGACCCCGGCCTGCAGACCACCGGCTTTGGCGTGGTGGACATGGACGGCCACCAACTGAGCTACGTGGCCAGCGGCACCATCCGCACCACCACACTGGCGCTGGGTGACCTGCCGGGGCGCCTGAAAATTTTGTTTGACGGCATTACCGAGGTGGCAGCGCGGTATGAACCCGATGTGGCCTCGGTCGAGATCGTGTTCGTCAACGTCAACCCGCAGTCCACCCTGCTGCTCGGCCAGGCCCGGGGCGCGTGCATCACCGCCCTGGTGGCCAGCAACCTTCCCGTGGCCGAGTACACCGCGCTGCAGATGAAAAAAGCCGTGGTCGGCCACGGACGCGCCGCCAAAAGCCAGGTGCAAGAAATGGTGCGCCGCCTGCTGCAGTTGCCCGGCCTGCCAGGCACCGACGCGGCCGACGGCCTGGGCATGGCCATTACCCATGCACATGCAGGGGCAGCCATGAGCCGCCTGGGTGAAGCGGCCACGCTAAACCGGCGCCAGCACGCGATGTACAAGGGCGGGCGCAGCTACTGACCGGCTGCTACCTGACGCCTTCACCCGCCCGCTTGTCATGCATCCCCCTGCCCCGCCCACCCCTGCCGTACCTTTTTCGGTGCCCGACGAGCCACCGGCGTTCATGTTCGTCAAAATTCCGGTCAGCCGCCACACCATCGACCCGTTGCATCTGCGGGAGCACCAGATCGATCAGGCATTGCGCGCCCAAGCACTGGGGGCGGTGGTGGGCTGGGGCGATTCGCTGGGCGCCGCCCGGGCGGATGGCAAGCGCATTCCCGCCTTCATCCGCATCGACATCACCACCCCCGACCTGAACGCTGCACGCGCAGCCTTGCACGCTTTGCTGCCCACGCTGGAAACCCCTGTGGGGACCCAGATCCACTACACCGTGGACGCCAAGCACTGCATGGATCTGGCCACGGAGGCAGGCTGGCAATTGGCACTGCCGCCGCCTCCTCACCCGAGTCGGCCCGGCGCGAGATAGATAGACCACAACGCGGCGACCTCCAGCGATTCGCGCTCAGCGCCCCAAACCGCGCTTGAGCTCCTTGAGCAACAGCAACACCTGGTTGGACGCATGCCGACAACTGCTATTGAGCAGTTGCGCCGCCTTTTGCTGCTCGCCCGACTGGAAAAACGTCACTACATCGGCGGCCTGCTGGTGAAAATACTTGTGGCGGGCCACCAGCATGTCAAACGCCGGGTAGTGCCCCAGGCGCACACGCCCGGTGCCATAGAGCCAGCGCCCCAGGTCACAGCGGTCGTCGTGGCAGATGCGCTCGGGCCGCATGACCTCGTCAGACCGGCCGTTGACCATGTCCTGCAATTGCAGGCGCCAGCGCTCGTGGCTCGCAATGGCGGCGTCAATGTCAATCTCGGTCATGAGCGTGGCTGCGTACTCGGCGTCCAGCACCAGCTCACTGCCGTTGTCCTCCATGGCCCAGGTGGTCTCGGGGCTGGAGGGGTCCTGCTCCCGAATCTTGAACAAGCGGCTGAAAAAACCCATCGTCTTCCCTTAAAACGGTCGCTGATCCGTACGTGGCGACACCTGCCAATGCAGAAAAGTCTTGAAACATTCTGTGTCCACATGGCTGTTTTGGCTACCAAAAAATTGCCCTCCGATAAAAAGCACCAAAGGCAACCCTTCTGGCCCCGCCAGCTCTGCAGCGTCATCGGCATGAATGCGGCAATCACCAGACAATCAACACATGACCTCACACACTCACCGCCCAGCCCTGTCGATGCTTGACCTGGTCGCCGTCCGCGACGGCGGCACGGTGGCCGATGCACTGCAGATTGCGCTGCGTACCGCGCAACATGCTGAAAAGCTGGGCTTTGCCCGTTATTGGCTGGCAGAGCACCACAACATGGCGGGTATTGCCAGTTCGGCCACCGCGGTGCTGGTGGGACACATTGCTGGCGGCACCTCACGCATCCGCGTCGGCTCGGGCGGTGTGATGCTGCCCAACCATGCGCCGCTGGTGGTGGCCGAAGCGTTTGGCACGCTGGCCGAGCTGTACCCCGGCCGCATCGACTTGGGCCTGGGGCGCGCACCCGGCACCGACCCCACCACCATGCGCGCACTGCGCCGCAGCCGGGTAGAAACCGCTGACGACTTTCCGCAAGATGTGGCAGAGCTGCAGCGATTGTTGGCCCCGGCCGAGCCCGGCCAGCGCCTGATCGCCATGCCCGGCGCAGGAACCGAGGTGCCGATCTGGCTGCTGGGCTCCAGCCTCTTTTCAGCGCAATTGGCAGCGGAGCGCGGCCTGCCCTACGCCTTTGCCTCCCACTTCGCCCCCCGCTTGTTGCACCAGGCGCTGGACCTGTACCGCAACCTGTACCGGCCCTCGGCCGCCTGGCCCAAGCCGTATGTGGCGATTGGTGTGCCGCTGATTGCGGCCCCCACCGATGAGGAGGCAGACTATCTGGCCAGCAGCACCTACCAGCGGGTGCTGGGCATCTTGACGGGCGACCGCCGCCGCTTGCTGCCGCCGATCGAGAACTATGCCGCTCGCCTGCAACCCCAGGAGCGCGCTGCCATTGGCGATTTTCTGGCGGCTGCAGTCATTGGTGGGCCCGACACCGTGCGCACCGGTTTGCAGCACCTGGCCAACACCACCGGAGCCGATGAACTCATGCTGGTGAGCGATGTGTACGACCCGGCACTGCGCTTGCGCTCGCTGGACATCGCGGCCCAAGCCCACGGCACCCTGCGCTAGCGGGCCAGGTAACCGCCGTCAACCGGGTAGTACGCCCCGGTCACAAACGACGCCTTGTCGGACGCCAGCCAGGTCACCAATTCGGCCACTTCCTCGGGCTGCCCCAAGCGGCCAATGGGGTGTGCGCCCACCAGCATGGCGTTGATGCCCGCGTCCTGCTCCAGCCCACTGATCATGGGCGTATGGATGAAGGCCGGCCCTACGGCGTTGATGCGCACCCCCTGAGCGCTGTATTCGATGGCTGCCGCCTTGGTCAGCCCCACCACGCCATGCTTGGCCGCCGTATAGGCAGATGCCGTGGCAAACCCCACGGCCCCCAGGATGGAGGCCATGTTGACGATGGAGCCACCGCCGCTCTTGAGCATGGCGGCGATCTGGTACTTCGTGCCGTAGAACACGCCCGACAGGTTGATGTTGATGACCTGTGCCCAACCGTCCAGCGGGTAGTCGGCCGTGAGCGCCTGCGGGCCGCCAACGCCGGCGTTGTTGCACGCCACATCCAGGCGGCCATAGTGGGCCACGGTGCGGTTCACCAACGCTTCGCAGTCCTCGGGTTTGCCAACGTCCGCCGCCACAAAAATCGCATCGCCTCTTGCTGCGCGCACCAACGCTGCCGTCTCCTCGCCCCCGGCCACATTCACGTCTGATACGACAACCTTGGCGCCCTCGCGCGCCCACACCAGCGCAATGGCACGGCCAATGCCTGACGACGCGCCCGTCACCAACGCCACCTTGTTTTTCAGCATGAAAGACTCCTTGTTCGTTCAACACGCCTGCAGCCGAATGCCGCAGACCCCTTTTTTATTCTGCGCGCGCAGTGCGTCAGTATCTTGACCTGAGTCATGGCATTGCCGCAATAGCGACGGGCCCGCGGGGGTCACAGGTAGCCGCTACCATCGCTGGGTGACGGATATCTGCCCTTGTACACCGGCGGCCCGGTTCATGAACCATCCAACCGCCGCCTCACTACGCCCACCCGCATCGCATGCCCGCTTTTTCCTTTGAAGCCCTGGACGCCCAGGGCCAGACCCGCAAAGGCCTCATGGAGGCCGATACCGCCAAGGCGGCGCGCAGCCTGCTCAGGGCCCAGGCTCTGGTGCCGCTGGCGGTGGAACTGGTGCAGACCGGACAGTCGCTGGATGGCCGCACGGCCAGCCTCGGCCAGCGCCTGTTCACCCGCCCCGTGTTCAACGCCACGGCCCTGGCCATCTGGACGCGGCAGATCGCCGGGCTGGTGTCGTCGGGCCTGCCACTGGAGCGCGCACTGACGGCACTGTCCGAAGAGGCCGATGACGAACGCCAGCGCCACCTCGTCGCGGCGCTGCGCGCCGAGGTAAATGCTGGGGCCACATTTGCACGGGCCCTGTCGCAGCATCCGCGCGAGTTCTCGGACATCTACTGCGCCGTGATCGGCGCCGGCGAACACAGTGGCAACCTCGGCCTGGTGCTGGAGCGCCTGGCCGACGACCTGGAAGAGCGCCAGGCGCTCAAGGCCAAACTGGTGGGCGCCGCGCTCTACCCGGCCATCGTGACGCTGGTGGCCATCGTCATCGTGCTGTTCCTGGTGGGTTATGTGGTGCCCCAGGTCGCCAGCGTTTTTGCGGGCACCAAACGGGCGCTGCCGTTCTTGACCGTGGCCATGCTGGGCCTCAGCGCCTTTGTGCGCAGCTACGGCTGGGTGTTGCTGATTGCTTCTGTTTTAATAGCAACTGGAGCAAGATGGGCGCTCACCATCGAGCATATTCGCGAAAAATTCGATGCCGCGTGGCTCAACCTGCCACTGGTGGGCAAGTTGGCCCGGGGCTACAACGCCGCCCGATTTGCCGGTACGTTGGCCATGCTGGCGGGTGCCGGCGTGCCTATCCTCAAGGCCCTGCAAGCCGCCGCAGAAACCCTGAGCAACCGCGCCCTGCGCGCCGACGCGCTGGACGCCCTGGTGTTGGTGCGCGAGGGTGCGCCCCTGGCGTCGGCACTGGCGCAGAAAAAACGTTTTCCGGGACTGCTGTCGATGTTTGCGCGCCTGGGTGAACAGACCGGGCAACTGCCGGTGATGCTGCAGCGCGCAGCGCGGCAGTTGTCGGCGGAGGTGCAGCGCCGCGCCATGGCGCTGGCCACCATCCTGGAGCCGCTGCTCATCGTGGGCATGGGCCTGATCGTGATGCTGATCGTGCTGGCGGTACTGCTGCCGATCATTCAGCTCAACCAGTTTGTGAAGTGACTATATGGCCGTGACTCTGGACGACAAACTGGTGGTGGCGATCTCCTCGCGGGCGCTGTTCAATTTCGAGGAAGAGAACCGCGTCTTCGAACACGAGAACGACGACCGCGCCTACGTGGAACTGCAGCGCCAGCGGCTCGACGTGCCCGCCGCACCCGGCGTGGCGTTCTCGCTGGTGCGCAAGCTGCTGGCGTTCAACACGCCCGAGCACCAGCGGGTCGAGGTGGTGCTGCTCTCTCGCAACGACCCGGTGAGTGGCATGCGGGTGTTCCGCTCGTGCCACGCCCATGGCCTGCCCACCATCCAGCGCGGTGTATTCACCCAGGGGCGCGATCCCTTTCGCTACTTGCGCCCATTGGGGGCGCATCTTTTCCTGTCCGCCAACGAAGCCGACGTGCGCGAGGCCCTGCACCTGGGCTACCCCGCAGCACGGGTGGTGACGGAATCGGTACAGGCAGGCGACTCCAACCCGAACGAAGTGCGTATTGCGTTTGACGGCGACGCAGTGCTGTTCTCCGACGAGGCCGAGCGCGTATACCAGGCCGAAGGGCTGGCCGCTTTTCAGCAACACGAAACCGACAAGGCCGAACAACCTCTGCCCGATGGCCCATTCAAGCCGCTGCTGGCTGCGTTGCACCGCCTGCAGTCTGCGGGCGAGGCAGGTGGCGATGGCATGCGCATCCGCACGGCCCTGGTCACAGCGCGCAGCGCCCCAGCGCACGAACGCGCAATCCGCACACTGATGGGCTGGAACATCGCAGTGGATGAGGCCATGTTCCTGGGCGGCCTGCCCAAGGGGGAGTTTCTGCGCGAGTTCGAACCCGACTTTTTCTTCGATGACCAGACGGGTCATGTCACCTCGGCCGCACGCCATGTGCCCGCAGGCCACGTGAACAGCGGCATCTCGAACCCCCACAAAACGGTGGGCATTGACAAAATCGGTAACCAGAACTGAGCGGGCTTGAAAAGACCCGGCAAAAGCTTGCAACGACCGGTGAGATCCTGCAAAACCCCGGTTGCAATCTCCCGCACGGCGCCCCCATGTGCAACGATCACCGCTCTGCACCAAAGGAACACAGCTTGCGCACACAAATTTCAAGGATGGGGTGGCTGTTGTCCACCCTGTGGGTCTGTAGCGCTGCCCAGGCCCAGGCACCTGCGACCCCGGAACCCGCCCCTGGCGCCTACCACACCGCCACAACGCCCACAGAACCTCGGGCCTCACGGACCCAGGGCGAAGCCAAGGCCATGCGCGAGTTCAAGATGCTGGACTTCAATGGCGACGGCAAACTCAGCCGCACCGAGGTCAAACTTTTTCCTCGCCTCGCAGCGGCTTTTGACGAGGCGGACACGGATGGGGACGGCTACGTGTCGTACGACGAGGTGCGGGTGTTTGCGGCCAAGTACCGCGCTGAGCGCGAGCGTGTCAAAGCTGCGCAGGCCACCACCATCCCACCCACACCACACACATCCACGGCAGCACCCGAAACCCGGCCTTGAAGGCAACCTCTGTGGTCGATGCCAGCAGCGGTAAAAAATTCACGCGGAATTGGCACCTGGCGCTTATCCATAAAGCGCAAAAAGCTATATTTTTAGGAGCAAACGCTCCATCAGAAGGCAGTGCACCCCAACTGGAGGTGCATTTCTATCCGCATGTGCCCTAGCCCTATCCAGCAAAGATGCCGGAGACTGCACACAACGCCATGCCCCACCAAGCCGGAGCATGCCCTCCCCCTCCTCTACCGCAGGGCGCGGTCGAGGCTCAAACACCCCCCGTGCGCTTGACCTTCGGGTCTGCGTAGGTCAACGGCTCGTTCTTGGCCTGCTGGGCCAGCCGTTCCTGCAGGGTCATCTTGTTGATCTCCTGGGCCATCTCCACCGCGCTACCGCTGGCTCGCCACATGGACTGGATGTGCTCCAGCAGCTGCTTGTAAAGAGGCTCCTTGGGCGGCTCTGGCGGCTCTTCCACGGTCTCCTTCTTCTTGACCGTCGTCCAGTCCCGATTGGGCGCATCGGGTGCGGAGGGCTTGTCCGGCTCACGCACGATCGCGCCATCGCCCATTCGGTCCATGGACTCGACGGGGTTGGGGGCGTTGATGGGACGCACCGGAGGCGCCCCAGAGGCGCCAGTGGAATACAAATCAGCGCCCTGAGGACGCCAGCTCGGCGATCGATCGACAGGTGGCATTTGCATAACAATGGCCCGTAGTTGAAAGGAAGTTACAGAAGGTCTTCCGGACTCTTCGTACATTCATTACGGCAAAAAGAAGGGGAAATTTAGGTCTTTTTCACCGATTGACTGAAATATAGGGTTTTCCCTTAGAAAATCCGCCCACAGCCTGCCTCTCCTGCCCCCTTCACCAGAACAGACGGCGGACATCCCTCCGAGCGGCGCAAGGCGACGAGCAAAGGCACGCCCCCCAAAGAGGTCGCGTACGGGGCTGTAAGCTAGCCAAAGTCCGTGGAGTATTAAGAGACGGTGCCGCGTCCAACGCTCAGGGGCACGAGCGAGCGTGTCAAAACACTGCAGCGATAAGAGCGGCTACAGATGGAGAAACGGGGACTGGGCTGCGTCTGCCCCGCCACCTGCCGATCAAAGAAAACGTTCGAGCAATCGGCGTGAGTGCCGGTCCAACGCCGTGGTGTCCTTGACTCTGAACTGCACCCCATCGCCTCCAGCGATCAAGAGACGCGTGCGCCCCCGAGGCGGCGAATGTCCTCTTCGGCCTTCAAAACAAGGCTGGCCGGACCTCGGTCGGTCTCTACACTCCAAGTGCTGGGCGTCGAAAAACTAGACACGGCGAGGATTTTTTCGATAGTGGGTACAAACTCGCGCACTTCCAGCTCTTCCTCGATGAGCTGCCGGGCGGGATGAGCTACCGCCTCCAGTCGGGGAATCCACAGCATTTCATGCCCGTCCGAGCCCACCAGCGAGAGCCCATCACCGGGCGCCGCAATGGGAAAGGCACGCACCGGCGTGACGCCTTCGTGGGTTGTGCCATCAGGCAGCGTGAGGATCAGACGGCCATGCGGATTGCGCGCCAGTTGGAAAGACGGGGTGGACGACGGAGAAGGGGATGGGTTCATGACAGACTCGCTCACAACATCTCAGGGATTGCCAGCAGGGTGGGCTGGGTGCAGCAGACCGCTGTCAATGATTACACCGGCCGCCTGGGCATCTTCTTCGGCGCGGCGCGCCTGGGCTTCATAGAGTCGCCAGTAGGCGCCCTGCTTTTCCATCAGTTCGTCGTGTGGGCCTACCTCCACCACCTCGCCCCGGTCCATCACCACCAGGCGGTCGGCCTTGCGCAGGGTGGACAGGCGGTGGGCGATGGCGATGGTGGTACGGCCCTGCACCAGGTTGTCCAATGCCTTCTGGATTTCCTTTTCGGTCTCGGTATCCACGGCGGAGGTGGCCTCGTCGAGGATCAGGATGCGCGGGTCGATGAGCAGGGCACGGGCAATGGAGATGCGCTGGCGCTCGCCCCCAGACAACCCCTGGCCGCGCTCACCCACCAGTGAGTCGTAACCGTGCGGCAGGCGCAGAATGAATTCGTGGGCATGGGCGGCACGGGCGGCCGCCACGATCTCTTCGCGTGTCGCTTCGGGCTTGCCATAGGCGATGTTCTCGGCGATGGTGCCAAAGAACAGGAAAGGCTCCTGCAGCACCAGGCCAATGTGGCGGCGGTAGTCGGCCACCGCAAAGCGGCGAATGTCGATGCCATCGACCTGGATGGAGCCGTCGCTCACGTCGTAAAACCGGCTGATCAGGTTGACCAGCGTGCTCTTGCCCGAGCCGCTGTGGCCCACCAGGCCGATCATCTCACCAGGCCGAATGTCAAGCTGAAGCCCCTTGATGACCGAGCGGCTGCCATAGCGAAAGCCCACCCCCTGCATGCTGATCGCGCCCTGAACCTTGTCCACCTTCACGGGTTGTGCCGGGTCTGGCACATTGCTCACATGGTCGAGGATGTCAAAGATGCGCTTGGCACCGGCAGCGGCCTTCTGCGTGACCGAGACGATGCGACTCATGGAATCGAGCCGGCTGTAGAAACGCCCGATATAGGCGATGAACGCAGTGAGCACACCCACCGTGATCTGGTTGCGCGAGACCAGCCAGATGCCAAAGCCCCAGACCACCAACAGGCCGATTTCGGTCAGCAGCGACACCGTGGGGGTGAACAGGCTCCAGGTCTTGTTGAGCTTGTCATTCACTTCCAGGTTGTGCTGATTGGCATCGCGAAAGCGCTGGGCTTCGCGTTTTTCTTGCGCAAAGGCCTTGACCACCCGGATGCCGGGAATGGTGTCGGCCAGCACGTTGGTCACTTCGGACCACACACGGTCGATCTTCTCAAAGCCGGTGCGCAGGCGGTCGCGCACGGTGTGGATCATCCAGCCGATGAAAGGCAGCGGCACCAGGGTGACCAGCGCCAGCCAGGGGTTGATGGAGAACAGGATGGCCGCCGTCATGCAGATCATGAGCACATCGGTCACGAAATCGAGAGCATGCAATGAGAGGAAGACGTTGATGCGGTCCGTCTCCGAGCCGATCCGCGCCATCAGATCGCCGGTGCGCTTGCCGCCAAAATAGTCGAGCGACAGGCGCAGCAGGTGCTCGTAGGTCGTGGTGCGCAGGTCGGCGCCGATGCGTTCGGACACCAGCGCCAGGATATAGGTACGCGCCCAGGAAAGGCCCCAGGCGGCCAGAGCGGACGCCAGCAGGCCGCTCAGGTACAGCAGCACCAGGCTGGGTTCGATCTTCTGGCCATTCTGGAAAGGGATCAGGATGTCATCCATCAGGGGGATGGTGAGGTAAGGCGGCACCAGCGTGGCGGCGGTGGACGCCAGCGTGAGGCAAAAGCCCGCCGCCAGCTGCTTGCGGTAGGGGCGCGCAAAGCGCCACAGACGCAGCAGCACCCAGGTAGAGGTCTGCGGCGGCTGGGCACGGGCACAGGCCGGGCACTCGTCCGTGTCGGGCGGCAGCGGCGTGTGGCAGGTGGGACAAGCAGGCTCATCGGCCTCGTCCTCAGCCCCACCCTCGCCCCGTGCGTTTTGCTGCTCGAAACGCTGCACCAGGCGCAATGCCTGGGCATGGTGAGCCAGCGTGAAACGCCACAGCGCCAAGCGGGCGCTCGGGTCATGCAGCTCCAGCGAGCCGATGCCACCATGGTCCTGCAGGCGCAGTGCCAGGGCGCTGCCCAGCGGCCAACTGCGCCAGACGGTGGTACCCGGCTCGCAGGCCAACAAACGCTCGGACGTCACCACCACCCACCCTGCCGCAAACTGCAGTGCGACGCTCAGGTCAACCTGCAGCGCAGCCAGCACGTTCTCTTTGGAAGCGAGCATGGCTCGCAAATCAATCCCCACAGGGCCAGAAAAGACACCGGAGGCGTCCACAGAATGGTGATGTTGCATTTTTGGTTGGTTTTTCCGCCACCGACAGCCCACGGTGGCCGAACTCGCGAAAGCAGGAATTCTCACCGATACTGCACACCACGGTGCGACGGCATCCTCATGTAACGTCTGCGGCAGTCATTTGGCTGACACTGCGCACAGCCTTGGACTGGCGCACAATCATCGTCCACAAAAGTCCCCCTTCGTCCTCTTTTCCCCGCAAAGCCCTCCTAAGGCTGGAAACACACCCGCTGCAATCCATGGCGAAACTCAACGACATCCAACTGCTTCGCATCAACTACCTGCGCGGCCCCAATATCTGGACCTATCGGCCTGCACTGGAAGTCTGGCTTGACCTGGGAGCGCTGGAGGACCACCCATCCAGCACCCTTCCTGGATTCAATGACCGCCTCACGGCCTGGCTGCCGGCGCTGGTCGAGCACCACTGCGGCGTGGGCGAGCGCGGTGGTTTCATGCAGCGCCTGCAGGAAGGCACCTGGTGCGGCCACGTGCTGGAGCACGTAGTGATTGAACTGCTGAACCTGGCGGGCATGCCCACCGGTTTTGGCCAGACGCGCAGCACCAGCCAGCGCGGCGTGTACCGCATGGTGTTCCGGGCCCGCGACGAAAGTGTGGCGCGCGTGGCGCTGGCCCAGGGCCACGCCCTCATCATGGCGGCCATCAACGACGAGCCTTTCGACGTGTCTACCGCCGTGGCCCGGGTGCGCACCGAAGTGGACGACCAGTACCTAGGCCCCAGCACCGCCTGCATCGTCACGGCCGCCACCGACCGTGGCATTCCTCACATCCGCCTGAACGATGGCAACCTGGTTCAGTTGGGCTACGGTGCCAGCCAGCGCCGTATCTGGACAGCCGAAACCGAATTCACCAGCGCCATTGCCGAAGGCATCGCCAGCGACAAGGACCTGACCAAGGGCCTGCTCAAGGCCTGCGGCGTGCCCATCCCGGAAGGCCAGGTCGTCAACAGCCCCGAAGAAGCCTGGGAGGCTGCGCAGGATATCGGCCTGCCCGTGGTGGTCAAGCCCTCGGATGGCAACCACGGCCGGGGCGTGACTCTGGACCTGCACAAGCAGGAAGACATCAAGGCCGCTTACCACGTCGCCTACCCAGAGGGTAGTGATGTGATGGTTGAGCGCTTCATCCCCGGCGACGAGCACCGCATCCTGGTGGTGGGTGGCAAGGTGGTAGCCGCCGCGCGTGGCGAGGTGGTCAGCATCACCGGCAACGGCCGCTCCACCGTCAAGGAACTCATCGACACCCAGCTCAACTCCGACCCGCGCAGGGGCTACGAAGAAGAGTACCCGCTCGAAATCATCGACCTGGCCACCGACACCAAGGTGCTGCTCGAACTCAAGCGCCAGGACCTGGGCGCCGGCTCCGTTCCTGCCGCAGGTCGCCAGGTGGTGGTGCAGCGCAACGGCAACGTGGCCGTGGACTGCACGGACGACGTGCACCCCGAGGTGGCTTACATCGCCCAATTGGCGGCCAAGGTGGTGGGCCTCGATATCGCTGGCATCGACATGGTGGCGCGGGACATTTCCAAACCCCTGCACACCCAGGGTGGTGCCATCGTCGAGGTGAACGCCGGCCCTGGCCTGCTCATGCACCTCAAGCCCGCCGTGGGCGCCCCGCGCCCCGTAGGCCAGGCCATTGCGGAGCACCTGTTCCCCTCTGAAAACGACGACGAAGGCCCCGTGGGCCGCATTCCCCTGGTGGGTGTTGCGGGTACACGCAACACATCGACCATCGCCCGCGTGGTGGCCTGGCTGCTGCACCTGAGCGGCCACCACACAGGCCTGGCCTGCCGCGACGGCCTGTTCCTGGACCGCCGCTGCGTGGAAGCCACCGATTGCGCCCACTGGGAAGCCGCCCACCGCCTGCTCATGAACAAGATGGTGCAGGCCGCCGTGATCGAAAGCGACGCTCGCACCATCCTGCGCGACGGCCTGGCCTACGACCGCTGCCAGGTGGGCGTGGTGACCGACATGGATGGGGTGGAAACGCTGGCCGAATTTGACGTGCACGAGCAGGACCAGATGACCAAGGTGATGCGCACCCAGGTAGACGTGGTGCTGGCCGAAGGCGCCACCGTGCTGAATGCGGCCATCGCCCAGGTGGCCGATCTGGCCCCGCTGTCCGACGGAGACGTGGTGCTGTATGCGCAAGACGCCACGCTGCCCGCCATCGTCGAGCACCGTGCCAAAGACAATGGCCGCGCTGTCATCGTGAAGAACGGTCGCGTGGTGTTGGCCACGGGCAGTGCCGAGCATGTGCTGGGCGCGCTGTCTGACCTGACCTTCGGCCGCAATGCCGTGGTGCCCGACACCGAAGCCCTGCTGGCCGCGGTCGGCACCGCCTGGGCGCTGGACATTGCCCCCGACCTGATCGGCGCAGGCATCAAGACCTTCGAGCCCGAACTGGTCCCCACCGCCGCCCTGCGGTCGTGACGGCCTCTCGTGCATTTGCCTTTGTTTGTTGCTTGACCCCACATCCCACGACCTGAACAGGGCCCCAGCGCTCTGATGGACCACTGAAAGAGACTTCCATGGATGTAACCCGCACCCGGGCCCTGCGCGGCCCCAATCTCTGGAGCCGCCACATGGCCATCGAGGCCGTGGTGACCTGCGCCGAGAACGAGCGCGCCGTGGGCCAGATGGCCGGATTCGAAGCCCGCCTGCGGGCCCTGTTCCCCGCCATCGGCGCCCTGCACCCGGAAACCGGTGGCGGCGATGTGTCGCTGGCCCACGTGCTGCAGACCGCAGCACTGGCGCTGCAAGCGCAGGCCGGCTGCCCCGTGACCTTTGCGCGCACCACAGCCACCAGTGATGTCGGTGTGTACCAAGTGGTTGTCGAATACAGCGAAGAAGCCGTGGGCCGCAAGGCGTTTGAAGACGCACAGCAACTCATCCAGGCCGCGCTGGGCAACGGCAGCTTTGATGCCGAAAAGGCCGTCGCCGACCTGCGCGAGCTGGACGAAGACGAGCGCCTGGGCCCCAGCACCGGCTCCATCGTCGAGGCCGCTGTGGCCCGGGGCATCCCCTACCGCCGCCTCACGCGCGGCAGCCTGGTGCAGTTTGGCTGGGGTTCCAAGCAGCGCCGCATCCAGGCAGCCGAGGTCGATTCGACCAGCGCCGTGGCCGAATCCATCGGCCAGGACAAGGACCTGACCAAGCGCCTGCTGCACGCTGCTGGCGTGCCCGTGCCGCTGGGCAAGCCGGTGGAGACTGTGGACGAAGCCTGGGAGGTCGCCCTGAAGGTCGGCCTGCCCGTGGTGGTCAAGCCGCAAGACGGCAACCAGGGCAAGGGCGTCACCGTCAACATCACCGACCGCGCACAGCTTGAAGAGGCCTATAAGAACGCCTTTGAGTATGGCACCGTGATGGTCGAGCGCTTCTTACCCGGCCACGACTTCCGCCTGCTGGTGGTGGGTGACCAACTGGTGGCCGCCGCCCGCCGCGAGCCGCCGCAGGTGCTGGGTGATGGCGAACACACCGTGCGCGAGCTGGTGAACATCGTCAACCTGGACCCGCGCCGTGGCGAAGGCCATGCCACCTCGCTGACGAAAATGCGCCTCGATGACATTGCCGTGGCCCGCCTTGCCATGCAGGACCTGACACCCGACTCCGTGCCACCCAAGGGCCAGCGCGTGATCCTGCGCAACAACGCCAACCTCTCCACTGGCGGCACCGCCACCGACGTCACCGACGACGTGCACCCCGAAGTGGCGGCGCGCGCCGTGGCCGCCGCCCAGATGGTGGGCCTGCACATTTGCGGCGTGGACATGGTGGCAGAAACCGTACTGCGCCCGCTCGAAGAACAAGGCGGCGGATTTGTCGAAGTGAACGCCGCCCCTGGCCTGCGCATGCACTTGGCACCCAGCTACGGCAAGCCCCGCAATGTGGGCCAGGCCATGGTCGACAAGCTCTACGCCCACGGCGACGACGGCCGCATCCCCACCGTGGCCGTCACCGGCACGAACGGCAAGACCACCACCGCCCGCCTGATTGCGCACCTGTTCACCGCGCAGGGCCTGCGCGTGGGCATGACCAACACCGACGGCGTCTACGTGAACGGCCGCCAGATTGACAGCGGCGACTGCAGCGGCCCCAAGAGCGCCCGCAACGTGCTGCTGCACCCCGAGGTGGACGCCGCCGTGTTCGAGACCGCCCGTGGCGGCATCCTGCGCGAAGGCCTGGGTTTTGACCGCTGCCAGGTGGCCGTGGTCACAAACATCGGCGCGGGCGACCACCTGGGCCTGAACTACATCACCACGGTGGAAGACCTGGCCGTGCTCAAGCGCGTGATCGTGCAGAACGTGGCGCCCACGGGCTACGCCGTGCTCAACGCCGCCGACCCCATCGTGGCCGCCATGGCCACGGCCTGCCCCGGCAAGGTGATCTACTTTGCCAGCGACCGCCACCACCCCGTGATGGTCACGCACCGCGCCCAGGGCCACCGCACGGTGTATGTGGATGGCGACTCCATCGTGGCCTCCGAAGGCTCATGGCGCGAGACCATCCATCTGCGCGACGTGCCCATCACGCGCAACGGCAAGATCGGCTTCCAGGTTGAAAACGTCATGGCCTCCGTCGCCGCCGTCTGGGGGGTGGGCATGCCCTGGCAGACCATCCGCCGTGGCCTGTCGGGCTTTGTGAACGACAGCGACAACGCCCCCGGCCGCTTCAACATCATGGACTACCGGGGTGCCACCGTGATCGCCGACTACGGCCACAACCCCGACGCCATGCGCGCCCTGGTGCAGGCCGTGGACGCCCTGCCCGGCAAGCGCCGCAGCGTGGTCATCAGTGGTGCCGGCGACCGGCGCGACGAAGACATCCGCGAGCAGACCGTGATCCTGGGCGCCGCATTTGACGACGTGATCCTGTACCAGGACGCCGCCCAGCGCGGCCGTGCCGACGGCGAGGTGATGGCCCTGCTGCGCGAAGGCCTGGCTGGCGCGCCCCGCACCACGCATGTGGAAGAGATCCGTGGCGAGTTCATCGCCATCGACGCCGCGCTGGAGCGCCTCTCGCCCGGCGACCTGTGCCTTGTGCTGGTGGACCAGGTCGAAGAAGCGCTGGCCCACCTGGCCCAGCGCTGCACCGACGCCGGGGCTGCTGCGTGAAAGCCCCCCAAGCGGCGGCGGCAACCCTCGTGGCCATCGCTGCGACGGCGGCCCTTCTGGGCGCGACCAGTGCAGCGCAGGCTGCGTCTGGCGAGAAGATCGGCACCGTAGACACGGCCTTCCAGTGGATTGGCCGCGACCACGACATCATCGTCGAGGCCTATGACGACCCCGGTGTCCTGGGCGTGACCTGCTATGTCTCACGCGCACGCGTAGGCGGCATCAAGGGTACGCTGGGCCTGGCCGAGGACCGCGCCGAAGCATCCATTGCCTGCCGCCAGGTCGGTCCCATCAGCATTCCCGAGCCACTGAAGAAGCAGGAGGAAGTGTTCAGCGAACGCATGTCCATCCTGTTCAAGCGCCTGCGCATCGTGCGCATGGTGGACCCGGCCCGCAACACGCTGGTGTACCTGACCTACTCTGAAAAGCTCATCGACGGCTCCCCCAGAACAGCGTGACCGCCGTGCCGGTGGACCGGGCGCTGGCGATACCGCTGCGCAAGTAGCCCATGCGCTGCGCGCACGCTGGCAGGCCCTGACACCCGCCGCTACCACCAATACCCAGTGGCACAGCCAGCGCGCAAGAAACCTAAAAGAATGGGGCTGCATGCAGCCCCATTCTTTGATCAAAACAGCCTCTGATGCTTATGCATAAAGCACACGAAGCTATCTAATTAATAGCATTCAAAGCGCCGAGGCCAATCACCCCTGTGCCGCAATCTGCCGCAGCGCCTGCTCAAACACGTCAACCGGCTGCCCACCCTGGATCAGATGGCGCTCGTTGACGATGATCGCGGGTACCGAATGGATGCCGTTTTGCAGATAGAACTGCTCGCGCTCGCGCACCTCGTCGGCGTAGCGGTCTGAGGCGAGCAGCGCACGCGCCTCGGCCACATCCAGCCCCACCTCCCCCGCCACACGCACGAGCACCTCGTGGTTGCTCGGGTCTTGTCCGTCGGTGAAATACGCCTTGAACAGCGCATGCTTGAGCTGCGGTTGCAGGCCCGCCTCTTCAGCCCAATGCAACAGGCGGTGCGCGTCGAAGGTGTTGTAGACACGGCTGCGTTTGCCCTTGCCAAACGTAAACCCCAGGTCGGCGCCACGCGCTGCAATCGCCTCGCGATTGCGCTCTAGCTGCTCAAGGGTGGAGCCATATTTTTCCTGCAGATGCTCGTTGATGTCCTGGCCCTCAGGGCCCATCTGCGGGTTCAGCTCAAACGGCTGGAAATGCAGGTCCAGCGCGACCTCGCCCTGCAGGCGATCCGCCGCCTGCTCCAGCGCCTTGAGGCCGATGATGCACCAGGGGCAGGAGACATCGGAGACGAAATCGATTTTGAGGGTGGTGGGCATGGGTCAAGTCTGAGGATGGCAAGCGGGGATAGTAGGACGGGCCTCAAAACCGCGCAGGCCGCAGGTTTAATGAAGGCCTCCGGGAGCCGTTGAAGTGCAGTCCAACCAGAGCGTGCTTCAAGTATCACACCACCATGGGCGTCGCTGCACCATCCATCGTCAGGACCACGCCCGTGACATAGCTGGCACGCTCGGACGCCAAAAACAGCACCACATTGGCGACCTCCTCCGGCTGTGCCAGGCGACCCAGCGGCACCTTGCTCGTCGCCTGCGCAAGCGCTTCCTGTTCCGAGATGTTGTGCATGCGTGCCGTGGCGAGCATTCCCGCCTGCAACCGCTCGGTGTGGGTGGCGCCGGGGTTGACGGCATTCACGCGCACGCCCTTCGGCCCATAGGCAGCCGCCATGCCCGCGCTCACGAGCATCAGCGCCGCATTGGCGGCCCCGCCAGGCATATGGATGGGGCTGGCGACCTTTCCGCCTGCACCCACCACATTGACGATGGCCCCCTGGCCCCGTGTCCCCATCTTCTTGACCACCAGATCCACCATGTGGACATAGGTGAAGAATTTGGCGTTCATCGCATCGTGCCAGGCCTGCGCGCTCAGTTCCTCGGGCGGTGTACGCCGGGCAGCCCCTGCAGAGTTGACCAGCACATCGACGTCCCCAAAGGCGGCTTCGGCAGCAGCCAGCGCTTTCGCCGCCGACTCCGGCTGCTGCAGGTCAGCGGCATGGATGCTGATACGCCCAGCGCTGCCATTCACATCCGCCGCCAGCCGGTGGCGTGCGGCCTCCAGGTGTTCGATGCTGCGCGATACCAGGCTTACGCGCGCCCCTTCGGTCAGAAACGCCGCCGCACAGGCAAAACCAATGCCTTTGCTGCCCCCCGTGATGAGGACATGCTTGTCCTTGAGATTCAGATCCATTGACTTGCTCTGATAAAGGTTAAGTTGGCAGGACCACGCCGCGTCATTCGATCGAAATGCCAGCCGCTTTGACCACGGCACCATACCGATCCAGGTCCCGCTTGATTTCATCGCGATATTGCTCCGCAGTGCCAGGTGTGGGCTCGATACCCATCACACGCAATTTCTCGCGCACTGCGGCATCGTTCAGCACCGCGTTCAGTTCCGTGTTCAGTCGCGTGATGACCGCCGCAGGCGTACCCACCGGTGCCAGCAGTCCCACCCAGGAGTTGACAACAAAGTCCGGCACACCGCTCTCGACAAACGTGGGAACATCGGGCAAGGCGCTGGTGCGCTGCGCACTCGACACCGCAATGGCTTTGAGCTTGCCGGATTTGATGTGTCCGTGGGCGCCCGCCACCGCCGTGTACACCAGTGGAATCGTGCCCCCCAGCACATCGGTCATGGCTTGGCCACCGCCCTTGTAGGGCACGTGGGTCAGGTTGGCACCCGTCCGGATCTTGAGCAATTCACCGGCAATATGGGGGGTGCCTCCCGTCCCCGAGGTGCCGAATGAAAGGCCTCCTTGCTGGGTCTTCGACAAGGCAATCACATCGGCCAGGCCCTTGACCGGCACGCCAGGGTTTGCCACGAGCACCAGGGTCGCATCACCAATCTTGCCGATCGGCGCGAAGTCTTTGGCCGTATCAAAAGGCAGTTTGGAAAACACATGCGGATTGATCACCATGGTGCCGTCAAAACCCAGCACCAGGGTGTAGCCATCTGCCGGCGCCGATTTGGCCAGCGCGGTGCCAATGTTCCCGGAGGCACCCGGTTTGTTGTCCACCACGACCTGCTGGCCGAGGCGCTTGCCAAGACTTTCGGCAATCAGACGCCCGCTGGTGTCGGTGACGCCTCCAGGGGTGAAAGGAACAATCAGCCGGAGAGGTTTGCTGGGCCACACGTCCTGCGCATGCGTGGCCGTGGGCATCCCGGCCACCATGCCGAGGCACAGCACGGCTGACAGGGCAAGCAGCTTGCACCGACGCTGCATGCCAGGCGCAGGCGGCACGTTGCCGTACGGGACGAGAAATGGATGAGGCTTCATGTTTGTCTCCTTCGTGTTGTGCTTTGAGGTCGTCATGTCGAGGGGGTGAAAGGCTCCAGCAGGCACGCGCTTCGCAAGTCAGGGCGTCTCGGCGTATTGGCGTTCAAACGCCCAGACGTCCTCAAAACCCATGAGCTGCGTCAATTCCGCAAAGGGCATCAAGCCTGCGTCGCTGTTCACCGACGAGCCCGTGCGCTGAAACTGCGCATACACCGTCTTCATGGCCTGGGTGGCGGCCAATAAGGCAGTGACCGGAAAGATGGCGAGCTTGTAGCCAATGGACTCCAGCTCGTTGTGCGACAGCACGGGCGTCCGCCCGCCCTCCACCATGTTGGCCAGCAGGGGCTTGTCCACGGTTTGGCCAATCTTTCGCATCTCTTCCTCGCTCTCGGGCGACTCGACAAAAAGGATGTCCGCTCCGGCGCGGGCGTAAGCCTCTGCCCGGCGAAGGGCCTCATCGAGACCGAGGCTGGTACGCGCGTCCGTGCGCGCGATGACCAGGAAATCGGAAGAACGGCGGCTGTCAACGGCGACGCGAATCTTGCGCACCATGTCTTCCATGGGGATCACCCGGCGGCCAGGGGTGTGGCCACATTTCTTGGGGTATTCCTGATCCTCCAACTGGATGGCTTGCGCGCCCGCAGCCTCGTAACCCTGCACCGTGTGGCGCACGTTGAGCAAACCGCCATAGCCCGTATCGCCGTCCGCAATCAGCGGGGAGCGGGCCATGCCTGCCATGGCCTTCACCCGCCCTACCATGTCCGAATACGTGGCCAGCCCGGCATCTGGCAAGCCCATGTGCGATGCCACCGTGCCAAAGCCCGTCATATACAAGGCATCAAAGCCGAAGGTGTCGGCCAGCCGCAGCGAGACCATGTCGTACACCCCGGGTGCAATCACCAGCCCAGGCTGGGTCAGAAGGTGGCGCAAAGAGGTGGGAGCGGACATGGACGTTTTGGAAGAAGGAGCAGATTCAGACATGGCAATGGAAGTGATGTTGTAAGCAGGGTTGTATGAGGGTGGTTACTGCACAGTACGTGCCAACCCGCTCCGCTGCCGCAAGGCATTGATTTGATTGACTATGCCTACGGCAACGTGGCGCAGCAGCGGAGTGGATGTTTCATTGGCCCCCAAAATGTTTCATACTTGTGTTTCACTTGCAGACCAATGAAACGCAACGACCTCTCGTTGAAACGCTTGCACAGCCAGCGCATCGTCCGCGCTCCGCCTCCGTCCTATGCCAACCCCCGTCACGCCGCTTGCCAGTCGTCCTCGCCTTTGCTTCGTGAGCTACCGCCAGATCCGCCTGATGGCCATGCCCATCGTGGCGGAATACCGGGACAGAGCGGAGATCGAGGTGATTGATGGCAGCTTTGAGGTAGCCCTTGACCTGGCCCGCCAGCGCCTGGACAGCGGGCTTGTCGATGTCTTTGTCAGCGCGGGGTCCAACGCCAGCCTGCTACGCAGCGGGATCAGTGCACCGGTGGCCACCATCCAGTTGAGCGGGTTTGACATCCTGCAGGCGCTCATCAAGGCGAGAGCGACGGCTGACCGGGTGGGTATCGTGATGTACGGGCACACCCTCCCGGAACTGGAATCCGTCAAGGGCCTGCTGAACATCGACATCCACCAGTACGCCTACCAGACGCCCGACTCGGCCCGCGCGTGCATCCGCCAGCTGCACAGCGATGGAATCCGCGTGGTCGTGGGCTCCAGCCTGGTGGTGGAACTGGCAGAAAACGCAGGCTTGGTTGGATTGCTGGCGTATTCGCATGCCAGCATCCGCCAAGGCTTTGAAGACGCCCTGGAGTTGGCCCGAGTGGCACAGCTGGAGGCGGGGCGATACGAACAGCTCAACACGGTGCTGCACACCCTGCAAGAGGCGGTCCTGGCGGTGAATCAGTCTGAACAGATCATTGCCATCAACCCGGCGATGCAACGCATTTTGGGCATGGTGCGCGCGCCGCGCCTGGGCGAACCACTCGCGTCCATCACCACCGACCTGTCGCTGCGCGAGACGCTGGAGAGCGGCCAGCCAGAACATGGCGCGGTGCTGCGCCTGCAAGGCCGCGACTGGATTGCCAATCGCACCCCCATTCATGAAAGCGGCCAAACCACGGGCGCAGCGCTGACTTTGTACGACGCTCGCACCATCCACGAGGCCGACAACAGCTTGCGCATTCAGCACCGCCGCAGCGACCATGCTGCGCGCCATCGTTTTGAAAGCCTGGCGGGGCAAGCCCCTGCGTTTTTGCAAGCCGTCGCCAGAGCCCGACGTTATGCCGCCACCGACTTCAGCGTCTTGATCACCGGAGAGAGTGGTACCGGCAAAGAGCTCTTTGCGCAGGCCATGCACAACGCAAGCCCAAGGGCACGCCAGCCCTTCGTGGCCATCAATTGCGCCGCGTTCCCTGAAACGCTGCTGGAAAGCGAGCTGTTCGGGCACGAGGAGGGCGCTTTTACCGGTGCACGCCGCGGCGGCAAGCGCGGGCTGTTTGAAGCGGCCCACACGGGAACCTTGTTTCTGGACGAAATCGGCGACATGCCGCTCACGCTGCAAACCCGCTTGCTGCGCGTCTTGCAGGAGCGGCGCATCACCCGCTTGGGGTCTGTCACTCCCATCCCAGTCGACGTGCGCGTGATAGCGGCAACCCACCAGCCACTGCTGCAGATGGTGAATGCGCGCCAATTCCGTCAGGACTTGTACTACCGCCTCAACACCCTCACGCTGGCGTTGCCCCCACTGCGTGATCGCAATGGCGATGTCCAAGCCCTTGCCGCGCGCCTGCTGGCCCACAGTCTGACCCGGGTCGGCGTGTCCAGCTTTGCCGCCGCTGAGGTACTCGTCAATGTCGGAGGTGCACTGGAACAGCATCCGTGGCCCGGCAACGTGCGCGAGCTGGAAAACATGTGCGACCGCATCGCCGTATGGCTGTCTCAGTACCGCCGAATCGAAAGGGTGGAGTGGAGCGGGTTGCGACACGAATGCCCGGAACTCTTTGCTGCCCCGCCAGACATTGAACAAGCCCCGGCAGCCGAAGCGCCTGAGTCAGAACAACCAGATCGGCACGCACTTGCCCTCGCAGCGTTGGAGCGCCATGGTGGGCGCCCTGGAGCAGCAGCTGCGGAGCTGGGTATCAGCCGGTCCACTTTTTGGCGTTGGTGTCGAGACAAGCCGTCCGCGACCGTTGAAACACATGAACCCGAGGGATGAACTGATCGGCATCGGGACTGACAACGGGTTGCTGAAACACACTCTCCCTGAGCGCCGTGCACTCCACCACTCAAGCCATCGCACGCAGCTCCGTCTTCAACACCTTCCCATAGCTATTCTTCGGCAGCGCCTCCACCCACCGGTATTCCTTGGGCCGCTTGAACCGCGCAATGTGTGCAAGGCAGAGCGCATCCAGCACCGCATCGGCCACCGCCCCGCCCTCCCCCGCAACCAGGAAGGCCACCACCACCTCGCCCCATTCCGCATCGCGCTGGCCGACCACGGCGACCTCGCGCACCTGGGGGTGGAGCAGCAGCACCTCTTCCACCTCGCGCGGGTAGATGTTGCTGCCGCCGGAGATGATCACGTCCTTGGACCGGTCCTTGAGCGTGAGAAAACCATCGGCATCCAGCGCGCCCATATCGCCGGTGCAGAGCCAGCCGTCGCGCAGGGTCTGCGCCGTGGCGGTGGGGTTGTTCCAGTAGCCGAGCATCACGGTGTCGCCGCGCACCACCACCTCGCCGGTCTCGCCGGTGGGCACGGGCTGACCCGTGGCATCGACCACACGCACTTCCACCAGCGACTGCGCCACGCCCACCGACACCATGCGCTCGGCCCAGCGGGGGTGGTCGCGGTCGGCCAGCTGGGCGCGCGACAGGGCGGTGATGGTCATGGGGCTTTCGCCCTGGCCGTAGATTTGTGCAAAGCGGTTGCCCATCACCACCAAGGCGTTGCGCAGGTCGTCGGCATACATGGGGCCGCCCCCGTAGACGATGGTCTTGAAGCCCGAGACATCGGCGCCCGTGGCGCGCACATGGTCCACCAGGCGGTGCACCATGGTGGGTGCGGCAAACAGCGTGAGCTGGCCGACCGATGCCGCCAGCTGCACCAGTTCCGCAGGCTCAAAGCCGCCCGACAGCGGCACCACATGCCGCTCGCCGCGCAGCACCTGGGCGTAGTTGTAAAGCCCCGCGCCGTGCGACATGGGCGCGGCGTAGACCATGGCATCACCGGGCAGTACATCGTCCACATCGGTGAAGTAGCAGGCCGTCATGGCCAGCAGATTGCGGTGGGTCTGCATCACGCCCTTGGGACGGCCGGTGGTGCCCGATGTGTAGAACAGCGAGGCCACATCGTGCGGCGCTCGGTCGCACACGTCCATGGGAGGGTGTGCGACCGCGGCGCGATAGGCGTCAGAGCCGAAAACCAGCACCGCGCCCTGTAGTGCATCCGCCTCGCGCACAGCGGGCGCCAGCACTTCAGAGGTCAGCACCACCTGCGCGCCGGAGTCGGCCAGCACGTAGGCCAGCTCTTTGGCATGCAGCTTGTAGTTGACCGGCACCGACACGGCCCCCGCCCACAGGATGGCGTGCAGGGCCTCCAGGTACTCGGGCGCATTGGCGGCGTAGATGGCCACGCGGTCGCCGGGGGCTACACCGCACTGCGTGCGCAGGTGAGCGGCCAGTGCTGCAGTGCGGGTGGCCAGCGTACCGTAGGTCCACAACACCTGGTCGCCGTGCAACAGCGCGGGCTGGTGGGCGTGGAGCAAGGCGCTGCGACGCAGCAGGTGGGCGATGTTCATAGTGCGCGCTCCAGAATGCTCACGTAGTTGGCCACGGCCGAGCCACCCATGTTGAACACACCCGCCAGCGTGGCGCCCGGCACCTGCAGGTCGCCCGCCTCGCCCATCAGTTGCATGGCCGACACCACATGCATCGACACGCCCGTGGCGCCGATCGGGTGGCCCTTGGCCTTGAGCCCGCCCGAGGCATTGACGGGCAGACGCCCCCCGCACAGCACGGTGCCGTCCTCCAGCAGGCGGTGGCCCTGCCCCACAGGCGCCAGGCCCATGGCCTCGTACGTGAGCAGTTCGGCGATGGTGAAGCAGTCGTGCACCTCAGCCAGCGACAGGTCGTGCACCGTGCAACCTGCCTGCTGCAGCGCCTGTTGCCAGGCACGCCGTGGCCCCTCGAAGTCCACCACCCGGCGGCGCGCCATGGGCAGATAGTCGTTGACCTGCGCGCGCGCTTTGAAGCGTACGGCGCGGGGGAAGTCGCCCACCGCGCCATCGGCCGCCAGGATGAGCGCCGCCGCGCCGTCGGACACCAGCGAGCAATCGGTCTTGCGCAGCGGCGCGGCAATCATCGGGTTGCGCTCGGACACGGTGTTGCAGAACTCAAAACCCAGGTCCTTGCGCATGTGGGCCCAGGGGTTGAGCACGCCGTTGGCGTGGTTCTTGGCGGCGATGCGTGCCAAGGTGGACGAGTGGTCGCCATGCGCGGCAAAGTAGTCCTGCGCAATGGTAGCAAAAATGCCCGGAAAGCCGCCCGGCGGGTGGCCGGCCTCGCCCGAATAACCGCATTCGCCCAGGATACGCGTGGTCTCGGCGCCGGATACAGCGGTCATTTTTTCGGCACCGATGACGAGGGCCACCTTGGCGCGCCCAGCTTCGATCGCGTCGCACGCCGCATAGATGGCGGCCGAGCCTGAAGCGCAAGCGTTCTCCAGCCGCGTGGCGGGCTTCCAGCGCAAGGCATCGTCGCATTGCAATACCAGCGACGAGGCAAACACATCGGGCGTGAACCCGCCGTTGAGGTTGCCCAGCCACACACCATCCACCACCGTGCCGTCAATGCCCGCGTGCTGCAAGGCCTCACGGCCCGCGCGGGTGATGAGGTCTTCCAGCCCGAGGCCGTCCAGCCTGCCAAACGGCAAATGTGCCCAGCCCACGATCGATACACCCATGTCCACACTCCAGCAACGTCACATCAATGGGAGGCACTGTAGGCACGCCGTGTACCCCTGCACAGTCGCCCAAATACCCAAGGGAAAACCCTTCCGGCCATCCATCCACATCGCGCTGCCAGCCCGGCCAATTCCCTACAAGCTGTGGCGTTGAAACCCGGTTGCCTAGACTGCATGTGGACCTCTAGGGATCCTTTGCACGAATCGAGCAGCAAGTATGCGCTGCGGATCGGAGCGGGCTGCCAGGCGCAAAGCGCAGCAATAGCCGTAGCTATTGCGAGCATTTGCGACGCCGCCGACAGCCCGAGACCGCAGATGTACACCGCGCGGTGATTCGTGCAGAGGATCTCTCGCGCCGCTGTATGGGCCAACAACACCCGCGCGTGCGCCCCACCGTTTTTATTCAACGCCCTTGCGGGCATACGCCATGACCCTCGACCAGCAACAATCCCTCCTCACCATCGCGCTTCTCGCCGCCTTTGCGGACGGCAACAAAGACGACGCCGAACGCGAGGAGATCCGCCGCATTGCCCAGTCACTGGCGGGCGATGCGGGCATGGCCGACCTGCCCCGCCTTTATCAGGATGTGCTGCTCCAGCGCACCAGCGTATCGGCCGCCGTGCAAGGCTTGAGCGAACCCCTGCACCGCCAGCTGGCATACGAAATGGCCGTGTGTGTGTGCGACGTGGACGGCCGCCAGACTGCGGCAGAGCGAGAGTTCCTCATCAGCCTCAAGGCGGCCCTTCAACTGAGCGCCCCTCAAACGGCGGCGTTTGACCAAGCGGCGGACGCGCTGGTCGAGGTGGCCGAGAAAGCTGTGCCCCTGGCCGCTCCCGTTGCTGCGGCCGCAACAACAGCCACTGCCACCTCCAGTGCTTCGGATGCCGAGCTGGACAAGTCCATCCTCAACTATTCCCTGCTCAACGGTGCGCTGGAGCTGTTGCCGCAGTCCTGGGCATCGATGGCCATCATTCCCATGCAAGTGAAGATGGTCTATGCCATTGGAAAAACGCACGGGGTGGAGCTGGACCAGGGGCACATCAAGGAGTTCATCGCGGCAGCGGGTGTGGGCCTGACATCTCAGTACCTGGAGCAGTTTGGCCGCAAGCTGCTGGGGGCCTGCTGGGCAAGGTGGCGGGCCGCACGATCGGTGGAATGGGGGGCGCTGCCACAGGCATGGCATTTTCGTTTGCCACCACCTATGCACTAGGGCAAGTGGCCAAGCGCTACTACGCTGGCGGCCGGATCATGAGCACGGCGATGTTGCGCGAGACCTTTCAGGGACTGCTCACGCCCGCCAAGCAGTTGCAGACGCAATACCTGCCGCAGATCCAGCAAAAGGCGGCCACGCTGGATGCTGGCCAGATCATGGCTTTGGTGCGTGGCGCATAAAAATGCTACATATTTAGTAGCTATTGGCGCATATTCCGCCTGCACCTCCTGCCTCTTTGACCCAAAATCCGCCGCGCTCCCGCGTAGAGGCCTGCCAGAAGGCTTGGGCGTGAGGCTCCACGCTGCTGCGCACACCCGTTGCCCCGGCGCAGCGCCTTGCTGCAAAGCAGGTGGCACACCGGTCGGTGCATGACAGAATCCAGCCATGCTCGACCACACGGATCCTGTCGCCTCCATCATCCCAGCCATGTCGCTCGATTCGCCATCCGACAACGCCATGGCGGCCATGTCGCGCCTGGCGCTGGGGCCGGTGAATGCGGACTACTACCTGAAGGTATTCGAGCGCTTTGACGACACCGGCCGCACAACCACCACCTGGAACTGGGCCGCCTGCCTTTGCACCCTGAATTGGATGTTGTTTCGCCAGTTGTGGGGCGCCGCGCTGGTCTATGTGGCGGCAGCCGAGGGGCTGGCGCTGATCGTATTCGGGGTGGGCCGCTCTTTACTGCACTGGCCTGTGGGCGTGGAGCTGGGTGTGCTGGGCGCTTTTGCGGTACTGGCCTTTGCCGTGCCGGGGCTGTATGGCAACGCCATCCTGTACGCCGACATCCGCAAACGCATTGCGCGCGCGCTGGCGGCGTCGCGCACGGTGCCCGAGGCCTGTGCGCTGCTCGAAAAGCAAGCCAGCTCGCGCAAGCGGCTGCAAGTGCTGGTGGTGGCCAATGGGGTGCTGGGCATCGCCGCGCTGATCGCCTACCTGGCCCTGTCGCCCTCGGATGTGAAGCCCCTGGCGCTGGAGCCCGCCGTCACAGTGGCGCAGGCCACGGCAGCGGCCAACGCGGCATCGGCCACCAAGCCCGTAGGGGCCTTGCCCGCTCCAGTGACAGAAGCAGCGCCCACGCCTGCTCCACCGCCTGCCACGTCCGAGACGGCCACAGCAGCCACACCGGCACCTGTGGCGCCAGCGCCCGTTCCATCTGCGCCTTCGGCACCTGCCCCTGTCCCGCCAGCGCCTGCTGCCGCAGCTGCCAAAAAATCGGCCGAGCCCCCATCCCCCACGCCGTCCGCAACAGCCACAGCGTCCACCAAGGCCGCCACGGCAACGCCGCCCAAGCCCGCGACCTCTGCGGCATCGCCCCCCGCGCCAGCACCTGCAGCCAGCACCACCAAGCCCCTCCCTGCGCGCCGCGATGCAGCCAGCCGGGCGGCAGCCCCCCCCAAGCCCAAGGCACCGGCGGCAGCAGCTTCCACCGCCGATACCGCGCTGCCCACGGTGGGCACTGCCCCGGGCTACTACATCAACGTGGGCCTGTTCGCCGAAGAAGCCAACGCACGCAAGACGCAGGCGCGCCTGCTCAACGAAGGCCTGCCCGCCTTCCGCCAGGAGCTGAACAACGCCAAGGGGCGACGCATCCGTGTCCGCGTGGGCCCCTACGACACGCGCGCGCAGGCCGACAGTGCGGCAGAAGCGATCCGCGCCATGGCGCTGGAAGCGGTGGTGTTCAAGCAACCATAGCGCCGGGCCTGCCACGGCCTGTGGTCACTTCAGTCGTGGCGCTGCGCCCACTGCCGAACCTGCTCCACCAGCCAGGCGGGGTCGTCCAGCGACAGATCGTGGCCCGCAAATGGGTGCATCACCAAGGGCAGGTTCCACGCGGCAGCAATCGTGTGCGAACATGCGCTCGCCACCAATTGGTCATCCCGGCTGGCCAGCAGCAGCAAAGGGGGCTGGGGTGCAATGGCCGGGGCCCGGTAGCACGCAGCGGCCACCAGCTGGCGCAGCGCGTTGACCACCGATACCGGCCGCTGCCTGCGCACCGCCAGCCAGGCCGCCAGCACCGGGGCATGCTCCTTGGCGCGATTGCTGGTCATGGCCAACACCTGCTGCTCCACCACGAGCGCCGACCGGGCCGGCAACACCCGGCGCAGCAAGGGCCCGTAGTTGCGCGGACGCAGCCGGTGATAAAACGGGCTGAAGGGGCGCAAGCTGGTGTTCACCAGCACACCTTCCACGATCTCCTCAGGGGCCACACGTGCCCACTCCACCGCCACCATGGCCCCCAGAGACATGGCCAGCAGGTGAAACGGCGGCACCAATCCACGCGCAGCCAGATCAGCCCGGCAGGCCTGCACCATGCCCTGCACCGAGGTGGGCGACGGCATCCGGTGCCATTGGCCATTGCCCGGCAGGTCGAGCGCCAGCACGGAATCGCCCGGCAGCGCCCGCTGCAGGTCGGCCACCAGCCCACCCCAATGGGCCGACTCACGGGTCAGCCCCCGCAGCAAAATCCATTGGCGCATGGTGTGGCCTCCCCTCAATACCAGATTGCCAGCGCATCGGTGCGGCGCTGTGCGCGCTGCTCAGGCGCGGGCGCCCAGCGGGCGTGGCTGCAGGCCGCACGCGACAAAAAATCAAGCAGCGACAGATGCCGCCGCAAAACACGCTGCTGGCGATGATCGATGAGGGGGTTGAAGATGCCGTTGCGCGAGAACAGCTGGCGGGGGTTCTTTTTGATCCATAGCCACGACCCCATCTCCAGCGTGAGGGGCAAGAAGGTGTGCGCGGGCACGTCACGGCATGCCTGCAGGTACAGGTAGTCCCACAGGTCACCATGGGCCAGGTACTGCGCGCTCTGGGGCTCAATGACGTACTGGTGATTGCTGTGGGCTTGCAAGAAGATCTCTTGCAGCGCATGCAGTTCTGCCAGGTGCGCAATCGGCCGGCGTGTGTGCGCAAACGGAAACCACAGCCGGTCTTTCACCCCAAAACCCGAGTGGCAGTCCAGTGCCATGCTGAAAGGCCGCGCCAGCAACTGCTGCGTGACAACCTCGCACAGCGCCTGGCTTTCCACCTCCATCGGTTCTCCGAGGCGCCCCCGGTACCAGGGCAGTCCCGCACTCACGCGCTGCCCGCCAACCCACAGCGGTACGCGATCCACGGCATCCACCGGCGCGTTGCGCATCAGGTCCACACCGCGCGGATTGGCCCGCGTGGCAGACCACATGCCCCCTGGGTTGACGATGGGCATGAAGACCAAACGCACACGCTCCAACTGCTGGTGCAGCGTGGTGTCCCATTGCAGGCGCATGACCACGTTCTGCAGGTAGGCAATGACCACCTCGGCCCCGATGCGCTCCAGCCCGTGCACGCCGCCAAAGAAGCCCACGGCCGGCACATCCAGCGCCGGATTGCCCACGCCGATGGCATAGATCGGCAAGCACTCGCCGGACGCCAGAGGCACTTGCCGAATCACCTGAACCTGAAGATGGGGCGCGCCCAGCTCCATGATTTTTTCCAGAGCCAGGAGTTCGGGCAGCATGTTCTGAGGAAGATGTTTCGGGGCCCATCGGGGCAGGAGATCAGCGCTGAGGATAGCGCTGGCGGGCCAGCGTGGGGGCCCTGCTGCACGCATGTCTGGTTTCAGCCAGTCGACGCGAAACCGTCACACAACCACGCTACCTTGGCCGCAGTCACCACCCTTTGAAAGAGGCGCACCATGCTCTGGAAATTGCTCGGATTGCAGCGGCTGCTGGATGAGCTGTTCGATGAAAACGGCTGGCTGAGCTTCGACCTGCCACGCACACACGAATGGGCCTATGACGATGCAGCAGCCCCGGCGCAAGACTGAGCCCTACCGCTGGGCCGCGTTGTGCGGAACACTGGCTTGTGCGCTGGCCTGGGGCCTTGTGGAATTCCTGGCGCTACAGCGGTCGCGCTACCACCTGCGTCGCGAGCGCCAGCAGACACCGGCTCATCACTGAGCGCAAACATGCTGCTCGTCACTCTGGTCTGCGGGGGCGCCTGATGCAGCAACGACAGCAGGACATGGCCGAGGAAATCGCCAACAGCGTGCTGCACGGTGCCACCCTGCTCGGGGCTTTCCTGGCCGCTCCCAGACTACTGGCATCGGCCACGCCTGCCAATGCCAGCGCACACACAGGGCTGTGGATCTTCGTGACCACGATGACCCTGCTGTACGGCGCGTCCACCCTCTATCACGCCATGCCTGAAGGACGATCCAAGCAGTGGCTATTGCGGCTGGACAACGCGGCCATCTATCTTTTCATTGCAGGCAGCTACACCCCGTTTGCCCTTCTTTCGCCAGGGGATTCCACCCGCAGTGTTCAGCTGACCCTGGTGTGGCTGGCAGCTGCGGCGGGGTTTGCCGTGAAGGTGCGGGCGCTTCACATGCCGCCCCTGCTTTCAACGGCCTTGTACGTGACGATGGGCTGGCTCGTTTTGCTGGCGGCACTGCCACTCATGGCGCAATTGCCTGCGGTAAGCACCGCATGGCTGGTGATCGGGGGTGTGGCCTACACCGTCGGGGTGGTGTTTTTTGTGCTGGATACGGCCGTGCGTTATGCACATGCCATATGGCATGGGTTCGTGGCAGCGGGCACAGGCTGCCACATCGTTGCCGTGCTGGGGCTTTCGCAGCCGTTGCAGGCTTGACACGGAACTGCCAGGGAATGGCGCGCGACAACAGCGCCAGTGCAGCACTCAAGCGCTGGATGAGGCGACAGCACGATTGCGCCCCGCATTCTTGGCCTGATACATCGCTGCGTCTGCCGCTGACAACAACGCGTCCAGCCCCCATCCCAAGCGCCCTGAGTCTGCAATGCCAAGACTTGCGGTCACCGCCACGGCGGGATCTGCAGTGCCCAGCACCTGCGCACCCGCAATCATCTCGCGCAGCCGCTCCGCAAATTGCAGGCCCTGCTCACGATCACAGTGACGGAGCAAGACTACAAACTCTTCGCCACCAAAACGCGCGACCAGATCCCCTTCGCGCAACTGAGCGCGCAGGACATCGGCCACCGACAGCAAGGCCTTGTCGCCGGCCGCATGGCCCAGCGTGTCGTTGAGCTGCTTAAACCAGTCGATATCCAGCACCACCAAAGCCACATCGACGTCGTAACGCATGGCCTGTGCCAAAACACTGCGCGCTTTTGCAATGAAAGAGCGGCGATTGGGCAGCCCCGTGAGGTAGTCGGTTTCGGACTGCTCCTTCAACTGCTCTATGAGCCGATCCCGCTCACGCTCCAGCTCCTGACGCCGCATCGTCTGGCCTTGCAACGAACGCACAGCGCCAATGACTGCGGCCATTTCGTCGTCGGCCATCAGCTCGGGCAAAGGCGCCTGCAAATTGTCGTTTGCCAGAGCACTGAGGGCCCGCGTGGTCTTTGCCAGGGGTTGCAGCACCCGGTACTGAATGACATACAACGCGCCACCCAGCACCACCAGAAGCACGCCCGATCCGGCCAGCGCCCAGATCAGCACCCGCAGGGCACGCTGGTACTCCTGAGAAGCTTGTTCATGGGCCTGCACCAGCAGTGCATCGCGCAGCTCCAGGATGGGGTTCATTTCCGGCACATACAGCGCCGCAAACCCCGCAGCAGACAAACCATAGTGCCCATCGCCGTCTCCCTGGGCCAGCACTGTGTCCAGCAACGCTTGCGTCACACCAAAATAGCGGGCCTCCACGCGGCCCCACGCATGTACTGCAGCGGCTGATTTGCCAGGAAGTGGCAGCCGCAGTTCCACCAAGGCCCGCAACTGCGCAATACGCCCACGTGTTTCATCGATAGCCCGGCGTTCTGCGGGAGAAAACGGTTCGCCTTTGACCAGCGCCGCCGTGAAGTGAGAGCCCAGCAGCCCGGCATACTCGCGCAAGTCCACAGCCAGGCGTGCACCCTGAACATCGTCGCTCAGCACGGGATAGGCGTGCTGCGCTGTACTGGCAAGGGCATTGGTCACCGGGGCCAGCAGAGGCACCACGGCCACCATGCCATAAACAGCCTCGCGAATCGTGGTCGCAGAGCGCTGGCTTTGGGGCATTGCCAGCGCCTCGTCAACGCCACTGCGGGCTTTTACCAATGCCTGGCGGGCGACCTGCACGCTCTGCGCGAGGCCAGCGCTGCCCACGGCAGGGCGAGGTACAAAAGCCACCGCCTGCAGCAGCGCATCAAACGCCTGGTCGGTGCGCGCACGCGCCTCTTGCAGTGCCTGAGCGCGGTGCGCTTCCAAGGGCAAGGCATCCCCCAGCGCGCCATTGGTCGGCCCACGTTCCCGCGAGACCATCTCCACCGCCAGCAACCCCAGCCGCAACTGATCCAACAGCCGAAGACTTTCAGAGGCCTGGTGGACAGACCGCCATTCCGTTGTCGCCATGCGTCCGACCAACGCAATCGTCGCAACAAGGACGAGGGCGCCCAGCAGATGAAGCATTCGACTGAGTTGCATGAACAAGCGCTTTACGGGAACAACACGGGAAATAAAAACCCAGCGGCCGCCACGCGCCCAGTGACCCGTAGCAATCGCAGCAAGGCCCACAGGCAGCCGGGCATCAGCATTGTGCCCACTTGAATCCGCTCCGGGTACAGGTCTTTCCCAGTGCTCAGGACTGCGCAATCACCCCTTCTGGAGCCTGCAAACACAGCGCTGGCAGAAGCCTCAGACATCGGCTGGTCATGGGCTCTATCGGTCTGAGCGTTCTCGCACCTAAAATCGCGCAGGCCCTCGGAAGAAATCGGGAGGGTCCATCGCAACTCAAACCAACGAAGAAACATCATGGCAACTGCAAAAAAAACCACTGCTCCTGCAAAGAAGGTCGTCACCAAAGCCGCTGCACCTGTAGCCAAAAAAGCCGCTCCTGCTGCAAAAAAGGCGGCCCCCGCCAAGAAGGCAGCGCCCGCCGCTAAAAAGGCTGTGGCGCCCGCAGCCAAGCCTGTAGCCGCCGTTGCAGTGCTCAAGCCGATCAAGACGGTGTTCAACAAGACCACGCTGATCGCCCACCTGGCTGAGCAGTCGGGCGTGGAACCCAAGGCCGCCAAGGCCGTGTTGGCAGCACTGGAAGCTGCCATTCTGGGCTCCGTACACAAGAAGGGCTCCGGCGAATTCACGCTGCCCGGCGTGCTGAAGATTGGTCTGCAGCAAGTGCCCGCCAAGAAGAAGCGCTTCGGAAAAGACCCGTTCACGGGTGCAGAGCGCTGGTTCCCTGCCAAGCCAGCATCGGTCAAGATCAAGACCCGCGCCCTGAAGAAGCTCAAGGACGCCACAGCCTGATGCACCAGAGGGGCCTCACAGCCCCTTGGGCCGGCCGGCTTACGCCACAAGTACGCCCGGCCCTGCTGGGCTGGAGTACAGCGCTTCAACCTCCACGGCACGACGCGACAACACCGCCCTCTGGTTGATGTAACCCTTGTCGGTGATTTCGCCCGCATCTGCATCCGGCGGAGAAACCATCACCATAGCCCGTACAGGGCATTGTGATGACCCCGCACCCGCGCTGCGCCTCACTTGCATGAGGGTACGCAAAGCGGCCTGCAATCTGGGGGTGTCCGCCGCCCCGGTGGCAGACGGGAAAACGAGCATACCGACTTCATCGCGGTCGTGGCCAGTGAGAACGATGTCCTGCACCAGCGGGGCCAGCTTCGACACCAGCTCCACCCGCAGCGTGCCCACAGACACCCAGCTGCCGCTCGACAATTTAAAGTCCTCGGCCACGCGCCCGTTGAACACCACACCCCGCTCCGGCCGGTCGGCGTCAACCAGATACCCCGCGTCGCCGATGCAATAGAAGCCTTCGTGGTCAAAAGCCGCCGCTGTCTCGCGCGGTGCGTTGCGGTAACCCGCAAATACCGACACTCCTTTCACCCGCATCTCCAGCTTGCTGCCGTTGGGCACAAGTTTGAGTTCCAGCCCAGGCAGCGGCGCCCCAATGCAGCCTGCGCCCTCCAGGCGCCAGTGCGCGGTGGTGATCGCGGGGGCTGTCTCGGTCGATCCCCACGATGTTGTCAGCCACAGAGGGCGGGAAGGGCGCACCCGGTGGGCCAGCGCCTCCAGCCGCTGCCAGGTGGACGGAGCCAGCGCCGCCGCCGCATAGAAGGCCAAACGCATGCGCGCAAGGACTTCCACCGCCAGTGCGTCGTCGGCCTCCAGAAACGGAAGCAGCATGTCAAAACCCCGGGGCACGTTGAAGAGCATCGTGGGCTGGACGTCGCGCAAATTGCGCACTGTCTTCTCAATGAGCCCTGGCATGGGTCGCCCCTCATCAATGTAGAGCGTGCCCCCATGGCACAGCACCATGTTGAGGTTATGGTTGCCGCCGAAGGTATGACTCCAGGGCAGCCAGTCCACCAGCACCGGCTTTTCCTGGCCAAGAAAGCGCCATGTCTGGGCCATCATCTGCTGGTTGGCGCACAGCATCCGATGCGTGTTGATGACCACTTTGGGCCGCCCAGTGGAGCCAGAGGTCAGCAGGTACTTGGCATGGCCGTCGGGCATCAGGGTCTCGAACGCCTTGCGCACTGCAGGTGTTTCCTGGGCACTTTGCAACTGCTCAAACGCCAAGGCGCCCGGACAGAGGTCGGCGTTGTGGCTGAAGACCTTCACGGCATCCCCGTCGAAGCAGGCCAGGGCTGGCAAATAGGTCTGGGCATCGGAAGCGTAGACCAGACAGGGATCCAACACCGCCAGCATGTCGTGCAGACGGCTGAGGTCGCGGGAGCGCGCATACGCACTCGACAGCGAACACGGCGTGATGCCGACATGCATGGCCGCGAGCATGAGCACGGCGTGGTCCACCGCGTTCTCAGACAGGATGGCGATGGGCCGACCTGCAGGCAGCTTCAGGTCGATCAGCGACTGTGCGACCGCGCCTACAGCGCGGCGCAATTGCGCGTACGTCACGCCACACCAGCGCTCACCGCCTCCATCACGCTCGGCCAGCGCCAGCGCATTGGGGGTCTCCAGCGCCCAGCGCTCCAGCCATTCGCCAACGCAGCGCGCGTAGGGCTGCAGGTCGACAGGCGAGCGCAGAGTGAACGAGCCATCATCGAAGAACGTGCGTACCGCGCGCGGTGGCGCCATTTGGGTTTCGTCATCAAGGAATACAGGATGCATGGTGTTGTCTCTTTGGCTTGTTGTTCGCAGGGCCCACGTCACCAGACCCCATGGAGCACCAGGTCAGTGCGCGTCAGTCCAGCACACCCGACGATTGCTTGGCACGCAACAGATCGATCAACAACGCGTCACGTGCGCAAGCCAGATCGTGGGTCTGCCGCGCGCCAAGCTCTTGCGCCACACCCTCGGCCACCTGGCTTTTGAGGGCATCGCTCATGGACGGCGCCCCCAGATCGCACCACCAATCCTCGATCGGGCTGCCCAGGTGGGCGAGCACATGCGCGATGCCGCCATCACCGCCCGACAGGTGCAGGTTCATGAACGGGCCCATCAATGCCCACCGCAACCCAGGGCCCTGCGCGATGGCGGTGTCAATGTCCGTGACAGAGGCAACGCCCTCGTTCACCAGGTGAAACGCCTCGCGCCACAGTGCGGCCTGCAGGCGGTTGGCAATGTGCCCCTTGATCTCGCGCTTGACATGGATGGGGCGCTTGCCAATGTGGGTGTAGAACGCCATCGCACGCGCTATCGCCTCGGGTGCGGTGTGCCGTCCACCCCCCACCTCCACCAGCGGAATCATGTGCGGCGGATTGAAGGGGTGGCCAAGCACCACACGTTCCGGCCGTGCGCACTGTGCCTGCATATCCGAGACAGCGAGCCCCGATGAACTGGAGGCCAGGATGGCATGTGCGGGCGCGGCCGCATCCATACGGCGAAACAGGTCTACCTTGAAGTCCAGACGCTCGGGACCACTTTCCTGCACGAAGTCGGCCTGCGCCAGTGCGTCCTCCAGTCGCGCATGAAACCACAGGCGCTCCAGACTGGCCCCTGCAGCAAGGCCTTGCCGCGACAAGGGTTCCCAGTGCGCTGCAACCGCCTGGCGCAATCTGTCTTCTGCACCCGCAGAGGGGTCGGTAGCCTCTACATCAAGGCCCTGCGCCAAAAAATAGGCCGCCCAGCTCGCGCCGATGACCCCCGTGGCCACCACCGCCACACGCTTCACAGTCGATGCCATGCGTTGCCCTTCAGGACTCGGCAGTGAAGCCGATTTTCTTGAAGAGAGGGCCCCAACGCTCGAACTCTGCCTGCTGGGACACCTGCATTTCGGCGGGGGTCGACCCCTTGGCGATCAGCCCGACCACGGCCAGGCTGTCGATGACCGCCTTCTCCTTGATGGCCGCGTTGATGGCTGCATTGGCGGCGGTCACGGTGCTGGCTGGTGTGCGGGCGGGCGCATAAAAGCCAAACCATTCCTCGGTCGTGAGTTCTGGAAAACCTTGCTCGGAAAAAGTGGGGACTTCAGGTGAGAACGGTGACCGCGCGTTGCCCGAAGTGGCAAGCAAGCGCAGCTTGCCCGCCTTGTGGTTGGGAATGAAGTCTCCGCTGGGAGTCACCATCGAGGCGATCTGCCCGCCCACCACATCGGTCACCCCGGGAATGGAGCCGCGGTAAGGAACATGCTTGAGATCCACACCGTTGTTGAGCCCCAGCAACGCGCCGATGAAGTGCGGCGTAGAGCCTGCGGCGGGCGAACCATAGTTGGCCTGCACCGGGTTGGCCTTGGCCCACGCCAGAAAGTCCTTGACCGTCTTGACCGACACTGGCACCAGCGGCCCCACGGCCAGTCCGTGGTGCATGACAGCGCCGATGGACACGGGCACGAAGTCCTTGCCAGGGTCGTAGCTCAGTTTGCTGTAGATATGGGGATAGATGGAGGTGCATGAGAACGGTGACAGCGTGAGCACACTGCCATCCGTGGGTGCGCCCTTGAGCGACTCCAGCGCAATGCGGCCGCCCGCGCCCGGCTTGTTTTCCACCACGGCCGGGTTGCGGGTATAGGGCGAGCCCGCCAGCTTCTCGCCCACCCTGCGCGCCACGCTGTCACCCGCGCTTCCCGCAGGAAATCCATAGAGAATTTTGATCTGTTCCAGCGTCTGAGCCCTCGCTGCCAGCGGGGACAAAGCCCCCAGCGCCGCAGCGCTGCCGAGCTGGTTCAGGAATTGGCGGCGTGTGTGCATCATCATTTGTCTCCTGCCTGTGTTGTGGGAAAAGGTGCGGGCGATTCAATCCAGAGCGAACGCGGGCCGGGCACTGCCAGCGCGCGGCAGCCCCATGAGCGCCCGCGCTTCTGCGGGCGTGGCCGGCTCCATGTCCAGCTCACGAATGATGCGCACGATGCGTTCGGTCAGTTGCACATTGGTGGCCAGTTCGCCCTGGCGGAAATACAGGTTGTCCTCCAGCCCCACGCGCGCATGGCCACCCAGCAACAGGGCGGCCACGTTGGCCTCCAGCTGCGAGGGGCCGATGCCACTCACGCAAAACAGGCTGTTCTTGGGCAGGGTGTCCACCATCATCTGCAGGTGGCGCGGCGAATAGGGCATGGCGTTCTGGAATGCGCGGTGCACGTTCAACACCAGATTGATGAAGTGCGGGCCCTCGTCATGGCCCTCCTCGATCAGCGTTGTGGTGTCCTGCAGGATGTGTGTGGGGCTGAACACTTCCCACTCGGGCTTGATGCCGCGTGCTTTCATGCCCGCCGCCAGCTCGCGGCCCTTGCTCAGCGGCGTGTCCATGAGGATCTCGCGACCGTCGAAGCTCAGGTTCAGGGTGGTGGCATCCAGCGTGCACATCTCGGCACCCGCATCCATGCCCTTGATACGCTCTCCCCAGTCGATCTCCCAGCGCCCGCCCGGCAAGGGCTTGACCATGTCGCCGTGCACCCCGCCGCCAGTGGAGTTGTTGAGCACGATGTCGCAACCCTTGGCGCGGATGCGCGTGTTGATGTCGCGGTAGATGTCTACATTGCAGGTGGCCCCGTCATCGGGGCGGCGGGCATGGATGGCGACCACACTGGCCCCGGCATTCCAGCAGCGCTGCACATCATCGGCAATCTCGCCGGGCTGGGTAGGCAGGTGCGGGTTCTGAGACTTGTGGGCCATGCCCCCCGTGGGTGCAATGGTTACTATGACTTTGCGTTGGGTCATCAGGGCGCCTGACTGAAAATGGTAATGCAGGCCATTATTTTTTTAAGCCTCTACACACTCAGTCATCGCGATGACATTTGGACTCAGGGTATACGCGGGTCGACCTCTGAAACAGCGCAGAACGCCGGAGAATCCCCCACCATGTTGGTCAAATTGACTCCCCCCACCGTCACCGATCTGCTGGCAACGTCGGCCTGGTTTCCCGTGCTGGACCACACGGCCCAGCATCGCGTTCTGGACGATCTTCGGGAAGTCGATCTGCCCCCGGGAAGCGCCTTGTGCCGCCGCGGCGATACGCCTGTGCATTGGTTCGGCGCCATTGAAGGTTTGCTCAAGTGGACCGTGACGTCTGATGACGGCCGGTCGGTCACGCTCGGCGGGCTCTCAGCTGGCAGCTGGTTTGGCGAAGGTACCTTGCTGCGCGGTACCCCACGCACGGCGGACATCATTGCCCTGCGCCCCAGCCGCGTGGCACTGATGCCGATGGAAACCTTTGAGTGGCTGCATGCCACACAGCGCAGTTTTGACCACTTCCTGCTGCGCCAGATCAATGAACGCATGCACTGGTTTCTGGGCAATTTCACGGCCCACCACCTGCTCGATACCGATAGCCAGGTAGCGCGGGCACTGGCAGGCCTGTTTCACCCCTGGCTGCACCCCGGCAGCGACCCGCATCTGCAGGTATCCCAGGAGGAAATCGCCAACCTCTCGGGCGTCTCACGCCAGCGTTGCAATGCGGCGCTGAAGCGCCTGGAGGCGGCAGGCCTGCTGGAGATCGAGTACGGCGGTATCACGGTCACCCACCTCGAAGGCTTGCGCCACCGGGTCGAGTAGCTTGGCGGATCAGGCCGTCTGCGTCTGTGCGCGGGAAGCGTTGAGGAACGCCACAGTGGCTGAGATCACAGCGTCGGGCTGGTCGCGGTGCGGCGAATGCGCGCAATCGGGCAACTCCAGCAACCGGGTGCCCGGTACCTGCTGCGCAATTCCGCGTATCTGCGCAAGCGTTCCGTATTCGTCATCGACCCCCTGGATCGCCAGCACGGGCACACGAATGGCGGCGATCTCGGTCTCGATGTTCCACGCACAGAACGCGGGATCGAGCCAGATACGGTTCCAGCCCCAGAAGGCTGAATCGGGGTCGTCGTGGTAGCGCCCCAGCTTTTGAGCAAGGTCGGTGTTCAGGTAGGCGAGCTTCGCGCGCTCAATGTTCTCCACCGTCACGTCTTCCACAAAAATGTGGGGGGCCAACAGCACCAGGCCACACGCCGTGTGTGGGAAGCGCGCTGCAAGCAGCAGCGCTATGGACGCACCATCACTGTGCCCGAAGAGCCAGGGAGCCCCCTTCACACCCACCGCATCCAGAAAGGCGGGCACCACTTCATGCGCCTGCTGGTGCATGAAGTCCACACCCCACGCCTCCTCTGCGGGTCGCGGGGTAGATCGGCCATAGGCGGGCCGGGAAAACACCAGCCCCCGGAATCCCCCTGCCTCGCACAGCCGATGCGGAAAATCCTTCCACATGGCCACGGAGCCCAGGCCTTCGTGCAGAAATACGACCAGGGGCGCTGCGCTGCGCTCTGGCGCAATCCACTGGTATTCGATCTGTACCGTCCGGTCCCGCCAGGCGACGGTGGCGAATGCGGTGGCACCGCCCCCGCTGCTCATGACTGCGCCGCCCGCTCCCGCAACCGGAAGCGCTGTATCTTGCCGGTGGCGGTCTTGGGCAGTTCAGGCACAAACTCAATGAGGCGCGGGTACTTGTAGGGCGCCAGGCGCTCCTTCACAAAAGCCTTGAGATCATCCGCCGTGGCCACCTGGCCCTCCTTGAGCACAACAAACGCCTTGGTCTTGGTCAGGCCGTCGGCATCCTGCGCGCCGATCACCGCCGCCTCCAGCACGGAGGTATGCTGCATCAGCGTGGCCTCCACCTCGAATGGCGAGACATAAATGCCGCTGACCTTGAGCATGTCGTCGCTGCGCCCTGCGTAGGTGTAATAGCCATCAGCGTCGCGCACGTACTTGTCGCCACTTTTGGTCCATACCCCCTGGAAAGTCTCGCGCGTTTTTTCTCGGTTGTTCCAGTACATCAGCGCGGCACTGGGGCCCTGGATATAGAGATCGCCAATCTCGCCATCGGGTACTTCGCGCCCATCTTCGCCACGCAACGAAATTGCGTAGCCCGGCACGGGCTTGCCCGTGGTGCCGTAGCGCACATCCCCCGGGCGGTTGGACAGGAAAATGTGCAGCATCTCGGTGGATCCAATGCCGTCGATGATGTCCGCACCGAAATGGGCCTGGAAACGCTGCGCAATCTCGGCGGGCAGGGCCTCTCCGGCCGACGAGCACATGCGCAGCGACACCGCGTGGCGTGGCGGCAATTGCGGCGACGCGAGCATGCCGGCAAAACCAGTGGGCGCACCGAAAAACACCGTGGGCTGATGCTGGGTCCATCGCGCAAACGTGGCGTCAGGTGTGGGGCGCTCGGCCATGAGCACCACAGTGGCCCCCACCGACAACGGGAACGTGAGGCTATTGCCCAGGCCATAGGCAAAGTAAAGTTTGGCCGCCGAAAAGCACACATCCTTGTCTGTCAAACCCAGCACCGGCTTGCCATACAGCTCTGCCGTCCACCACAGGCTGCCGTGGGTGTGGACCGTGCCCTTGGGCTTGCCCGTGGAGCCCGATGAATAAAGCCAAAAGCCCGGCCCATCCGGGCCGGTGGGGACAGGTGCTGCCAGTGGCGCTGTGGCCGTGATCGCGGACTGCATGTCCACAGCGCCCTCCGGCAACGGCCCCTGTGGCTGGGACACGACCAGCAGCCCGACCGCGTGAGGCTGGCGCCCCAGGGCGTCGTGCAACACCGGCAGCAAGGCCCCTGACACCAGTGCGGCCCGTGCGCCGCAATGAGACAGCATGTAGGCGTATTCCTCCGCCTTCAGCAAGGTGTTGACCGCCACGGGCAGGACGCCCGCATACAAACAGCCCAGAAAGGCCACGGGCCAGTCGCTGGTGTCGAGCATCAACAGCAGCACACGCTCCTCGCGCCGCACACCGGCATTGACCAACACGGCGGCCAGGCGCCGCGCACGGTCCTCCAGTTCGCCGTAGCTGAGCGAACCGCGGTCATCGATGTAGGCTGTGCGGCTGCTGCGCGCGCGATTCAGCTCAAAAAGATGCGCCGCAAAATTGAAATTGTCTGGCAAGCTTGTCATGGGATTTGTCTCCTTGGTTCTTGGGGGGCTGTCTCGCACCGACTCCGACGACGGAATCAGCGCCGGGCTACAGCCCAAGTGCAGCCAACACAGCAGGGCTGGCCTGCACGGCACTGCGCTGGTGGTAGAAGTCGAGCGCGCGCAGCCCACCCAGCTCGGCCCCGCCGCCTGCCCGTCCTGGTCCGCCATGCAGGGACATGGGCATGACATTGCCGTGGCCCGTGTGTGCCGCAGCCACCTCGGGTGTCACCACATGCACGCGGCCATGGCTGGCGGCCAGCGCCACGGTAGCCTGGGCCAGCACTGCGTCATCCGTGCCGTAGAGCGAGGTCACCAGCGACCCCTGCCCGCGCTGGGCCAGCGCCAGTGCGTGCTCCAAATTGCGATAGGGCAACAACGAGGCCACAGGGCCAAAAATCTCCAAGTCGTGCACCATCGAGGCCCGATCGGCATCCCGAGCGCCCAGCAGCACCGGGCCGATGCAGGCCGCTACGGCGGGGTCGGCATCCAGCAGCGGCTGTTTGCGGCCATCGTGCAGCACGGTGACCTGCTCCTGCAGCCGGGCCAAGCCCTCGTGGACAGTTGCCAACTGGGCACGGCTCACGAGCGAGCCCATGCGCACTCCCTCGTTGCGCGGGTTGCCCACGGTGATGCCAGCGAGCTTCGCACCGATGGCTTCGGCCGCTGCGTCGTACACCTCGGCGGGCACCAGGATGCGGCGGATCGCGGTGCATTTCTGGCCTGATTTCACCGTCATCTCGCGCACCACTTCGCGCACCAGCAGATGGAAAGCCTCGCTTCCGGGGCCCTCACCCGGCAGCAGCATGGCGCTGTTGAGGCTGTCAGCCTCAATGCTGCAGCGCACAGAACGGTGAGTCACGGCAGGGTGCGAGCGGATGATGCCCGCCGTTTCTGCAGAGCCCGTGAAGGACACCACATCAAAAGCTTGCAGCGCGTCCATGAGACCCGCAGAACTCCCCGCGATGACCGACAACGCCCCTGCGGGCAACACACCAGCGTCCACCACATCCTTGACCATGCGTTGAGTCAGCCACGCCGTGGCCGTGGCCGGTTTGACAATGACGGGCATGCCCGACAGCAGGGCCGGGGCAGCCTTTTCCCACAACCCCCACGCCGGAAAGTTGAAGGCATTGATAAACAGCGCCACCCCATGCCGGGGCACCTGCAGGTGCTGCGACTGGAATATGGGCTCCTTGCCCAGCTTCACGGCATCGCCGTCGCGCAGCGCGCGGACGTCACCCAGCGCATCACCCCAGCGCGCGTACTGGCCCAGCGTGAAAATTCCCCCATCAATGTCCACGGCGGAATCGTTCTTCACGGTGCCCGCGTTGGCGGTGGCTATGTCGTAGTAGCTGTCCCTGTGTGTCTGCAGCACCTTCACGACCGCCGCCAGCATGGCTGCACGCTCGCGGTAGGTGGCAGCGCGCAATGCCGCGCCTCCCTGCTCGCGGGAAAAGGCAAACGCCTCGGCCACATCCAGCCCCCCGGCGTCCACCCGCACCAGCGCCGTACCCAGCACCGGGTCCAGCAGCTCTGTGCCCAGCCCTACTCCGTGTTGCCAGCGGCCCGCCGCAAAATTGGGGAGCAGTTCAGTCATGCATATCTTTCAAGAAGAAGAGGAGAAGAAGAAAAGAGTGGAGAAACCTGGGAGGACCTACCGGGTGAACTGGATCTGCCCTTCCGGCAGGAGGTAAAGCACCAGGGCGCGCCCCTGCGCCACCGTGGGATGGTGCGCACTGCCGGGCGGGTAGACACACCAGCCAGCGGGGTGGTTGTCAAACGTCGCGTCACCTTCCAGCGGCATGATCAGATCGATCTCGCCGTTGGGATGGCTGTGGTGGGGGCCTGCCAGGTTCTGCATGTCCACCACATCCACCGAGAACCGGTGCAATGCATCTTCGGGCTTGAACACGCGGCCATAGCGGATACCACCGCCCTCGCGCTCGCACAACCAGCCTTCACGCACGCCCTCCACGCAGGCGTTTTTGAGCTGCTGGTACACATTGGTTGCAGGGCCGTGGGTTTGATTGAGCCAGTCCGACAGCGCCGGGTTCAGCGAGCGTCCTGCGATCTGGCCCGTCAGTTCCGCCAGGGTCTGGTGAAATACAGCTTTGGTGGACATAGGCATCTCGAATGGAAGGCGTCACGGGCAGCGGGTCATGCGTTTGATCCATGTCCTTGCACTGCCCGTAAACATGCAGTATTTTGCGTTTGATGAACAATAATTGGTGAATAGCGCAACGTCAAGCACTATAGTGCATATTTGGTGTTTTCCCTGACAGGACACCAAGGCGACAATCTGGGCACGAGGATGGGTATGAACGAACAGGAAGAAGCAAGGATGTACTTGCCAGCGAGCACTGCGGACGGCGCTGTTGCATTGGCCGAGGAGCCCAAAAACCCCGTGCTTGTGGCGCTGGGCGAACGGGTGCGCAACCTGCGTGCGCAGCGCGGGCTGACCCGCAAGGCGGTCGCCGTGGCGGCCGATGTGTCAGAGCGGCACCTGGCCAATCTGGAGTACGGCACCGGCAACGCCTCCATCCTGGTCTTGCAGCAGGTGGCGAGCGCACTGCACTGCTCGCTGGCCGAACTGGTCGGCGATTTCACGACCCGCTCGCCCGAGTGGCTGCTGATCCGCGAGCTGCTGGAGCACCGCAGCGAGCCCGAGCTGCGCCGCGCGCGCCAGTCTCTGCATGAGTTGCTGAGCGGCGGCGGCAACGACACAGCACGACACGGGCGCATCGCCCTGGTGGGCCTGCGGGGTGCGGGCAAGTCCACCCTGGGCGCCCTGCTGGCCCGCGCACTCGATGTGCCCTTCATCGAGCTGAGCCGTGAGATCGAAACCCTGGCGGGCTGCAGCGTGCGCGAGATCCACGACCTCTACGGCACCACCGCCTACCGCCGCTATGAGCGCCGGGCCCTGGAAGAAACGATCCAGATCCACAGCGAAGTCGTCATTGCCACCCCCGGCGGCATCGTTTCTGACCCCGCCACCTTCAACGAACTGCTGGCGCACTGCACCACCGTCTGGCTGCGCGCGGCGCCCGAGGAGCACATGGGCCGCGTAGTGGCGCAAGGGGACATGCGCCCCATGGCCGCCAGCAAGGAAGCCATGGACGACCTCAAGCGCATTCTGGACGGACGCGCCGCGTTCTACTCCAAGGCCGACATCACGGTCGATACCTCGGGACAGACACCCGAGCAGAGCCTCGCGGCACTGCACACAGGCGTTCGCAAGCTCACGGCCCGGGCAGCCTGACCACGCAACGCTCGCGCGCTTGCCGACGGCGGCAGGCCGCAGGACAGCCGGGCCCCACGCCTCCCGCGAACAAGACCAGGCACCCACACACCCCACCCCCACCGGGTTGAGGTGCGCGCCGCGCCGGGGACTGCGGCCCCACCCAGCAAGCGCATCTCCCAGAAGTGGGCGATGGCGTCCCTCAGCGCCCCTGCCCCTCACCACACAGGGAATAGCAAAAACATGCATTGACTTGCCGACAAACATGCATCATGATGCACATCAACGGATTAAACATGCATTATTTTGCATAACATCATTTCCACGGAGACACCATGACCCGCCCCACGCAGCCCTCATCCCGCGTTGACTACCGCACCGACCCCACGCAATACCGCCACTGGACGCTGGCCGTGGACGGCGCCGTGGCGCGCCTGTCGCTCGACATTGCGGAGGACGGTGGCATTCGCCCCGGCTACAAGCTCAAGCTCAACAGCTATGACCTGGGCGTGGACATTGAGCTGCACGATGCGCTCAACCGCATCCGCTTCGAACATCCGCAGGTGCGCTCGGTCATCGTCACCAGCGCCAAGGACCGCATCTTCTGCTCAGGCGCCAATATTTTCATGCTGGGTGTCTCCAGTCACTCCTGGAAGGTGAACTTCTGCAAGTTCACCAACGAGACGCGCAACGGCATCGAGGACTCATCGAAACACTCGGGCCTCAAGTTCATTGCCGCAGTCAACGGCGCCTGTGCGGGCGGTGGCTACGAACTGGCGCTGGCCTGCGACGAAATCATCCTGGTCGATGACAGGTCGTCTGCCGTGTCTCTGCCTGAGGTGCCACTGCTCGGCGTACTTCCTGGCACCGGCGGGCTCACACGCGTCACGGACAAACGCCACGTCCGCCACGACCTGGCCGACATCTTCTGCACCAGCGTGGAGGGCGTGCGCGGCCAGCGGGCCGTGGACTGGCGCCTGGTGGACAAGATTGCCAAACCCGCGCAATTTGCAGCCACCGTGCAGGAGCGCGCCGACCTGCTGGCACAGGCCAGCCCGCGCCCGGACAACGCCAAAGGCGTGGCCCTGCCCCGGGTAGAGCGCGAAGACCATGCCGACGGCCTGCGCTATGCCCATGTCACTGTCGATATCAACCGCACGCGGCGCACCGCCACGTTGTGCATCAAGGCGCCCACCGGGCCGCAGCCCTCCGACATCGCCGCCATCGAAGCCGCTGGCGCGGCGTGGTGGCCCCTGGCAATGGCCCGTGAGCTGGATGACGCCATCCTGAACCTGCGCACCAATGAACTGGACATCGGCACCTGGCTGCTGAAGACCGAAGGCGATGCACAGGCCGTGCTGGCCAGTGACGCCACGCTGGTCGCGCACCAGGACCACTGGCTGGCCCGCGAAACCATTGGCGCACTGCGCCGCACGTTGGCACGGCTCGACGTGTCTTCGCGCAGCTTGTTTGCGCTGGTAGAAACAGGCTCTGCGTTCGCGGGGTCGCTGGCCGAACTCGCTTTCGCCGCCGACCGCACCTACATGCTCGCTTTGCCGGACGATGCCGAGCGCGCCCCTCGCCTCACGCTCAACGAGTTCAACTTCGGCCTGCTGCCGATGGTGAACGACCAGAGCCGCCTGCAACGGCGCTTCTATGAAGAAGCTGCTCCCATGGAGGCTGCCCGATCAGCCGCCGGCAAGCCACTGGATGCCGACGCGGCCTTGGCGCTTGGCCTGATCACAGCGGCCCCAGACGATATCGACTGGGACGATGAGATCCGCATCGCCATCGAGGAACGCGCGGCCATGTCGCCCGATTCGCTGACCGGCCTGGAAGCCAACCTGCGCTTTGCCAGCAAGGAGAACATGAACACCCGCATCTTTGGCCGCCTGACCGCCTGGCAGAACTGGATCTTCAACCGCCCCAACGCCGTGGGCGACAAGGGAGCGCTCAAGGTCTACGGCACCGGACAAAAAGCCGGTTTCGACCTCAACCGCGTCTAAGAAAACCATCCTCAAGGAGCAAGCGATGAGCAGCATCAACTACAGCGAGAAGATCCCCAACAACGTCAACCTGGGCGAAGACCGCACGCTACAGCGTGCGCTCGAAGGCTGGCAGCCCAACTTCATCAACTGGTGGGACGACGTGGGCCCCGAGGGCTCGACCAACCACGATGTGTACCTGCGCACCGCTGTCAGCGTAGACCCCCAGGGCTGGGCCCAATTCGGCCACGTCAAGATGCGCGACTACCGCTGGGGCATCTTTCTGAACCCGGGCGATGCGGACCGCAAGATCCATTTTGGCGACCACAAGGGCGAGAAGGCCTGGCAGGACGTACCCGGCGAGCACCGCGCCAACCTGCGCCGCATCATCGTGACGCAGGGCGACACCGAGCCCGCATCCGTAGAGCAGCAGCGCCACCTGGGCCTCACAGCGCCCAGCATGTACGACCTGCGCAACCTGTTCCAGATCAACGTGGAAGAAGGCCGCCACCTCTGGGCCATGGTCTATCTGCTGCAAAAGCACTTCGGCCGCGACGGCCGCGAAGAAGCCGACGCCTTGCTGCAGCGCACCTCGGGCGACGAGAACAACCCGCGCATCCTGGGCGCGTTCAACGAGAAGACACCCGACTGGCTGGCGTTCTTCATGTTCACCTACTTCACCGACCGCGACGGCAAGTTCCAGCTGGCCGCATTGGCCGAGAGCGCCTTCGACCCGCTGGCCCGCACGACCAAGTTCATGCTGACCGAAGAGGCCCACCACATGTTCGTGGGCGAGTCGGGTGTGTCGCGCGTGCTGGCACGCACGGCCCAGGTCATGAACGAGCTCAAGACCGATGACGCGCAAAAGGTGCGCGCCGCCGGTGCCATCGACCTCGGCACGATCCAGCGCTACCTGAACTTCCACTACAGCGTGACCATCGACCTGTTCGGCGCCGACCAGTCCAGCAACGCCGCCATCTTCTACAGCTCGGGCCTGAAAGGCCGCTACGAAGAAGGCAAGCGTGACGACGACCACCAGCTCAAGGGCCAGAGCTACAAGGTGCTGGAGGTCAAGGACGGCCAGCTGGTCGAGAAGGAAGTGCCGATGCTCAACGCACTGAACGAAGTGCTGCGCGACGACTTCATCAAGGACTCGGTGGCCGGCGTGACCCGCTGGAACAAGGTGCTGGAAAAGGCCGGTATCGCGACACGGCTGGTGGTGCCCCACAAGGCCTTCAACCGCCAGATCGGCGCGCTCACCGGCATCAAGATGTCGCCGGAAGGCCGCGTCGTGACCGAGGTCGAATGGGAGGCCAAGAAGAGCGAATGGCTGCCAACCTCGGACGACTTCGCGTTCGTCGCCTCGCTGATGAAGCGAGAGGTCGAGCCGGGCAAGTTTGCCGGCTGGATCTCGCCACCCGTCATGGGCATCAACCGCCAGCCGGTGGATTTCGAGTACGTCCGGTTTAATTAATTCCCCCTGAGCCGCTGCGCGTCTTCCCCCTGAGGGGGACGCCACCAGCGGCCCGGCGGAGCCGGTTCCGCGGTGACACTGGCGCAGGCCGCGCGCACCCAAGAGCATCGCCCAGAGGTAGAGCGATTCTTTCTGGAAGACAAATATGACCACCACCACGCTGATCGACAACGGCATCCTCAAGCAGCATCTGATCGACCCCGAGATCTGCATTCGCTGCAACACCTGCGAAGCCATTTGCCCGGTCAATGCCATCACCCACGACGACAACAATTACGTCGTGCGGGCCGATGTATGCAATGGCTGCATGGCCTGCATATCGCCCTGCCCCACGGGCTCCATCGACAACTGGCGCACGATGCCGCTGGTCCGCGCCTACTCCATTGAGGAACAGCTGACATGGGAGGAACTGCCACCTGAACTCAGCCCAGACCAATGGGCCGCCGACGGGGTGTCAGCATCCGCTGCTGATGCAGCGGCGGTGCCCAGCAGCGTGCCCGAGCCCATGGCAGAGCCAGGCACACAGGCCTTCCATTCAGCAAAATTCGGAGCCACCGTGCCGCCGTGGTCGGCCGCCCACCCGTACACCAACCTGTTCCCGCCCAAGAGCCCCACCACAGCCACCGTGGTCGGCAACTTCAACTGCACCGAAGCAGGCTTTGAGAGCGAGACCCACCACGTGGTGCTGGACTTTGGCAGCATGCCGTTCCCGGTGCTGGAGGGGCAATCCATCGGCATCGTCCCACCCGGCACCGATGCGCTGGGCAAGGCGCACCACGCACGCCAATACTCCATCGCCAGCCCGCGCAATGGTGAGCGGCCCGGCTACAACAACCTGGCGTTGACGGTCAAACGCGTGACCACCGACCACGACGGCAATGCCGTGCGCGGCATCGCGTCCAACTACGTGTGCGACCTGAAGGTGGGCGATGAGGTGCAGGTGGTGGGGCCGTTTGGCAGCTCGTTCCTGATGCCCAACCACCCGCGTTCGCACATCGTGATGATCTGTACCGGCACCGGCAGCGCCCCCATGCGAGCGATGACCGAATGGCGGCGGCGCCTGCGCAGCAGCGGCAAGTTCGAGGGCGGCAAGCTCATGCTGTTCTTTGGTGCCCGCACCCAGCAGGAGCTGCCGTACTTTGGCCCGCTGCAAAACCTGCCCAAGGACTTCATCGACATCAACCTGGCGTTCTCGCGCACGGCAGGCCAGCCCAAGCGCTATGTGCAAGACCTGATGCGCGAGCGCGCCGCCGACCTGGCTGCGCTGCTGCGCGACGGCAACAGCCACTTCTATGTCTGCGGCTTGAAGAGCATGGAAGAAGGCGTGGTGATGGCGCTGCGCGACATCGCCAACGAAGCAGGCGGCGACTGGGAAACGGTTGGCGCCACCTTGAAGCGCGAAGGTCGCCTGCACCTGGAGACCTATTGAGCTATTGAGCTATTGCGTAGTGCGTGGTGCGTGGTGCGCCCGGAGACTCAAGGAATCAGAAGAATTTTGAGTCAAATCAGCCGCTAGCGCTTATCCAATAAGCGCTAATAGCTATATTTTTGGTAGTAAATCATCCACCCTGCTCGGTGGATGGATCAACCCAGCGCACTCACCCGCCACTGCACCCGCAGCGTGCAGGCCTCGCCCTGCTCCAGCACGCGCAGGCCCGGCTGGCCCGGCAGATGGAACGCATCAATGGGCTGGGTGATGGGCTCAAAACAAAACGCAGGGCCCTGCGGTGGGCGGTAGACCAGGCAGCAGTGCTGGTCTGCGCCGCCGTCCTTGTCAAAGTCAGGCATGTGCGCGGTCAGCTTCAGGCCACGTTCTGGCCAGTCGATCTGTGCGGTGCCGCCCCAGCCGGTGTAGCCGTTGTCGATCAAGTCGCCATGGGCAGACGCGCCGTTGTTCAGATCCCAACCGGGCGGAAACTGTGTGGTGTGTTCGGTGGGCAGCGGGTCGTCGCCACACAGCCACACCGCCTGCACCGGCGCGGTGATGCGCGTGGCCGGGGTGCGGGGAAACCACGGGTGCACCCCGATGCCGTACGGCAAGGGCTGCACACCCAGGTGGCGCACCTGCACGTCCTGGTCCAGCCCACCATCCACCAGCCGAAAGGTCTGCACGGCCTCGTAGTCGTAAGGGTTGCCGTCAAAGCACGTTGACCGCAGCGTCATCACCAGCGTATCGGGCGCTGGTTGTGAAAGCACCCAGGGCTGCAGCCAGCCGTCACCATGAATGGGGTACGGCTCGCCCGCCCGGTTGGGCTGCATGGGGTGGAACTGCCCTGCGTGCTCAAACCCGCCACCGCTGATGCGGTTCGACCACGGCACCATGGCAAAGGAGGCCATCTGGTACAGGTCGGGCGTGTTGCCGTCCCACGGCCGCCACAGGTCGATGCGGGCCGTGGCGTCTTGCGGATCGTCGATCTGCCAGGCAGCAACGCTGCCGCCCAGCGATGGCACCAGGCCGAGATGCTGGTCAGCGTGGTGCAGCCAGACGATGGGGTGGGAGGCCTCGGTCATGGGCGTGCTCTCTGGAAAAGTTGAAATGAATTGCAGGAGTGAGGGCGGCGCGAAGGCTTAGCAGCCAAAAAGATGGGCTGGCACACCCAGGCTGTCGGTGTCCACGGCGAACAGCGCCCCGGCCAGGGGCTCGGCGGCAAGCTGCTCGGGCGTGAGGCCCACCCGCGCCGAAGTGATGAACAGCGTGCGCAGGTCGGCGCCGCCAAAGGCACAGGTGGTGACCTGGCTCACCGGCAAGCTCACGCGGCCCAGTTCGACGGCGGTGACGGGGTCGTGGCAAGTGACACACCCGCCGCCCCAGTGCGCAATCCACACGCGGCCCAGAGCGTCGGTGGTCATGCCGTCGGGCAGGCCGTCAGCGGGCAGCCAGTGCTTCCACAGCGTTTTGTTCGACACGGTGCCCATGGCCGGGTCGCAGTCGTAGCGGTAGGTGTTGCCTTCGCTGGTGGCGTTGAAATACATGGCCGTGTGCTGCCCTGTGCCAGACCAGGTGGGGCCGTTGGTCACCGCAAATCCGTCGTCGTGGCGGGTGCAGCGACCGTCGGGGTCGTAGCGGTAGAGCGCGCCGGTGGGGGCTTGGCAGGCAAAGTCCATGGAGCCCGCCCAGAAGCGGCCCTGTGCGTCGCACTTGCCGTCGTTGAAGCGGTTTCCCGTGCGCTCGGGCTCGGGCTGGTGCAGGTAGCGGGGGGCCGCATCCGTAGCCGGGTCGAACAGCGCGAAGCCCCGGCGCAGGGTCACGATGAGGCCGGGGCCCTCGCTGCGTTCGGCCAGGGCCGAGATTTCTTCGGCAAAGGTCCACCGCTGCAGCGCGCCGCTGGCGGGGTTCCACCGGTGCAGGTGGCACGCGAGGATGTCCACCCAATACAGGGCCCGTTCGCGCACCGACCACAGCAGGCCTTCGCCCAACGCGCAGCCCAGCGCCTGCACACAGCGCACGGTACCCGCCACAGGGGCTGAAAAGGCGGCGCCCGCAGGCGGTTGGAGCGAGGTATCCAGAGGGTGCACGCGTGTCTCCGTTGGTTTTTTTGCAGAGGCCTGTGGCAAGGCACTTGACGGGCGGCATCTTATCAACGCCAATTGATACCTGTAATGAATATTTTTACCATTGATTGATAGCAATATTGATATGACACATTCTTCAGACACCGATCTCTCTCCATCCTCCACTGCGGCCGGGTCGCAGGGTTTGTCGCGATTTCCCAGCCTGAGCGGTCGCTCGGTGTTCGTCACGGGCGGTGGCAGCGGCATTGGCGCCGCCATCGTGGCGGCATTTGCCAAACAGGGCGCCCGCGTCGCCTTTGTGGACGTGGCCCGCGAGGCCAGCGAGGCGCTGGCGCAGCAACTGGCCGACGCCGGCATGCAGCGCCCCTGGTGGCGGGCCTGCGATGTGCGCGACATCGCGGCCCTGCAGGCCTGCGTCGCCGACGCTGCGGCTGAGCTCGGCGACTTTTCAGTGCTGGTGAACAACGTGGCCAGCGACGATCGCCACACGCTGGAATCCGTCACGCCCGCCTACTACGATGAGCGCATGGCCATCAATGAGCGCCCGGCCTTCTTCGCCATCCAGTCGGTGGTGCCGGGCATGCGCAGGCTGGGTGGGGGGTCGGTGATCAACCTGGGCTCTACCGGCTGGCAAGGCAAGGGGGCGGGCTACCCCTGCTATGCCATTGCCAAGTCATCGGTGAACGGCCTCACGCGCGGGCTGGCCAAAACCCTGGGGCAGGACCGGATTCGCATCAACACGGTGTCGCCTGGCTGGGTGATGACGGAGCGGCAGATCAAGCTGTGGCTGGACGCCGAGGGCGAGAAGGAACTGGCGCGCAATCAGTGCCTGCCGGACAAGCTGCGGCCGCAGGACATTGCGCGGATGGTGTTGTTTTTGGCGTCGGATGATGCGGCGATGTGCACGGCGCAGGAGTTCAAGGTGGATGCGGGGTGGGTTTGATTTTTTTGTTCAGATTCGGTGTTAGTGCTTATCTGGAAAGCACTAATAGCTATTGTTTTTGTAGTACTGGAGCGTTTTTCAATGTCTCTTTGGGCTGAGCTTGTTGAAGCCTGTGCGCCCGCACCATCCGTTCGGGCTGAGCTTGTCTAAGCCTTGCGCCCCCTCCATCCGTTCGGGCTGAGCTTGTCGAAGCTTTGCGTGCTGGTTGCAGAGGCGTGCTTGGGTTGAGGGCGGAGGCCGGGGTGTGCGCCCGGCGGCGCAGTGGCTTTCTTTTGCTTCGCCAAAAGAAAGTCACCAAAGAAAAGGCGACCCTACACGCTGCGTCCCCACACGCCCTTGCGGGCGCGAGGGGCAACCTGCGGTGCTCGCGTCCAGCGGGGTCTCGCTCGAACTCGCTGCGCTCAGACAATCGCGAGCCCTGATCCGCTGGCCCCTGCGCTCCTCGGCGCATCCTGAAGGGAACCCGGGGAGCGGACATCCACGCGGGCCATTGCTTCGCTCGGCCCCGAACGCGCGGGCGCAAGCGCTTCGCGCTGCGCAGCCTGGGCCGAGCGAAGCGATGGCCCGAATGGATGTCCGGCTGTTTGGCTGTTTGGCTGTCCGGCTGTTTGGCTGTTGGGCTCCCCACCCCTGCTGGCTGCGCCTGCGGCGGGGCGGTTGCGGGGTGAGCACGCGCGTCGGAGCGCGCGTGCCTCGTGAACTGACTCGCCGTGGTTGTCCGAGCGGCGCGCGCAGCGCACAGCGAGTTCCACGGCGCACCCCGCAACCGACCCGCCGCAGGTCGCCCCGTAGCGCAGCGCAGGGGTCGCAGACTGGGGGTCGCCTTTTCTTTGGTGACTTTCTTTTGGCGAAGCAAAAGAAAGTCACTCGCCCGCCGGGGCGACAACCCGGCCTCCGCACTCAAGACGAGCATGCTTCTCAAACCAGCACGCCCAAGCGTCGACGGGCTCAGCCTGAACGGGTGGGCGGCATGCCCAGGCTTCGACAGGCTCAGCCCGAACGGTTAGGGGGCAGGCGCACAGCTTCGACAAGCTCAGCCCTAACGGTTGGGAGGAAATCAATCACTACAAAAATAATAGCGCCTAGTGCTTTATGGATAAGCACCAGAGCCCAATTTCATCAAAAAAATCAATCCCCAACCTCCAACCGCCTTCCGTACTGCACCAGACTCGTCTGCTTCAACGCCTTCATCATCACCTTCGCCGCCGGCGACAGCAATCTGTCCGACCGCGTGATGATCCCGAACGCATCCATGTGGCACGGCATCGCCAGCGGCAGCACCGTCACAATCCCGTGCGCCGCGTAGTAATGCGCCACATCTGCCCCCACCACCGCAATCATGTCGCTCTGCTGCAGCATGCGCGTGATGAACAACAGGGCTGATGTCTCCACCGTGTGCAGTGGCGGCGCCAGCCCATCCTGCTGGAACATCAGGTCAAACCGGTGCCGCAACACGCTGCCCGCAGGCGGCACGATCCAGCCCGCCGACACGACATCGCGCAGCGTCAGCCCGCTCATGCTCGACAGCGGGTGGCCGGGGCGCGTGATGGCGCAGACCAGCTCCTCCGTCAGCGGCTCGTAGCGCAGGTTGCCCTTGTCATGCTCCTCATACAGGCGGCCCACCACGATGTCGAGCTTGCCCTGCTCCAGCCGCTCCAGCAGCACAGGGCTGGTTTCAATGTCGAGCGAGATGCGCAGGCTGGGGTGCTCCTGCTTGACCAGCGCCACGGCAGCGGGCAGCAGGCTCAGGCCAGGGGAGGTGATGGCGCCAATGCCCACCTGGCCGTAATGGCCGGTCTTGAGCGCACCGATCTCGTCGTGCGCCTGGTTCAGGCTGGCCAGGGCCATGCGGGCGTGCCGGATCATGGTCTCGCCATACCAGGTGGGGCGCATGCCGCGCGGCAGACGCTCGAACAGCGGCACCTCCAGCACATCCTCCAGGTCCTTGAGCAGCTTGGACGCCGCCGGCTGGGTCATGCTGAGCACCTGGGCAGCGCGGTGGATGTTGCCTTCTTCTGCCAGCGCCACCAGCAGCAAAAGCTGGCGCGTCTTGAGGCGGGCGCGGATGAACCAGTGGTTGTAGGTGCTCATGGCGAGGGTGATCGAGGAGGGGTTTTCCAGAATGCAAAGATAGATATCTATTTTGTCTAAAAAACGATTGGATTGATATCAAAACCTTCCATAGACTTCGCCGCAACTGCAACAAAGGCCTCTCTCCATGAAGCTCGGCGACCTCCAGCTCAGCCCCCGGCACCTGATCAACGGCCGGTGGGAAATCGGCACCACCAGCGGTATCAGCACCAACCCGTCGGACACCCGCGAAGTGGTGGCCGAGTACGCCCGCGCCGACCGCAACGAGACCGAGCTGGCGGTGCGCGCCGCCGCCGACGCCTTGCCCACCTGGAGCCAGAGCACCCCACAACGCCGCGCCGATGTGCTGGACCTCATCGGCAGCGAGCTGCTGGCGCGCAAGGACGAGCTGGGCGCACTGCTGGCCCGCGAGGAAGGCAAGACCCTGCCCGAGGCCGTGGCCGAAGTGGCACGCAGCGGGCAAATCTTCAAGTTTTTTGCAGGCGAGGCCCTGCGCATCCCCGGCGAGCTGATGGCCTCTGTGCGCCAGGGCGTGCAGGTGGACGTGACCCGCGAGCCCGTGGGCGTGGTGGGCATCATCGCGCCGTGGAACTTCCCGTTTGCCATCCCGGCCTGGAAAATCGCACCGGCCCTGGCCTACGGCAACACCGTGGTCTTCAAGCCTGCCGAACTGGTGCCTGCCTGTGGCTGGGCGCTGGCCGAAATCATCAGCCGCAGCGGCTTGCCGGCCGGTGCCTTCAACCTCGTCATGGGCAGCGGCCGCGAGGTGGGCCAGACATTGGTAGACCACCCGCTGGTCAACGCGCTGAGCTTCACTGGATCCGTGGCCACCGGCGAACGCATCCTGCGCGCCACCAGCCAGCGCCGCGCCAAGGTGCAGCTGGAGATGGGTGGCAAGAACCCGCTGATCGTGCTGGCCGACGCCGACATGGACCAGGCCATCGACTGCGCACTGCAGGGCTCGTATTTCTCCACCGGCCAGCGCTGCACGGCATCCAGCCGCCTCATCGTCGAAGGCAGCGTGCACGAGGCCTTTGTGGCCCGACTGCGTCAGCGGCTGGTCAACCTGAAAGTGGGCCACGCGCTGGAGCGCGGCACAGAAATGGGCCCTGTGGTGGACAGCAACCAGCTGGCGCAGAACCTGGGCTACATCGACATGGCGAAGAGCGAGGGAGCGGAGCATGTCTGGGGTGGCGAGCGCATCGAGCGCGCGACGCCTGGCCATTACATGAGCCCAGCCCTGTTCCTGGCCCGCCCCGAGCACCGCATTGCACGCGAGGAAATCTTTGGCCCCGTGGCCTGCGTGCTGCGCGCCGACGACTACGAGCACGCGCTGGCCCTGGCCAATGACACGCCTTACGGCCTGTGTGCCGGCATCTGCACCACGTCGCTCAAGCACGCCATGCATTTCAAGCGCCACGCGGTCGTGGGCATGACCATGGTGAACCTGCCCACGGCGGGGGTGGACTTTCATGTGCCCTTCGGCGGGCGCAAGGAATCGAGCCATGGACCGCGTGAACAGGGCCGGTATGCCGCCGAGTTCTACACCACCGTCAAGACCGGCTACATGCTGGCCTGACGCCTTCGAACAGGTTCCGATTGCCTGCAATTTCCATCCATAACAGCAAAGGAGACAAAACCATGAAACTGAACCGTCGCACCCTCGTATCCGCCATGGCCAGCGCGCCGCTGGCAAGCCTGCTCCCCGCATCTGCCTGGGCACAAAAGCCCATCGTGCTGGGCTTCAGCCAGGTGGGGGCCGAAAGCGAATGGCGCACCGCCAACACCGAGTCGATCAAGTCGGCCGCAAAAGAGGCGGGTATTGAACTGAAGTTCTCGGACGCACAGCAAAAGCAAGAGAACCAGATCAAGGCCATCCGCTCCTTCATTGCCCAGAAGGTCGATGTGATTGCGTTCTCACCCGTGGTCGAGTCCGGCTGGGAACCCGTGCTGCGCGAGGCCAAGGCCGCCAAGATTCCCGTGGTGCTGACCGACCGCTCGGTCAACGTCAAGGACACCTCGCTGTACGTGACCTTCATGGGCTCGGACTTTGTGGAAGAAGGCCGCAAAGCCGGCCGCTGGCTGATCGAGAAGATGAAAGACCAGAAGGGCGAGGTCAATATCGTCGAGCTGCAAGGCACCGTGGGATCGGCCCCCGCCATCGATCGCAAGAAGGGCTTTGAAGAAGTCGTCAAGGCAGACCCCAAGTTCAAGATCATCCGCTCGCAGACCGGCGATTTCACGCGCGCCAAGGGCAAGGAAGTGATGGAAGCCTTCCTGAAAGCCGAGGGCAAGAAGATCAACGTGCTGTATGCGCACAACGACGACATGGCCATCGGCGCGATCCAGGCCATCGAGGAAGCAGGCCTCAAGCCCGCCAAGGACATCACCATCATCTCCATCGACGCGGTCAAGGGCGCCTTCGAAGCCATGATCGCCGGCAAGCTGAACGTGAGCGTGGAGTGCAGCCCCCTGCTAGGCGCGCAGCTGATGGCCGCGGTCAAAGACATCAAGGCGGGCAAGGCGGTGCAAAAACGCATCGTGACGGAAGAAGGCATCTTCCCGATGGAGGTCGCGGCCAAAGAGTTCCCGAACCGCAAGTATTGAGAACGGCAGGCGTCAAGAACGCACCCACCCGTTCACGCTGAGCCTGTTGAAGCGCCGCGCAAGGCTTCGACAAGCTCAGCCCGAACGGTTTCAAAAACCACCCGCCCGCTGCAATGGCGCAGGTATTCCAACAAGCAGGAGACGACAACAAATGAAGCGTGCAATTTTCAAGGCCGTGTTGGCCACCATGGCGATCGCTGCCGTCGGCGCCACATCGTTGGCATCGGCGCAAGACAAGGGCAGCATCGGTATCTCGATGCCCACCAAGTCCTCGTCGCGCTGGATCGCCGACGGCGACAACATGGTCAAGGTGCTCAAGGAGCGTGGCTACAAGACCGACCTGCAGTACGCCGACGACGACATCCCGAACCAGCTGGCGCAGATCGAGAACATGATCACCAAGGGCGCCAAGGTACTGGTGATTGCGTCCATCGACGGCACCACCCTGTCGCGCGTGCTGCAAAGCGCGGCAGACAAGGGCGTGAAGGTCGTCGCGTATGACCGCCTCATCAAAGGATCGAAGAACGTGGACTACTACGCCACGTTCGACAACTTCCAGGTCGGCGTCCTGCAGGCCACATCCATCGTGGACAAGCTGGGCCTCAAGCAGGGCAAGGGCCCGTTCAACATCGAGCTGTTTGGCGGTTCGCCCGACGACAACAACGCCTTCTTCTTCTATGACGGTGCCATGAGCGTGCTGCAGCCGTACCTGGACAGCGGCAAACTGGTGGTGCGCAGCAAGCAGACCGGCATGAACAAGGTGGGCACGCTGCGCTGGGACGGCTCCGTGGCCCAGGCGCGCATGGACAACCTGCTCTCGGCCTACTACAGCAAGGACAAGGTCCACGCGGTGCTGTCGCCCTATGACGGCCTCTCGATCGGCATCCTGTCGTCTTTGAAGGGTGTGGGCTATTGCACGGCGCAACAGCCCTGCCCCGTGGTCAGCGGACAGGACGCAGAACTGCCTTCGGTCAAGTCCATCCTCAAGGGTGAACAGGCCTCCACCGTGTTCAAGGACACGCGCGAACTGGCCAAGGTGGCCGCCAACATGGTGGACGCCACGCTGTCGGGCAAGCAGCCCGAGATCAACGACACCAAAACGTACAACAACGGCGTGAAAGTGGTGCCCTCGTACCTGCTCAAGCCCGTGTCGGTGGACGCATCCAATTGGAACGCTGTGCTGGTGGGCAGCGGCTACTACAAGGAATCGCAGGTCAAGTAGCAAGCGCGGCATCGGGGGGGCGCTGCATGCGCGCCCCGATGCCAGCCATCTTGAGGGAGTCCTGCGAAGCCCCGTCAGAGGTTGCAGGCTCCCACGGCTCCACGCACAAGCGCAGAACATGATTCTTGAAATGCGGGATATCCGCAAAACTTTTCCTGGAGTGGTGGCGCTGAACAAGGTGAACCTGCGCGTGCGGGCGGGCGAGATCCACGCCATCGTGGGCGAGAACGGCGCCGGCAAATCGACCCTGATGAAGGTGCTCTCCGGTGTCTATCCGCATGGCAGTTACAGCGGAGACATCGTGTTGGATGGGCAGGAGCGCCGCTTTCAGGGCATCCGTGACAGCGAGCACCAGGGCGTGATCATCATCCACCAGGAGCTGGCGCTGGTGCCCCTTTTGTCCATCGCAGAGAACATTTTCCTGGGCAACGAGACCGCGCGCTGCGGCGTCATCGACTGGATGGCCGCACATAGCAAGACCCAAGCATTGCTGGCCAAGGTGGGCCTGCGCGAATCTCCCGATACCCCGGTGGTGCAGCTGGGCGTGGGCAAGCAGCAGCTGGTGGAAATCGCCAAGGCCCTGTCGCGTGAAGTGCGCCTGCTGATTCTGGACGAGCCCACCGCCAGCCTCAACGAAAACGACAGCCAGGCGCTGCTGGACCTGCTGCTCGAACTCAAAGGGCAGGGCATCACCTGCATCCTGATTTCGCACAAGCTCAACGAAATCTCCCGCGTGGCCGACTCCATCACCGTGCTGCGCGATGGCAGCACCGTAGAGACCCTGGACTGCCGCAACAGTGCTGTGAGCGAGGACCGCGTGATCCAGGCCATGGTCGGCCGCGAGATGGACGACCGCTACCCTCGGCGCCAGCCCGACATCGGAGAGACCGTTTTCGAGGTGCGCGACTGGCACGCCTACCCCCCCCAAAACAGCGAGCGTGAGTTCCTCAGGGGCATCCACTTGCATGTTAAGCGTGGCGAAATTGTCGGCATTGCCGGCCTGATGGGCGCAGGCCGCACCGAGCTGGCCATGAGCATCTTTGGCCGCTCCTGGGGCCGCCGCATCAGCGGCGAGGTGCGACTGCACGGCCAGCCCATCGACGTGAGCACTGTGGAGAAGGCCGTGCGCCATGGCCTGGCCTATGTGACGGAAGACCGCAAGGGCAATGGACTGGTGCTGAACGAAGACATTCAGTTCAACACCTCCCTCGCACACCTCAAGGGGGTGTCTTTCGCGAGCGTGATCGACAGCGGCCGTGAACATGAGATTGCGCAGAACTACCGCGAAAAGCTGCGCATCCGCTGCTCGGGGGTGGACCAGAAAACCCTCCAGCTCTCGGGCGGTAATCAGCAAAAAGTGGTACTGAGCAAATGGCTCTTTACCAACCCCGAGGTGCTCATCCTCGACGAGCCCACGCGCGGCATCGATGTGGGGGCCAAGTACGAGATCTACACCCTCATCGCCCAGCTGGCGGCCGAGGGCAAGTGTGTGATCGTGATTTCTTCCGAAATGCCTGAGTTGCTCGGAATCACGGACCGCATCTACGTGATGAACGAGGGACGCTTTGTGGCCGAAATGCCCACAAGCGAAGCCTCCCAGGAAAAGATCATGCGAGCGATTGTGAAAGCCAGTTGATATGAGCCAGACCACCCCCTCCCCCGCCAACCCCGTTGCAGAGAGCGCATCCCCCTCGGCGCCCCGCAACGACAAGCCTTTGCTGCACCATCTGCAGCACAACTTGCGCGAATACGGCATGTTGATCACGCTGGTGGCCATCATGGGCTTCTTCCAGTACATGACCGACGGCACGCTGATGCAGCCGCTCAACCTGACCAACCTGGTGCTGCAGAACAGCTACATCATCATCATGGCGCTGGGCATGCTGCTGGTGATCGTGGCGGGCCACATCGACCTGTCGGTGGGCTCGGTGTGTGGCTTCATTGGTGCGCTGGCCGCTGTGCTGATGGTGGAATACCAATGGCACTTTGTGCCCGCCACGTTGGTGTGCCTGCTGTGCGGCGGGCTGATTGGCGCGGTGCAGGGCAGCTTCGTGGCTTTCTCGCGCATTCCGTCGTTCATTGTCACGCTGGCGGGCATGCTGGTGTTCAAGGGCCTGGCACTGGCACTGCTGGCGGGCCAGTCGGTGGGGCCATTCCCCGCCACGTTCCAGATGCTCAGCTCGGGCTTCATTCCCGACCTTTTCAACATGGAGGGGCTGCGCCTGACCTCGCTGCTGCTGGGCGCCGCCGTGGCCGCAGCGCTTGCACTGGGTGGCCTGCGCGAACGCGCCAACCGCCTGCGGCATGGGGTGCAGACCGAGCCCGCCAGCCTGTTCATCGCGCGCACCGTGGTATTTGGCGCTCTGCTGGTCTATTTCAGCTACCTCATGGCCTCGTACAAGGGCCTGCCCAACGTGCTCATCGTGATGGCGCTGCTCATCGTACTTTTCGACTTTGTCACCCGCCGCACTACCATCGGTCGCCGCATCTACGCCATGGGTGGCAACGAAAAGGCGGCCAAGCTCTCGGGCATCAAGACCGAACGCCTCACGCTGTATGCCTTCATCAACATGGGCGTGCTGGCAGCTCTGGCCGGGCTGGTATTTGCGGCGCGGCTCAACACCGCCACGCCCAAGGCGGGCTTGGGCTTTGAGCTGGACGTGATTGCAGCCTGCTTCATCGGCGGCGCATCGGCATCGGGCGGCGTGGGCAAGGTGATGGGCGCGGTCATCGGCGCCTTTGTGATGGGCGTGATGAACAACGGCATGTCCATCCTGGGCATCGGCATCGACTACCAGCAGGTCATCAAGGGCGTGGTGCTGCTGGCCGCCGTGCTCGTCGATGTTTACAACAAGAACAAGGCATGACGGCTGCCATGGACGCATCCACCGCTCACGCCCCTGCTGCTGCCCCGGTGCTGCAGCTCTCGGGCATCCACAAGCAGTTTGCTGGCATTCCTGTGCTGCGCGATGTGCAGCTCAACCTCTACCCTGGCGAGATCCATGCGCTGATGGGGCAGAACGGTGCGGGCAAGTCCACGCTCATTAAGGTTCTGACAGGCGTGCTCGAAGCCAGCGGCGGCCAGATGCGGCTGGGAGGGGAAGCCGTGTGGCCCGACTCGCCCCTGGCCGCGCAGCGCCTGGGCATCAGCACTGTGTACCAGGAGGTCAACCTCTGCGCCAACCTCTCGGTGGCCGAGAACATCTTTGCGGGCCGCTATCCACGTTGTGGCATCGCGCAGGGCTTTCGCATCGACTGGGCCACGCTGCACCAGCGTGCGCGGGATCTGGTGGCGCGCATTGGCTTGCAGATCGACGTCACCCGCCTGCTGTCGGACTTCCCTGTGGCCGTGCAGCAGCTGGTGGCCATTGCCCGGGCGCTCAGCATCGAAGCGCGCGTGCTGATCCTGGACGAGCCCACCTCCAGCCTGGACGACGACGAGGTGCAAAAGCTCTTTGAGGTGCTGCGTCGCCTGCGCGGCGATGGCCTGGCGATTGTTTTTGTGACGCATTTTTTGAACCAGGTCTATGCCGTGTCTGACCGCATCACCGTGCTGCGCAATGGCAGCTGGGTGGGCGAGTGGCGGGCGCAGGACCTGGGCCCGCAGGCACTGATCTCCGCCATGCTGGGCCGCGATCTGGCCGCCGCATCGACCGAGTCGGCGGTGTCGCCCGTGTTTGACACCCGCCAGACGACGTTGCTGCAAACCGAGGGCCTGGGGCAGGACGGTCAGTTGCAGCCGCTGGACCTGCAGATCCGCGCGGGCGAAGTGGTGGGCCTAGCGGGCTTGCTGGGCTCGGGCCGAACCGAGCTGGCGCGCCTGCTATTTGGCCTGGAGCAGCCCGACCGGGGCGCGCTGCGCATCGACGGACAGGTGGTGAAGTTCGCCAGCCCCATGGACGCCATCCGCCACGGCCTCGCGCTGTGCCCCGAAGAGCGCAAGACCGACGGCATCGTGGCCGAGCTGTCGGTGCGCGAAAACATTGCACTTGCGCTGCAGGCCCGCATGGGCGTGGGCAAATTTCTCTCGCGCGCCGAGCAGACGGCGTTGGCTGAGCGCTACGTGAAGCTGCTGGGCATCAAGACCGATAGCGTGGACAAGCCCATCGGCCTGCTCTCGGGCGGCAACCAGCAAAAAGCCATCCTCGCGCGGTGGATGGCCATCGAGCCGCGCCTGTTGATCCTGGACGAGCCCACGCGCGGCATCGACGTCGCAGCCAAGCAGGAAATCATGGAGCAGATCCTGCACTTGGCGCAAGCCGGCATGGCCGTGCTGTTCATCTCGTCCGAGATGAGCGAGGTGGTGCGCGTGGCCCATCGCATCGTGGTGCTTCGCGACCGCCGCAAGGTGGGTGAGCTGCCTGCGGGCAGCACTGAAGACGCCGTTTACGAACTCATCGCCGCCGAACATGCTTGAACGTTCCCCCTCTCCTTCCCTTTTAGCCGCGCTGCTGCGCCACCGCCTGGCGTGGCCCATCATCACGCTGCTGCTGTTGCTGGCTGTCAATACGGCCTTCAACGCCAGCTTCTTGCACATCGAATGGCGCGATGGACACCTGTACGGCAGCCTCATCGACATCCTGAACCGCGCCGCACCGCTGGTGCTGGTGTCGCTGGGCATGACGATGGTGATCGCCACGCGCGGCATCGACATTTCAGTGGGTGCGGTGGTGGCCATTTCCGCTGCTGTGGCGGCCTGGATGATCGGCGGCTCTGTGTCGGGCACCGAAAGCCGGTTCCCGCTGCCGGTAGCCATCCTGTGCGCCATCGGGGTGGCCCTGTTGTGTGGCCTGTGGAACGGCGTTCTGGTGGCCAAGGTAGGCATGCAGCCCATCATCGCCACGCTGATCCTCATGGTGGCGGGCCGGGGCATCGCCCAGCTCATCACCGACGGGCAAATCATCACCATCTACTACACGCCCTACTTCTTTATGGGTGGCGGCTATCTGGCGGGGCTGCCCTTCTCGCTGTTTGTAGTGGCAGCGGTGTTTGCCATCCTGTACCTCGCCATCACCCGCACGGCGCTGGGCTTGTTCGTCCAGGCAGTGGGCATCAACCCCACGGCGGCTCGCTTGGCGGGCGTGCAGGCGGGCCGGCTCATCGTGGCGGCGTACGCGTTCTGCGGCATCTGCGCAGGCGTTGCGGGGCTGCTGATCAGCTCCAACGTGAAGAGTGCGGACGGCAACAACGCCGGCCAACTGCTGGAGCTGGATGCCATTCTGGCCGTGACACTGGGTGGCACCGCCCTCACCGGCGGACGCTTCAGCCTGGTGGGCAGTGTGATCGGTGCGCTCATCATCCAGACGCTGACCTACGCCATTTATTCGCTGGGGGTTCCACCCGAGATCAACCTGGTGGTGAAGGCGGTGGTGGTGTTCGTGGTGATGCTGCTGCAGTCGCCCGAGTTTCGTGCACAAGTCGGCGCCATGACACGCCGCCCCGGTGCGGGAGCGCTGCAATGAGCGCCCTCCCCAAGACCGCAGGCTTCAGCACCGTGAGCCCCCCTGCCCCACAGGCCGCTGGGCGCGTCCGGTTCAACCCAAAGTACCTGCCGCTGGCCGCCACCATCTCACTGTTCGTGGCCATGGCCACGCTGGGTTCGGTGCTGTACACCGGGTTCTTCTCGGCCCAGGTGTTCCTCAACCTGCTGATCGACAACGCCTTCCTCATCATCGTGGCGGTGGGCATGACGTTCGTCATCCTGTCGGGCGGTATCGACCTGTCGGTGGGCTCGGTGGTGGCGCTGACCACCATGGTGCTGGCGGCACTGGTGGAGCACCGGGGCTGGAACCCGCTGGTGGCTGTGCCGTTGGTGCTGTTGATGGGCACGGCGTTTGGCGCGTTGATGGGCTTCCTCATCGAGCGCTTTCGGCTGCAGCCCTTCATCGTGACGCTCGCAGGCATGTTCCTGGCGCGGGGGCTGTGCTACCTGATCAGCATCGACTCGATCAGCATCACGCACGAAGGCTATTCGGAGTGGGCCCAGTGGCGCCTGCCTTTGTGGGAAGGCGCCTCGCTCTCGCTGGGCGCCCTCATTGCCATCGCGGTGCTGCTGGTGGCCCTGTTTGTAGCGCACTGCACACCGTTTGGCCGCAGCGTGTATGCGGTGGGTGGCAGCGAGCAATCGGCCGTGCTCATGGGCCTGCCGGTGCGCCGCACGCTGATCGGCGTGTACACGCTGTCGGGTTTTTGCTCAGCACTGGCGGGGGTGGTGTTCACGTTCTACATGCTCTCTGGCTATGGCCTGCATGCCGTGGGCATGGAGCTGGACGCGATTGCCGCCGTGGTGATTGGCGGCACGCTGCTCACGGGCGGGGTGGGCTATGTGGCCGGCACGCTGTTTGGCGTGCTCATGCTCGGAATCATCCAGACCCTGATCTCCTTCGACGGCACGCTCAGCTCCTGGTGGACGCGCATCGTCGTCGGTGTGCTCCTGTTCGTTTTCTGCCTGCTGCAGCGGCTGCTTTCACGCCGCTCGGGCAAGCCTCGCTGACTCTTTGTTCCCCTCTTTCTCTTGCACCCCACCATGACCACCTCCAAGCGCAAACTCCGCTCCGCCGAATGGTTCGGCACGGCCGACAAGAACGGCTTCATGTACCGCAGCTGGATGAAGAACCAGGGCATCCCGGACCACGCGTTCGACGGCCGCCCCGTGATCGGCATCTGCAACACCTGGTCCGAGCTGACCCCGTGCAACGCGCACTTCCGCAAGATTGCCGAGCATGTGAAGCGCGGCATTTACGAAGCGGGCGGCTTCCCCGTCGAATTTCCGGTGTTCTCCAACGGCGAATCCAACCTGCGCCCCACGGCCATGCTCACGCGCAACCTGGCCAGCATGGACGTGGAAGAAGCGATTCGCGGCAACCCCATCGACGCCGTGGTGCTGCTGGTGGGCTGCGACAAGACCACGCCTGCGCTCTTGATGGGCGCGGCCAGCTGCGATGTGCCCGCCATCGTGGTGACGGGCGGCCCCATGCTCAACGGCAAGCTTGGCGGCAAGGACATCGGCTCGGGCACGGCCGTGTGGCGGCTGCACGAATCGCTGAAAGCGGGCGAAATCAACGAGCACCAGTTCTTCGCAGCCGAGGCGGGCATGTCGCGCTCGGCCGGCACCTGCAACACCATGGGCACGGCCAGCACCATGGCCTGCATGGCCGAGGCACTGGGCACCTCGCTGCCGCACAACGCGGCCATCCCGGCGGTGGATTCGCGCCGTTACGTGCTGGCGCATATGTCGGGCAAACGCATTGTGGAGATGGCGCACGAAGGGCTCACGCTGTCGAAGATCCTCACGCGCGAGGCGTTCGAGAACGCCATCCGCACCAATGCCGCCATCGGTGGCTCGACCAACGCCGTGATTCACCTCAAGGCCATTGCCGGGCGCATGGGGGTGCCGCTGGACCTGGAAGACTGGACGCGCATTGGCCGTGGCACGCCCACGCTGGTGGACCTGCAGCCCTCGGGCCGTTTCCTGATGGAAGAGTTCTACTACGCGGGCGGCCTGCCCGCCGTGCTGCGCCGCCTGGGCGAACACAACCTGCTGCCCCATCCTGATGCACTCACTGTGAATGGCCGAAGCCTGTGGGACAACGTGCGCGAAGCCCCGCAGTACGACGACGAGGTGATCCGCCCGATCACCAACCCACTGATTGCCGACGGCGGCATCTGCATCCTGCGCGGCAACCTGTCGCCGCGCGGTGCGGTGCTCAAGCCATCGGCGGCATCGCCCGAGCTGCTCAAGCACCGGGGCCGCGCTGTGGTGTTCGAGAACCTGGAGCACTACAAGGAGCGCATCGTCGATGAGAACCTGGACATCGACGCCAGCTGCGTGATGGTGCTCAAGAACTGCGGCCCCAAGGGCTACCCCGGCATGGCCGAGGTGGGCAACATGGGCCTGCCACCCAAGCTGCTGCGCCAGGGTGTGAAAGACATGGTGCGCATCTCCGACGCGCGCATGAGCGGCACCGCCTACGGCACCGTGGTGCTGCACGTGGCGCCCGAAGCCGCTGCCGGTGGCCCATTGGCCGCCGTGCAAGACGGTGACTTCATCGAACTCGACTGCGAAGCGGGCCGCCTGCACCTGGACATCAGCGATGAAGAACTGGCCGCGCGCCTGGCCGCGCTGGCCAGCACCGACATGGGCGGGCGCGGTGGCTATCAGCGCCTGTATGTGGACCACGTGCTGCAGGCCGACGATGGCTGCGACTTCGACTTTCTGGTCGGCTGCCGAGGCGCTGCCGTGCCTCGCCACTCTCACTGATACCGACGGCCCACCAGCCACGGAGATTGCTACATATTTCATAGCTATTAGTGCTTGATAGATAAGCGCTAGAGCCGTATTTCAATCAAATTTTTACTTTCCTCCGCCATGCCAGCCACCCATTCCCTCCAGAACCCTCGCTATCGCGGCATCTTCCCCGTGGTGCCCACCACCTTCCACGAAGACGGCACGCTCGACCTCGACAGCCAGAAGCGCTGCCTGGACTTCATGATCGATGCGGGCGTGGATGGCGTCTGCATCCTGGCCAACTTCTCCGAGCAGTTCTCGCTATCGGATGCCGAGCGTGAAACCCTGACCCGCCTGTCGCTGGAGCACGTGGCAGGCCGCGTGCCCGTGATCGTCACCACCACCCACTACGGCACCCGCGTGTGCGCCGAGCGCAGCCGCGCCGCGCAGGACATGGGCGCCGCCATGGTGATGGTGATGCCGCCCTACCACGGTGCCACCTTCCGCGTGCCCGAGGCGCAGATCTACGAGTTCTACGCCCGCGTGTCCGACGCCATCGGCATTCCGATCATGGTACAGGACGCGCCCGCCAGCGGCACCGTGTTGTCGCCCCCGTTCCTGGCCCGCATGGCGCAAGAGATTGAAAACCTGGCCTACTTCAAGATCGAAGTACCCGGTGCCGCCAGCAAGCTGCGCGAGCTGATCCGCCTGGGCGGTGATGCCATCGAAGGCCCATGGGACGGCGAAGAGGCCATCACCCTGCTGGCCGACCTGGACGCAGGCGCTACCGGTGCCATGACAGGCGGCGCCTTCCCCGACGGCATCCGCCCCATCATCGAGGCGCACCGCCAGGGCGACACGGACCAGGCTTTTGCGCTCTACCAGCGCTGGTTGCCGCTGATCAACCACGAAAACCGCCAGGGCGGCATCCTCACGGCCAAGGCACTGATGAAGGAAGGCGGCGTGATCGCCTGCGAGGCCGGTCGCCACCCCTTCCCGGCCATGCACCCCGAGGTGCGCCGGGGCCTGATCGACATCGCGCGCCGGCTGGACCCCCTGGTGCTGCGCTGGGGCAAGTAAGCCACCATGGCAGACAACGCCCACCTCTCTGACACCCGCCTGGTGACTCTGGACTGGGGCACCAGTTCGCTGCGCGCCTTTCGCATGGGTGCCCACGGCGAAGTGCTGGAGACGCGCCACCGCCCCTGGGGCATCATGAATTTGCCACTTGCTGACAAGGGGGTGGAAGACCCGGAGCCAGGTGCTGCCTTTGAGCGCGCGCTGCACGACAGCTGCGGCGATTGGCTGGCCGCCGCACCCCACCAGCCACTGCTGGCCTGCGGCATGGTGGGCAGTGCACAGGGCTGGCGCGAAGCCCCGTATCTGAATGCGCCCACCTCGCTCGATGCGTTGGCCCAGGGCCTTACCGCCGTTCATCGCGGAGACGCCCCACCGCTGCACATCGTGCCCGGCCTGATGCAACGCGGCCTGTTGCCCAATGTGATGCGTGGGGAAGAGACCCAGGTGCTGGGGGTGCTGGGGGTGCTGGCCAGCCTGCCGCTGGCCGACAACGCCACTGTGCTCATCGGCCTGCCCGGCACACACAGCAAATGGGTGGTGGCGCGCCAGCGCCGCCTTGAACACTTCTACACCTTCATGACCGGTGAGGTGTTTGCCGCGGTACGCGGCCACACCATCCTGGGCAAGACCATGCAGGCACCGGCTGTGCCCGATGACAAGGCCTTTGCGCGCGGACTGGAGGTAGCGCGTGGCAGCGAGGCCGACCTGGGCCTGCTGTCGCACATTTTTAGCACGCGCACGCTGGGTCTGACCGGTGAGCTGCCCGCCACGGCACAAGCCGACTACCTTTCTGGCCTGCTGATTGGCCACGAGATCGCCTGCCTTGCGCGGGTGCAACCGCACGGCCTGGGAGCGCACCACACTCTGGTGCTGTGCGGCGAGCCCGACCTGTGCCGCCGCTACGCCATCGCGTTGCAGGTCTATGGCTTTGACAAAGCCACCATGGCGGCAAACGCCACCGCCACCGGTCTGTGGCACATCGCTTTGGCTGCGGGGCTCATCACAGTGCCCGCCATCCCCCACACGCCGCCTTCCACCAACGCGAGCCTGGTCCCATGAACCCCATCGACAAGACCCTGTTCCACCTCCTGCAGCGCTGCGGGCTGATCGCCATCCTGCGCGGCGTGCAACCGCAGGAGGTGGTCGCTATCGGCCAAACGCTTTACGACGCGGGTTTTCGCATCATCGAAGTGCCGCTGAACTCACCCAACCCCCTGGCCAGCATCCGCGCCCTGCGCGACGCACTGCCCGCCGACTGCCTGGTGGGCGCAGGCACCGTGCTCTCTGCCGAGGCGGTGGCCGATGTGGCTGCAGCGGGCGGTCAGATCGTGGTGATGCCCCACAGCGATCCCGGCGTCATCCACGCCGCCAGAGCGGCAGGCATGGCCTGCGCACCGGGCGTGGCCACGCTGACGGAGGCCTACGCCGCCCTGGGCGCTGGGGCCAACATGCTCAAGTTGTTTCCGGCAGAGGCCCTGCCGCCGCATGTACTCAAAGCCTGGCGCGCAGTCATCACACCGCCCATGGCCCTGGTGCCGGTGGGCGGCATCGTGCCCGAAAGCATCGCGGCGTATGCGACGGCCGGAGCCAGCGGGTTTGGCCTGGGCTCCGCGCTGTACCGCCCCGGAGACACGGCCGCCGACGTCGCCCGGCAGGCCACCGCCTTCATGGCGGCATGGCGCCTGGCCTATCCGGGCGCCTGAAGCCCCCCCCCACCGCATTTCCCACTGATTCCGTCGCCATGAAAATCACCCGACTCACAACGTTCCTGGTGCCGCCACGCTGGTGCTTCCTCAAAATCGAAACCGATGAAGGCATCGTAGGCTGGGGCGAGCCCGTTCTGGAAGGCCGCGCGCACACCGTGGCTGCTGCGGTGGAGGAACTGGGCGACTACCTCATTGGCAAGGACCCCCGCCACATCGAGGACCACTGGACTGTGCTCTATCGGGGCGGGTTCTACCGCGGCGGTGGCGTCCACATGAGCGCGCTCGCGGGCATCGACCAGGCGTTGTGGGACATCAAAGGCAAGGCGCTCGGGGTGTCGGTGTCCGAACTGCTGGGGGGTTCTGTGCGTGACCGCATCCGCGTCTACAGCTGGATCGGCGGGGACCGCCCGAGCGAAACCGCCGACGCCGCCAAAGCCGCCGTGGCGCGGGGATTCACCGCTGTCAAGATGAATGGCACCGAAGAGATGCAGTACGTGGACACCTTCGACAAGGTAGAACGCTGCCTGGCCAACGTCGCCGCCGTGCGCGACGCCGTGGGCCCCCATGTGGGTATTGGTGTGGACTTTCACGGGCGTGTGCACAAAGCCATGGCCAAGGTGTTGATGAAGGAGCTTGACCCATACAAGCTGATGTTCATCGAAGAGCCTGTGCTGAGTGAACACCATGAGGCCCTCAAGGAGCTGGCCCCTCTGACCTCCACACCCATAGCACTGGGCGAACGACTGTACTCACGCTGGGATTTCAAGCGCGTGCTGCAAGAGGGGTATGTGGACATCATCCAGCCCGACCCCTCACACGCCGGGGGCATCACCGAAACCCGCAAGATTGCCGCCATGGCCGAGGCCTATGACGTGGCACTGGCCCTGCACTGCCCGCTGGGGCCCATTGCGCTGGCGGCCAATCTGCAAATTGACGCCGGCTGCTACAACGCCTTTATCCAGGAGCAGAGCCTGGGCATCCACTACAACGAGGCCAACGATTTGCTCGACTATGTGTCCAACCCAGAGGTGTTTGCCTACAGCGACGGCATGGTGACCATCCCCCAGGGGCCAGGACTGGGCATTGAAGTGAACGAGGACTATGTACGGGAACGCGCCGCACAAGGCCACCGCTGGCGCAATCCCGTCTGGCGGCACCGGGACGGGAGCTTCGCCGAATGGTAGGCCGCTGACCCCATCGATGAGGGACCACAGCGCGCAACGAACGGTGGCCGTGAAATACGCTCGCTGTAGCCGTTACAGCGGCAGCCCAGGCCTGCCCCCCCAGAACGTGCAGCGGGCTCGCCATGTGCCAACAACTATGATTTTGATAGCTGCAGGTGCTTTACAAATAAGCACCTGCAGCTATTTTCATTAAAATTTCACTAACAACACGTGGAGACGGCGTCCCCAGCCGCTGGTTGCGCAGCACCACTCCCTTTGCGAAAACTCTGAAGGCTCTGACGGCCCTCACACGCCCCTCCCCCGCGATCGCCGTCCCCACGGTGGGCGCATGGGTGCATTGCGCCTGTCTGGCGGGTCTTCTCACCCGGAACAGGTGTAACACCTGCAACGCCGGGTCGCCCCAGCCAGGCCCTTCTGGCGTTCCTGCGAAAATAGCAGGCTTTGCCCACTGGGGACCCGTTCCCTGACGCCCGCGCCTTGGGAGAGATCCAGAGGCCGGTGCCAGCACAGTGAATGAATGACCTCCACGGGATGTATCCGCACCACCGACTCAATAGTTCCAGACTTGTTGTCCTGCTCCAGCAATGGGCGCGGGAGAATGGCGAGCGCACGGCGCAGTCACCGCAGCAGGACGTGGCGGAGCCATTGAGCCAGTGGCTGGGCACCGTAGATGCTGTCAAGCTGAGCCGGGCGCTGCATGCCATCGAGTCTCTGCCGCAGGCAGCGGAAGCGGCCGGGCTGCAGGGGGCCGATCTGGATGTGCCAGCGCTCGACCGCCAAGTGCAAAAGACCCGGACCGATCTGACGACCCTCATGACAGCCGGGGTGGCAGCCCCCAAGCCTTTGCGCGCTCGGGCCGACAACACGCCCGTAGAACTGCCCGACCCGCAGGCCGATGCGAACTTTGCAGCCCATGGCCCACGCTATCTGGATTTGCAAAAGCAGATGGACACGCGGCTGCTGGCGCTGCGGACACAGGTACGCCATGCACTCGCCAAGGGGCCCATGGCCCTGCAACAGCTGGCGGCGCTGGACGGCGTGATGGAGCAGATGCTGGGTGCGCGCGAGCAGCGGCTGTGGACGTCTCTGCCAGGCTATCTGGAACGGCGTCTGGCGCACCTGCAACACAAGCACCAGCAGGCACTGCAAACCAGCGGTCGGGCCGACGAGCCCCTGCGCTGGCGCCAGCCCGGTGGCTGGCTATGGGCTTTTGAACAGGATTTACAGGCGTTGCTGCTCGCAGAAATGCAGGTACGCCTTCAGCCGATCACGGGGCTGCTGGAAGCAGCCCACCACGAGAAAACAGGACCACAGGAATGAACAAAAGTGTGATGGCAGCCATCTTCGCCGTAGGCCTTGCGGCTGTGGGGTGGGTAGGCTGGGGTTTTGTGGGGTCCAGCCCGCTGGCGCTCGCCATGACGGCGGTGATTGGCATGGTGTACGTGTTGGGGGCCTTTGAGCTGATGCAGTTCCGCGCCCACACCCTGTCGCTGACCACGGCACTGAACGGCAACTCCGCGGAGCCGCTGGCCGACCTGGGTGGCTGGCTGGGGCGCATTGCACCGTCGCTGCGCCACCCGGTACGCCAGCGCATCGAGGGAGAGCGCGTGGCGCTGCCCGGCCCGGCCCTCACCCCCTATCTGGTGGGCTTGCTGGTCATGCTGGGTATGTTGGGTACCTTTCTAGGCATGGTGGTCACCTTCAATGGCGCCGTGTTCGCGCTGGAGGCATCTTCCAACCTGGAGTCGATCCGCGCAGCACTGGCCGCGCCCATCAAAGGCCTGGGTCTGTCGTTCGGCACATCGGTCGCCGGGGTGGCCGCGTCGGCCATGCTGGGCCTGTTGTCTGCCATGAGCCGGCGCGACCGGCTGCAGGCCGTGCGCCTGCTGGATGCGCACATCCCCACGCTGTTTCGGACGTTCTCGCCGGCCCACCGGCGCGAGGAAATGCTGCGCGCCTTGCAGACGCAGGCCCAGGCCATGCCCCTGATTGCGGAGCGCCTGCACGACCTGATGGAAGGGCTGGACCGGCGCAGTGGCCAGCTGGGCGAGCAACTGCTGGCACAACAGCAGGGCTTTCACCGCGAAGCTGCTTCGGCCTACACCCTGTTGGCGAGCACCGTGGGGACCTCGCTGCACGAGAGCCTGGGTGCCAGTGCCCGCCAGGCCGGTGAGGCGATTCGCCCCGTAGTCGAGCAGGCGATGACCACGCTGGCCCAGGAGGCGCAACGTTCGCACGAGCGTCTGCGCGAAACCACGAATGCGCAGCTCCAGGCGCTCTCGGCCCAGTGGGAGGGCACGGCCCGCCAGGTGGCCGACACCTGGACCACCGCCTTGCACAGCCACACCCAGACCCAGAACACCCTGGTGGAACAGCTCGACGGCGCGCTGCAGACAGTCACGCAAGCGTTTGACCAGCGCTCCAGCGCCATGGTGGCCTCGCTGGAGGCGTCGGCAGCGCAGTCGCGGGCGGCCGATGCGGCCGCTGATCAGCAGCGCCTGCACGATTGGAGCCGCTCCATGGAAGACATGGCCAGCACGCTCAGCGCCCAGTGGCAACGCGTGGGCGCGCAGACCGAGGAACAACAGCAGCGCACAGGCCAGGCCCTGGAGGGCGCTGCCCAGCAGTTGGGCCACAGCTTGCAGACGGCTGCGCAGGCCTTTGACCAGCGCTCCAGCAGCTTGCTCGCAACGCTGCAGGAGACGGTGGTGCAAGCCCATACCGCCCAGGTGGCGGCCGACCAGCAGCGCCAGGAAGGCTGGAGCCGGTCCATGGAAGGCATGGCCAGCAGCCTCAGCACCGAGTGGCAGCGCATGGGCGCAGAGACCGTGGCGCAACAACAGGCGGTGTGCCAGGCGCTGGAAGGCGCGGCCACACAAATCGACCACACCTTGCAAGCCACCACACAGGCCTTTGATCAGCACTCCAGTGCATGGTTGGCGGCCTTGCAGGAGACGGTAGCGCAATCCCATGCCGCCCAGGCGACGACCGACCAGCAGCGCCTGGAAGGCTGGGGCCGGTCCATGGAAGGCATGGCCAGCAGCCTCAGCGCCGAGTGGCAGCGCGTGGGCGCACACACCGTGGCGCAGCAACAGGCTGTGTGCCACGCCCTGGAGGCCACGGCCACACAGATCACCGAACGACTGACCGAGCAGGTGGCCCGCACGCTGGGCGGCGCGGCCGAATTGATGGACCAGTCGGACGCGCTGTTGCGCACACGCCTGGAAACCGAGGCCCAGTGGGTGCAGACCCAAGGCCAGCGCATGGACCAACTGACGGGTGTATGGCGCACCGAGCTGGTGGCCCTGCGCGATGCCGAGGCCCAGCGCGGCCACGCCGCCGTGGAGCGGCTCGACACACTGCAGACGGCCGTGGCACAGCACCTGGCCACCCTCGGCTCAGCACTGGAAGCACCGCTCACGCGCCTGTTGCAGACGGCATCGGATGTGCCGCAGGCTGCCGCCGAGGTCATCACCCAGCTGCGCCAGGAAATGACGCGCCTGAGCGAGCGCGACAACGTCGCACTGGCAGAACGCACGGCCATGATGGAGCAGGTCGGCACCCTGCTGCAGTCGGTGAACGAAGCCGCCGTAAAGCAACGCGCGGCCATCGACGCCTTGGTGGGCTCGGCCGCCCAGGTGCTGGAGCAGGCGGGGCAGCAGTTTGCCCAGTCGCTCAGCGCACAGGCAGGCAAGGTGGACGAGGTCGCAACGCATGTCGCCGCCAGCGCTGTGGAACTGGCCAGCCTGGGCGAATCCTTCGGCCACGGCGTCGGCCTGTTCAGTGCCAGCAACGAAAAGCTCATGGAAAGCCTCCACGGCATCGAAGGCGCCATCCAACAGTCGATGAGCCGCAGCGATGAGCAACTGGCCTACTACGTGGCCCAGGCCCGCGAGGTGATCGACCTGAGCATCAGTGCGCAGCAGGGCATTGTGGAAGACCTGCGCCGGCTGCACGGCAAGGCCTCTGTGCCACAAGGAGTGGCGGCGTGATGGGTATGGACGACGCCCTGGACGATGCCACTGAACAGACGGCACCCGTGTGGGCCGTGTTCGGAGACCTCATGGCGGGCCTGCTGGGCGCGTTCGTGCTGATTTTGGTGGGCGTGCTCGTGGTGCAGATCGACCTGGTGGCCAGCCTGAAGCAGGAGGTCGAAAAGCGCCAGATGGAAGAGCAGCGCCGCATGGCACTCGAAAAGGCACTCGCCATCCCCCTGGCCAGTGGCCGGGTGACGGTGAACAATGGCCGCATTGGCATCAGCGGCAGTGTGCTGTTTGGCACAGGCTCGGACGAGCTGCGCCCTGAGGGCCGCCAACTCCTCAAGAGCCTTGTGCAGCCTTTGATGGTGTATCTGCGCGAACGCGACGAGATGCTCATGGTGAGCGGATTCACCGACAACACCACGCTGCTGCGCGGTACCCATCAGCGCTTTGCAGACAACCTGGAGCTGTCGGCCCAGCGCGCACTCACCGTGGCGCGGGCCCTCATCGATGAGGGCATGCCCTCCTCGCAGGTGTTTGCTGCTGCGTTTGGTGCAGAGCAGCCCGTGGCAGACAACGCCGATGAGAAGGGCCGCGCACAAAACCGCCGTGTCGAAATGGCCCCGGTGCCCAAGGCATCGAACACCCAGCCACCGCGCAATGAGTGAGCCGAGCGAGCCCACGCTGGAGTCCCTGCGGGCCGAAGGCGCGCACCGCCATGACCCGGCACGCTTTCACTACCTGGAAGTGTTGGCCCGGCGCCTGCCAGGCCAACCCGCGTCCGTGCGGCAGGTATTGGCAGAGCGACTGCATGCGGCCGTGATCGCTTATGCCCAAGGCGCCCCGAGCGATCCTCCAACCCCCGGAGTTTGCGAGCCACTCGCCAGCAAAGCCGCGACGCCCGCCACAGAATCCCCGCTGGCGCGACTGAACCGGCACATCCATGCCCGCGCCCAAACCGAAGCAGACACCGTGCGGTCCAGTGACAGCGAGAGCCTGTCGGACATGAAAAGCGTGCGCCACTTCGGCGAAGTGTGGTCCAAAATATCGGCAGAACAGCAGGTGGTGCAGGCCCTGCACCGGGGGCCTGAGAATGCGGGTCCGCTCAATTCGCACAAGCTCGTTCTGCGCTCGCTGAGCCTCATGCGAGCCCTGTCACCCGACTACCTGCGGCGCTTCATGTCGCAGATGGACACCCTGCTGTGGATCGACCAGGCCAACGCCAAAGTGTCTAGCAGCCCGGCCATCAAACCGCCGCGCAAAAGCCGACCGAAGCAGTGAGCGGCTCTTCACGACCTCGCAGAAAATCGCCATGCCTGGCGCTGGCTCTGCAGCGACGACGAAGGGATGACGGGATCATGAGGAAACGTGGAATTGCAGGCGGCAATGCCTGCGAGACAGCCCCTCATCCAAGACGCCGCCGTCACGCATCGCCCTCGTGACCCCACGGGGCATGCCGCTCCACCCCACTCCGTGGTCATGGGTTTGTGCTGACCTTGCCCCCTCTCAAGATCGATGGCGCTGCGTGTGATGTCAGGCCACACCCGCGACGCAATCCGCCGTGACACCGATCTAAACAGGCCCCGGGGTCACGGGCCTGGCAACACTCTCCAGCAACCACAACGCAGTGCGCGCGCGGGTCATCGCCACATACAGCATGTTGCGCTCCCGGTAAGCCTCGTTGTGCGTCACAGTGCTGGGGAAGCGCCCGCGCTCCACAAAGGGCACCGCCACAAACGTGAATTCGCGGCCCTTGCAGGCATCCACGCTCATCAAACGCAAGGTCACCGGCTCCTTGTGTTGGTGCCTCTCAATGCTGCCACGGGCCATCAGCGTCAGGCGACCGAGGAACTCGCCCACAGGAATGCCACGCCCCAGCCGCGACAACCCATCAAGGCTTGCAAGGCATGCGCTTCGCTCTTGGCCGTTGATCGATGCGTCGTCAAAGATGCGACGCACCCAGGGGTGGCGACAAAACGCACCGGCATCCCCGAGCACATCGGGTGCCAGCGCCATCATTTTGGCGCAATGGTCGTCCAGCTCGGAGGCCTGGGGATTCAGGGTGCCATGCAAAATGTAGCGACGCATTCGCGCGGAATCCGCATACAACGTAACGGCCATTTGGTGGCTTTCGCTGGCACCGTGCAAAGCTGTCCAGCATGTCTGGTCAAACTGGCCTTGGGCCAATACATCGGCATCTGCGCCATGCGCCAGGGCGTTGCGGCGGCCATAGTGAATCAGCCCCTGAACCGCCGCACTCACAATCCCCAGAGTCAAATGGCGTTCTGCGTTGCTGTCTTGCAAGGCCCACATCAAAGACAGAACCAGGGCCACTTCCTTGCGCAGATAAAAAACGCTCATCCCCTGGCAACCGTAGTGCACGCCTTCATGCCCAAACACCCACTCCAGCAACATGCTGTCCTGGGGATTCCTCAGCATCACATTCAAGGCACTGTGCTTGCTTTTACCCCCCTGCAGCGCCCCCCAACCGTTGACAATTTGCGCGTGAACCTCCACCAGTTGCTGCGCACAATGTTCATCCGTGTCGTAAGTCGAATGCAGGAATGAATCGGAGTTCTCCGATACTGAGGCGAACTCCAGCGCGAACAGGGGGTTGAGGGCCCCGCAAATCTCCGCACCAAACCGGCGCGTGGTGTTGATGTTCAGCACCTCGGCATCCACAGGCAAGCAGTCCCGGATGTGCTGCATGGCGCCGCCAAACACCGACAACGATCCCTCGTGGATATGCTGATTGAAATCACCGGCGCCCACAAATACGCCGTTGTCGCTCTGCACCAGTTTGCGCAGAACCATCAACGCGGCTTCATCAAGGTCGTGCAGCTCATCGAACAACACCGCACCGTACCGCCCCTGCAGCCATTCACAGGGCTGCCCCCAATCCAGCAAGTCCAGCTGACGGCACAATTCAAAGGTGCAATCCCCGTCGGCATAAAACTGCGGCTCATGATTCAGGCCTGCACGCATGCGCTCGTAGTGCCTCAGTAGCCGATACAGGCCAAAGTCCAGATCCCGCTCTTGACAGAAAGTGTGCAGGTCTGTGCCCGAGTCCTGAAACTGTCGGTCCAACAAGGTCTTCTTGGCCTGCGCCTCAAAAGCTTGAAACGCGTCGATATCCACGTCCTGCGCCATCAGCGCATTGGCGTCGTTGTCCGGGCTCCGTTGCAGTTCTTGGCGCAGCGCTTGTTGTGCCTGGAGGATCAGAAAACGCCGTCGCACCGGATCATCGAGCTTCGCGACAGGGTCCCCCTGTTCTTTCAGCACTCTCTCACTGAGTTGCTCGATGGTCAGGATCTCCAGGCGCGCAGGCACCACACCGTCGAGTTTGATCAGCCGGTCGCGAATGGCGGTGACTCCCGCTCGCGAATAGGCCAGCGCGAGAATACGGCCCCCTCGATCCATACCGGCCAACAAATTACATGCTTTCATGCACAGCGTGGTCGTCTTACCCGTCCCCGCCAGTGCGCTGATGATGATCGCGGCGGCCTTGGACTGGAGCACCTGCTGCTGCTCGCCGGTTGGCAGGAGCCATTGGTGGCTCCAGCTCCTGGCGGAATGGGATGTCATTGTGAAAGCGCTGCCTGGCAAATGAGAGGGACGCCCATTGTCACAGGCCCGCACAGCACTCGACACCTCACCCACGAAAAGACGCGCCCTGCTTCATCACGGAGGTGGACTTCAATTATTCGCAATACTGGAACAGTCAGTTTAAAACCAAGTAGTTTTTCTGCAAACACCATCGGCGTAAAGTTCTTCCATCGATGAGCCGAAACCGCAAGGCGACTCACCGAACCCGGGTTGAAGAAGTTGCCTTCTTTCAGTGACGACCCTTCGTCCCGGTTTTTTTGAGATGTTTCTATTCAAGGATTTTCATCATGAACAAGACCGCCCGTTTCCTCTCTATCGCAGCTGTGGCCACCCTCGCTGCTTTTGGCGCCCACGCTGATGAGGCGGACAGCTCGCAATTTGCCTTGCAGTTCGACACCAACCGCACCCGCGCAGAAGTCGCTGCCGAAGCTGTTGTCGAAGCCCGCACGCACAGCCTGGAGCCTGCCGGTTCGCGCGTGGTGACCTACCAATCCACGGCTGACCGCGCAACCGTGCGTGCGCAGGCTGCGGAGGCGGTGCGCACAGGCCAAATTTCTCACGGCGAAATCGGCAATGCCATGTAAGTCACGCTGATGTGGCCTCGCCCTGTTGGCGGCACCTTTGCGACCGCAGAGTGCCGCCAACACGCGAAAGTGTTTCACATCACTTTGGAATTGCATGGAGCAACTGCGCGCTGTCTCTGCGAGACCACCCCAACAAAGCCAAGGCCACGCAGGATGCGTGCGTGGCGCTGGGCTGGCAGGCCCCCGCCCGGCCTACCACCTCGCCAACCCTCTCAATCGAGCGTGACGCCAGTCGATTTGACAACGCCAGCCCAGCGCTGGAGTTCTAAACTGACGTAGGTTCGATACTCCTCGGGCGTCGAGCCCAGTGGCTCTGCGCCCTGCACAGCCAGCTTGGCGCGCACATCGTCGCTTTGCAGCGCTTTGTTGATCTCGGCATTGAGTCGCTGCACAAGCGCTGCGGGCGTTTTGGCCGGCACCATGACACCCTGCCAAGCCCCGGCCTCAAAACCGGGCATGACGGTTTCCGCCAGCGTGGGCGCATCAGGGTAGAGGGACATGCGCTTGGCGGTAGTAACCGCCAGCAGCTTCAGCCGCTTGTCCTTCACGAACGGCATCACCGAGTTGATGGTGTCTGTCATGAATTGGATCTGGCCCGCCACCAGGTCCACGTCTGCTGGCGCACTGCCCCGATACGACACGTGCGTGGCATCGATCCCCAGAGTCTTGGTGAACTGGAAAGCCGCTAGGTGGGTCACATTGCCATTACCCGCAGAGCCATAGGAGAGCTTGCCCGGGTTGGCCTTGGCGTACTCCACGAACTCACGCACTGTGTTGGCAGGAATGCTGGGGTGGACCACAAGGGCCAGCGGCACCACAGCGGTCAGGGCCACGGGTGCCAAGTCTTTCTGTACGTCGTAGCTCAGGTTCTTATAGAGTGCCGGGCTCAAGGTGATTGATGACGTGTTGTAGAGCAGCGTGTACCCGTCACCCGCCGCCTTGGCGACCTGCGTGCCGCCGATGTTGCCGTTAGCCCCTGGCTTGTTGTCGACAATGACGGACTGGCCCATCTGCTCGGTCAGCTTTTGCGCCAGCACCCGCGCCACCTGGTCGGTGGGCCCGCCCGGTGGGAAAGGCACCACCAGGGTGATGGGCTTGGTAGGGTAGCTCTGCGCCTGTGCAAAGCCTATGGGGGCGAGGCCCACCACGCCAGCGGCGCAGCTGAGCACGGCCAGACACAGACGCCGCATCTTCTGTGAACGCAGCGCTGTGTTCGTATCGATTTTTTTCATGGTGCTTGTCTCCTGAGTTGTTGTCGGAACGGAAAACCGGTTCACACGCGTCCGGCCAGCAACCGGGTGGCCGTGTAGGTCATGACCATCACGCCGCGGTGATTGAAGACGTCAATGCGAGAGCTCACGACGGCACGGCCGCTCTTGGACGTGGGGCGAATCTCCGTCACCTCCACCACCGCCTCGATGGTGTCGCCCACCTGCACGGGCGCCAGAATCTGCTGGTGCAGCTCCAGCATCGCCAGGCCCGTGCCCTGGATCATGGTCTGCAGGATGAAGCCCTCGATGAGCGCATAGGTCAGCGCCCCCGGCACGGGCCGCCCGGCCATGGCGCCGCCTTCGTAACCGTCTTCGATGAAGATGGCTTCCAGCATGCCAGTGACGCCGATGAAGCTGACCAGGTCCGTCTCCGTGACGGTACGCCGGAAAGTTCGAAAGCGCTGGCCCACGCTCAGGTCTTGCCACACAAAGCCCTGACCCAGACGCGGCAAATCGCGATCCACGCCCGCGAGGACGGCGTTGCTGTGAGGGGCCAAGGGTGTGTTCTGTCGGGTCATGGAAGCGGTCCTTTTCAAGAAGCGGGTGTACTGGCTGCGCGGGGGCCCCGCAGTGCCTCGATGTGGGCATCGCTGAGCCCAGCCTGGGCCAGCAGTTCACGCGTGTGTTGGCCCAGCCGCGGCGGCATGGTGATGGCGGGGCGCTGCCCGTCAAAACGCACCGGTACGCCAGGAAAGCGCACGTCTCCCAGGTCCGGGTCGGCCACGGTTTCAAAAAATTCGGTGGCCACCAGATGCGGGTCCAGCGGCAGGTCCTGCAGCCGGGCCACGGGCGCTGCGGGAATCTCCAGCCGATCGCACACCGCGATCCAGTGGGCCGTGGTGTGGCGCTCGGTAAAGCCCGAGGCAAGCTCCAGCAGCTCGGCGATGTGGCGCGTGCGGCTGGCGATATCGACAAAACGCGCATCGTGCGCCAGCTCCGGCGCGCCCACTTCGGTGAAGAAGCGCAACCAGTGCACATTGGTGTACGGCATCATGGCCACCGCCCCATCGGCTGTGCGGTAGGGCCGGCGCCAGGGAGCCAGCACACGCGGGTAGCCGGGCCCTGACAGCGGTGGCTCGAAATGCTGGCCGTAGTAGTGCTCAACCAGGTTGAAACCCACCATGGACTCGAACATGGGGATTTCGACAAATGCCCCCTGGCCCGTGCGCTCGCGCTGCCACAGCGCCGCCAGGATGGCGTGCGCGGCCACATGGGCGCAGGTCTTGTCGGCGGCAATGGTGGGCAGGTAGCGCATCTCGCCGCCCTGCCGTTCCATCAGGTCGGCCAGCCCCGACATGCCCTGGATCACGTCGTCATACGCCGGTTTGCCTGCATAGGGACCGGGCAGGAAGCCCACCAGGCTGGCATACACCAGGCGCGGAAAACGCTGGCGCAGCGCATCGGGCGCAAGGCCCAAAGCTGCCAGCTTTTGGGGCCGCATGCTGTGCATCAGCACATCGGCCGTGGCGACCAGAGCGCCCAGCGCCTCTTGCGCGTCGGCCTGCTTGAGGTCCAGCACCACGCTCTTCTTGCTGCGGTTGGCACCGAGGAACATGGCCGCCATGCCCGCTTCTTTTGACGGGCCGGTGTGGCGTGTCGAGTCGCCCTCGGGCGGCTCGACCTTGATCACCTCGGCCCCGTAGTCGGCCAGGATCTGGCTGGCCAGGGGGCCGAAAATCACGCTGGACAGGTCCAGGACGCGCAGGCCTTGCAACGGCTTCATCGTGTGTTCTCCGAGAACGCTTGGGCGGGCGGGGCTCGCGTTGCTTGTTTACTGGAACGTGGGGGCGCGTTTTTCGATGAACGCGGTGACCGCCTCGCGGTGGTCGGCTGTCTTGTGTGCGATAGCCTGGTAGCCCGCCGACATTTCAAGCAGCGAGGCCAGCGACGCGTGCTCGCCTTCGCGCAGCAGGCGCTTGGTCATTCGCATCACGGCGCCGGGGTTGGCGGCGATCTTGGCGGCCAGGGCGCGGGCGGTGGGCAGCAGCTGGTCAGCGGCCACCACGCGGCTGATCAGGCCGCAGGCCAGCGCCTCTTGTGCGCTGATGGCCTCGCCGGTGAACGCCATCTCGGACGCTTTGGCCATACCGACTGCACGCGGCAGCAGCCAGGCGCCACCGTCGCCGGGCACGATGCCCACGCGTACAAAACTTTCGGCAAAGGTGGCCGTCTCGCTGGCGATGCGGATGTCGCACATGCAAGTCAAATCCAGGCCCGCGCCGATGGCCGGGCCGTTGACGGCGCAGATCACGGGCACGTCGAGCTGATAAAGCGCGTTGGGAATCTGCTGGATGCCCTGGCGGTATTCCTCGCGGATCAGATCGGGCGTGAGCGCGTCGTCAAAGAAGCGCTTCATGTCCTTGACGTTGCCGCCCGAACTGAAGATGGGGCCGGCGCCCGTGAGGATCAGCACCTTCACGCTGGCGTCCTTGCGCACGTCCTCGCACAACTGCACGAACTCCTGCACCGCTGTGTTGCCAGTGAGCGCATTGCGCGTTTCGGGCTGGTTCATGGTGGCGGTGAGAATGCCGCCGTCGCGTTCAATGGTCAGAAAGGCCATGGGGTGTCTCCAATATCAAAAAAATGAGCTGCCAGCGCTTGATAAACATTGTTTTCCAATGGATTTCATATTGAAACCTTTGCAAATAAAGCGCCAGCAGCTATGGTTTTCAAAGCACTGCGTCTACGTCGGTGATGCGCCGCACGATGTCCAGGGTCATGCCCGGGTGCTGCAGCAGGGCCTCGCCCGCCACGCCGTACCAGTAGGCTTCGCTGCCTGCGGTCTGGCGCCAGGCATGCAGCCGGCGCGTGAACAGCTGCAGGTCGTACTCCTCGGTAAAGCCGATGGCGCCGTGGATGGCGTGCGCCAGCTCCGACACCACCAGCGCCGCCTCACTGCAGCGCGCCTTGGCCGTGGCCACGCGCAGGCGGTCGGGCACCACACCCGCACCGCTGCAGCCCAGTTGCGCGGCCATGCGTGCGGCAAACACGTGCTCGCTCATCACCGCCAGCTGGTGCTGGATGGCCTGGAACTTGCCAATGGGGCGGCCAAACTGCTGGCGTTCGTTGGCGTATTGCAAGGTGCGCTGAAACACGCTGCTGAGCGCCCCCGCCATTTGTGGCGCCACTACGGCGGCCTGCAGGGTGCGCACGTCCAGCGCGCCATCTACGGCGACGGCGGGTGCGGCCTGCACCTGCGCCGCGGTCCACATTAGCGCGATGTCGAGCGCCAAGGCCTGCGGGGTAGCCTGTGCATCCTCGGCGCTCAGCAAGCGCCATTCAGTGCCCGCCTGCACCAGCACTGCAGCGGCCACCTGGCCACTGCGCACCAGCGCGCAGCGCAGGCCGCCATCGGCCAGGCGCTCGCCGCGGGCCAGCGCGATACAGCCTGCGGGCCGCGCCACGCCGGCCTGCGCCAGCAGTGCGCGCGCCACCATGGTGTCGCCCAAAGGCAAGGGCAGCGCATGTGCGCCGCATTGTTCCAGCACACCAAACACCTGGCCCAGCCCCAGGCCGGCGCCGCCGTCGTCTTCGCTCAGCAGCGCATCGGCCAGGCCGGTGGCTTCCAGCTGCTCCCACAAGGCCGTGGTGCCCTCGGCCGCGCGGCCGCCCTCTTCAATGGCGCGCACCACTTGCGGGGAGCACTGGTCTGCCAGCACATCACGGGCGGCATCGGCAAACAGGTCGTTGTTGTTTGTGGTCATGTATCTCTCCCAATCAACGCAAGCCGAGGCCGCGGGCGATCATTCCGCGCAGGATGTCGCGCGTGCCGCCGCGCAGCGAGAACGAGGGCGACGCCTCCGTCACGTACTTCAGGGTCATCAAAAGCTCCACCGGCACGTCTTCCGTCTCGCGCGAGAACAGGTCTTCCGCAATGGCGGCGGGGATCATCTGCTCCAGCGTGGTGCCCAGCTCCTTGACCAGCGCGGCCTCGACGATGGGGCTGGCGCCCTGGGTGAGCTTTTCCTGCACCGACACCGACATGGCACGCAGCGGCGCCAGCTGCGTGAGCACCTTGCCCGCCAGTTGCCGCGCCGAGTCGCTGCGGCCCTGGGGCGTGCGCACGTAGTCGAGCCATTGATCGAACAACACGATGGAGGAGAAGAGGCGCTCGGGCCCGCTGCGCTCGAAAGCGAGTTCGGCGGTGACCTGCTCCCAGCCCTGGCCTTCGGCGCCGATGAGCGCGTCGGCACCGAGCTGCACGTTGTCGAAGAACACCTCGCAAAAGTGGCTGTCGCCCGAGAGGTCTTCAATGGGCCGCACGGTGACACCGGGCAGCGACAGGTCGACGATGACCTGCGACAGGCCCTTGTGGCGGTCTTCGGTGGTGCCCGAGGTGCGCACCAGTGCAATCATGTATTGGCAGTGGTGGGCGTTGGTGGTCCAGATCTTTTGCCCGTTGAGCACAAAACCCTGGTCGTTGGGCACTGCGCGCGTCTTGACGCTCGCCAGGTCCGAGCCTGCGTTGGGCTCGCTCATGCCGATGCAGAAAAAGGCCTCGCCCTTGCATACGCGCGGAATGTAGAACTGCTTTTGGGCCTCGGTGCCGTATTTGAGGATCAGCGGCGCGCTCTGGCGGTCGGCGATCCAGTGCGACCCCACGGGGGCGCCGCAGGCCAGGAACTCCTCGACCAGCACGTAGCGCGTGAACGCGCTGCGCCCGCCGCCGCCGTATTGCGTGGGCAAGGTGATGCCCAGCCAGCCCTTTTGCCCGAGTTGGCGGCTCAGTTCGCTGCTGTAGCCCCCCAGGACCGCGCGCGGATGTGCGCAGGCAGGTCGGCAATCGCCCGGTGCAAAAAGGCACGCACCTCGGCGCGCAGTGCCTCGTCTTGTGCGGGAATGCGCGTGAGCGCGAGTGAATCGAGGGTACTCATCCCAAAACTCCGTTGTCTTTGTAGGTCTGCAATTGCGCAGGCGAAAGTCCCAGCACGCGGGTCAGCACCTCGTCGGTGTGCTGACCCAGTTGCGGCGGTGTATGGCGGTAGGTAACGGGCGTGTCCGACAGCCGGATGGGGCTGGCCACCAGCGGCACGGCGCCGGCCTGGGGGTGCGGCATCGAGATTTGCAGGCCGCGGTGGCGCACCTGCGGGTCTTCAAACACGTCGCGCACGGTGTTGATGGGGCCGCAGGGCACGGCATGCTGCTCCAGCAGCGTGATCCAGTCGCGCGTGCTGCGCGAGACGGTGACGGCGCGGATGCGGGCCACCAGCTCGTCGCGGTTTGCCAGCCGCGCCGCGTTGCGTGTGAAGCGTGGGTCTTGGGCCCAGTCCGACTGGCCGATGGCCTGACAGAAGCGCGCGAACTGGCCGTCGTTGCCAATGGCCAGGATCATGTGGCCGTCGGCGGTGGGGAAATCCTGATACGGCACCGTATTGGGATGCGCGTTGCCCATGCGCTGCGGCACCTGGTCGCCATACAGGTAGTTCATGCCCTGGTTGGCCAGGCAGGCCACACCCACGTCGAGCAGCGCCAGATCGATGTGCTGGCCCCGGCCCGTGTGCTCGCGCGCCTGCAGCGCGGCCAGGATGGCCGTGCTGGCATACAGGCCAGTGAGGATGTCGGTGAGCGCCACGCCCACCTTCATCGGACCGCCGCCGGGCGCGCCGTCGGGCTGGCCGGTGACGCTCATCAGCCCGCCCATGCCCTGAATCAGGAAGTCGTAGCCCGCACGCTGCGCATACGGCCCGTCTTGCCCAAAGCCGGTGACCGAGCAATAGACCAGGCGCGGGTTGAGCGCGCTCAGGCTCGGGTAGTCGAGCCCGTACTGCGCGAGGCCGCCGGTCTTGAAGTTCTCGATCAGCACATCGCACTGCGCCGCGAGCTGGCGCACGATCTGCTGGCCCTCGGGCCGCGTGAAATCCACCGTCACCGACTGCTTGTTGCGGTTGGTGCACATGTAATAGGCCGACTCGCCCGTGGGCTGGCCCGCCGGGTCCGTCACATACGGCGGGCCCCAGGCGCGGGTGTCGTCGCCGGTGCCGGGGCGCTCGACCTTGATGACCTCAGCCCCCAGATCCCCCAGCGTCTGCGCGGCCCACGGACCTGCGAGTACTCGCGAAAGATCCAGCACCTTCACATGCTGGAGCGCGCCTGGCGGCTTGGCGGCTCCGTCGCTCATTGCTGCGGCACCTTGGCTTGCTGCACGATGCGCGTCCACAGCGCGATCTCGTTCTTCTGGAATGCGTGCATCTGCGCGGGGCCACCGGTCATGGGCGTGGCGCCAATGCGCTCGTAGAAGGCGCGGGTTTCATCCGTTTTGGAGATCGCCGTGAACAACTCCGCCAGCTTGGCCGTCTCGGCCGCAGGTGTCTTGGCGCTGACCATCGCGCCCACCCAGGTGTAAGCCTCAAAGCCGGGCAGGCCGGCCTCGCTGGCGGTGGGCACATCGGGCGACGAGGCCACGCGCTTGTCGGCCGCCACGGCGAGCACCTTCACGCGGCCACCCTTGGCCAGCTCCTGTACGGCGGTCACCTCGGCAAAGGCATAGTCCACCGTGCCGGAAGCCACCGCCGTCATGGTCTCACCAGCGCCCTTGAACGGCACATGCACGGTTTGCACCTGGGCCGCATCGTTGAGCAATTCACCCATGAGTTGGTAACCCGCCGACCCCGCACCGAAGTTGACCTTGCCGGGGTTGGCCTTGGCATAGGCCAGCAGGCCTTTGAGGTCTTGATACGGCGCCTGCGGGGTGACGGTGAGCATGGCGGGCGAGCGCATCATCATGGTCAGCGGGGCAAAGTCCTTGACCGGGTCGTAGGGCAGCTCCTTGAACAGCGCAGCGTTCACGGCGAGCGTGGAGTTGCTGCCAATGAACACGGTGTAGCCATCGGCTGGCGCCGTCAGCACCTGCTTGACGGCGATGAAGCCGTTGGCGCCCGGCTTGTTCTCGACCACTACGGCCTGGCCAGTCATGTCCTGCAGCTTCCTGGCGAAATAGCGCGCGGAAGTGTCGGTACCACTGCCTGGACCGAAGGGCACAACGAATTTGATGGTCTTCGATGGAAAGGTCTGCGCTTGGGCGACGGGCGCGAGTGTGGCGCTCAGCGTCAGCAAGACGGCGCCAACCAGGGCGCCCAGAGTGGTTCTGCGCTTATGCATGGGAATTTGTCTCCTTGAATGGGTGGCAGGTTTGCCGGGCCCTCCATGGGGCCTTGGCTCGCACTCTAGCCAGCGGGACTAGCGTCGTCTAATATTAAGAATTGAAAAGCCAATACTTTTTGGATATCACATGAACCTGCGCCAGCTGCGCCAATTTGTCACGCTCGCGGAAACAGGCAACTTCCACCGCGCGGCCGAGCTGCTGCACATGGCGCAGCCGCCGTTGTCGGTATCCATCCGCAAACTCGAAGAAGAAATGGGCGATGCGCTGTTCGAGCGCCGCTCCACGGGCGTCCTCCTCACCCCGGTGGGCGAGGCCATGCTGGCTGATGCGCGGCTCACGTTGTTCCACGCCGAGCAATGCCGCCAGGCCGTGATGGATGCGCGCCAGGGCCAGGGCGGGCTGCTGCGCATCGGCATCATCGGCTCGGCGACATATGCGCTACTACCGGAGCTGATCCCCTCGCTGCGCGAGCGTTTCCCCAAGATTGAACTCGAGCTGACCGAGGCCACCTCGTCCGAGATCCTCGATGGCCTGGTCTCGCGCCGATTTGATGTGGGTTTTGTGCGCTACCCGGTGCTGCATCCGGCACCGTTCGAGCTGCTGCCCATGGACCGCGACGACTTCGTGCTCGCTGTCTCGGAGCACAGCCCGCTCGCGGCCCAGGACACGATTGCCCTGTCAGACGCGGCCCACCAGCCTTTCATCATGTACCCGCAGGACAAGGTGCCCGGCCTCTCGACCCTGGCACTGATGCGCTGCCAGCTCTCAGGTTTTACGCCGCGCGTAGCCCAGGAAGCCATGCAGGTGCAGACCATCATGAGTCTGGTGGCCTCGGGCTTGGGCGTTGGGCTGGTGGCTGGCGTGGCGCGGCTGGTGGTGCCGCGCGGCGTGAAATGTCTAGCGCTGACCGACAACCCCACGGGATTTCATGTCGGCATCGCCTTGGCGCGGCTGCAGGGCAATACGAGCCGGCTCGTGGAACGTTTCACCGAACATGCCCTGGGCTTTTCCACTGCACCCGAGATGCCGCTGCCGCCACCGCCAGCCGCTGAGTTTCCGGTCGGCTGAATTCCCGGGCAGCGTGCAGCCCAACGCTCAGCGCACTGTCCGGCTCGTCATCACGCGCGCCTGGCGACCTGGCGCAAACGCCAGATGCCCGTCCAGGCAACGGGGGTTAGACATCGCGTCTTTGCTCGCTGCATGCTGCCTCGGTTGACCCCCGCCTCAGCTTCTTGACGGGAAGCGGTTAGGACCGCCCCAGGCTGTAGAACTCGTCGTTGGGCCGCATGCTCGTGACGTTGGCCATGCGGTTCGACAGGCCAAAGAAGGCTGCAATGCCGGCAATGTCCCAGACATCGTCCATGTCGAAGCCGTGCGTGCGCAGCACCTCAAAGTCCTGATCGCCGACGGCGTAGGCCTGAGCCGAGACCTTCATCGCGAAGTCGAGCATGGCCTCCTGCCGCGGCGTGATATCGGCCTTGCGGTAGTTAACCGCCACCTGATCCGCGATGAGCGGGTTCTTGGCACGGATTCGCAGGATGGCGCCGTGTGCCACCACGCAGTATTGGCACTGGTTGGCATTGCTGGTTACCACGACGATCATCTCGCGCTCCGCTTTGGTCAGATTGCCTTTCTTCTCCATCAAAGCGTCGTGATAAGCAAAGAAGGCGCGAAACTCTTCAGGCCGGTACGCCAGCACCAAGAATACATTGGGCACGAATCCTGACTTCTCCTGCACCGCGAGAATGCGGTTGCGAATGTCTTCGGGCAGGTCCTTGATTTCAGGGACAGGGAAGCGATTGATTTGGAAAGGGGTGGTTGCAGGCATAAAAAGCTCCGATTTCATGGGTAAGTAGTGCCTCGTCAACAACGCAACGTTGTACGAGGGAACGGGATGATGGGGACTATCGGGATGGGCCTACACGGACGACAACGCGCCCACGAACTTGCCCGGCAAGGAGCTCTGGCGCAACCGCGATCGCGTCTTCAAGGGCAATTTCCCGGAGCAAGCTCTCCAGCAAATGAATGTCCAAATCCTTGGCAAGACGCCGCCATGCTTCGATGCGCTCAGCGATTGGCGCCATGACGCTATCGACGCCTGCAAGGGTCACGCCGCGCAAGATGAATGGCGCCACGGTTGCCGGCAAGGACATGCCGGCCGCAAGGCCGCAAGCCGTCACCACACCGCGATAGCGCATCGCCGCGCAAATATTGGCGAGCAATTGCCCGCCGGCGACATCTACCGCACCCGCCCAACGTTCTTTTTCCAGCGGCCTGCCAGGGTTGGACAACTCGGCGCGCTCAAGGATCTGCCGCGCCCCCAGCGACGTCAGAAATTCAGCCTCCTGCGGCCGCCCCGTCACTGCGGCGACTTCGTAGCCCAGCTTGGAGAGCATGGCCACCGCCACGCTTCCCACTCCGCCTGCGGCGCCTGTCACAACGATCGGCCCTTTGTCCGGCGTCACGCCGTGGCGCTCCAGCGCCAGCACACACAGCGCCGCGGTATAGCCCGCAGTACCGAGCCCCATGGCCTGACGCAAGGTAAATGGCGACTGCAGCGGAATAAGCCATTTGCCCGGGACGCGAGCCAACTCGGCAAGCCCGCCCCAGTGCCCTTCGCCGACGCCCCAACCATTGAGGACCACCTGATCGCCAACAGCAAAGTCCGGATTGGCTGATGCCTCCACGGTGCCCGAAAAGTCAATGCCTGGCACCATTGGAAACTTGCGCACCACGGGGGAGCGGCCCGTGATGGCCAAGGCATCCTTGTAATTGAGTGTGGAATAGGCGACGCGAACGGTCACGTCGCCTTCGGGGAGTGAGTCCTCGGACAACATCTGCATTGAAGCCGACTGTTGTCCATCCTGTTTGTCGATGAGAACGCCACGGAACATAGTGATCTTTCAGAGGGGGAAGAGTTAGGGGTCAGCGCTTGGCGCGCAGCATTTCGAAAAAGCCTTCGGCATAGACGTCCAAAGGTGTCGGCGATCGATCCAGTTTGGCGCGCAGCACAGCGCCCTCCCAGCCAATCCAGAAGAACTGCGCGAGCCTCGCGCAGTCGTGGTGTGCAGCAATCTCTTTGGCCCGCTGGGCTTCGGCAAGGCAGGTTGCCGTGCGCGCCTGCCAGTCGAGGAAGACCTGCTCTAGCTTTGGGCGGAAAGACTCGGGCAGCGTGCCCATTTCCTGGCCGAGGTTTCCCACAAGGCAACCGCGCCTGAAGTCGTGGCGGGCCATGCCCTCCGTGGCATCTTGTATGAAGTTGCGAAGGCGTTGAACAGGGGAGATCGCTGTGTCAAGAAACCATCGGTCGAGCTTGCGGGCAAAGTAGTCGGCATAGGCGGTGATCAGCACCTGTCCGAACGCTTCCTTGCTGTCGAAGTAGTAATAGAAGGAACCCTTGGGGACTTGCACCGCACGCAGAACTTCGTCAATGCCAACCGACGAGTAACCCTTCTCGGTCAGGACTGCTACGCCAGTTCGGATCAGCAGCGCGCGAATATCCTGACGTGGAACATCCGAATTCTTGGGTGGCCGGCCGCGTCGACGCGCTTGTGGTAGCAGCGGTGTTATTGAAGTCATGAGGCAAAGTGGCAAATTAGACCGTTGGGTCTCATTGTGCACAAAATAGACCGATCGTCTATTAAAATTCGCAAAATCCCCAATCTCGATTGCTCAGAGCCGACGCTTCGATATCGGTGTGGGCATTGCAGCCTCTGCTGCCAACGACTGCGGAAAAGGTGCTCCCGACCCGTTGTTGCAAGTCACTCAAATCAGCGGCCCAAACCATCGCTCAGCGGGGTGAATTCGGTCACTTCAAGGTCAGCTCCACAGCGGTTACATCGCCCGGCACAGCTGTACCAGTGCACGGTGTATTCGACGTTCCAGTCACTGGGCGAAGCAACAGGTTGTGGCTCAGCAGGGCGGTGTAAAGAATTACGCTGGCCCAGCCCTTCTGCGGGCTGTCGCCTTGATCGCCGCAGCGGCAGTGAGCAGCGGTCAAGAACTCAATCGCCCATCCGTGGCTATGCATAGCGACAGAGCCCTTCGCTCCGCCATAGAGTTGCAGATGGCCACGTATCCTGGTGGCCACCGCGCCCCACCAAACCGCTGCTCCTGCTTGGTCTTGCGCCGATTCGGATCATTCAATCCGTATGTTGCGTTCCTTCACCAAACGGGACCACTTCTGGCTTTCTGCGTCGATGAACGCGGCAAAGTCCGCTGGAGTACCACCTCCCAGTTCGTTACTTTGAGAAAGGATGCGATCTTTCACCTCTGAGTGCGCTGCAGCCTGCACAAAGGCACCACTCAATTTGTCGATGACGGACTTGGGTGTTCCTTTGGGGGCCACATAGCCCATCCAGTTGGAGACCTGAACCTGTGGGTAGCCCAGTTCGGTGAATGTGGGTACGTCGGGAAGGCTGCTCAGCCGCTTGGGCGATGTCACGGCAAGGGGGCGTATCTTGCCAGCTTGGATGGAGGGCAGCGCTGCACCGGTCTGCTCGAACATCAGGTCCACCTGACCTGCCAGGAGAGCGGTTGAAGCGGGACCGCCACCCTTGTATGGCACACCCAGCATTTCGACGCCCGCAGATTGTTCAAACAGCTCCGCGGACAGGTGATGCGCGCCGCCAGGACCTGCATTGGCAATGCTCAGCACCCCGGGCTTTTGCTTTGCGGCAGCCACCACTTCTTTCACTGCACGAAACGGCCGGTCGCTCGGGGTCACCAACACAAGCGGACTTTTCTCCAGCAAGTAGATGGGCACCATGCTCTTCGGGTCGAAGTTGATCTTTGGGTAGATCGAAGGGTTCACCGCCAGCGGCCCGAAGCTGCCCATTCCGATGGTGTAGCCGTCAGCCGGAGCCTTGGCAAGCAACTCCATACCAATGTTGCCGCTCGCTCCGGGCTTGTTGTCAATGATGACCGGCTGACCCAGCAACTTGCTCAATTGAAGCGCCACTAGGCGCGTTTTCACGTCGGTGTTGCCCCCCGCTGCAAAGGGAACAATGATCGTAATGGGTTTGGCCGGATAGTCAGCGGCCTGGGCATGCACAGCCATGGGGGCAATCAAGACAGCAGCCATCGCGGCAGTGCTGGCAATGAGGTGACGACGGTTCATGTTTGTCTCTCTTTCTCTTTGTAGTGATGGTGGGTGACGACGTGAAATGGCTTTGTGACAACGCTCTGTGCAGGAGGGGCTTTGGCCAGGCTACCCATGCAAGCGCTGTGGCCTGCGTGGATCTGTACGCCTTGGTACCAGAATCGCGTCAACTCAAATTGCATTTTATATTCTATAAATGCAATAATGCAAGCATGAATTCCCCCGCACCTACGCCACAACTGAACCTAGATCACGCCATCGGCAGCCTGTCGCTGCAGGGCCGCACGCTGCGTTTTGTGAACCTGCCCGCCCTGCTGGGGGCCGGCTTGCCGCGCTGGCCCGTGGTGCTGCGCCTGCTACTGGAAAACGCGCTGCGCCACCTGCAGGGCGATGAACGTGCAGCCGCTGCGCAGGCTTTGGCAGATTGGCTGGAGAGTGGGCGCAGCGAGGCCGAGGTGGCCTTCCAGCCCGGGCGGGTGTTGATGCACGACACCACCAGCACCCCCGCGCTGGTGGACATTGCGGGCATGCGCGACGCGCTGGCCGAAGCGGGGCTGGACCCCACGGTGCTCAACCCCGGCCTGCCCGTGGATGTGTCGGTCGACCACTCGCTGGCCGTAGAGGTGTACGCCACGCCCGATGCGCCGCAGCAGAACATGCAGCATGAGATTCGCCGCAATGGCGAGCGTTACAGCTTCTTGCGCTGGGCCTCGCAGGTGCTGAAGGGCGTGCGCATCCACCCGCCGGGCACGGGCATCATGCACACGCTGAACCTGGAGCAGCTGGCCACCGTGGTCACCACCGAAGCGCGCAGCGATGGCGACTGGCTGGTGCCCGACACGCTGATCGGCACCGACAGCCACACCCCCATGATCAACGGCATTGGTGTGCTGGGCTGGGGCGTGGGGGGGCTGGAGGCGCAGACGGTGATGTTTGGCATGCCCACCATGCTGCGCATCCCCGATGTGATTGGCGTGCAGCTCACGGGCGCCCTGCCCCCGGCCGTGCTGGCCACCGACCTGGCCTTGACGGTAACGCGCCGCCTGCGCGAGATCGGTGTCTCGGGTGAGTTTGTGGAGTTCTACGGCCCCGGCGTGTCCACGCTGTCGGCCGGTGACCGCGCCGTGGTGGCCAACATGGCACCTGAGTACGGCGCCACCACGGGCTTCTTCCCCATCGATGCCGCCACGCTGGCCTACCTGCGCGCCACTGGCCGCAGCGATGGGCAGGTGGCCCTGGTCGAGGCCGGTGCCCGCGCTCTGGGCCTGTGGTTTGACCCGGCCGCCACGCCACGCTACACGCGCAGCATCACGGTGGATTTGCCCTCCATCGGCCACCATGTGGCCGGCCCGCGCCGCCCGCAAGACCAAATGGACCATGGCGACACCGCCCAAGCGCTGGCCGCCGTGGGTTTTGTGCCCCACACGGTGCGCGAAGGCGCCCTGCCCCAGCACGCCGTGGCCATCGCGGCCATCACCAGCTGCACCAACACGTCTGACCCCAAGCTGCTGATTGCCGCCGGCCTGCTAGCGCGAAAGGCGCGCGCGCTGGGGCTGAAGGCGCCCGCCTGGGTCAAGACCTCGATGGCGCCCGGATCGCCCGCCGCTGCCAGCTACCTGCAGCGCGCGGGGCTGGCGGACGACCTGGCTGCCATGGGCTTTGGCATTGTGGGCTTTGGCTGCACCACCTGCATTGGCAACCCCGGCCCGCTCACCGCGCCGGTGCGCGAGGCGATTGCGGCGGGCGAGAGCCTGCCCGTGGCCATCCTCTCGGGCAACCGCAACTTTCCTGGCCGCGTGCACCCCGATCTGGAGCTGAGCTTCATCATGTCGCCGCCTCTGGTCATCGCCTTTGGCCTGGCGGGCCGCGCCGATGTGAACCTGCGCGAAGAGCCCGTACAGACCACGCCCGACGGCCGTGCCGTGTACCTGCGCGACCTGTGGCCCACCGATGCGGAGATGGCGCAGCACCTGGCGCTGTCGGCTGAGCCTGCCGACTATCGGCGTGACTTCGCCATCGCCAGCCAGAACCCCCTGTGGCACGCGCTGGAGGCCCCGCGCACGCCACGCTTTCCGTGGGATGCGGCATCGAACGCGCTGCGCCGCCCGCCCTTTGCCTCGTTCAGCGAAGGCAGCCAGCTGGGCACCTACACGGCCTGGCCGCTGATGCTGCTGGGCGACGACATCACCACCGACCACCTCTCGCCAGCCAGCGCCATCCCGCCCGACAGCCTGGTGGCCGACTACCTGGTGGCCCGCGGCGAGTCGCGCAACGACCTCAACGTGTTTGCCTCGCGCCGGGGCAATTGGGAGGTGATGGTGCGCGCCGCCTTCCACAGCAAGACGGTGGGCAACCGCCTGCACCCGAACCTGCCCGTGGCCCACACGCTGCATGTGCCCAGTGGCGAGGTGCAGCCCATCTGGGAAGTGGCCCAGCGCTACCGCGACGCGGGCGAGTCGGTGGTGGTGGTGGCGGGCGAGCGCTATGGCACGGGCTCGTCGCGCGACTGGGCCGCCAAGGGCCAGCGCCTCTTGGGCATCCGCGCCGTGGTGGCCTGCAGCTTTGAGCGCATCCACCGCTCCAACCTCATCGGCATGGGCATCCTGCCGGTGAAGCTGCCTGCGGGCGTGCACCCCGACACGCTGGCCCTGCAAGCAGGCGACCGGCTGGAAGTCCACGCCAACGCCGACCGCCTGCAGCCACGCGGCGCCATCACGGTGCGCGTGCTGCGCGCCGATGGGCGCACGGACACCCTGCCCTGCACCGCAGCGGTGGAAACGCGGCTAGAGGTGGAGCTGCTGCGCCAGGGCGGCGTGATGCCACGCATCCTGCACCAGACGCGCGAGCGCCTGACCGTCGCGGCCTGAGCCTGCGTACACCACGCGTCACCAAGCCAGTGCCTGGGCCCGCCATGCATACTTTGGGGATGACTCCGGAAAAACCGATCCCCCTGCAACTGCTAGAGATGGCCCACAGCCAGCAATGGCCTGCGGGCACCCACCTGGGCGCCCAAAAGCTGGCCGACCAGCTGCGCGTCTCGCGCTCCCCCGTCAACGACGCCCTGGCCCTGCTGCACGACAAGGGCGTGCTGGTGCGCGAGCCCAACCGGGGCTACTTTTTGGCACGGCCGGTAGACAAGCCTGTGGCAGCACTGGCCGAATCGCTGGGCCTGGAAGCCGAAGACCAGGTCACCGCCGTGTACTTTCAGCTGGCGGACGACCGCCTGCGCGGCCAACTGCCCGACGAGTTCACCGAGACCGCCATCAAGCAGCGCTACCGCCTCACGCCTGCGCAGCTCAACACCCTGCTATCGCGCATGGCCCACGAAGGCTGGATCGAGAAGCGCCCCGGCTACGGCTGGGCGTTTTCGTCCATGCTCACCACGTCCGACAGCCTGCTGCAGTCCTACCGCCTGCGCCTGGCGCTGGAGCCCGCCGCCCTGCTTGAGCCCGGCTACCGGCTCGACGCACAGGTGATTGCGCGCTGCCGCGCGGCCGAGCAGCATTTGCTCAGTGGAGGCATTGAAACCGACACCGCCGACCAGCTGCACGAGCGCGGCGTGCGCTTTCATGAATCGCTGGTCGAGGCCTCGGGCAACCCGTTTTTCATTGACACCATCCGCCGCGTGAACCGTGTGCGGCGGCTGCTGTCGTACCGATCGATGCAAAACCGCCAGCGCTACCGCGAGCACTGCGACCAGCACCTGGCCATCCTCGATCTGCTGGAGCGCGAACGCCAAACCGAAGCCGCAGAGGCCCTGCGCAGCCACCTGCAAAGCACGCTGCGCAACCTGGGACAAATTTCAGGCCTGCTGCAAGGCGCGGCCACGGCCCCAGATGCCACGGCCAACCCCACACCTTCCCCCCGGCTCGTCCGGCGGCCCCGCGCCCGTTAGCGCGTCACTTCTTTTTCATCACTGCCATGACTGTGTCTGCTGAAACCATCCGCGCATTGGCCCCTCAGGGCGTGCTGCGCGCCTCCATCAACCTGGGCAACCCCATCCTGGCGGGCGTGGACGCGCAAGGTGCACCCAAGGGCGTGTCCATTGACCTGGCACGCGCCTTTGCCCAGCGCCTGGGTGTGGGGCTGGAGCTGGTGGTGTTTGACGCCGCAGGCAAGTCGGTCGAGGCCGTGCGCGGCGAGCAGGCCGACATCGGCTTCTTCGCCATCGACCCAGTGCGCGGCGAAGGCATTGCGTTCACCGCACCCTATGTGCTGATCGAGGGCAGCTACCTCGTGCGGGCTGATTCGCCCCTGCAGACCAACGACGAGGTGGACCAGAGCGGCCGCACCGTGACGGTGGGCAGGGGCAGCGCGTACGACCTGTTCCTGAGCCGTGAACTCAAGCACGCCACCATCGAGCGCGCCCCCACCTCGCCCGCCGTGGTCGACACCTTCATCACTCACGGGCACGATGTGGCGGCGGGCGTGAAGCAGCAACTGGAAGCCGACGCACAGCGCCTGAGCGGCCTACGCCTGCTGCCGGGGCGCTTCATGGTCATACAGCAGGCCATGGGCACGCCCAAGGGCCGGGGCGCGGCCGCACAGGCCGTGCTGGCCCAGTTTGTCGAAGACATGAAGGCCAGCGGCTTTGTGGCCGAGGCCCTGGCACGCCACGGTATCCAGGGCGCCTCGGTGGCACCCGCTGCAGCCGCACAGGCCTTGTCGAACTGAAAATTGCGCACGGCTCAGCGATGGATAGCCCACATGGGCAGCCACACTACGTGATAGCGCAACGCGCGCGGCGACGGCATCAGCGTGTTGGCGATGGTTGCCGCCACCGTCCAGCTCGCCCTGGAGCAAGTATTCTGGGTGTTGCGGCCGACCTTGTGTTCACTACATGCGCAAAATTCCCACTGACCAGCCAAGGGGCACCGCCACGCGCTTAGACAAAGACTTGAGGCAAGAGATCACGGGTCAGTCCGCGGTCGGCAGATCCCGCAAAAATGGTCTGATTTTCATTGGCCGCAACAGGAAGAATGCTGCCTGTTGCAAGCGGGCTGCTGCCTCGATGTCCACTTCCACAGCGGTCTCCTGAAAAACTTACGTCATCGAAGGCTCTGCAGCCCGGCAGGCGTTCATCTAGAAGACAACACGGTTCGGCGACACCCGCCCTGAACAGCAGCCACGACATCAGGTTGATTTGAAAGCACTAGAGGCAGCTCACGCCCGAACAAAATCCACGAACGCCCGTAGCGGCGCTGGCAGCAGACGCCGACCCGGGTAGTACAGGAATGGCCCGGAAAACTTTGGCCACCATTCCTGTAGAACGGGCTGCAGGGCGCCGCTGTCTAGATGTGGCTGCAGCCACTCCTGGAACAAGTAAACCAGGCCCATGCCACCGATGGCAGCGTCAACCGCCAAGTCAGCCGCAGCACCAGCCTGCACGATAAGCGCTGGCTTCGGATCGACCTGCAACGTCTCCTTGCCACGCTCAAACTCCCAAGGCGGCATGGCACCGCTGTTGAAACGAAGGCGCAGGCACTCATGGGCTAACAAATCCCTGGGATGGCGGGGCAAACCGCAGCGCGCCAGGTATTCGGGCGCTGCTGCACAGGCAAATCGTTGTACACGCGGGCCGATGGGCACCGCAATCATGTCCTGCTGCAGACGCTCTCCGTAGCGGATGCCCGCGTCGCATCCTGCAGCCAAGACATCGACGAAGCCGTCTTCGGCAATCACCTCCAGCAGGATGTCCGGGTAGGCCGCACGAAACCTGGGAACGATGCCCGGCAGCACCAGCTTCAACGCGGAGACCGGCACGTTCAGCCTGAGCGTTCCGGCGGGCTGGTCGCGAAAGCCATTGACCACTTCCAGCGCGGCCTCGACCTCTCGAAGCGCGGGGACGAGCTTCTCCAGCAGACGTTGCCCAGCCTCGGTCGGAGCGACGGTCCGCGTAGTGCGGTTGAGCAGGCGAACGCCCAGTTGCGTTTCAAGCCGCCGAACCGCGTCGCTGACCGCTGAAGCGCTGATGTCACTTTGGCGAGCACCGCCGCGAAAGCCCTTCGCCTTCACCACCGCGACAAACGCATTCAGATCACTCAGGTTAGCTTTCATTGTCCAGAATTATGCACAGCCTGTGCAAACTAGTGGAGCTTATCAAGCATCCACGCAGCCCCTAGACTGGAGCGAGATCATCACAAGGACACTGACATGAACCACATCTCCAAAGCCGGATACTTCCATCTTGGCGACCGCAAGGTCTACCGTCTGGGCTACGGCGCCATGCAGTTGGCGGGCCCCCATGTCTTCGGCCCGCCGAATGACCGCAACGCGGCCTTGGCAGTCCTTCGTGCCGCCATAGAAGCTGGCGTGAACCACATCGACACCAGTGATTTTTATGGCCCTCACATCACCAATCAGCTGATCCGCGAAGCCCTCAGTCCCTACCACCATGACCTGACGATCGTGACCAAGATTGGTGCTGTGCGAGATGAACAGGGGGCTTGGTTGCCAGCAGCTTCCGCCGAAGCCTTGACGACGGCCGTGCACGATAACCTGCGCAATCTGGGCCTGGACAGGCTGGAGGTCGTCAACTTCCGCGCCATGTTCGACATGTTCGGCCCCGCCGAAGGCTCCATCGAAGAACCGTTGACAGTACTTGCCGCCCTCCAGCAGCAGGACCTGATCCGTCATATCGGCCTGAGCAATGTCACGGCTAATCAGGTCGTGCAGGCTCGCCGCATCTGTGCGGTGGTGTGCGTGCAGAACCAGTACAACTTGGTCCATCGCAGAGATGACGCTTTGATCGACACCCTGTCGCAAGAAGGCATCGCGTACGTGCCATTTTTCCCGCTGGGCGGATTCAGCCCACTCCAATCAGCAGGATTGTCGGCGGTCGCGCGAAGCGTTGGTGCGACGCCATTGCAAGTGGCCCTTGCGTGGCTCCTGAAAAGATCGCCCAACATTCTTCTGATTCCCGGGACGTCTTCCCTCGGACATCTGCGGGAGAACCTTACTGCCGCAGACGTCGAGCTTTCGGCGGCCGTGATGGCCGAGCTAGACGGTGTTGCCACGCGCCGCCCATGACTGCGACAGTTCCCATACCCACGCCATGCCACCAAGACTTCGTCAGAGACAAGGCACCGCGAACGATCATTCACGCTGAAGTAATTCAGGGACGCACCGTCTAGCTAACAAACTGAATGTGGTGCTCGACGAGCTCATGATCTGGCGCCAATGATCCGTGTGTTCGCCAACTATTCATGACCATGCAAGGTGTTTCGAATGATCGTCCACCGAGCAACCGATCTGGGCCGCTCGGACCATGCGCCGCAAATGACTCAGATCAAACCGGAGCCGACGCCTCATGGTCCGTGTCGCCATTGGAAACTGACACCACCACAACTTGCACCGGTCGCACCGTGAAATTGGCGGCCTGGTGCCCATGGCTAGACTTGATCCAACTGAAAATAGCCTGTTGACTTTTCACTCCTCGTCATCAGTCGCGTTGGCGTCCCTTGAAAGTTGATATGTCGATTGTCATAGTTTAGGATTTCAGTCTATGACAGACGACATACAACAAACTGATGCACCACGCCCGTCGCCGCATTCCTTCGCTCTCACAGCGGATGATGGGTTTTTATTGTCCGCCACCCTATATTCAACCATCACGCGTCCTGTAGGACGACTGATTGTCGCGGGCGCTACTGCGGTGCCGCAAGGCTTCTACCGCAAGTTCGCAGAGTTTGCTGCGGAGAGAGGCTTTGAGACACTGACATTCGATTACCGGGGCATCGGAAAGTCGCGTCCTTCATCGCTCAAGGGCTTTGAGATGTCGCTGCTGGACTGGGGCCAGCTCGACCTTGCCGCCGCGGTGGAGCACATGTCCCAAGGCGACGGGCTACCGCTCTACATGGTCGGTCATTCTTATGGAGGCCACGCTTTGGGGCTGCTCCCAAACCATGACAAGCTGGCCGGTTTTTATGGCTTCGGCATTGGCGCAGGGTGGCATGGCTGGATGCCAAGCTCGGAGCAGTGGAAGGTACTACCCATGTGGCATTTGGTGCTCCCCTTGCTGACTTGGTGGAAGGGCTACTGTCCTTGGAGAATGCTGGGCATGGGCGAGGATCTTCCACGCAACGTCTTCTGGCAATGGCGGCACTGGTGCCGGTATCCGCGCTATTTCTTCGATGACCCAGCGATGTTGGGTATCGAGGATCGATATGCACGGGTGCGGGTTCCGATCATGGCGGTCAACGCGGTCGACGACCGCTGGGCTACGGCGAGTTCGCGCGACGCTTTCATGAGCGGCTATCGGAATGCGCCGCTGTCTACCAGCGACATCCACCCGACAGCGCCCTCCGGAGGCATCGGACACATGGGCTATTTCAGAGCATCCTCCCAGGTATTCTGGGATGAAGCGTTGGGATGGCTGGCACGATCCGGCCGCACTCACAACCGCCCAGAAACTGCATCCTGAAATGCGCGCCCAAGCGACGGTGTCAGCCGTATCTCATTCATTTTTTTCAGAAGTGGGCACCTGCTGCAAGGTAAGTTTCAGAATGGCATGTAGCTCCCGGGTCACAGAGTCCAGCGGCTCTCGGCTGCGCGCCGCGCGGCACATGGCAACAGTTCCCTCCACAGACGCGACCACCAGTGCTGCCAGGCTTTTGGCTCGTTCATCTTCCACGCCTGCTTTAACCAAAGAACCCGCAAAGATACCCTGCCAGCTGCTGAATGCACCATGCACCAGAAGGCGCAGGCGTTCGCGCGCACCAACCTCCTCATCTCCCAACGTATCCATCACGCTGCCTTGCTCTATGGCAACAGCCAAGACAGGACACCCTGCTTCGAAATCCGACACTTCTAGGACATGTTGCCACCAGGCGATGAATGCTAGTAAGCCTTCAACGGGACCGTGCGTGTGGAGTAAATCCGCGAGTGGTCCTGCAACCGCGTGGTCCGCATACGCAACAGCCTCTTCCAGCATCTGTTGCTTTCCGCCCGGGAAGTGGTGTGCAAGCGATCCACGAGGGGTGCCTGTGTGGTGAACAACGTCTCGCAAGCTGGTGGCCGCTACGCCTTGGCGACTGATCAAGTCAGCCGCGCCGGCAATCATCTTTTCCTTGGTAGAGGACAACATTCCTGGTGCTTATATGTCAAACGACATAGCTAGTTTAGGACAAACGCAGCATCTGCGCGCTGAGGGCGAGGATCCCTGCGCCGCCCACATTCAGCAGACCACTCCCAAAAAGAGGGAAAACCATGACCATCATTACCATCGCGACACCCAAAGGCCGTCTATCAGTCGAGCAACGCCGCCAGCTGGCACAAACACTTACCGATGCGGTGCTGATCCCGGAGGTGGGGCAACTGGCGGTGGCAGCCCGTGTCGGGTTCCAGGTGCACTTCGTCGAACGCGCGCCCAGCGAGGTCGCCATCGCCGGTGTCTTGCTGAGCGATCAACACCCAATGCCCGATTTGGCCACGATCGACATCTGCGTCATGGAGGGAGATTGGTCGCCACTGGTGCGCAAGCAAGTCATCGAAAACACCCTCTCAGCCATGACCTCGGCATGCGGCCTGAACGCGCCATCTCCCACCTGGTGGGTTAACTTCCGAGTCATCGACGAAGGAAGCTGGGGGTCGCGCGGCCGCGTCACCTCCATCTTGGACCTTCTGGCCAGCGGTGTATTCACCACAACCAAGGCCGAAGCAATCCGCCAGTCGCTGGTGCGCAAAATGTAGTCGAGGGGCCGATATGTGCGAAGGTCAGAGCGCCTTCCCGCACCATGGCCATCAAGTGTTGATTCATTTCTAAAACGGGGCTAGGGATTCTCTGCACGAATCCCTGAGCGATGTGATTGCACAGCGGGCGCAAGCCCAGACAATACGAGCATGAAGCAAAGCAGTTTGGGCCTGAGCAACACCACCAAGCGCACCCGCAAGCGTGAATTCCTTGATGCCATGGAACTCGTGGTGCCCTGGGCTGAACTGGTCTCGCTGATAGAGCCCTACACACCCGAAGGTGGGCGCAGGGGCCAGCAGCCCTTTGCAGTGCAGACCCTGCTGCGTACCACTTCATGCGGCATTGGTTCAAGCTCAGCGACCCAGCCATGGAGGAAGCGCTGCACGACGTGCCAGCCTTTCGGGACTTTGCAGGTTTGTCCCACTGGGACGAACACATCCCCAGTGAATCGAGCATCCTGCGCTTTAGACATCTGCTGGAGCGCCACAAGCTGGCCGATCAGATTCTGGCCACGGTCAATGCACTGCTGCAAGCCAAAGTGCTGCAACTCAAAGCGGGCACGGTGGTGGATGCCACGCTGATTGCCGCGCCCAGCTCCACCAAGAACCAAAGCGGCGAGCGCGACCCCGAGATGCACCAGAGCAAGAAGGGCAACCAGTGGTACTTCGGTATGAAGGCCCACATTGGGGTGGATGCAGACTCGGGGCTGGTGCACAGCGTGCGAGGCACCAGTGGCAATATGAACGACGTGATCGAAGCAAACAGTCTGCTGCACGGGCAAGAAACTGATGCCTTTGGAGATGCGGGCTACCAAGGGGTGGACAAGCGGCCAGATGCCAACAAGAACGTGCGCTGGCATGTGGCCATGCGGCCGGGATTGCGCCGGGCTTTGGACAAAGACAGCCCTCTTGAGGCTCTGATCGATCAACTGGAACGAACCAAGGCCAGCATCCGGGCCAGGGTTGAGCACCCGTTCAGGGTAATCAAGCAACAGTTCGGGTACGTGAAGGTGCGCTACCGGGGGCTCAAGAAGAACACGGCACAGCTCGTCACGCTGTTTGGGCTGGGCAATCTGTGGATGGCTAGGAAAAAGCTATTGGAAGTCCTGGGACAGGTGCGCGCGCAGGGGGCGTAGTGCCCCTAAACATGGGGTAGATGGCCCTTGCGCAGGGCGCGAATGGGCGATGAGTGCGCCATTCACTCAAAGCAGGCCGGGTTTTAGATCAGATACCGCAGTGGCGCGGTCAAAAGGGATTCGTGCAGGCCATCCTTAGGTTATCCAGATTCAGCAATATCTTCGTGTCCTGCGATTCCCTGATCAAGGCTTGCATGAACTCAATCAGCTTGGCGAAATCGGCGCCATGTCATTGAGCCAGTTGCGGGCCTTCCCATGGTGGTGGCACTTCGCATGTGCGGGTGCTGCTGCCATGGGGAGTGTTTTTTGACCCGCACTGAGACCAGAGCAAACGGGGCTCCCCTTGGGAAGCCCGTGTTATTGGCGTGTCCATGCCCTTGCAATTACCTGCGAGTCGTGGCAAGCGTCAGACGTCCGTGGATCCGCGATCAAAGCCGACGGTGCTCCTGTCCACCTCAACTAAGGTTGGATGTCTTCAACGCCTCGCTGCGCAATGCGAAGCGTGCCGCCCATTCCGACACCGGCATGAAGCTTGGATCGGTGCGCACCACGCGCTCGGTCTGGGCCCAGATGGCCTCGTCGTCCAGGTCCAGGTCCAGCGGGTCGCCGTGGGGCTGGCTCACGTACCAGGGCGTGTCCAGGTACACCTCCACGGTGTTGTCTTCGGGGTCCATGCAGTAGATGGAGATCGCGTTGCCATGGTTGAGCCCGCGCATCCTGGTCGCGCCCATGGCCAGGGCGCGGCGGCGCGCCTCGCGCAGGTGGTCGATGGTCTTGACCTTGAAGGACAGCTGCATCACCGTGCTGGGCGCATCCGCGCCGCGCCCGCCGGCCAGCACCAGCTGGTGGTGCTGGTCCTCGCGCCCGCTGAGGAAAACGATCTCGAAACGGAAGGTGACACCCTCGCCCCGGTCGGTCTCCTGCATGTCGAACACGCCGGTGTAGAAGGCTTTCATCACCTCCAGGTCGCGGCAGAAGATGCCGCAGTGCGACAGGTTGGCGGCATAGGCTTGGGTCATGGTGGCGGGCTCCACGGGATTCAGGGGATCAGGACGAGCTTGCCCAGCGTGCCACCGCTGTCCAGCAGCTCATGGGCCTGGCGCGCCTGCGCCAGTGGCATGCGCATGGCGCGAGGTGCGCGCACCTGGCCGGTAGCCATGAGTGCGATGGCCTGCTCCATCAGGCCGCGGCGCTGCGCGATGTCGGCATCCACCGCGTGGATGGAGAAGGTGCGGATGGCCAGGCTCTTGGCCAGCAGCTTGCGCAGTTCGTCGAACACATCGTTCGACGGCGGGCCGGCCAGGATGTTGTACGACACCGCCATGCCCGAGGGCGCCAGCGAGCGCAGGCAGGCAATGAACAGCCCCGCGCCCAGATGGTCGAACGCCATGTCCACGCCCCGCCCGCCGGTGAGCTCCATCACCCGCTGCGGCAGGGCCTGCACATCGCCGTCGACCAGGTCGCTCACCCCGTTCTCCAGCGCAAAGGCGCGCTTCTCGGGCGTGGACGCGGTGCCGATCACCCGCAGGTCGCGCGCCCGGGCCACCTGCGCCAGCGCGGTGGCCACGCCGCCGGCAGCACCCGGCACCAGGATGGCCTGCGCCGGCAGGTTGCCGTTGCTGGCCAGCAGCGCCAGCGCGAGCTGGAAGTTGCCCAGGCTCACCGCGTCCTCGAAGGCGATGGATGCGGGCAGCACGAAGGGCACGGCCTCGTCCACGCAGATGTACTGCACATAGCAGCCGCCGCGCTGGGGCAGCTCGCGCGCGCTGACCAGCACGCGGTCGCCCACGGCCAGGCGCGCCACGCCCGGGCCCACGGCCTCGACCACGCCGGCCAGCTCATTGCCGGGCACGGCCGGCAGCGGCGGCATCCATTTGTAGGTACCGTTGCGGATCAGCACATCCGGCCCGCCTGCGCCAATGGCGTGGGCCTGCACCCGCACCTGGCCTGGGCCGGGCTGGGGCACGGGCAGGTCGACCAGCGCCAGCACCTCGGGGCCACCGGTGACCTGCAGTTGCACGGCCTTCATCGTCGTCATGTCAGGGGCCTGCATGGTCAGCGCTGCCCGTCGTGCACGGCAACCTGCTCGCGCGTGAGACCGCCCAGGCGCGAGTGGATGCGCCCGCCGTCGGCCATCACCAGGGCGAACAGGATTTCGTCGGGGCGCGGCGCGTCCTGGATGCCCACCTCGGTGCTGTTGAAATGGCTGCGCACGTAGGCCGCATGGATGTAGTGCAGCGGCACCATCAGCCGGTAGCCCGTGGCCGCCACGGCCTTGGCCGCCGGCACGATGGCCTTGGGCTCGCCCAGCACCTGGCGCATGGCCCAGCCGCCGGCCTCATGCCACACGGCACCGTGCTCCAGCTCGCCGTTGACGCCGACGATGGCGGCCTTGCTGTAGGCCTGCACGTTCTCCTTGCCCAGCGTGGCCACCAGTTCCTCGGCCAGCAGGGTGCCCAGGCTGCGCAGCTCGGCCATGAAGGGCAGCAGATCGGGCTCGTAGCGGCCCGCATAGGGGTTGCGAATCACCGCGCAGGCGGCGGCCACGCGCAGCGGCTGGTCTGCCGGCGGGCCGCCCTCGTGGTAGATGGTTTCGATGCTGAGGCTGCGTTTGCGAATGGCGATCAAGGTCATGCGGAAAAGTCTTTCGGTGAATTCATTGTTTCGGGATCTTGGCATCGGCCACGACCTGCTGCCATTTTTCCAGCTCATGGCTGACCATGGCCTTCATCTCGTCGGGCGTGCTGCCGCGCGCCTCGCCCCCCATGTCCTCCAACCGCTGGCGCACGGCCGGCGCCTGCAGCGCGCGCAGGGCCTCGGCGTTCAGCCGCTCCACCACGGCGCGCGGGGTGCCGGCCGGCGCCATCAGGCCCGCCCAGGAGCGCACGTCGTAGCCCGCCACGCCCTGCTCTGCCACCGTAGGCACACTGGGCAGGCCCGGCCAGCGCTGCGGGCCGGTGGTGGCAATGGCGCGCAGCTTGCCGGCCTGTATGTTGGACATCACCGCCGTGGGTGGCGCGATGATGAAGGGAACATCCCCCGCCAGCAAGGCGGTGAGCGCTGCAGCATCGCCCCGGTAGGGCACGTGCAGCAGGTTCACACGGGCCAGCTTGGCCAGCAGCTCGCCCGCCAGGTGGTGGGTGGAGCCCACCCCCGCCGTGCCATAGGCCACCGTGCCGGGCGCGGCCTGCGCGCTGGCGATCACCTCGCGCAGCCCCTGCACCTTGGAGTTGGTGTTGACCACCACCAGAAAGGGGAAGTAGGTGACCGTGGAGACCATCTCGAAATCGGCCACCGACTTGTACGGCAGCGTGTTGTACAGCGCCCCCGCCACGGCATGGCCCCCGGTGGCCAGCAGCAGGGTGTAGCCATCGGGCTTGGCACGGGCCACCGTGGTGGCGGCAATGGTGCCGCCGGCACCGGACTGCGCCTCCACCACCATGGGCTGGCCCAGGGCCTTGCCCATCTCCAGCCCCACAGCACGGGCGATGGCGTCGGCATTGCCGCCGGGGGCAAATCCCTGGTAGAGCTTGATGGCCCGCTCCGGGTAGGCCTGGGCCAGCGCCGGCAAGGCCGGCCATGCCACGGCAGCCGCACTGCAGGCGGCCAGGAGATGTCTTCTGTTCATGCTGTTTGTCTCCAGGGGCGGCGGCCGTCTTGGGGCTGCGCTCTGCCCGGGTGGGGTGGATGGATGGGTGGGTGGGAGGCCCGGCCTCAGCCCTGCGCGACGACGGGGTTGCGCAGCAGGCCGATGGCTTCGATCTCTACCTCCACCACATCGCCGGGCTTCATGAACTGCGGTGGCTTCTTGCTCCAGCCCACACCGGCCGGGGTGCCGGTGATGACCACGTCGCCGGGGACCAGCGTGAAGATGGTCGAGGCGTAGGCGATGAGGCGCGGGATCGAGAAAATCATGTGACCCGTGTGGCTGGACTGCACCACGGCACCGTTGAGCCGCGTCTCCAGCTTGAGTTCGCGGCCCGGAGCGATCTCGTCGGCGGTCACCATCCACGGGCCGAAGGCGCCGGTGGACTCGAAATTCTTGCCCGACGCGATCTGCTTGGCATGGAACTGCCATTCGCGCACGCTGGCATCGTTGTAGCAGCTGTAGCCGGCAATGTGCGCCCAGGCATCGGCCTCGGCAATGTCGCGCCCTTCCTTGCCGATGACCACGGCCAGCTCGCCCTCCCAGTCCAGCGACTCCGACACATGCGGGCGCACGATGGGGCCCTGGTGCGGGGTCTGCGAGCGCCACACGCGCAAAAAGATCGGTGGCTGCTCGGACAGCTCGCGGTGCATGCCAGCGGCCAGCACCTCCTGGTGGTGGTCCATGTAGTTGCGCACGGCGCAGACGATTTTTTCGGGGCGCGGGATCACTGGCAGATAGACCACGTCGGCCAGCTTCGCGTCAGCCCCCAGCCCCGCCACCAGCGCGTCGCGCCGCGCGAAGTCGGGGCTGCCAATGAAGTCAGCCAGAGTGGCATGGCCAGTGCGCGCGGCCAGCTCGGCCACGCCGTCGCCGACGACGACGCCCCAGGTCTCACGGCCGGCGATCGAGTAGGACATCAGTTTCATGGGTTTCCTTCAAAGGGATGGGAGAGGTGGAAAGAACGGCGACCCGGAGTGACTTTTTCCAGCCGCACGAATTGGTGCATGAAGTTATTTTTATGCATAAAACATTGTAAATGCATAGTGGTTTACACCAAGCACAAAACTGAAGAGGCACGAAAGAGCCTGCCAGCGGCGGCGCCTCAAGTAATCAACAGGGGGGAAGTTACTGGTGGCCGGCACCCGACCCCGCGTGCGCCAGGCAGGCAGGGGAAAGCCCGCAGCGGTGTTTCGCCTGGGCTGCGTGGGTGCAGATGCGCTGGGGGTGCGCGAAGAGAAAGGCTGAAAGGGATGCGCGGGGCCGCGATGGCCGCCAGCATGTAGGCGGTGCGTGCAGCCCGCTACCGGTCAGTTGGATGCTGGGACAGCCAGGAGCCTTTCAGCCCTGGCTGCAGGTTCAGCCCTCCTGCTGCTCGACCTGGGCCAGCACCGCCATCACATTGCGCTGGGTGCTCAGGATGTGCTCTTCAAGCAGCGCGCAGGCGGTGTCCGCATCGCGGCGCAGCGTGGCGTCCATGAGCTTGCGGTGCTCGTTCGACTTGCGCCGCGAGGTCTTGCGAAAGCGGGCCGAGTAGCGGCGGTAGCGCTCGGCCTGGTCGAACAGGCTGGCGCTCCAGGTGCGCAGGCGCTCCGACGGGCTGGCGGAGATCAGCGCGGTATGGAAGGCGGTGTGCAGTTCGGTCCAATCGTTGTCCAGGATGACCGGCCCATCGCCCAGGCGGCCCTCCATTTTTTCAAGCCGGTGGTAGGCACCCACCACAGAGGCCTCCCACGCATCATCGCCATGGGCGATGGATTCGCGCAGCGCCTGCACGTCCAGCATCACGCGCATGCGGGTGATGTCGGCCAGGTCTTCCTCCGAAATGGCGGCCACCCGAAAGCCGCGCCGCTCGTCGGCCCGGATCAGGCCCTCCTGGGCCAGGCGGCTCAGGGCCTCGCGCAGCGGGCTGCTGGAAAAGCCATACGCCGTCTGCAGCTCGTCGAGCTTGAGCTTGGCACCGGCACCATAGGTACCGCTGAGCACATCGTGGCGCAGTTGTGCAAACGCCTGGTCAACCAGGGGCGGTGTGCGCGTGGGCGTTTCTTTTTTGTACATGTTTTGAATTTTATGCATAAACTAAAACAATTGAAAGAAGGAGCAAACCCCAGTGACCGCCAACCCGAACGCCGCCCCCACCCGCCTCGTTGCCATATCGGGCAGCATCCGCCGCGCATCGCACTGCACGGCCGTGCTGCGCAGCCTCACACCGCTGCTGCCACCCACAGCCACGCTGGAGTTGTTTCCGCTGGACGACGTGCCCATGTACAACGCCGACCTCGATGGCGACAGCCCGCCGGCCGCGGTCGCGCAGCTCAAGGCTGACATCGCGGCTGCGGACGGCCTGGTGATCTGCTCGCCCGAGTACAACTACGGCATCCCCGGCGTGCTCAAGAACGCCATCGACTGGGCATCGCGCCCGGGCTTCGCCTCGCCGCTCAAGGGCAAGCCGGTGCTGGTCATGACCGCATCGCCCGGCACGGCCGGCGGCGTGCGCGCGCAGGCCCAGATCCGCGATGCCCTGGCCGCCACGCTGGCCCGGCCGCTGGTTCGCCAGCATATCGCCATCGCAGGCGTGGCCAGCCGCATCCAGGACGGCCTCCTGGTGGACGAGCCGACCCTGGGCTTCATCCAGGCCGGCCTGGTGGACCTGCTCAGCGAGATCCGCTGGCTCCAGGCCGCGCGCCAGCAGGCGTGATGCACGCAGGGGCCTGCCGCCCCTGCAAGCCCCGTCATGGCAATCAACCTGCCCGCCGCGCCCCCATCAGCACGAACAGCATGGTGGCGGGCTGGTCGGTGTGGTTGCGCCAGGCGTGCCGGTTGCCGTGCTGCACCGCCACGTCGTGCCGGCGCAGCAGCACCTGAGCGCCGTCGTCCAGCTCCAGCATGATCTCGCCCTCCAGCACCACGTCGTAGTCGATGCTCTCGGTGGTGTGCATGCCCGGGTGGTCCTGCTCGAATCGCTCGGCCAGACCCGGCACCTTCTGCGCAAACTCCGCACCAAAGGCCGCACCGTCGAAATCCGCGCGCATCATCACCGCGTCCGGCGGGAAGGTGACGAACATCAGCAGCGTCTCGCCCGCTGCAGGCACGAAACCGGTCTGCCCCGTGCGGTCGGCCACAGCCCCCTGGCCCAGCACCTCGCCGGCCGAGGTGGCCCACAGCAGGGCAGCGGCAAAGCCCTGTGCGCTCTCGAACTCCACGGCACGCGGCGCCACGCCGTCCGTGAACACCTGCGAGCGGCCGTTGGCACCGACCCCCGCGACGATTCGCCTGATTTGCATGGTGGACACCTCTCAGGGGTTGATGACGAAATTACTGAACCCGCCATTGCGCCCCGCAATGCCCGAGATCGCCTCGTTGATACGGTCCAGCGGATAGCACACATGCTCGAAGACCGACAGGTCGAGCGTTCCCGCCTCGGCCATGTCCGCAATGTCCTGGCCCTCGCCTGCGGTGAACCAGGCCGAGCCTTCGATGGATTGCTGCTCGTCCATCATGGTGTGCAGGTCCATGCCCACCATGCCAGCAATGGCGCCAATGTTGTAGGCCCGCCCGCCGCGCTTGAGGGCGCGCACACCCTGCTGCAGCGCATCGTGCGAGGCGCCGGGGCCCAGCGCGTCGAAGAAGGCATCGACCCCCAGGCCCTCGGTGCGCGACTTCACCCAGGTATCGATGGCGCCGCCATCGGCATTAGAGAACACCTCGATGCGGCCGGGCGCGAGCGCCTTGACGCGGTCCAGCAGTTCCTGGTTGCGGCCAGTGCCCAGGATGCGAGTGGCCCCCATGGCCAGCCCGAACAGTGCGCCGCCGATGCCCAGCGTGCCGCTGATGCCGTTGATGAGCACGCTCTTGCCCGGCCCCACGCCTGCCTTGCGCATGGCAGAGTACATGGTGCCCAGGTAGCCGAAGCGCGCCGCCTCGTTGAAGCCTACGTTGTCAGGCAGCTTCACCAGCGCGTATTGCGGGGCGATCATGTACTCGGCCAGCCCGCCGTTGGGGTAGTTCTCATAGAGCTTGAGCGAGTTCTGCGAGAAACCGAAGTAGCCGCTGAACGCATAGTGCGTGCAGTTGATCAGGTCGCCGTTGCGGCAGGCGCGGCAGCCGCCGCAGTACAGACTGGGGTTCACGTACACGCGGTCGCCCGGCTTCCAGGCATGCACGTGGGAGCCTACTGCCGTCACTTCTCCCGCGGGATCCAGCCCGAACACGGCCGGCAGCGGGGGCAGCGGCAGCTCGGGAAACCAGGTGGTCCAGTTGGCCAATATGTTGCCCAGGTTGGGCACGATGCCGCAGGCCCTGACACGCACCTGCACGTCGTTGGCCGCTGGCTGGGGGATGGGCAATTGCTCGATCGCCATGGGGGCGCCGACCTGGTGCAGGCGGGCCGCTTTCATCATCGACATGTCGTCTCCTTGTTAAATGCACAAATAAAATTTTGTGCATTTTTTGATCGAAGCACGGACGCCGGCATCGGGATCAACCCCTAATGCACATTTTATTTTTTTATGCACAATTCACATTTATTGCATTAAAAACACCATGACCAGACACACCCCCTCTTCTGTAGACGTCGCCATCATCGGCTTCGGGCCCGTGGGCGCATCCCTGGCCGCCCTGCTGGGGCAGCGCGGGTGCCGCGTGGCGGTCTTTGACAAGTCCGAGCAGATCTACCCCCTGCCCCGCGCCTTCGCGCTGGACCATGAGGCCATGCGCACCTTCCAGCAGATCGGCATTGCCGGCGCGCTGGCGGCGCACATCACGCCCTACCGCCCCACCATCTACCGGGGCGCAGACGGCCAGCCCATCCAGCATTTCGACATGGGGCCTGCGCCCTACCCGCTGGCCTGGGCACCGTCGTATACCTTCAACCAGCCGGCGCTGGAGACCGCTCTGCGTGCGGCAGTGGGCGCACTGCCCAACGTGCAGGTGCATCTGGGCCACGAGGTCACCGATGTCCAGGAGGCGCATGGCGGCGCGGCGCTCACGGTGCAGGCAGCCGGCGGCAGTCCGCGCGAAGTGCATGCGCGCTATGTGGTGGCCTGCGACGGCGGCACCAGCCCTGCCCGCAAGCGCCTGGGCCTGCGCCTCAAGAGCCTGGACTTCGACGAACCCTGGATCGTGGTGGACATGCATGTGAACGAATCCGTGCTGGCCCGGCTGCCCGACACCAACATCCAGTACTGCAACCCGGCACGGCCCTGCACCTATGTCGTCGGGCCGGGCACGCACCGGCGCTGGGAGTTTTTGCTGCTGCCGCACGAGGCCGAGCAGCGCGAGATGCCGCCCGACGCCATCTGGCAACTGCTGGAGCCATGGATTGCCCCCGGGGAGGCCACCATCTGGCGCGCCGCCACCTACCGCTTCCACGCCGTGGTGCTGGAGCAGTGGCGCCAGGGCCCGGTGCTGCTGGCGGGCGACAGCGCCCACCAGATGCCGCCCTTTCTGGCCCAGGGCATGTGCCAGGGCCTGCGCGATGCCGCCAACCTGGCGTGGAAGCTCGACTGGGTGCTCAAGGGCCATGCGGGTGAGGAATTGCTGGACAGCTACGGCACCGAGCGCGGCCCGCAGGTGGAGGCGATCACCGCCACCGTCAAGCGCCTGGGGCAGATCATCTGCGAGCGCGACCCGGCCCGTGCCCGCGAGCGCGACGAGCACCTGCGCGCCCAGCAGGGCCACCAGGTGCGGATGCAGCTGCGCCAAAGCCTGTTGCCCGGGGTGCACCATGGCCTCATCGACCGCGATGAAGCACCGATGGGAACACCGTTCCCGCAGCCGGTCTGTCAATCCGGCACGGCAGGCCATGAACTAATGATGGACGACCTGCTGGGGCACGGTTTCGTACTGGTCCTGCGCGATGCGCCCTCGGCAGAACAGTTGGTGCAATGGATCGACGCGCTGCAGCGCTTGCAGGCGCAGGTGGCGTGCATCGACACCACCGCGCGCGCGGTGGCCGGCGTGCAGGCATTGCATGAGGCCGACGGCATCCTTGCGCGCTGGTTCGGCCAGCACGGATGCAGCGCAGCCCTGGTGCGACCCGACCACATCGTCTACGGCGTTGCGCAGGGGGCGGCGCAGACCACCGACCTGCTGCAGCGCACCTGCGAGCACCTGGCAGGGCAGCCCGCCACACTGCACTGACGTGTTCACACCCCGCAACGACTGGTGGCGTCGCACACGGCGTGCCACCAGGCGCCAGCGTGTCCCCCTCACACAACGGAGACTCCAGCATGCCGATCCCACTCAATTCCCGGCGCGGCCTTCTGGCCGCCACCGCAGCCATGGCCGCCGCCACCATCGCCCGCCCGGCATGGCCACAGGCCCCAGCCGGCATGCGCAAGCTCTTCGTGGGCTTCCCTGCCGGGGGCACGGCGGACAGCCTGGGCCGCGCGCTGGCACAGCAACTGGCCGACGCCAGCGCCAGCTACGTGGTGGAGAACAAGACCGGTGCATCCGGTCAGTTGGCCGCCGATGCCGTGCGCCTGGCGATACCCGACGGTGGCAGCCTGCTGCTGACGCCCTCATCGGTGATGACGCTGGTGCCCCAGTTGTACAAGAAGCCGATGTACGACACGCAGCGCGACTTCGTGCCCGTGGCCTGCGTGTGCGACCACTCCTTTGCGCTGGCCGTGAACGGCACGTCGCCCCACACCAGCGTGGCCGCCTTCATGGCCTGGGCCAGGGCCAACCCCTCGGCCACGACCTACGCCACACCCGGCCCCGGCAGCGGCCCGCACTTTCTGGGCACCATGATGGGCCGTGAGCTGGGCGCGCCCCTGGTCCATGTGCCCTACCGCGGCGTGGTGCCCGGGCTGCAGGACCTGATGGGCGGCCAGGTGGCCTGCACCTTCAACCCACTGCCCACCATGCTGGAGTACCACCGCGCGGGACGCATCCGCATCCTGGCCGTGACCAGCCCGCAGCGGCTGGCCAGCTTGCCCGACGTACCCACCTTCGCCGAGGCAGGCCACCCCAACCTTCAGCTCGTGGAGTGGTATGGGCTGTTCGCATCCGCCAAGGTAGCGGCCGCCACCACCACCCGCCTGGGCAGCGAGGTGCGCCGCGCCATGGCGTCACCCGAGATGCTCGCCGCCGCCAAACGGCTGGAGGTGGTGCCCCGCTACGAGGATGGCGCTGCGCTGGCGCGGCTGGTGCAGCAGGACCAGGACCGCTGGCGCGGCCTGGTGGCCAGCACCGGCATCCAGCTCGACTGAGCGCACATCTGTTTTTACCCTGCTTCACTCCACACCCCATGACCACCCACACCGAATCCCTGCTGCTGGACCTCGAAGCCCAGCGCTGCGACGCCATGAAACGTGGCGACTTTGCGCGCCTGCGCGAGATCCTGCACCCCGGCCTCACCCATGTGCATGCCAAGGGGCAGACCGACGACTACGACAGCTATTTCCGCTCCGGCGGCACGCATGTCGACTACCAGGTGATCGACCGGTCTGAGCTGCATGTGCAGGTGCTGGGCACCTGCGCCGTGATGACCGGCCGCCAATTGCTGGTAGCCGTGCGCAAGAACGGCACCGGCACCGTGCGCATCGACTCGCGCGTGCTGCAGGTATGGACGCAAGAGGACGGCGGCCCATGGCGGCAAATTGCGTTCCAGACCACACCGCTTGAGATGAGCATCACATGATCGCGGGAGCCTGAGTCATGGATATTTTTTTTTGAGGCCAGCAAACTTTTGACGGCGCGCTCAACATCAGGCACCGCTCAAAGCCCTTCTGCGTTTCCTGAGATCGCACGAGGACAAGAGAAACACCCTTTGGAACAGAGATGAGATACGGCCTGTCGATAGGGGGCTCAGAGCGCTCGCCGTAGCCCCTGTGGCGCCCGGTGACGCCCGGTGACGCCCTCGTCGCTCATTGCGCCGAGCCGTTTTCCGAAACTATCCTCGTCAGATCACTGCGCACAATTTGCTCCTCGCCCATCACTCCACAGTGACCGATTTGGCGAGGTTCCGGGGCTTATCAACATCCGTCCCCCTTGCACACGCCGTGTGATACGCCAGCAACTGCAGCGGCACCACATGCAGCAGCGGGCTCAAGGGGCCGTAGTGTTCGGGCATGCGGATCACGTGGATGCCTTCGCTGCTTTCGATGTGGGTGTCGGCGTCAGCCAGCACGTAGAGCACACCGGCACGGGCGCGCACTTCCTGCATGTTGCTTTTGAGTTTTTCGAGCAGCGCGTCGTTGGGCGCCACGGTGACCACCGGCATGCTGCTGGTGACCAGCGCCAGGGGGCCGTGTTTGAGTTCACCCGCCGGGTAGGCCTCGGCGTGGATGTAGCTGATTTCCTTGAGTTTCAAGGCGCCTTCGAGCGCAATGGGGTAGTGCAGGCCCCGGCCCAGGAACAGGGCGTTTTCCATGCGCGCAAAATCTTCGGACCAGCTGATGATCTGCGGCTCCAGCGCCAGCACGGCCTGCAAGGCCACAGGCAGGTGACGCATGGCCTTGAGGTGGCCGGCCTCCTGCTCCTCACTCAGGCGGCCCTTGCTTTGCGCCAGCGCCAGCGTCAATAGAAACAGGCCCGCCAGTTGCGTGGTGAAGGCCTTGGTGCTGGCCACGCCGATCTCCACACCCGCGCGGGTGATGTAGGCCAGCTTGCATTCGCGCACCATGGCGCTGGTGGCCACGTTGCAGATGGTGAGCGTGTGCAGCATGCCCAATGACTGCGCGTGGCGCAGTGCGGCCAGGGTGTCGGCCGTTTCGCCGCTTTGGCTGATGGTGACGACCAGGGTGCGCGGGTTGGGCACGCTGGTGCGGTAGCGGTATTCGCTGGCCACTTCCACCTGGGTGGGGATACCTGCAATGTCTTCGAGCCAGTATTTGGCGGCGCAACCGCTGTAGTAGCTGGTGCCGCAGGCCAGGATGAGAACGTTGTCGATGTCCTTGAAGACGCGCCAAGCGGCGGCGCCGGGCTCGCCGTGTTGGCCTGCGCCGTCAAACAGCTCGGGCACGATGCCTTCCACGCCTTCCAGCGTGTCGGCGATGGCGCGGGGCTGCTCGAAGATTTCCTTTTGCATGTAGTGGCGATACGGCCCCAGCTCGGCCGCTCCGCTGTGGGCCAGCACGGTGCGCACCGGGCGCTGGGCGGCAGTCAGTGCCTGGCGGGTGCTCTCGCCCTTGCCCACGATCCAGTAGCGACCCAGTTGCAGGTCCACCAGGTCGCCTTCTTCCAGGTAGACGATCTGGTCGGTGACACCGGCCAGTGCCATGGCGTCGCTGGCCAGAAAGTGCTCGGAGCCATCCTTGCCCACACCCAGGATCAGCGGCGAGCCCGCGCGCGCACCGACCACGCGGTGGGGCTCGTCCTTGTGGATGACGGCGATGGCGTAGGCGCCATGCAGCTGGGCCACAGCGGCCTGCACGGCATCAAACAGATCGCCGTTGTAGAGGCTGTCCACCAAGTGGGCAATGACTTCGGTGTCTGTCTGGCTCACAAACACATAGCCGCGCGCCTGCAAGGCGGCGCGCAGTTCTTCGTGGTTTTCGATGATGCCGTTGTGCACCAGGGCTACGCGACCCGGCTTGACCGGGTCGCTTCCCTCGTTCTGGCCGGGTGTGGCACCCGCCTCGCCCGTGCCGTGGCTGAAGTGGGGGTGGGCGTTGTGCACCAGCGGCGCACCGTGCGTGGCCCAGCGGGTGTGGGCGATGCCGGTGGCCCCGTCAACGTGGTCGGCCGCCACTTGCTCCAGCAGCTCGGCCACGCGGGCGGTGCTGCGGGCGCGCTGCAGGCCTGCTGCGCGCGTAGCGTCCAGGCTGGACGCATGCACCGCCACACCACAAGAGTCATAGCCCCGGTATTCGAGCCGCTGCAGGCCCTGCACGAGGATGGGAACGATGTTGCGCGTGGAGACTGCGCCGACGATGCCGCACATGGTGGTTGCCTTGGTTGGAGAGCGATGGCGCGATGGTAGGCATCGACGAAAAAAATTAATGATTGATTTATGTATAAATTTGAATTTAAATTTCATCAATCACAAGCAATGAAATTTTCGATCAAATTGACAGTCAATATGGAATCCATATCACTCGACACCATTGACCTGCAGTTGCTCAACCTATTGCAAACCGACGCCGCGCAAAGCAACCAGGCCCTGGCCGAACAGGTTCATGTCTCGCCACCCACCTGCCTGCGACGCGTCAAGCGCCTGCACGATGCCGGACTGATCGAGCGCCAGGTCGCCATCCTGCAACCCGACCGGCTGGCCGCCATCCAGGGCCACGGGTTGGCGTGCATCGTGGAGGTGTCGCTGGACCGCCAGGGCGCCGAGCAGCTGGACGCGTTTGAAGCCCGCGCCGTGGCCGACCACGCCGTGCAGCAATGCTGGCGCGTATCGCCCGGGCCCGACTTTGTGCTGGTGGTGCATACACGGGACATGCCGGGCTACCTGGCGCTGTCGCAGCGCCTGTTCACGGGCGATGCGAATGTGCGCAACGTGAAGGCGTTTTTTGCGACCCGGCGGGCTAAATTTGATACAAAAGTGCCTGTAGCGCTTATTGCATAAGCGCAGGCAGCTATGATTTTTGATAATTCAATGGAGCAAATCGCACCTCCCACTGCCCCACACGCCCACGGTCGCAACACCGTGCCCGCGTCCGCTGGCACGGCGGACGTGATCGCATCTGGTCATTTGCCGCTGGCAGCGCGCGGCGGCGGCATGTAAGCTCCCGCGCCACCATCCCTCAAATCAACCGGACATCGGGCGCCTGCCGATCGCACCGAGCAACACAACCCTTCGCCATTCATGCCCACACCCCGCCGCCAGATGCCCCGCCGTATCTACCCCCTGCGCATTCTGGGCATGGGGCTGGGCGGCATGGTCGTCGGCATGGTGCTGTGGGAGCGCCAGGCCAGCATCTACGCATGGTTGGCCATGGTGCTGCCCGCCTTTGTGTGGCCCCATGTGGCCTACCTGATCACACGGCGCAGTGCCGACCCGTACCGCGCTGAAACGCGCAATTTGCTCATCGACTCGGCCATGGCCGCCAGTTTTGTGCCCCTGATCCACTTCAACCTGCTGCCCAGCGTGCTGCTGCTGACGCTCACCATGGTGGACAAGATCACCACCGGCGTCCGCGGGCTGTGGGCGCGCTCGGTGCCTGCGATGCTCGCCGGGGGGCTGGTGGGCGCAGCGCTGGCGGGCCTGCACTGGGCACCAGAGACCTCTATGCGCGTCATGGTGGCGTGCTTGCCGGTGATGGTGCTGCACACCCTGTCCGTCAGCGTGGTCAGCTACCAGCTCATTCGCAAAACCGCACAGCAGAACCAGATGCTGGATGAATTGCGGCGTGTGGACGCGCTCACCGGCCTGTTCGGGCGTGGCCATTGGCAAGAGCAGGCCGAGGCCACACTGCGCCGCCACCACACCACCGACGAGCCCGCCTGCATGCTGATGCTGGACATTGACCACTTCAAGGAGATCAACGACACCCACGGCCACACCGTGGGCGACGAAGTGATCCGCGCGCTGGCGCACGTGGTGCGCGGCAACGTGCGCGCGGGCGACTGCGCGGGCCGCTACGGCGGCGACGAATTTGCCATCGTGCTGCCCGGCATGTTGGCCAAGGACGCGCTGGCCATTGCCCACCGCATTCGCGAACAAACCGAAGGCGTGCGCCTGCGCAGCCTGCCCGATCTGCGCATCACCAGCAGCATTGGCGTGGCGCCTGCCGACCACCGCCACAACAACCTGCGCGCCTGGATTGACGCGGCGGACGCGGCTTTGTACGCCGCCAAACACGGTGGACGCAACCAGGTGGCGGGACACATAGAGCGCGAGCTGGCGCCTGTGGTGTAAGGCGAAACCGCCTGACGGCGCGACAGAAACGCACCTGCCGCTGGCGAATGGCGGATGGCAAGGCGAAGAAGCCTGGCGCGCGCCGATGAATCGCGGAAGACCCGGGGTCGGACTACGACCGCTGCACAGGCCATTGCACACGCACTGTGCAACCGCCGCCCGGCAACGCCGACGCGGTGATCTCACCACCATGCCGCTGCGCAATCGCGCGGCACAGTGCCAGCCCTGTTCCCACCCCCTCAAACTCGGTCTCGCGGTGCAGGCGCTGGAACACGCCGAACAAGGCACCCGCCCGCGCCGGGTCAAATCCCACGCCGTTGTCCTGCACCTTGAAGGCCAGGTAACCCGCAGGCGCCACATCGGCTTGCACAGAAATGCAGGGCTGCGCCACGGGGCGCGAGAACTTGATCGCATTGCCCAGCAGTTGCACCAGCAGTTCCTGCAGCAGCGTGGGGTCGGCGTGCAGCGTGGGCAAATCAGCGCCCAGGCACCATTCGACGGCACGGCCCGCTTCCAGCCTCGCCACGGCAGCACGCGCTTCAGCTACTGCCGCGCCCAATGGCACTGCGTGCACCCGGAGCGGCGCACGCCCCACATGCACCAGGGCTTGCAAGCCATCAATCATCAGCCCCATGCGGCGTGCCGACTGGTCCATGGTGGCCAGAAAACCCAGCGCCTCCTGCACCTCGGCGCCCTGCAACACCTCGGGCGGCAGGTCGCCCAGCACCTCGCGCACCAGCGTGCCGTACGACGTGACATGCCGCAGCGGCGCGCGCAGGTCGTGCGACACCGCGCGCAGAAACTCCTCCTGCGCGGCAGCCATGTCGGCCACTTGCTGCTGGCTGCGGGCCAGCTCGGCGCGCAGTAACTGCAACTCGTGTTCGGCGTTGGCGGCGGGCGCATTCATGGCTTGGCTTGTTTGGCGGGCCGGGCCCAGTTCGCAATGCTGATCTGCTTACCCCGCGCCACGCTCAATGCGCCCGGCGCCGTGCTCTTGGTGATGGTGCTGCCACCGCCCACCGTGCCACCCGCGCCGATGGTGACGGGCGCCACCAGCACGCAGTTGCTGCCCACATGCACATCGGCCTCGATCACGGTGCGGTGCTTGTTGGCGCCGTCGTAGTTGGCGGTGATGCTGCCCGCGCCGTAGTTCACGCGCTCACCCACGGTGGCGTCGCCCAGGTAGGCCAGGTGGTTGGCTTTGGCGCCATCGGCCAGCGTGCTGTTTTTCACTTCCACGAAGTTGCCGATGTGCACCTCGCGGCCCAGTTGGGCGCCGGGGCGCAGGCGGGCAAAGGGGCCGATGAGGGCGCCCTCGCCCACCGTGGCGCCCAGCTTCTCGCCATCGATGTGGGTGTAAGGATGGATTACCGCGCCCGCCGCAATGGTCGCGTTGGCGATGCAGCAGTGCGCGCCAATGGTCACGCCCTCACCCAGCTCCACGCGGCCAGTGAAGACGCAGTTCACGTCGATCTCGACGTCTTGCGCACACACCAGCGCGCCGCGCAAGCCGGTGCGGGCGTCGTCGCGCACATCGAACCGTGCCGGGTCGGCCAGGCGCACGCCCTGCTCCATCAGTGCGCGGGCTTGGCGCAATTGGTGCGCGCGCTCCAGCTCGGCCAGTTGCAGCGGGCTGTTCACGCCCGCCACCTGCAGCGCATCGCTGATGCGGTGCGCCACCACGGGCACGCCGTCGGCCACGGCCATGGCGACGATGTCGGTGAGGTAGTACTCGCCCTGGGCGTTGGTATTGGTCAGCCGCGCCAGCCACGGCGTGAGCCGCCGCGCGGGCACAGCCATGATGCCGCTGTACACCTCGGTGATGCTGCGCTGGGCCTCGCTGGCGTCCTTGTGTTCGACGATGCCTTGCACGGCGCCCTCGGCATTGCGCACGATGCGGCCGTAGCCGGTGGGATCGGGCAGCGTGACGGTGAGCAACGCCAGGCACTCCGCACCACCGGCATCCACCAGCGCGCGCAGCGTGTCGGCCTGCGTCAGCGGCACGTCGCCCGACAGCACCACCACCGTGCCGTCATCGCGCAGGAGCGGCACGGCCTGCTGCACGGCGTGTCCGGTGCCCAGCTGAGGCTCCTGGCGCACGAATTTCAGATCAAAAGTGCCTCCAGCGCTTGCTGCACCTGCGGTAGCCGCTTCTACTTCTGTAGCGCCGTGGCCGGTGATGACGATGGCGCTGCGCGCCTGAAGGTGCGCGGCCTGGTCGAGCACATGGTGCAGCAGCGGGCGCCCGGCCAGGCGCTGCAGCACTTTGGGGATGCGGCTTTTCATGCGCGTGCCTTTGCCGGCCGCCATGATGAGGATGTCGAGTGGGGTCATGAAACAAATGGGGTTGTGCGCGCCGCCAAGGCCCGGCGCACGGGCATGGCGTGGATTATCGGCTGCAGCCCACCCACCACAAAACGCTACTCAAACAATAGCTACCAGCGCTTATGCAATAAGCGCTACAGGCCATTTTCATCCAATTTTTTCCACCACAGGCCATTTACAGCAGCGGCATCAGCCGCGGCGGTGTGTCGTAGTACTCGGCAATGCGCGCCAGTGCCCGCGTGTTCAGCAGCCGCAGCCGCCCGCCTTTCAGCTCGTGCAGGCCCAGCAGCGACAAGCGCCGCAGCGTCTTGTTGGTGTGCACCAACGACAGCCCCAGCGCATCGGCAATGTGCTGCTGGTTGAGCGGGAACACCACCGAGCCGTCCTCCACCAGCCCGATGCGATCCAGCCGCCGGTACAGGTGCATCAGCAGCATGGCCACGCGCTCGGTGGCGTTGCGGCGGCCGGTGGTCAGCAGGTTGTCGTCCACATGGCCTTCTTCGTGGGCCGACAGCCAGGTGATGTCGTAGCCCAGGCGCGGGTGCGCGCGAAACAGATCCCACAGACTGTCGTTCTGGAACACACACAGCGCACAATCGGTCAGCGCCTCGATGCCGTGGGTGGAGACGTCGCCAAACTCCTGCTGCAGGCCCACGAGGTCGCCAGGCAGCAAAAAATTGAGAATCTGGCGGCGCCCATCGCTCAGCGTTTTGTAGCGAAACGCCCAGCCCGCATACAGCGTGAACAGCTTGGCGTTGGTCTGGTTCTCGCGCACCAGCGCGCCGCCAGCCTCGACCACCATGGTGTTGGTGCGAAACCCTTCGATGAAGTCCAGCACCTCGGGCTTCACCGCCGTGAAGGCGCCGGTCTTTCGCAAACGGCAGTCGTGACAGGACGGGGGGCACGCGTGGAACGTGGAAGAGGCGGTCATGGTGGCGCCATTCTAGGGAGCCGCCGAAGGGTGTAGCGCTTCTGAGCGCGGCATTTTTTGCCTGCGCTACAGCCCCGTCGCCGTTACGTCTTTTGACATTGTGCGCAGACCGCGCAGCTTCTACAGTGGGCCGCATCTATGAACATAGTTGCAACCTTGTATGAAGTCCTCTACGTGAGCACACTGGCGCCCGAACAACCCTTGAGCGTGGTGGCCGACATTGCCAGGCGCGCGCGCCAGGTCAACGCAGAGCTGGGCATCACGGGCTTGCTGATTTTTGACGGCCAGCGGTTTTGCCAGCAGCTGGAGGGCCCGCAAAAGGCCGTGCTCAAACTCATCGAGCGCATCCGCAACGACGCTCGCCACGTCAACATCGAGGTGCTGCACCACGGCCCGCTGGCGGGGCGGCGTTTTCATCGGTTCAGCCTGGCCTTCAGCACCGTCGAAGATGTGGATGCGTTGGCCCGCATGGAGCAGCTGGACGGGGACGCAGCACTCGCCGCATTTGAAGTCGTGCGCGGCGAACTGGTGCTCTGAACAGGCGCCAGCCCATCATGCGGCTTCGGGCCAGCGCCGCAGGATCAGCGTGGCGTTCACGCCCCCAAAACCAAACCCGTTGAGCATGGCGTGCGTGAGCGCCATCGGTCGGGGGCGCAGCGCCACCATGTCGAGCCCCTCGGCCAACACATCGGGAGTGTGCAGGTTCAGGGTGCCGGGCACCACCTGGTCGCGCAATGCCAAGGTGGTAAAGATCGCTGCCACCGCGCCCGCCGCCCCCAGCAGATGGCCGGTAGCGGCCTTGGTGGAGCTGATGGCCACCTGCCCACCCGCGCCAAAAACGCGGCGAATGGCGGCCAGCTCACCCCGGTCGCCCACGCCGGTGGACGTGGCGTGTGCGTTCAGATGCTGCACCTCTTGCGCCGTGAGCCCCGCCTGTGCCAGCGCGGCCTCCATGCTGCGGGCGGCGCCATCGCCGTCTTCGGGGCCCGAGGTGATGTGGTACGCGTCGGCCGACGTGCCGTAGCCCACCAGCTCGGCCAGTGGCTTGGCGCCGCGCGCGATGGCGTGGTCCAGCGCCTCGATCACCAGCATGCCCGCGCCCTCGCCCATCACAAAGCCGTCGCGCTGCGCATCGAACGGGCGCGAGGCCTGCTCGGGGGTGTCATTGAACGCCGTGCCGAGCGCCTTGGCGGCCGCAAAACCGCCCAGGCTCACGCGGTCAATGGCCGCCTCGCTACCGCCGCACAGGGCCACATCAGCCTCGCCGCTGCGGATCAGGCGCGCGGCATCGCCAATCGCCTGCACGCTGGCGGCGCACGCGGTGACCGGTGCCCCCAGCGGCCCCTTGAGGCCATGGCGGATCGACACCTGCCCTGCCGCCAGATTGACGAGGAACGATGGCACCGTGAACGGCGACAGGCGCTGCGGGCCGCGCGTGTCGGTGGTGCGCACCGCCTCGGCAATCGCGCCAAAGCCGCCAATGCCCGAAGCGATCACCGTGGCCGTGCGCTCGCGCGCACGCTCATCGGCAGGCGGCCAGCCGGCCTGCGCCAGCGCCTGCTGCGCGGCGCCCAGCGCAAAGGGGATGAAGCGGTCCATCTTGCGCTGGTCCTTGCCAGAGACGATGGCATCCACATCCCACCCGCCCTCGGGGTCCTCCGCCACATCCCGCACCCGGCCAGCCACCTTGGCAGCAATACCTTCCGTCACGGCGTCAGGCAGCCGCGACAGGCCCGAGCGCCCGGCCAGCAGGCGCTGCCAGGCCAGTTCCACGCTACAGCCCAGCGGCGACACCAGGCCCATGCCCGTGACCACAACGCGGCGCATCAAGCGGCTACCCCTTCGTCACCCCGCACACCAGGCCACAGCTTGGCACTTTGGCCGTTGTTCTTCATCATCTTCATGGATTCACCTCTTGAGACACAGAAAGAGCGCAGCACCCGGGCACTGCGGAGATGCGCGGGGTACATGCCCCGCAGCTTTATGATTGCAATCATCATCATAAAGGTATGCCTGCATTTTGCGTACGACCACAATCATTAAGAGGCAACATGAAGGTATCCAAAGCACAGGCCGCTGAAAACCGGCAGGGCATCCTGGACGCGGCAGCCCGTCTGTACCGCGAGCGGGGGCTGACCGGAGTGGGCGTGGCCGACATCACACGCGATGCCGGGCTCACACATGGTGGGTTGTACCGGCACTTTGCCTCCAAGGACGCGCTGGTGCAGGAGGCATGTGCACGGGCGTTCGACTGGTCCATCGCCCCGCTGGACGGCGCCACGCCGAACACCACTGTGGGCGAGCGCATCCAGAGCTATCTCTCGCCCCAGCACCGGGATTCGCCGGGCACGGGCTGCCCGGTGGCCGCGCTGGCGGTGGACGCCGGGCGGGCTGGCGGCGAGCTGTCGGAAGTGTTTGCCCAGGGCATCGAGCGCAACATCGGGCGTTTTGCGCAGTTGCTGGCAGACAGCAGCGCTGGGGTGGGCAGCGCCTCCCTACCGGCACAAGACCGGGCGCGCGCCATGCAAGTGCTGGCCACCCTGGTCGGCGGGCTGGTGCTGGCCCGCGCCACTGCGGCGGCGCGGCCGGCGTTGTCGGATGACATACTGGCGACGCTGCAGGCCCAGTTGATCGGGCTGCTGGGTGAAGCGCCATGCCAAGGCCCGGAAGGTTGAGCCGCCTGCGCTGCACGTGTTGCCGGCACAGATGCTATCAAAAAAAGAGCTACTAGCGCTTGATGATCAAGCGCTAGCAGCTCTTTAAAGCCCCATTCATAACCCTCTCCAGAGAGGGGCAAGCCCCTTCGGTTCAGGTCAGGCGCAGCAGGCGTCGCCCCAGGCGCCGTGGGCGGGAGCCCCGTTGCCAAAGGACGCACGGCGCCACCACGATGCGGGGCGGGCACTGGCGGCATCGCCGCGCGTCCAGCGGTACTGCAGGCGGCGGCCACCCAGGGGCTCGACCACCACCGTTTGGCCTGCGGCCACAACGAGCGACTGCCCTGCGCACAAAAACACATCGCTGCTGTCACCCGGGCCCTTGCCCAGAGTGACCCAGGCCTGGCCTTCGGCGATGCGCAGTGTCATGGCGGCGCTGGGAGCCAGGCTGAGCGCAGTACCTGGGGCGACGGTGCCGGCGGTGTCAACAGCGGCGCCACTGGCGCGGGATGGCGAAAACAGCGAAAGAGCGTGAGAGGTAGTCATGGTGATATCCGGGTTAACCCTAGTAGGTGTGTATGGTGCTCGGGTTGCAGAACAAGGTCCAATGAAAAGCACGGCACCCATTGATGCTTTTCCTGCATGTCGTCGTCAAGCTGTCCTGCGCTGGCGCTGCGGTGCTATCCGATAGAGAGCAAAGCGGGCAAAACCCACCGCAAAACGCCCGCCCGCGCCGGCGACTTGCGCCAGGGCGTCAACCACTGCTCGCCCGCCCTGCGCCAACGCCTGCACCAGATCACGCAGGGGCAACACCACGCCAGACTCCCAATCACGGGCCGTCCCGCCGGCAGGCTGGGCCGCCACTGGAGCCGCCGCACCGTCCCAGCGAAAAGCCACGGCGCCGGGGTATTTGCGGGGGTTCCAGGCCTCCATCACCACATGCTGGCCCGGTGCGACGACCAACCGGTCGCCTGCCCGCAGCACGTAGTCCGCCGCAGCCCCCGGCCTGTCTGCCAAAGCCCCTGTCAACGTGAGCCAGACCTGCCCCCGGGCGATCTCCAGCACACCCTGCGTGCGCGGACGCAGCGACAGCGCCTGGCCCGTGGCCAGTTTCCAGCAACCGGCCGCAGGTCGGTCAGCCACGCTGGCCTGAACGGATTGTTGCGATTCCAGAACGTTGCGGGGTGACATGACAGACTCCTAAAATTCAGCAATAAAGCATTGCCATGGACGCATAGTGCGCTTTAGCCCCCCCACAGTCCAATGAAAACGGGGTACGCTATTCATTCCGTCCACGCATGAATCATCCACAGAGCTGCTGCCATGACCACTGCCGAATACGCCCCCGCCGTCCTTCGCACCCGGCCCGTAGCCACCGGCCACTGGCGCGCCTTTCTGGCGGTGGCGCGCCACCTGAACTTTCGCGCTGCTGCGGATGAGCTGGCCCTCACCCAATCGGCCGTGAGCCGCCAGATCCAGGCCCTGGAAGAAGAAGTGGGTGTGGCGCTGTTTCTGCGCCACACGCGTGCGGTAGAGCTGACAAGTGCGGGTGCACAACTGCAACGCGCCGTGGCGCCGGCGCTGGAGCGCATGGACGCCGCCGTGCGCCTGGTGCGTCAGACGGCGGGGCGCCGCAGCGTGGCCATCACCACCTGGGCCAGCTTTGCGTCGATGTGGCTGATTCCGCGCATGGAAGAGTTCCAGCGCGACAACCCCGGCATCGATATCCGCATTGATGCGAGCGATGTGCAAATTGACCTGGAAACATCTGACGTGGACCTGGCCCTGCGCTACGCCATGCCCGGCGGCGCCACAAGCGGTGGCGTTCGCCTCTTCGGCGAGCAGCTGGCGGTGGTGGCCAGCCCCTGGCTGCTGAAAAGCGGCAAGCCGCTGCGCACACCAGCCGATGTGGCCCAGTTCACATTGATCGAAGCCGGTGACGCACACCGCACGCAGTACCTGGAATACCTGAGCTGGCGCCGCTGGTTCGACGCCCGGGACCTGGCCAAGCTGCAACCAGAGCGGTGGCTGTACTTCAACTACGCGCACCAGATCGTGCAAGCCGCCCTGGCCGGCCAGGGGCTGGCGCTGGCGCGCATGCCCCTGATTGCCGATGCACTGGCCGCCGGCGACCTGGTCGAGGTGCTGCCCGGCCACCGCATCGACTCGCCCCTGGCCTACTGGCTCATGGTGGGTCCGCGCAGCGCACAGCGGCCCGAGATCAAGGCATTCTGCGCCTGGCTGGAGATCCAGGCCCAGGCCACGCGGGAAGCGATTGGGGATGTGCCCGACCCGGATTTGAATGACAACCTGGATTGAAGGTGGGCGGGCCGGATAGCAAGGCAACGAAGCACCGAAGCACCCTGGGCAGCAAATTAGAGGTCGCTGCACCCACCATCAATCGCTATCAAAAAATAGCTTCTAGTGCTTATCCATCAAGCGCTAGAAGCCATTTTTATACCTACCCAAAAACGGGCAGAACCACAAAGCGCAGCAGTCAAAACCGACGCGCCCCATACCAGCGCACCCGTAGAACCGGCTTCGCCGGGCCTCCGTGTGCTTACACCTCAGGGGGAAGCGGCGCAGCCGCTCAGGGGGCGACGAGCGTCACCCGGGCGAACTTGCGTTTGCCCACCTGCACCACGTAGGTGCCAGCGTCGAGCTTGAGGCCCTTGTCGCTGACCACGCTGCCGTCCACGCGCACACCGCCACCATCGATCAGGCGGCTGGCCTCGCTGCCCGATGGCGCCAGGTTGGCCTGCTTGAGCAAGGCGGCAATGCCCAGCGGGGCGCCGGACAGGGTCGCTTCAGGAATTTCATCCGGCACGCCACCCTTGCTGCGGTTCATGAAATCCTGCTCGGCCGCATCGGCCGCTGCCGCGCTGTGAAAACGCGCGGTGATTTCCTTGGCCAGCATGACCTTGGCGTCCTTCGGGTTGCGCCCGGCTGTGATCTCTGCCTTGAGCGCGGCAATGTCGGCCAGGCTCTTGAACGACAGCAGCGTGTACCAGTCCCACATCAGCGTGTCGGAGATGGACAGCACCTTGGCGAACATGGTGTTGGGCTCTTCGGCAATGCCGATGTAGTTGTTCTTGGACTTGGACATCTTGTCCACACCATCGAGCCCCACCAGCAGCGGCATGGTGAGCACACACTGCGGCTCCTGGCCATATTCCTGTTGCAGATGGCGGCCCATGAGCAGGTTGAACTTCTGGTCGGTGCCGCCCAGCTCCAGGTCGCTTTTCAAGGCCACCGAGTCGTAGCCCTGCATCAGCGGGTACAAAAACTCGTGCACGGCAATGGATTGGCCGGTGGTAAAGCGCTTGTGGAAATCATCGCGCTCCATCATGCGCGCCACCGTGTACCGGGACGCCAGCTGGATCATGCCGCTGGCGCCCAGGGGCTCGCTCCACTCGCTGTTGTAGCGAATCTCGGTTTTGGCCGGGTCCAGCACCATGCTGGCCTGCTTGTAATAAGTTTCGGCGTTCACCTTGATCTGCTCAGGCGTCAGCGGCGGGCGGGTGCTGTTGCGGCCCGAGGGGTCACCGATCAGGCTGGTGAAGTCCCCGATCAAAAAAATCACTTGGTGGCCCAGATCTTGCAATTGCCGCATCTTATTCAGCACCACGGTGTGGCCGATGTGGATGTCGGGGGCGGTGGGATCGAGCCCCAGCTTGATGCGCAATGGCTGGCCCGTGGCCTCCGAACGCGTCAACTTCTTGACCCATTCGTCCTGCGGCAGCAGCTCTTGCACACCGCGCAGCGAGATTTCGAGGGCCCGTCCTACACCATCGGAGACCGGGGTTGTTGTAACAGCAGATTGATTCATAAGGGTTTTTTGGGATGTCTAGACAGCATGCGCCGCTATACTTCAGCCCACATTGCAGAGGCGGATTCTAGTGGGCCCGCCGTTTCGACTTGTTTTTAACCATCCTGTCGAATGGCTGCAGCCTGACAGTCTGTGGTTCCCGTCTCGCCCCGCATTCACACCGGGGGAGTGTCTGGGGTCCGCAATCACCCTGGGGATAGACCTTTGATTCACGGCTTGACCACCGCCAGTTCGGCTTTGCTTGACCGACTGTCCCGCACCATCCAACAACACCCCAAACGTATCACTGCCGCCATCGCAGCCCTGCTGCTGACCGGCGGCGGCGGCGCATTCGCCGTAGCGTCTTTTGCCCCCGATCCGGCCGAATTGCCTGTGCGCCTGGTGAACTACCCTGTGGAATCGTTGGCCACAAACCTGGTGCTGGGCGAGCTGGACGCCCCCGGTTTCTCACTGTTCCGCTCGGAGCAGGTGCGCAGCAGCGATACACCCGAGTCCCTGCTGCAGCGCATGGGCGTGGCCGATCCCGCAGCCGCCGCCTTCATGCGCAGTGACACGCCTGTCCGACAAAATGTGCTTGGCCGCACAGGCCGCATCGTGTCGGCAGAAACCACCGACGACCACCGCCTGGTGCGCCTGACGGTGCGCTGGGTGCCCGATGACAGCGGCAACTTCCGCCGCCTGATCGTCGAGCGCACGGGCGACAAGTTCGCCACGCGCATCGAAACCGCCAAGATGGCCACCAGCAGCCGCCTGGCTGGCGGCACCATCCACAGCTCCCTGTTCGCCGCCACCGATGCCTCCAACATCCCTGATGCGGTGGCCGTACAGGTGGCAGAACTTTTCTCCGGCAATATCGACTTTCGCCGTGCATTGCGCAAGGGCGACCGTTTTTCGGTGGTGTATGAAACTCTGGAGGCAGACGGCGAGCCCCTCTCCAGCGGCCGCGTGCTGAGCGCTGAATTCGTCAACAACGGCAAGACCCACCAGGCCATCTGGTTCCAGGAACCCGGTGCAACCAAGGGCGCCTACTACACGCTGGACGGTGAAAGCATGCGCCGCGCCTACCTCACCTCCCCGGTGGAGTTCTCGCGCGTGACCAGCGGCTTCAAGATGCGCCTACACCCCATTCTGCAAACCTGGCGCGCCCATTTGGGCACCGATTTCGCAGCCCCCACAGGCACTGCCGTGCGCACCGTGGGCGATGGCGTGGTGGAATTTGCCGGCGTGCAGAACGGCTATGGCAACGTGGTCTTCGTCAAGCACCGCAACCAGCATGTCACGGTGTATGCGCACCTGAGCCGCATTGATGTGCGCCAGGGCCAGTCGATCGAGCAAGGCCAGACGCTTGGCGCCGTGGGCGCCACGGGCTGGGCCACGGGCCCCCACCTGCATTTTGAGTTCCGCGTGAACGGCGTACACCAGGACCCCATGACCATCGTGGCCCAGAGCGATGCTGCGGCACCGGTGTCGGCGGCGGGGCGCCCTGCGTTTGACCGCCTGGCCTCCAACATGCGGGTTCAACTGTCTGCGGCCGCACTGATCGAACAAGCCAGCGCAGACTGACACCAGCGCACGTTCCACGCACCACCCAACAGGCCATGTCCGAGCTGTACATCGGTCTGATGTCGGGCACATCGCTCGACGGAATCGACGGGGTGCTGGCCGATTTTTCAGGCCCGCGCATGCGGGTCACGCACCACGCCAGCGCTGCCTTTGCGCCGGCGCTGCGCGCCGAGCTGCTGGCCCTCAACACCCCCGGCGACAACGAGTTGCACCGCGCTGCCCTGGCAGGCAGCGCCCTGTCGCGGGCCTATGCCGAAGTAGTGCACAACCTGCTGCAACGCAGCGGCCTGCCCGCCAGCGCCATCCGCGCCATCGGCGCCCACGGCCAGACCGTACGGCACCGCCCACACGAGTTCGATGGCACGGGCTACACCCTGCAACTGGGCAACCCTGCCCTGCTGGCGGAGCTGACAGGCATCACCGTGGTGGCAGACCTGCGCAGCCGCGATGTGGCGGCGGGTGGCCAGGGGGCACCGCTGGTGCCCGCCTTCCACCAAGGCGTCTTCGGGCGGCCAAGTGAAACCGTGCTGGTGCTCAACATTGGCGGCATCTCCAACCTCAGCGTGCTGGGGGCGGACGGCAGCGTGCTGGGCTTTGACTGCGGCCCGGGCAACGCCCTGATGGACCACTGGTGCCAGCAACACACCGGCCAGCCGTTTGACCGGGACGGCGCGTGGGCCGCCACCGGCCGGGTGCTGCCGGGCCTGCTGGCATCGTTGCTGCAGGAACCGTATCTGCACAAAGCGCCCCCCAAAAGCACGGGGCGCGACCTGTTCAACCCCGCCTGGCTGGCCGCGCACCTGCAGCCCTTTGCGCAGGCGGCAGCCGCAGACGTGCAGGCCACTTTGACCGAATTCACTGCATGCGCCGGTGCAATATGCGCCAATAGCTATCAAACAAATAGCAAAATGTTGGCCGTGTGCGGCGGTGGCGCGCTCAACCACCAGCTCATGCAGCGGCTGCAAGCCGCCTGCCCTTCGTTGCAGGTGGTGGCCACCGATGCGCTGGGGCTGCCCGCGCTGCAGGTAGAGGCCGCTGCTTTTGCCTGGCTGGCACGCCAGACGCAGCGCGGTGCACCAGGCAACCTGCCCAGCGTGACGGGCGCAGCCGGTGCCCGTGTGCTGGGCGCGGTGTACCCAGCCTGAGGCCTCCGAATTACCCAGCCCTGGGCGGGGCAATCAGCCGTGGTCACCCGCATCCCCCGAGGCCCCTGCCTGACTGCCGGAGCGGTCTTGGGGCGACAGTTGCCAGAAGATGCCCGCCGAAGCCACCGTGATCAGCCCCATGCAGGCGAACGTGGCCTGAAAGGCCTGCAGGGTCTGGGCTGTGCCTGGGGGCTGGAAAAAATCGGTGAACGCTGCCAGCACAGCCCCCGCCGCAGCCACCCCCATGCCCATGGCCACCATCTGCACCATCGACAGCAGGCTGTTGCCGCTGCTGGCCATGTCATGCCCCAGGTCCTTGAGGGTCACGGTGTTCATGGCGGTGAACTGTAGCGAATTCACCGCTCCAAACACCGCGAGCTGCACCACATGCACCCACAGCGGCTGCGTGGGCGCCGCCAGCCCAAAGCTGGCCATGGTCACGCCCACCAGCAGCGTGTTACCCACCAGCACCTGCCGGTAGCCAAAGCGGGTGATCAGCGTGGTGGTGAACCGCTTCATCGACATGCCAGCCACCGCCACGGGCAGCATCATCATGCCGGCCTGCAGCGGCGAATAACCCATGGTGACCTGCAACAACAACGGGATCAGGAAAGGCATGCACGAGCTGCCCAACCGCGCAAACAGATTGCCCAGCAGCCCAATGCGCAGCGTATCCACCGAGAACAGCCGGGGAGAAAACAGCGGGTCAGCCCGCCGCGCAGCATGCAGCCAATAAGCCACCAGACTGGCCAATCCAAAGATCATGAGCACCAGCACGCTGGCCTGCCGCAGGCCCAGGCTGGCCAGGCCATCCAGCGCCAGCGACAGCGCCACCATGCCAAAGGCCAGCATGAGGTAGCCCGCCAGGTCAAACCGCGCCACAGCTGGTGCGGGCGCCCCGGGCATATAGCGCATGGTGGCAGCACAGCCCAACAGCCCCACGGGCACGTTGATCAGAAAGATCCAGTGCCAGGAGGCCACCTCGACCAGCCAGCCCCCAACGTCGGGCCGATCAGCGGACCGATCAGTCCCGGAATGGCCACAAAGCTCATGGCCTGCAAAAACTTCTCGCGCGGGAAGGTGCGCAAGACCACGAGCCGCCCTACCGGCAGCAGCAGCGCACCGCCCAAACCCTGGATCACCCGAGCGGCCACCAATTCGGTCAGGCTCCGCGACAGGGCGCACAGCACCGAACCCGCCACAAAAAAGACGATGGCCCAAAAATAGACGCGGCGCGCTCCGAACCGGTCGGCCACCCACCCGGACGCGGGAATCAGCATGGCCATGGCCAGCGAATAGGCCACCACCACCGACTGCATGCGCAGCGGGCTCTCGCCCAGGCTCTGCGCCATCGCGGGCAAGGCGGTATTGACGATGGTGGCGTCCAGCGTCTGCATGAAAAACCCGACAGCCACCAGCCACAGCAGCACTTTTTGAGAGGGTTCCTGCGGCACGGGCATGGTGCACGACACTTTCAAAGAACAAGAAAAAGGGCGTCCCAAAAAGAAAACCGCCCGAAGGCGGCGGTTTCATTCAAGGGTGCAGGTCTTTACCTGGCACGCACACGATCAGGCTGAAAAGCTGGAGCCACAGCCGCAGGTGGTGGTGGCGTTCGGGTTCTTGATCACGAACTGGGCACCTTGCAGATCTTCCTTGTAATCAATCTCGGCACCCAGCAGATACTGGTAGCTCATGGCGTCGATCAGCAGCGACACGCCATTCTTGGTCATGGTGGTGTCGTCTTCGTTGGTGATTTCATCGAAGGTAAAGCCGTACTGAAAGCCAGAGCAACCGCCACCCTGCACAAAAACGCGCAGCTTGAGGTCGGGGTTGCCTTCTTCGGCAATCAGGTCCGCTACCTTGGCCGCCGCGCTGTCGGTGAACAGAATGGGGGCGGGCATTTCGGTCTGGATGTTTTCGGCAACAGCGCTCATGGGGATACTCCGGGTTCAGTGTTTGCAGGGAATACTACTGCAAACCGCTCGGGAATTCAGATCACTGGCTGTTTGACGCTAACTTCAGTGGGGGCTTTTCCTCGACCAGCACCGCCGTCGGGAACAGCTGCCCCGCAATCACGGCGCCCTGGTGCATCTCCAGCGCGTTGTAGTGCACATTGCCCGTGATCTGCGCTTTGGGCTGAAGCTCCAGCAACTCACCGGCATGCACCGGGCCCAATACCTGGCCATTGATGATCACATGATCGGCATGCACAGCCCCCTCGACACGTGCGGTCTCGGAGATCACCAGGATGCTGGGCTGCTCAGCGCCCGCGCGGATATCCCCCACAACCTCTCCATCAATGCGCATGCCTTCGGAAAAATGCACATTGCCCTCAATCTTCGTGCCCTGAGCAATGAGGCTTTTGATGGGAGGCTGCTTCTTACGCGAAAACATGGTCAGGACTCCTGGAGAGACTGGCTGGCCCGAGGGGCAGCATGCCGATTGAATGGAAACAGTACCCCTGCATCAAGGGCCACACCTGCGACCCCGGGCCGAAGCCAGCCGAGGGCAGCCTGGCGGACAAGGTGAGGGTCGGGGGGGTCAGCGGTACGCACTGATTGCCGCTTCATGACGACGCCAGCTACTCCATTGCCATGGTTTGCGTGGCGCGGACACTCGTACCATCCAGCACCCGCGCGGTGACGGTTTTTACCACGGCATTGGGAGGCAGATCGAGGACGCCCTCAATACGGCGATATTGTTTGACCTGAAGCGGCTGTCCCTGGGGGGGCTGGGTCTGCGTCCAGGGCTTGCCATCCTGGGTACCCGCCAGCACCAACTCCAGGCGGCCCGCAAAGTCTGGTGCGTTGCGGGCCGCCTGGATGACCAGCACCTGCCAACGCAGTTGCATTCCACCGAGCACTTCGGCCTGCAGAGCCCGAATCGCCAGGCCGTCGGTCTTGGCCGCTGGAATGAGCTTCTCAAAAAACCCCAGGTCTTCACGCAGCGTCCGGTTGTCTATTTCGAGCTGCCGTACCTGCGCCATCAGGCTTTCCTTGGCTGCGCGCTCCGTGGCGAGCAGGCTTTCGGCGGTCAGCGCCACGGTTTGCTGCTCCTGGCCCTCGTCGCGCAGGCGCGTGATCTCGGTCTTCATCCTGAGCATCTCGTCGCTCGAGACCGTGTCAAGCCCTGCGATGGATTTGCCAAATTCGAACGCCCACAGCGCCACAGCAGCACAAAAGCCCAGCACCACGGCCAAGGCCAACCAGCGAAACGGCCAAGGCAAGGCACTGCGAATGGCCACCCGGGGGGCACTGATGGTCAATCGGCGGCGAAGCAGGCGAAAACGCATAGGGTCGGCAGGCGCGTCATCGGACGTACAGCCCCAAAAGAAAAGAGCGCACCTTAAACGAAAAAACCGCCCGAAGGCGGTTTCTGTCTGTAAAGCACCCCGAGGAGTGTTTTGCAGCGGATGCCGCGCAAGGCGACATCCGGGCAGGCCCAGAGCTTAACGCTTGGAGAACTGCTTGGCGCGGCGTGCAGAGCGCAGACCGACCTTCTTACGTTCCACTTCGCGGGCATCGCGCGTCACGAAGCCGGCTTGGCTCAGTACGGGCTTGAGCGTCGCGTCGTAGTCGATCAGAGCGCGGGTGATACCGTGGCGGGCAGCACCCGCTTGACCGGATTCACCACCGCCGTGCACGTTGATCATCACGTCGAAGGTTTCAGCGTGGTTGGTCAGCATCAGCGGCTGCTTGGCAATCATGATCGAGGTTTCGCGGCCAAAGTAGGACTGGATGTCCTTGCCGTTCACCGTGATCTTGCCGGAGCCTTTTTTCAGAAACACGCGGGCGACGCTGGACTTGCGACGGCCGGTGCCATTGTTCCATTCACCAATCATCTCAAGGCTCCTTATATTTCCAGCACTTTAGGCTGCTGGGCGGTGTGGGGATGCTCTGCACCACCGTACACCTTGAGTTTCTTGATCATCGCGTAGCCAAGGGGACCCTTGGGCAGCATGCCCTTGACAGCCTTTTCCAGCGCGCGGCCGGGGTGCTTGGCTTGCATGTCGCGGAAGTTCGTGGCCGTGATACCGCCGGGGTAACCCGAGTGACGGTAGTACACCTTGTCCAGGGACTTGGTGCCGGTGACCTTGATCTGGGCGGCGTTGATGATGACGATGAAGTCACCGGTATCGACGTGAGGCGTGTAAATGGCCTTGTGTTTGCCGCGCAAACGGAGAGCAACTTCGCTGGCTACTCGTCCGAGGACCTTGTCGGTCGCGTCAATCACAAACCACTCGTGCACAACCTCAGCGGGCTTTGCGCTGAAAGTAGTAGTCATGAGTTTTCTCTTCAAAAGAGGGTTTGGCGGGTCCTTTTCCACGGTCGGTGCTTCTCTGAAGGAAGCCTCTTAGGTGGCGTAAAGTCTTCGCCGCGGGACCACAAAAGCGCTGCGAAGCCTTTGATTATACGAATTTGCCCCACACGGACGCAAGTGGCCTGTTACAAAGCGCCGCCACATCCTTCCCGCTCCTAGTAGGGCGTCTGGCGACGGCGCTGCTCCTCGGCCTCGTAACGGCGACGGTTTTCCACACAAATGGACTGCCCCGCCTGCGATGGTTTCTGGCATTCTTGATGAATACACATAGGGCGAGACAGGAAATTGGCGTCGGCACAGGCCTCCTGCGGTGAGGGGGTGCGCGGCGGTGCGGGCTTGGGTTTGGGTTCGGCCACCACCGGAGGGGGGGCGGAACGAACTCCTCTCGCACCACGATGGGCGCGGCCGCAGGCTCAGCCACCACACGTTTGGAGGTGCGGGGGGGCACACGGGCCGCCGAGGCCGCCACAAAGGCAGGAGGTGGCGCAGACGCCACGGCAGCGGCGACTGCCCCCACCCCCTCCGGACCAGATGGGGTGGGGGTGTCTGCGGCAGGCACGCTCGCAGCGGTTTGTACCGGAGCGGCATCCACTGCGGCTATGGCGGCCGGCCGGTCGGCCATCTCGGTAATGATGTCATCACGGGGGGCCTTGCTGCTCTGGGCCCAACGCAAACCAGCCGCAGACGCCAGCAACACCACAACCGCCACCACCAGCCCCGCAACGAGGGGCGAACGCCGCGCGGTTTTGACGGGTTTGCCTGCAGCACGCACGACGTCCCGCTCCAGCGGTCGGGAATGATGCTCGCCGCCATGCCGCGACGTCATGCCATGCGGACCGCGATTGACCAGATCGTCATACCGCGAGTCGTCGGCCGCCACGGTGTCCCCCGCATCAATGAACACGGTGTCCCCGGAATCGGCCGCCACGGTGTCGGGCCCCGCGAGCATGACAGTGTCTCCGCCACTGCCCATTGCCTGCCGGGCCTCATCATCATCGTCAGCCACAGCGGCGGTATCGACTCCCCCCCTGGCCTGGGCTTGCATCTCGGCCACGACCTGCGGGGCAGAGGTGACGTCCACCGTGGGCGTGAGCAAATCGAGACCCGGTTGGTCGGCGGGCTCCACCCAGATGTCACCCAGCTCGGCCCGGAAGTCAAAGTGCTGAACGTCGTCCGGCGCCGAAGTCATCTCCATGGCCTGCAAAAAGGCATCGATGCTCTGCGGCCGGTCTTCGGGCCGCAGCGCCAGAGACTGGGAAATCGCGGCCACAAAAGGCGCCGAATACTCCACGCCAAACTGGCGCTTGACGGTTTTGGCGATCCGGGAGAACGACACCATGCGGTCCCGGATCGAGCGCAAGGTGGCGGGCAATGGGGTGTCGTTGGACAGGCATCCGTGCATGACGGCAGCCAGCGAGTAGAGGTCGCTCCAGGGCCCCTGGCGCAACTCTTCGTCGCCATCCGAATACTGCTCGATCGGCGCGTAGTTCACCTTGAGTACGGCAGTGTGCTTGCGGTCCTGGTCATTGATCGCATGGCGGGCCGCCCCCAGATCCAGCAGCACCGGAGGCCCGTTGTCCTGCAGAAAGATGTTGTCGGGCGATATGTCGCGGTGCAGGGTACTCCCGTCATGCAGCACCCTCAGAGCATCCAGCACCGACCACAGCAGTTTGCGCAACCAGACTTCCGGGGGCGGTGTGCGCATTTGCGTGCGCGCCTGCTTGAAGGTCATGCCACTGTAGAGCGGCATGACCATATAGGCCGTGTTGTTGGCCTCCCAGAAGCGGAACACCTTGACCAGCGACGGGTGGTCAAACTGGGCCAGCAGACGCGCCTCATCGACAAACGAGGCCAATCCGGCATGGAAGGTCTGCTGATCGGCCGAGGAGCGCACCCACAGTGACTGCCCTTCGGAGCGTCCAGCCAGGGCGGATGGCATGTACTCCTTGATCGCCACGGCGCGGTGCAGCGAATGGTCAAACGCCTTGTAGACCATGCCAAACCCCCCGACCCCCAGGAGCGCCAGGATCTCAAACTCAGCCAAGCGGGTGCCAGGCGGCAGCGCATCAATGTGGCTGACACCACTGGCTGGGGCTTGGCGGGGGCTTTCGGTCATGGTGAGAAAACGTGGCGTGCTTGCGGTATCAAAAGCGAATCAGGAAGGCAACGGGGCGCCAGCACTGCCGCAGGCGCGATCATGAAGCATGGCAACCCGTGATATCGAAACAAATGGCTTCCTGTCTGCCAAAAACATCACGCTCGCGACAAACAGACAAGCCCCGATTGTGCCGTGACCCGGAAAGATCACCCAAGGGCCCCCTGCAGAAACCATGTCCGACCTGCCGCCTGACGGCCTCATGCAGCCCCCGGGCAAACGGGCCTCTGCCCTGCGCCGCAGCACACTCGTTACCATTGGGACATGTTCAGTTATCGCCACGCCTTCCACGCAGGCAATCACGCCGATGTGCTCAAGCACACGGTTTTGATTGCCGCATTGCAACACCTTACCGAGAAAGACGCGGCACTGACCGTGCTCGACACCCATGCAGGCGCTGGCCTGTACCGGCTGGACGGTGACTACGCCAGCACCAGCGGCGAGGCCGCAGACGGCATCGCCCGCTTGTTTGCGCCAACGGCGCCCCCCCTCACCCCGGCCCTGCAGGCCTATGTGGACATGGTGGGCGCCTTTAACCAGGGCAAGACCCTGCGGGTCTATCCCGGTTCGCCCTTCATCACGCAGCGCCTCTTGCGCGAGCGCGACAAGCTCAAGTTGTTTGAACTGCACCCCACCGACCTGCGGGCACTGGCGGGCAACGTCGCCCAGCTAGAGGCTGGCCGCCAAGTGGCCGTTCTGCACGAAGACGGGTTTGAGGGGATCAAGAAATTTCTACCCCCACCCGCCCGCCGCGCATTGGTACTGTGCGATCCTAGCTATGAAATCAAGAGCGACTATGCCAAGGTGCTGGACATGGCCGCGGATTCGCTCAAGCGCTTTGCTACGGGCACCTACGCGTTCTGGTATCCCATCATTCCCCGCCCTGAAGCACACGACCTGCCCCGCCGCCTCAAGACGCTGGCCACCAAGGCTGGCAAGGGCTGGTTGCACGCCACGCTGACCGTCAAGAACAGCAAGCTGACCGAAAACGCCGCCGGAGAGGTCAAACGCCCCGGCCTTCCTGCCAGCGGCATGTTCCTGATCAACCCGCCCTTCACACTGAAAGCCGCCCTGAAAGACGCGCTGCCGCAAATGGCGGAGCTGCTGGCGCAGGACAAACACGCCACACACACGCTCGAATCAGGGAGCTGACACAAGGACGCCCCGCCGCCGAGGGACAAAAATCCCACGACGGCATCTCCGGTCAGGGCCCGGGGCAGTCCTTCTCGTCGTCATCCAGGGCAAACAGCTCTACCGGCTTGAGCCCCAGGCCAATCATTCCCAGGGCTTCAGCGGCCCCCCGACTGAGGTCGATCACCCGGTTACGAACGTGCGGCCCCCGGTCATTGATCCGCACCACCACCGACCGCCCCGTCATCTGGCTGCGCACACAGACCCGGGAACCAAATGGCAGGGTGGGATGTGCCGCCGTGAGTGCCCTCATGTCAAACAACTCCCCGCTGGCCGTGCGCCGCCGGTGGAACTGCGCGCCATACCAGGACGCAAGCCCCACCTCGTCGGCGGCCAGGCCCAGCGACGTGACATCCGCCACAGGCGGTGCTGACGGGGGGGCTGGATCGATCAACATCGCCTCCCCCGGGACGGTCAACAAATGGGGCACCAGCGCCTCAGGCTCTGCCAACAACCCTTGCGAGCGCGCCGAAACCGGAGCGCCACCCAGCAGCCACACCACCGCCACACACCGCGCCAGCCCATACAGAGCCTCCCCACGGCATGCCAGCGTTGGCAGGCCCAATGCCCCCATCAAATCCCCAGCCGGCGACAGATCTCCAGCGTCGCGGTGCTTTGGTTCATCGTGTAGAAATGCAGGGCTGGTACGCCCGCGCTGCGCAACTGGTCACACAAGTCGGTGACCACATCCAGGCCAAACGCCTTGATGCTGGCCGTGTCGTCACCAAACGCCTGCAGGCGCAGGCGAATCCAGCGGGGGATCTCGGCACCACAGGCATCCGAAAAACGCATCAGCTGCGTGGAACTGCCGATGGGCATGATGCCCGGCACCACGGGCACGCCGGCGCCGAGCCGCTGGGCATCTTCAACAAAGCGGAAATACGCGTCGCTGTTGTAGAAATACTGGGTAATGGCCGAGTCAGCACCCGCCTGCACCTTGGCCACATAGGCTTTCAGGTCGGACTCGGGCGACTTGGCTTGAGGGTGCACCTCCGGGTAAGCCGCCACCTCGATATGGAAGTCGCGTCCCGTCTCTGCACGGATAAAGGCCACCAGGTCGCTGGCGTACTGAAACTCCCCGCCCGCTCCGTAGCCACTGGGAAGGTCGCCGCGCAATGCCACCAGGCGCTTGACGCCCATGGCCTTGAGCGTTGCCAACTGCTCGCGCACGGACTGCCGCGTGGCGCCGATGCAGGAAAAATGCGAGGCCGCCCCCACGCCTTCTGCCAGGATTTCACGCACGGTACCAAAGGTGCCCTCCTGCGTGGAACCACCGGCACCATATGTCACGGAGCAAAAATCAGGGTGCAACGCATACAGCTGTTGCCGTGCCACACGCAGCTTGTCGGCACCTTCCGGCGTCTTCGGCGGGAAAAACTCAAAACTCACCGGAAATCCGGTGCCCTGTGCGTTGGCGGCATTCATGCGGCGCTCCTTGCATGGATAAAGAATTCACGGTTGCCATCGCCCCCCTGGATGGGGCTCTCAAACCACTCCACCACGGCCAAGCCCAGCTCGGCACAGCAGTCGCGGATGCGCTTTTCTACCACCGCATACAAAGACTCGTCGCGCACGATGCCGCCCTTGCCCACCTGCCCGGGTTGCAGCTCGAACTGCGGCTTGACCAGCATGAGGAGGTCACCGGACGGCGCCAACAAGGGCACCAGCGCGGGCAAGACCAGAGTGAGCGAGATGAACGACAGGTCTCCCGTCACCACATCAAACACTGGCGTGATGTCGGCATCGGCGCATTCGGGTCGGCGGCGGCGCTCTACCGGCAGCGTGCCTTGCTCGCGCGCCTTGGCCCTGGCTGCGCGCTCGGACTTGAAGTTTTCGATGTCCTTGTCCTTGGCGTCGTTGCTGTCGTCGTACTCCTCGTCCACCTGCCCACCATTGCGCATCCAGCTGTAGGGTGCCTCGGGCTGGGTCTCGTTGTCCTCTTCGGTCTCGATGACTTCGGACAGGGACAGTTCACAGGCGTCCTGCAGTGCCTGCGGCGTCAGGGAGCGTGCGTTCATGCCCTCCACGCAGATCACCCGCAGATCGCTGCGCATCCGCTCATGCAACTGGTTGTGCCCCACGTCCACGCCAATGACCTGGGCCGCGCCCTGTTGCAACAGGCAATCCGTGAAGCCACCGGTACTCTGCCCCACGTCGAGGCAACGCAACCCCTTCACCGGTACGCGAGCCACTTGCAAAGCCCCTTCGAGCTTGAGCCCCCCGCGCGAAATGTATTTGGCCTCAGCGTCATCCAGCAGATGAACCTCAGCGATGGACGGAATATCGTCGCCGTTCTTGGACACCTTCTGCCAGGGGGACAAAGGCGACAGTCGCCATTGCACGCCTGCCGCAATGAGCCGCTGCGCTTGCGAGCGGGTGGTCGCATGACCAGCCTCTACCAAAAAAACATCTGCGCGCATGCGCCATCCTTTTTGAATGAAAACAGCCTCTAGCGCTTATACATAAAGCGCTAACAGCTATTGTTTCAGGAGTAACCCCGCGGCGACTCCCACGTGCATGCAACGGGCGCACCACAAAAGCCAGCGCCACCGGCAAACCGGGCGTTGCCGATCCACGGGTGGCCCCTCGACAGGGAGCGGCACACGACCGCTCCATGGACATCAATACCGGTAGGTATCAGGCTTGTAAGGGCCTTGCTTGGGCACGCCGATGTAGGCGGCTTGTTCGTCACTCAACTCGGTCAGCATCGCGCCGACCTTCTTCAGGTGCAGACGCGCCACCTTTTCGTCCAGGTGCTTGGGCAGCACGTAGACCTTGCCGTTTTCGTAGAAGTCGCTGTGCGTGAACAACTCAATCTGGGCAATGGTCTGGTTGGCAAAGCTCGACGACATCACGAAGCTGGGGTGGCCGGTGCCACAGCCCAGATTCACCAGACGGCCCTTGGCCAGCAGGATGATGCGCTTGCCGTCCGGGAAGATCACGTGGTCCACCTGGGGCTTGATCTCTTCCCACTCGTACTGTTCGAGCGACGCGACCTGGATCTCGTTGTCGAAGTGGCCGATGTTGCAGACGATGGCCTGGTCCTTCATGGCCTTCATGTGGTCGTGGGTGATCACATCCTTGTTGCCGGTGGTGGTCACGAAGATGTCGGCCTTGTCGGCGGCGTATTCCATGGTCACGACCTTGTAGCCCTCCATCGCGGCCTGCAGGGCGTTGATGGGGTCGATCTCGGTCACCCACACTTGGGCAGACAGGGCACGCAGGGCCTGGGCACTGCCCTTGCCCACGTCGCCGTAGCCGGCCACGCAAGCCACCTTGCCCGCAATCATCACATCGGTGGCGCGCTTGATGCCATCCACCAGCGATTCACGGCAACCGTACAGGTTGTCGAACTTGCTCTTGGTCACCGAATCGTTCACGTTGATCGCGCGGAACATCAGCGAGCCCTTGGCCGACATTTCCTTCAGACGATGCACGCCTGTCGTGGTCTCTTCGGTCACGCCGATGATCTGGGCGCTCTTGCGGCTGTACCAGGTCGGGTCCACGGCCAGCTTGGCCTTGATGGAGGCGAACAGGCAGGTTTCTTCTTCGCTGGTGGGGTTGGCGATCAGGGAGGCGTCCTTTTCGGCGCGCTTGCCCAGGTGCATCAGAAGCGTGGCGTCGCCGCCATCATCCAGGATCAGGTTGGGGCCTTCGCCTTCGCTGCCTGCGGGGCCGAAGTCAAAAATGCGGTGGGTGTAATCCCAGTATTCGGTCAGGGTTTCGCCCTTGATAGCGAACACGGGCGTGCCGGCAGCGGCGATCGCAGCGGCAGCGTGGTCTTGCGTGGAGAAGATGTTGCAAGAAGCCCAGCGCACCTCGGCACCCAGGGCTTGCAGGGTCTCGATCAGCACCGCCGTCTGGATGGTCATGTGCAGGCTGCCAGTGATGCGGGCGCCCTTGAGCGCCTGCTTGGCAGCGAATTCCTCGCGAATGGCCATCAGGCCGGGCATCTCCGTTTCGGCGATGCGGATTTCCTTGCGGCCCCAGGCGGCCAGGCCGATGTCGGCAATGATGCAGTCGGTGTTGACCGGGGCGTTGACGCGTGCGTTCATGAGGGTGTGCTCCAAAGCATGTTTGAAAAACCACTGGTCGCGGGAGTGAAAAAGCTCACCACACGAGAAGTGGATGAGCGTCGTTGCTAGATGACTCCGAGCCTCACGCCCCGCCAGAAATGGGGACGCTGCAACGCTCCTCGGATCGGCGCATTATAAAAGCAAGTGCGCGGCGGTGAAACATCCCTGGCAAACGGTGGGGCCGCAGCACCCCACAACCCATCAGGCCGCAAACATGTCACCTGCGCGGCTGCCTTGCGCTGCGGAGCCCCCGACACTGGCGATCCGTCAAAAGACCCATCAAGGAGCACACCATGGACCCCCAGGACAAGGTCATCATCGTCACCGGCGGCGCCAGCGGCATAGGCCGCAGCATCGCACGGCGCTTCGCACAGGAGGGCGCCCATGCCGTGGTCGTGGCCGACCTGCACCTGGAAGCCGCCCAGGCCGTGGCCGACGAGATCGGTGGCCTGGCTCTGCGCTGCGACGTTTCGCGCGAAGCCGACATCAAGGCCCTGGTGGCCACCACGCGCGAGCGCTACGGCCGCGTGGACGCCTATATCTCCAACGCCGGCATCTTGGGCCGCCCCGGTGGCATTGAGTTGGAAGACCCGCTGTGGGAGGCCATGTGGAACATCCACGGAATGGCCCATGTCTGGGCTGCGCGCGCCGTGGTGCCTGAGATGGTGGCGCGCGGCGAGGGCTTCTTCCTGGTCACGGCCTCGGCCGCCGGGCTGCTGACCATCGTGGAGTCGGCGCCCTATGCCGTCACCAAGCATGCCGCCGTGGCCTTTGCCGAGTGGCTGCGCATCGCCTATGGCCGCCGTGGCGTGGGCGTCGCCTGCCTGTGCCCCCAGTCGGTGCAGACCGCCATGGTCACGGGCGACGGTGGCTCGGCATCCCACGACGGCATCCTGCCACCCGAGCAGGTGGCGGGTGATGTGCTGCAGGCCATGCAGGACGGGCGCTTTCTGGTACTGCCCCATCCCGAGGTGGCGCAGTACTTCCGCAACAAGGGCCAGGACTACGACCGCTGGCTGGGCGGCATGCAGAAGATGTATGCCCGGCATGCGCAGGAGCAGGCGCGAGTCGGCTGAGCGGGAACCGGGGCAAAAAGAAAAAGGGGCTACAAGGGGTTCGCAGCGGGCGCCGGTAAAATCGCCGCTTTCGGGCGCCGCTGCGCCTGCCGCGCTGACTGCCGCAGAACCCTGCCGCAGCGCGCCCTGACCCCCATCTGGAACCACCCCCTGTGTCCTACGCCTCAGAAACCCGGCGCCGCCGCACCTTTGCCATCATTTCCCACCCCGACGCCGGTAAAACGACGCTGACGGAAAAACTGCTGCTGTTCTCGGGCGCTATCCAGATCGCTGGCGCCGTCAAGGGCCGCAAAGCAAGCCGCCATGCTACGTCCGACTGGATGGAGATCGAGAAGCAGCGTGGCATCTCGGTGGCCTCCAGCGTGATGCAGATGGAATACCGCGACCATGTGGTCAACCTGTTGGATACCCCTGGCCACAAGGACTTCAGCGAAGACACCTACCGCGTGCTGACCGCGGTGGACTCGGCACTCATGGTGATCGACGCGGCCAACGGCGTAGAAGCGCAAACCCGCCGCCTGATCGAGGTCTGCCGCCAGCGTGACACGCCCATCATCACCTTCGTCAACAAGATGGACCGCGAGGTGCGCGACCCGCTGGACATCCTCGATGAGGTGGAGCGCGAGCTGGGCATGCCCTGCTGCCCCATCACCTGGCCCGTGGGCCAGGGCAAAAGCTTCGGCGGAATCATCAACCTGCGCACGCAGAGCATGACGGTGTTCACCCCCGGCAGCGATCGGGGCCCCAAAGACTTTGAGGTGGTGCCGCTGACCGATTCAGACCGACTGCGCAAGCGCTTCGGCCAAAGCTTTGACGATGCGCTGGAGAGCATGGAACTGGCCGTTGGCGCATCTGCCGCGTGGGATCACGAAGAATTTTTGGCAGGCAAGCTCACTCCCGTGTTCTTTGGCTCCGGTGTGAACAACTTCGGTGTGATGGAAGTGCTGGACGCTGTGGTGGACATGTCGCCCCCGCCAGGCCCCCGCATCAGCACGCTGCAGGTGAACAAGCAGCCCGTGGTCAAGACCATCCAGCCTGAAGACGAGGGCTTTTCGGGCGTCGTGTTCAAGGTGCAGGCCAACATGGACGCCAACCACCGCGACCGCATCGCCTTCGTGCGCGTGGCCTCGGGCAAATACATGCCCGGCATGAAGCTCAAAGTGCAGCGCACCGCCAAGGAACTGCGCCCCACCAGCGTGGTCACCTTCATGTCCCAGCGTCGCGAGGCGGTAGAAGAAGCCTACGCGGGTGACATCATCGGCTTCACCACCCACGGCGGCGTGCAGTTGGGTGACACCATTACCGACGGCGCCAGTTTGCAATTCACGGGCCTGCCGTTCTTTGCCCCCGAGATGTTCATGACCGTGGTGCTCAAGAACCCGCTGCGCACAAAGCAGCTCCAGCAAGGGCTGGCCCAGCTGGGCGAAGAGGGCGCGATCCAGGTCTTCAAGCCCGACGCTGGCGGCAACATGCTGCTGGGCGCCGTGGGCCAGTTGCAGTTCGAAGTGGTGCAGCACCGCCTGAAGGCCGAGTACGACGCCGACATCCGCCTGGAAGGCTGCCAGTACACCGGCGCACGCTGGATCACTGCGGACAACGCGGCCGACTTGCGTGCGTTCACGGATGCGTACCCACTGCGCCTGGCGCACGACGCGGCGGACACCTTGGCGTATTTGTGCACGTCGCCGTATGACGTGCGGCTGGCGCAGGAGCGGTTTCCCAAGATCCACTTCCATCCGCTGCGGGAGCATGCGGGGTTGGCGTTGCAGGCCAGCGCATGAGCGCCCCGAGTTCCGTGCAGGCCCACACAAGGGTGCCATCCCCAGCCACCCACCCGGGTAACAACTTCGACGCGATCCGCATCGTGGCCGCGACGATGGTGCTGTACAGCCACCACTTCGCGCTCACGGGCCAGATGGAGCCGTCTTTCTTCGGCATCTACAGCCTGGGCGGGCTGGCAGTCACCATCTTCTTCATACTAAGCGGGTATCTAGTGAATGCCAGTTGGCAGAGGGATCCGAACCTCTGGCGGTTCGGGCTTCGGCGTTTTTTGCGCATCTGGCCTGCCCTCACCGTCGCAGTGGTATTGACCGCCTATGTCTTGGGCGCCTGGGTCACGCAACTTCCGCTGAAGGAGTACCTGACACACCGCGCAACGGCTAACTACCTGCAGGCGCTGGGGATGAAGATCCATTTCGTGCTGCCCGGGGTGTTTGAGAACAACCCCTATCGCCTCGGCGTGAATGGGTCGCTGTGGACCATTCCCATCGAAGTACGCTGCTACATTGCACTGGGCTTGGCGGGTTTGATTGGTCTGCTCAAGTACCGGCCCGTACTGCTTTTGAGCATTGCGGTTCTGATCGGATGGTTTCTCGCCCGCAGCAATCCCGACGTGACCGGCACGGTTCACCACGGCCGCGAACTGAGCGCGTTCTTTCTGACCGGCGCCGCGCTCTACACCTTGGAGCCGTACTGGCGCCGTCGGCCAGTGCTGTGGGGCGGAGCCATCGCTCTTGCAACCGCCGCAGTGTGGATGGGGGGCTGGCGGCATAGCGCGTTGCTGCTGGGGCTACCGTTTTTCATCATTTATGCCGGAACGCAAACCACGGCATACATCCGGCGCGCTGGCCGGTGGGGAGATCCTTCCTATGGCATTTATCTGTTCGCATTTCCCATCCAGCAAAGCGTCATTCAGTATGGCTGGCCCCAGCTGGGATTCGCAGGGACGCTCTTCATATCGCTGGCCGTAACCGTGGCGCTTGCCTACGCCAGCTGGCATCTGGTGGAAAAGCAAGCTTTGAGATTCAAACCGTCATCCTCGGAGGCGTGGTTTGGCGCGTCTGCCGTACGCGCCGTCAAAACCCGCTTTCTGGCGCTGAGCGAACTGCAGTACTTCGCCATCGTCTTGGGGTTCATTGGCGTCGTGTATGCGGCCTGGCTCGTCGCCTCCTGGCCCGGAATTCTGGGGCAAGACAGTCTTGCCATCATGCTGGAGGTCGACACCGATCGCGTGCACCAAGCCAACAAGCCAGCATTCTGGTATCTCTATGCGCTGCTCACCTACGGCGCAACAGGGCGGGTCGAGGTTCCGATCGCTTTGCAGATGCTGATTTGTGCAGCAGTGTGCGCGCGCATCCTGGCCTGGATGCTGGCGCGCCGCATGTGGAAGAGCTTTGCCTACTGCCTAATCTTTGTCGCACTGGCGCCCAGCGTCGTGTATTACTCCAGCAGCTTCTACTCGGACGGTATCTATGCGATTGCGCTCAGCGGCATGATGTTCGAAGTGTGGCGGAGTATCCGCAACCGCAGCGTTGACCTACCGTCGTTGCTGATTTTCTTCGTCACCATACCGTTTGCGATCTTCGGACGGCCCAACGGCCTGTTGAATCTAATACCGCTTGCGGCATTGACTTGGGTACTGTCCAAGCCCCACAGAATCCGCGTGAGCTTGGTCATCGTCCCTTGGCTTATCGTAGGCTTTGGCAGCCAGTTCATCTACAAGTACAAGAACCCTATCGGTTCGGTATTCCCGCTCGCACTGTATGAAACGGTGGGTTTCCTCGAGCACCGGCCTATGGGACTGTGGGAACACAACCAACCGCGCGTCACAGCCAAAACGGTCGATGCGCTAACCTCTACGGGCCAATCGCTGGACAAGATCCGCGAGTTCCACGACCACTACTACTGGGACCCATTGATCTTCTTTCCAATGGGCCCCGCTCTTATGTCGCTTTCAGACCAATCCAAAAGAACCATCCTCAAGGAGTTCTTCAAATACAACCTGTGGCACAACTTCCCCGCCTTCATGGCCAGCCGTGTCAATATCTTCCTGTACGCGGCGATGGCCAATGGCGGCATCCCCGGCCCCCCGAGACCAGCAAGATACTGCCGTTCACCAAATCCATATCCAGTGTCCAGCCCTTGAAGTTCTCGCTGCGCAAGCATCTCCATGCTTGGTATGACTTTTCCATCCAGCATCGCGCAATCCTGTGGGCACCCTGGGGCGGGCTCGTATTGTTGGCGGTAGCGCTTCGCCGCACGATGAAGCAACGCGACAAGGTCGTTGCACTGATTGCAGGAACGTATGCCCTGCAACTGGCCGCAGTTTTCATTTTTTCGATCGCGGGGGAATACCGGTACCTTCTGGCGTTTTTCACTGCACCGCTGGTTCTGCTTCCCATCCTTTGCAGGTCATCGGAACAAGAAAATGCCTAACGTCACCATAGCGCTCACGCTGCTCTGCGTGCTGTCAATCAGCGTTGGGCAAATCCTGTTCAAGAAAGCGGCCGGAGCGTTCTCAGCACAGTTGACATGGCAGGCGTTTGTCTTCAATGGCTGGCTCATCGCGTCGCTGGCTCTATACGGCCTCACAACGCTGGGCTGGGTATGGATTCTGCGCAATGTGCCCCTGCATCTTGCCTACCCCTTCATGGGCCTGGCATTCTTCATCGTCCCAACGCTGGCCTGGATATTCCTTGGCGAGCCTCTGCATTGGCGCACGCTGGCTGGCGGTGCGCTGATCATGGCAGGCGTGGCGTTGGCATCCACCAGCTAAGAAAACGAAAATGCGCATTGCTGTCGCCATCCCCTGCTACAAGGTATTGCAGCATGTCCTCGGGGTCATCTCCGCCATTGGGCCCGAAGTGAAAGTCATCTACGCTGTAGACGACGCTTGCCCTGACGGCAGCGGCCGCTTTATTGAAGAGCACAACTCGGATCCTCGCGTCCGCGTACTTTACAACCTCGAGAACCGGGGCGTAGGCGGGGCCGTAGTAACGGCCTACGAAGCCGCTATCGTCGATGGGATGGACATCGTAGTCAAGATTGACGGTGATGGACAAATGAACCCAGCACTGCTCCCGCTGTTCGTACGACCCATCATACGCAGGCAAGCCGACTACACAAAGGGCAATCGCTTCTATCGGCCCGAATCCCTGCGCGGCATGCCTTCAGTGCGGCTGTTTGGCAACGCGGTGCTATCTCTGATGACCAAGTTCAGTTGCGGCTATTGGTCTTCAATGGATCCGACCAATGGCTACACCGCTATTCATACCGCGGTGTTACGCCAACTACCGCTTGCGAAACTGGAGCGTCGGTATTTTTTTGAAACAGATATGCTCTACCACTTGAATACCATTCGAGCGGTCGTACACGACGTTCCCATGGATTCAGTCTATGCATCCGAAGAGTCGAATCTAAAAATCTCCAAGATACTGCCTGAATTTTTGCACAAGCATATTTCTCGGCTGATCAAGCGCTACGTGTACCTGTATCTACTGCGGGATTTCAATATCGGTAGTCTGTACAGCGTGCTAGGCGCGTTGTTGTGCCTAATAGGCATCACCTTCGGTGGCTTTCATTGGCTCCACGGCATGGCCACCGGACTTCCTGCTTCTAGCGGAACGGTGATGTTCGCCGCGCTGCCACTCATTATCGGCATTCAGTTTTTGATTGCCTTTTTGCACTATGACGTAAGCAACGTACCGCGCGAGGCTCTCAGTCCAGAGTTATCCGATGAGGACTAATACCACTGTCAAAACCGACCTGCACTGGATCCAAGCCCTGCGCGGCATCGCGGCGCTGATGGTGCTCTTCTTCCACATGCACCCTCATTGGAATCTGTCGCCGATATTGTCAGCAACTAGCACGATCACACGCTGGGGTTCTCAGGGGTAGACATTTTTTTCACACTCAGCGGCTTCGTGGTCTACCGCTCGGCACTGCGCACCATTCCTGCGTGCGGCATAAAATCTTTCGCGATGAAGCGGTTGCGACGTATCTATATGGGTTATTGGCCCGTCCTGCTGCTCATCGCATTGACGACGGTTTGGGTATACCAGGAAGGCCTGCCACCACTGCAGAAGATAATTTTCAGCACACTGCTGCTGTACCCCAACATTTGGGACAACTGGCTGCCTCCAGCATGGTCGCTGACGATGGAAATCTACTTCTACCTGTGGATCATTCCCATTGCAGTCGTTCCGCCGCGATATCGGATCAAAGCCATCGTCTTGATAATGCTGGTACTTGCGGCCTGGGGCATCGCATGGGTCACCATCGACCCGCAACGTGTGTTTGAAGGCAACCAACCGCTACGGTATGGGCTCACCGGACTGGGGCTGGAGTTCCTGGCAGGAGCACTGGTCGCCCACGCCTATGACAGACGCGCTCCAATCTTTCGAACACATCAAACCACCATCCCGCTGTGCGTCCTGCTGATAGCCTCGGGCTTTGCGGTAGGTTCCATGTCGCCGTTTTTTGATCGTGTCGAAGTCATGCGGGCGGCGAGCTTCGGGGTGGTGGGCCTTGCCACTCTAGTCATTGCCCTGTGCCTTGAGCAAACCAGGTTTTCACCGCCCACCTGGCTGGTCGCGGTGGGCGATGCTTCCTACAGCTTGTATCTGCTTCACACCTTCCTGCTCGATGCCAGCGGTCGAATGCGCATGTCCCTTGGTATTTCGGAACCGCAATCATTGCTCTTCTTCCTGCTCGGTCTTCCCGTTGCAATTGTTGTCATCAGCATGCTGTGGTTCCGCTGCATCGAGAGGCCCCTCCTGCAAGCTGCGCGCTGATCATCGGGCCAGAACACGTCCTGCACCTGCCACATGCTGCCCCTGTCTCACTGGAATTCGGCCGCCCGCTCCACTATCACGGGAATATTCACCGACATCGACGACACCCTGACCTCCGAAGGCGCCATCATGCCCGACGCGCTGCGGGCGCTGGCCGACCTGAAGGCGGCGGGCCTGGTGGTCATTCCCATCACCGGGCGGCCGATTGGCTGGTGCGAGCCCTTCATGGCTGCAAGCCCGGGTGCTGCGTGGCCCGTTGACGCGATGGTGGCAGAAAACGGTGCCGTGGCGTTTGTGCCCGGCCCCGGCCACAGCCCTTTGCAACCGCTGACCAAGCTCTACCAGCAAGACACCGCAACCCGCAGAGCCAACCAGGCCCGCATGCGCGACATCGCCGCCTTGGTGGCGGCCAAGGTGCCAGGCGTGGACCTGAGCCGCGACAGTGCCGGGCGAGAGACGGACATCGCCTTCGATTACGCCGAGTTCGCCAGACACACGCCCGACACCGTGCAGAAGGTGCTGGCCGTGCTGCAGCAGGCGGGCATGCAGACCACCGTGAGCAGCATCCACATCCACGGCTGCTTTGGCGATTTCAACAAATGGCAGGGTGCGAACTGGATCGTGCGCGAGCTGCTGGGCCGCGACCTGGCGCAGGAGCTGGACCGCTGGGTGTTTGTGGGCGATTCGGGCAACGACCAGGCAATGTTCGAGCACTTCACCCACAGCGTGGGCGTGGCCAACATCGCGCGCTTTGTGCCGCAATTGCAGCACCTGCCGCGCTATGTGACCCAGGGCGAGCGCGGTGCGGGGTTTGCCGAGGTGGCGCGCGCCATTCTGGCAGACCGTTAGGGCGCGGGGCGGCAGGCCCCGAAAGCGCTTCACCTGGCAGATTTTGAGTAAAAACGTGCTCTGGTGCTTTATGCCAAAGCACCAGCAGCTACTATTTTTATAGCACACAGCACTCTGACGTGCATTGCGGAGGGTGGCGCCCACCACGCCCCGCCAACCCGTCGCAAAGCACGGTGCGGGTTACTCGGCAGCCGGTCTGCGGGCCCGGCTGCGCGGGCGTGCAGCCGGCGCATTGGCGGGCGCTGCGCCCTCCGCACCGGGGGGAGATAGCTCTGGCGGGGCCGTTGCAGGCAGTGGCGCACCAGCGGCATCGCCCGTATCGACTGCATCCGCCACGGCACGTGCCCCGCGCGCACGGGGCGTGGCAGCCGCCTTGGTAGAGCTGGGTGCCGGCCTGGCACCATTCCCCCTGCGCGCGCCGCTGCGGCGAGGGGCGGTGTTGGCCTCGGCCCCATCGTTCTCAAGAGGCATCTGCTCTGCCGAAGCCTCGGAGCCTTCCAGCGCCTCCGAGCGCCCATCCTGCTCAACGTCTCCACCGAACACGGGCTCCAAGGACCCGGCCTCGGGGGCCACGGGCTGGCTGAAATAGCGGCTGGCCGGGCGCTCCGACGGAGCATCGGTCGGCTCCAAATCCTGTGGCTCATGGTGCGCGTCGTTGCGGGACTCGTTGCGCGCGGTGGGGCGCACCTCTGCGCGGTCTGCGGCCTCGCTGCGGCGCCCTCGGGTCCGCCCCGCGGGGCCCTGCCCTTCGCCACTGTCGGAACGCAGGTCCGGCGCCGTCGCCACCGCATGGAAGTCGTGCCGCATGGCCCCGCCCTGGCTGGCGCGCTCGCCGCCCCCATCGGGCCGTGCGGGCGCCGCTGTTGCGCTGGGCTGGCCATGGCTGCGGTACACATACGCCCCTGATTTTTCATCGCGCCCAAACTCCAGCAGCCCGCGCGCCTGCGCTTCTTCCAGCAAGTTGCCGAAGGTGCGAAAACCGTAGCGGCCTTCGCTGAAATCAGGCTTGCGGCGCTTGATGGCCTCCTTGAGCACCGAGGCCCAGATCTTGCCGGTGTCGCCGCGCTCGGCCAGCAGGGCCTCAAAGGTTTCCACCGCCAGTTCCACACCCTGCGTGCGGCGCTCGTCCTGGGTTTCCTTGCGGCTGCGCTCTTCTTCGGGGCTGCGGCGGACAGCCGGTGGCGGGTTGCTGCCAGGGTTCTGGCGGCGGGCCTGGGCGCGCTGGTTTTCGCGCACCAGATCGTCATAAAAGATGAACTCGTCGCAGTTGGCGATCAGCAGGTCGGAGGTGGACTGCTTCACGCCCACGCCGATCACCTGCTTGTTGTTCTCGCGCAGCTTGGACACGAGCGGCGAAAAATCCGAATCACCGCTGATGATGACGAAGGTGTTGACGTGCGACTTGGTGTAGCAAAGGTCCAGCGCATCCACCACCAGGCGGATGTCGGCCGAATTCTTGCCCGATTGGCGCACATGGGGGATTTCGATGAGCTCGAAATTCGCCTCGTGCATGGTGGCCTTGAAGCCCTTGTAGCGCTCCCAGTCGCAATAGGCTTTTTTGACCACGATGGAGCCCTTGAGCAGCAGGCGCTCCAGGATGGGCTTGATGTCGAACTTTTCGTATTGCGCATCGCGCACGCCCAGGGCGACGTTTTCAAAGTCGCAAAACAGGGCCATGCTGATGCTGTCGGAGGGGGATGCCATAGGTGCTCGCGGTGTTCCGTTCAATGTTGGAACGGATCATCACACGGAACGCACTCGCCCTCTTTCAGCGACCGGGTCTCATTGACCGGTAGCGCTCGATACAGGCGCGCCCCAGAGCAGCGTCCCCGCACAAGGGCCGGGGCGGGCCGGGCCGCCCCGCCGAGCTGGGGGCGCTCCCCTCCCTCAAAGGAAAGGAGGAAGGCGCGCAGCGCCTCAGGGGAGGTGTTGCATCACGCGGGCTTGGCAAGGCCCAGCTTCTCCACCAGCGCTTTTTCACGCGTGAAGGTTTCCTGGGCAAACTTCTTGTACGCGGCGGTGCTCATGTACATCGGCACCATGTCGTAGCGCCCCAGGGCCGTGCGGTAGCTCTCTTGCTCCATGGCCTGCTTGAAGGCATCGTGCAGGCGCTTGACGACCGCATCGGGCGTGCCCTTGGGCGCGCCGATGCCAAAGGGCGAGTTTTGCACCAGGTTCAGGCCCAGCTCCTTGAGCGTGGGTGCATCCGGGAACTTGGCCAGGCGCTCGGCGCCCCAGGTGTTGAGCACGCGCAGCTTGCCAGCCTCGACCTGCGGGGCAAAGCCTGTGGAGTCGGCCGCCGCCATGATCTGCCCGCCCAGGATGGACTGCATCAGGTCGGCGCTGCCCTTGTAGGGCACGTGCAGCAACTCCAGCCCCAGTTGCTGCGCGATCAACTCCATGGTCAGGTGCGGGCTGGTCATGGTGCCCGTGGAGCCGTAGCTCAGCTTGCCGGGGTTGGCCTTGGCCCAGGCCACGAAGTGCGTCCAGGTCTTGAGCGGCGAGTCGGCCGGCACCACCAGGCCAAATGCGTAGCCGGTGACATTGAGCACGTAGCTGATGTCCTTGACCGGGTCCCAGTTGATCTTGGTGGTGTAGGGCAGTCGGAACACGCCCAGCGGAATCTGCGCCACGGTGTAGCCGTCGGCCGCCGTGCTTTGCAGCTGCTGTGCAGGCAGCGTGCCACCCGCTCCGGGCTTGTTCTCCACGATCACGGGCTGGCCCAGGATCTTGCTGGCATTGTCAGCCAGCGAACGCATGGTGATATCGGTGGGGCCGCCTGCCGGGAAGGCGATCACCAGCTTGATGGGTTTGCTGGGAAAGCTCTGGGCCTGCGCCGCAAATGCGGGGGCGGCGAGGCTGGCGGCTCCCCATTGGATGATCTGGCGACGTTGCATGGCGGGGCTCCTGAAAAAACATCAACAAAGACTTCGCTATTGGACTGCAGCCGCCGCCGCTCGGGCATGCGGAAACCCCCTAGGGATCCTCTTCACGAATCAGCGTGCCGTGTGCATCTGCGGCCCGGGGCGGTCTGCCGTGTTGCAAATACTCGCCATAGCTACCGCTATTGCTGCGTTTTGCGTTCTGCGCCTTGCGGCCCATCCCGATCCGCACCACCACCGACTCGCGAGGGTCATGCAGGGCATCCCTAGCCGTTGTCGCTCAGGTGCCAGGGCCTGGGTGGGGATGAGCAGGCCAGCGTCAGGCTTTGTAGGTTGACAACAGGATGCTGGTTTCGGTGTTGGCAATGCCCGGCGTGAGGCGGATGCGGCCCAGAGCGGCATCGAAGGCCTCCAGGCTCTCGGCACGGACCTCGGCCACGATGTCCCAGCGGCCGTTGGTGGTGTGCAGTGTGCCCACGGTGGGCTCGCCGCGCAGTGCGTGGATGACGGCGGGGGCGGCATTGCCGTCGACCGCAATGCTCATCCACGCACGGATGCGCTGGGGCTCCGAGTCGGGTCGCAGGCGCACGGTGTAGCCAGTGATGACGCCGCTCTCTTCCATCTTGTGCAGGCGGTTTTGCACGGTGCCGCGCGACACGCGCAGCTTCTGCGCCAGCGTGGCCACGGGCGTGCGCGCATCGGCGCGCAGGATGCTGATGATTTCGCGGTCGGTGTCGTCGAGTTTGGTCATAGTGGGTTTTAGATCTAGCATATCGCCAATTTTTCAAACATTTTGATCAATTTTTGAGCTATACGCTAGCGTGGCCTGCCCAGAAAATTCCGAGGACACCCCCACTCCACCGACCCACACGCCTCCCACACCTCCCACGCCATGCCTGCTTCAGTCCAAGCCCCCAACGCCGTTGTGATGGTGCGCCCCCACCACTTTCACCCCAACCCCGAAACCGCAGGCGACAACGCCTTTCAGGCGCGCACTGCCCCACATGCCGCCGACGGCATCGCGCGCCGAGCCTTTGGCGAAGTCACCGCGGTGGCGGCGAGCCTGCAGGACGCGGGGGTGCGGGTGCACCTGTTTGACGACACCGGAGAGCGCAACACGCCCGATGCCGTGTTCCCCAACAACTGGTTCTCCACCCATGCAGGCGGCCACATCGCGATCTACCCCATGTACGCCGCCAACCGCCGACGCGAACGGCGCAGCGATGTCATCGAGTTGCTCAAGGCCGAATACCGTGTGCAGGACGTGATCGACTACTCAGGCCTGGAGGCCGATGGCATGTTTCTGGAAGGCACGGGCGCCATGGTGCTGGACCACATCGGCCGCATTGCGTATACCGCGCAATCGAACCGCGCTGATCCCGTGGCCCTGGAGCGCTTTTGCACGCACTTCAACTACGAGCCGATGGTCTTTGCCACGGCGGACAAGGAGGGCCAGCCCTGCTACCACACCAACGTGATGCTCTGCATCGGCACCGCGTTTGCGCTGGGAGGCTTTCACATGATCACCGACCCTGCGCGCCGTGCTGCGGTGTGCGAGCGCCTTCGCGAGACAGGCCGCGAGGTCATCGCCCTGAGCCCCCACCAGATCGAAGAATTTGCGGGCAACGCGCTGGAGCTTTCGGGCACACAGGGCCGGGTACTGGCCCTGTCGGCGCGCGCTGCCGCCAGCCTCACACCGCCGCAGCGGGCCACCATTGAACGCAGCGCGCGCCTGCTGCCCCTGGCGGTGCCGACCATCGAGCTGGCGGGCGGATCGGTGCGCTGCATGCTGGCGGGGGTGCACTTGGCCCGGCGTGGCGCGGGGGTGTGAAATTCAAGACAAATCGGCTCACTGCGCGATATCCATATGCCTGAGTAGCTATTAAATTAGTAGCAAACCGCTTCGACTTTCAACTATCAACTCAGCGGTCAACAGGCGGCACGGCCTGTACGTCCAGGCGCGCATCGCAACCAACACCCGATGCGATCCAACGCCGTGCCAGGGCCGTCAGGGCACGCACTGCCCAGGGGTGGGTGATCCCGGTCACCCCGGCGGGGTCGGCCACCATGCCACACCAGTAGCGCCCATCCGCATCGCTCCACCGCAGGGCTGCGCAGGCGCCTTTTCGGCGCCGCGACACCAGCACGCCCAGCGGGCAGGGCTCTGACAGGCAGCACAGGCCACAGCCATTGCAGGGCGCACCTTCGGCGGGCTTGGCCGGGGCCTCGGGCTGGAGCCACACGACCGTGTGGTTGGCAGAAGGTGGGGCTGGCATGCGGGGGTGGTTGCTATACGTGCGCGGGCAGGTGACGATTGTGCCGCTGTGCCACTCAGCGCAAAAAAATGCCCCAAGCGGCCAGAGCTGCTGGGGCAAAAACCGGTCGATGGACCGGTGGAGGGAGATCGTTGTGCGGTGCAGGAACTCAGGCGGCCAGGTCAGCAGCCCGACGGACGATTGGGACGCATCGGCACGATGCCACTCACACGCAACGTCGCGTTGGAGCCATCGGTGGCTGTGAGCAGCTTGCCGGTGAAACGCACCTGGTCGCTCTCGCGCGCCACCACCGTGTCGGTGGGCTCGCCGCTGCCGTATTCCTTGCCGTCAAAGGTCAGGAAGGCCTGGTGCAGGCCAGAGGCATCGGGGCGGTAGCGAATATCGCCAAAGGCTGTGGCCGACGAACCCACCTTGTTGGCGCCGTCAAACCGGAAGGCGCACAACTCGGGAACCGAGCCGATGGGGTTTTGTTTGTCCACATTGGTGAGATTCAACGCGCCATTACCGTACACGCCGTTCAGGCCGTCGATGGTCGCATTGCTGACGGTGAGCACGCCAGGCTCGTTGCTGGGCGACGGGTCGTCATCATTGCCGCCACCGCAGGCGACCAGCAGAACAGAGGTGGCGGCGAGGGCGGTGCAAGTCTTGAGAAATTGAAGCGTTTTCATGGTGATGGGCGTCCTTGAAGGTGGATGGGAGGCGGGGAGCCAATCCCCTGAAACCCATCGTAGGAAGCCCATACCGCGCGGAACGTGCGCCATGTTCCGCGCGCTGCGTAGGACAGGGGCCGACAAGGGTGTGCGCCAACCACCACGCTGGCCCCAACCCCTGCCCGGCCCTCACACCGGCGGTGCGCCTCAGCGCGCCAGAACCGCCGCCAGCGCCTTGCCGGTGTGCGTGCCCGCCGCCACCACCGCCTCGGGGGTTGCGGCGGCCACGATGCGCCCGCCTGCGTTGCCGCCCTCGGGGCCGAGGTCCAGAATCCAGTCGGCCTCGGCGATCACATCGAGGTCGTGCTCGATCACGATCACGCTGTGGCCACCATCGACCAGGCGGTGCAGCACGCGGATGAGCTTGTCCACATCGGCCATGTGCAAGCCCACCGTGGGCTCGTCCAGCACGTACAGCGTGTGCGGCGCCTTCTGGCCACGGCGGCCCACCTCGTCGCGCACCTTGGTCAGCTCGGTCACGAGCTTGATGCGCTGCGCCTCGCCACCGCTCAGCGTCGGCGACGGCTGGCCCAGTGTGAGGTAGCCGAGGCCCACGTCTTGCAGCAACTGCAGCGGGTGCGCAATGCTGGGCATGGTGGCGAAGAAGCCCACGGCCTCGTCCACCTCCATCTGCAGCACATCGCCAATGCTCTTGCCCCGCCAGGTCACGGCCAGTGTTTCGGGGTTGAAGCGCGCGCCGTGGCAGGTCTCGCAGGGCACCTTCACGTCGGGCAAGAAGCTCATCTCGATGGTGCGCACCCCCGCGCCTTCGCAGCTGGGGCAGCGGCCTTCGCCGGTGTTGAAGCTGAAGCGCCCGGCCGCGTAGCCACGGGCCTTGGCCTCCAGTGTTTCGGCAAACAGCTTGCGGATGGTGTCCCAAAAGCCGATGTAGGTGGCAGGACATGAGCGCGGCGTTTTGCCAATGGGCGTCTGGTCCACTTCGAGCACGCGGTCGATGCTCTCGAAGCCCGACAGGCCTGTGCAACCCACCAGCGGCGGAGCCTTGCCCGCATCCATCGCATCGCGCCCAGCCTTGGTACTGCGCTGCTGCACCCAGGCCTGCACGTTGGCCTGCAGCACATCGCGCGCCAGCGTGGATTTGCCCGAACCGCTCACCCCCGTCACTGCCACCAGGCGGTGCAGCGGCACGGTGGCGGTCACGTTCTGCAGGTTGTGCAACTGCGCGCCATGCACGGTGAGCCAGCGCATGGCGGCGCGCTCCTTGGCCTCAGTCAGCGCGTCGGCCGCCAGCGATGCAGCCTGTGCGGCGCGCTTCTTGACGGCGGCGCTTTGCCGGCCCGTGGGCGCTGCGGCCTCGGCCCGGGCAAAAGCGTCCGTGGCCTCGGCGCTGACTTCGCTGGCCGACATGCTGCGGCGCAGTTGCAGCGGGTGCTTCATGGCGTGCAGCAGGTAGCGGCCGGTTTGCGAGTCGGCCGCGCCGGTGATGTCGGCCACACTGCCCTGCGCCACCAGGCGCCCGCCGCGTTTGCCCGCGCTGGGGCCAATGTCGATGATGTGGTCGGCACGGCGGATGGTGTCTTCGTCGTGCTCCACCACCACCAGCGTGTTGCCCTTGTCGCCGAGCTTGTGCAGGGCGTTGAGCAAAATCTGGTTGTCGCGCGCATGCAGGCCAATGGTGGGCTCGTCGAGCACGTAGCACACGCCCTGCAGGTTGCTGCCCAGCTGCGCGGCCAGGCGAATGCGCTGGGCCTCGCCACCGCTGAGTGTGGGCGCGCCCCGGTCCAGGGTGAGATAGCCCAGACCCACTTCTTCGAGGAATTCGAGCCGGCTTTGTATCTCGGGCACCAGGTCGCGCGCAATATCAGCCTCGCGCTGGGTCATGCCGCCTTCGATGCGCAGGGTCTCAATCCAGCGGCGCACGTCGGTGACCGACAGCGCGGCGATGTCGGTAATGCCGACCCCCGCAAATCGGACCGCTCTTGCCGTGGCGTTCAGACGCGTGCCGCTGCAACTCGGGCACGCCGTGTCGGCCAAGTCTTCTACTTCGGGCTCGGCAAAGGTCTGCTCACGGCCTTTTTCCTTGTCGTCCTGCACCGAGTCGTCGAACACCTTGCGCTGGTCTTTGGTGAGCTTGACGCCCGTGCCCACGCAGTCGGGGCACCAGCCGTGTTTGCTGTTGTAGCTGAACAGGCGCGGGTCCAGCTCGGCATAGCTGGTGGCGCACACGGGGCAGGCGCGCTTGGTGGAAAACGCCTGCAGCGCGCCAATGCCCGCCGTGGGCTGGCCGCCCTCCATGGCCTCGCGCAGGCCTGTGATGCCTGAGAGAACATGCACCACGCCCTTGCCGTGCGTGAGCGCATCGGCCAGTGCCTTGCGCAGCGCCGCTTCGTTCTCGGGCGACACGTCGAGGCTGGCCACCGGCAGCTCGATGGTGTGCTCCTTGAACCGGTCGATGCGCGGGAAATTGGTGGTGGGCAAGAAGTTGCCGTCCACGCGCAAGTGCGTGTGTCCGCGCGGGCGCGCCCAGTCGGCCAGCTCGGTGTAGACGCCCTTGCGGTTCATCACCAGCGGGGCCAGCAAGCCGATGTGGTGGCCACGGAACTGCGTGAGCAGCTGGGCGGCAATGCTTTCGGGCGTTTGCGGCTGCACGGCGGCGCCGTCTTTGGTGCAGTGCTGCGTGCCAAGCTTGACGTACAAGAGGCGCAAGAAGTGCCACACCTCGGTGGTGGTACCCACGGTGGACTTGCGCCCGCCGCGCGAGAGGCGCTGCTCGATGGCCACGGTGGGCGGGATGCCGTACACCGCATCCACCTCGGGCCGGCCCGCGGGCTGCACGATGGAACGCGCGTAGGCGTTGAGCGATTCGAGGTAACGGCGTTGCCCCTCGTTGAACAAGATGTCGAACGCCAGCGTGGACTTGCCCGAGCCGCTCACGCCCGTCACCACGTTGAACTTGCCACGCGGAATGTCCACGCTCAGGTTCTTGAGGTTGTGTTCTTTGGCGTTGACGATTTGTATGGCATTTTTGGCCTCTAGCGCTTTACCAGTCAGCACTACATGCTCTTTTTTTCGTAGCGCAGCCGCTTTTTCGTGCACCGAATGCCCGCCCACGCCCAGTGTGAGTTCGTAGTCGCGGAGGGCCTGGCCGGTGTGTGAGGTGGCGTGTGCGCGCACGTCCTCGGGCGTGCCTTCGGCCACGAGCAGGCCGCCGGCATAGCCACCTTCAGGCCCCAGGTCGATAAGCCAGTCGCTGGCGCGGATCACATCCAGGTTGTGCTCGATGACGATGAGCGAGTGCCCCGCGTCGATGAGCTTGCGCAGCGCGCGCATGAGCTTGGCAATGTCATCAAAGTGCAGGCCGGTGGTGGGCTCGTCGAACAGAAACAGCGTGCCTTTGCGGGCCACGGTCTGGCGCGATTTGGACGCACTGCGTGCGGCCTCGGCCAGAAAACCCGCGAGCTTCAGGCGCTGCGCCTCGCCGCCGCTGAGCGTGGGCACGGGCTGGCCCAGCGCCACGTATTCGAGCCCCACGTCCACAATGGGTTGCAGCGCGCGAATCACGTCGCGGTCGCCCGCAAACAGGTCGGCCGCTTCGGCGACGGTGAGGGCCAGCGCGTCGGCGACGTTGAGGTTGCGCCCACCGCGCTCGATAGTGATTTCCAGGATCTCCGGCCGGTAGCGCTTGCCGTCGCAATCAGGGCAACGCAGGTACACGTCCGACAGGAACTGCATCTCCACATGCTCAAAGCCCGATCCGCCGCAGGTGGGGCAGCGCCCGTCGCCGCTGTTGAAGCTGAATTTGCTGGCGGTGTAGCTGCGCTGGCGCGACAGCGGCGCCACGGCAAACAGCTCGCGGATGCTGTCCCACGCGCCCACGTAGCTCACGGGGTTGGAGCGCGCCGTCTTGCCGATGGGGGATTGGTCGACAAACACGACATCCGACAAATGGTCGGCACCCAGCAGGCGGTCGTGCGCACCCGGCGCGTCGGTGGCCTTGCCAAAGTGGCGCAGCAGTGCCGGGGCCAGCACGTCCTGGATCAGGCTCGACTTGCCCGAGCCGCTGACACCCGTGACAGTCACCAGCCGCTGCAGCGGGAACTCGACCGACACGTTCTGCAGGTTGTGCTCCCGCGCGCCCTCCAGGATGAGGCGTGGCGTCGCTTCAGTGACCATGCGCTTGAAGCCAAAGCCCACGTGCTTGCGGCCGCCGAGGTAGGCCCCGGTCAGCGTGTCGGCATTGCGCAAGTCGGCCGTGGTGCCGTCAAACACGATCTGCCCGCCCAGGCGGCCTGGGCCGGGGCCCATGTCAATCATGCGGTCGGCCGCGAGCATCACGGCCGGGTCATGCTCCACCACCACCAGGGTGTTGCCCGCATCGCGCAGGCGCAGCATGGCTTCGGTGATGCGGTGCATGTCGCGCGGGTGCAGGCCAATGCTGGGCTCGTCCAGCACGAACAGTGTGTTGACGAGCGATGTGCCCAGCGCGGTCGTGAGGTTGATGCGCTGCACCTCGCCACCGCTGAGCGTGCGGCTTTGCCGGTCGAGCGTGAGGTAGCCGATGCCCACATCGCACAGGTATTTGAGGCGCGTGGTGATTTCCTCATGCAGCAACTTCAGCGCTTGCGCATCACCGCCCTTGGCATCGTCGCCCACAGGCAACTGCATGCGCGCAAAGAACTGGCGCAGGCGGTCAATGGGCAGCAGCATCAGGTCGTGAAGGCACAGGCCGGGCAGCGCTTCGAGCTGTTCGCGCGACCACAAAACGCTTTCCGGCAGGAACCGCTTGCCGGACTCCAGCACCGCGTCAGCATCCTCCTTGCGGCCAATGCGCCAGAGCAGGCTTTCGGTCTTGAGCCGCGCGCCTGCGCAGGTGGGGCACGGCGTGTAGCTGCGGTACTTGGACAAGAGCACGCGGATGTGCATCTTGTAGGCCTTGCTTTCGAGGTACTCAAAAAAACGCTTGATGCCGTACCACGCCTTGCTCCATTGCCCGTCCTTGTAGCCCGGCGCGCCGCCGATGACCCATTTCTTCTGGTCGTCGGTGAGCTTGTACCAGGGCGTGTCGCGCGGGATGCCTGCGGCCTCGGCGTGGCGCATGAGGTCGTCCTGTGCTTCTTTCCACGCGGGGGTCTGGATGGTCTTGATGGCCCCCGCGCGCAGCGTGAGCTTGTCGTTGGGGATGACCAGGCCGTAGTCCACACCGATCACGCGGCCAAAGCCCCGGCAGCTGTCGCACGCGCCCACAGCGGAGTTGAACGAGAAGGCCGACGGGATGGGGTCGCTGTAGCGCAGGTCGCTGTCGGGACAGTGCAGGCCGGTCGAAAACCTCCACAACTCGGGCTCACTCTCATCCACCAGCCGATACACGTTGAGCCGCCCCGTACCGCGCTTGAGCGCGACCTCGATGGCCTCAATCACCCGCACCTTTTCGACATTGCCCAGCCGAAACCGGTCCGCCACCACATCCAGCACCTTGCGCGGCCCCGTGGGTGTGCCCACTTCGCGCTCAGCCTGCACCTTGGTAAAGCCGCTGGCGGACAGCCATTGCTCGACCTGCTCGGCCGACGTGCCGCCGGGCAGCTCGACCGGGAAAGTCAGCACGATGCGTGGATCACCGGCAGCAGCGCAACGCGCAGCCAGTTCGGCGTAGATGGTCTCTGGCGAGTCATGTCGCACCGGCTGCGCTGTCTGCTTGTCAAAGAGCTGGCCCGCGCGCGCGAACAGCAGCTTCAGGTGGTCGTTCAGCTCCGTCATCGTGCCCACGGTGGAGCGGCTGGAGCGCACGGGGTTGGTCTGGTCGATGGCAATCGCCGGGGGCACACCTTCGACCTTGTCTACCGCCGGCTTGTCCATGCGGTCGAGGAACTGGCGCGCGTAGGCGCTGAAAGTCTCCACGTAACGGCGCTGGCCCTCGGCATACAGCGTGTCGAACACCAGGCTGGACTTGCCCGAACCGCTGGGCCCGGTCACCACCGTGAGCTCCCCAGTGCGGATGTCCAGATCCAGGTTCTTGAGGTTGTGCTGGCGAGCGCCGCGGATTCGGATCAGTCCCTGGGTCATGGAGGCGGTCTTTCGGGTGTGAGGCGAAACATTCTAGGGATGCGCTGGCCACCCTGCCCGCAGCCACCGATTACCCCCGGAATGCGCTGCGGTGCTTTTGACACGGGACAAGGCGCGGCCTATCAGCCCGCCCTTCGGAAGAATCCTCGGGATGGCGCAGAAGCATCCGTTTAGACTGCCTCCTCCACAAGACATAGAGGAGACAGTCATGAAGCCATGGCAAACACTGTGGGCCGCTCTGGCCCTGGCCCTTTCGTTGAGTACCACCAGCCATGCCCAGATCCTGATCGGGCAGACTGCGGGCTTCTCTGGCCAGGTGGCCGCCGGGGTGAAGGAAACCACCGACGGCGCGCTGCTGTACATCGACGCCGTCAACGCCAAGGGCGGCGTGAACGGACAGAAAATCGAACTCAGCTCGCTGGACGACAAGTTCGACCCCAAACTGGCGGCCGACAACGCGCGCAAGCTGATCGAGGAGCAGAACGTGGCGGCCATGTTCCTGACGCGCGGCACCCCCCATACCGAGGCCATGATTCCCCTGCTCGAAAAACACGGGGTGGCGCTGGTGGGCCCGTCAACCGGGGCCATGGTGCTGCACCAGCCGGTGCGCAAGTACATCTTCAACGTAAGGGCCACCTACCAACGCGAAGCCGAAAAGGCCATCACCCACCTGGCCTCCATGGGCATCACGCGCGTGGCGCTGGTCTATGCAGACGACAGCTTTGGCGCAGATGGTGTGCTCGGGGCGCAAAAGGGGATGACCGCAGCCAAAATGACGCCTGTGGCATCGGAAAAATTCGATCGGGCCAAGCCCGACTTCAAGCCTGTTGCCGCCAAGGTGACCAAGGGTGATGCGCAGGCGGTGCTGATCATCGCCTCGGGTTCTGCGGTGGTAGATGCCAGCAATGCCCTGCGCGCGGCGGGCTCGGCGGCACAGATCGTGACGCTGTCCAACAACGCCTCTGGCGGCTTCATCAAAAGCCTGGGCAACAACGCACGCGGCGTGATCGTGACCCAGGTGTATCCCAACGAGCGCGCCGTGACCTACCCCATGGTCAAGGAAGCCCAGGAGCTGGCCAAGGCCAAGGGGCTCACCGAGATCAGTCCCGCCATGCTGGAGGGCTTTGCCGCCGCCAAGGTACTGGTCGAAGGCCTCAAGCGCGCTGGCCCCAAACCCAGCCGTGACAAGATCCAGGCAGCGCTGGAGAGCATCAAAAAGTTCGACCTGGGTGGCCTGGAAGTGACCTACGGCCCCGACGACCACACAGGGCTGGACTTCGCGGATCTGTCCATCATCGGCACAGACGGCCGCTTCCGCCGGTGAGAGCCACACGCTAGCCCATACAGAAGCGCCCACACTTCCCCACACGGTCACTGACAAGGTTTTCAGCAACCCCCTGGTAAAAACCACGCCGCTGCTATGCATTTCTACAGATGACCCGTCCTGCCCTGTTCCTACACTGGCGTCCCCACACCAGAAAGAGACAAGCCGATGAAAGTCATTGCATCCCTCGGAAAATGTGCGGCGCTGGCCGCCCTGACGCTCAGCGCGGCCCACGCCCAGCTTCTTATCGGCCAGACCGTCGGGATGACTGGATCGGCCGCAGCCACCGTGGCCGAATCCATGCAAGGCGCAGCCCTCTACATCGATCACATCAATGCCAAAGGCGGCGTGGGCGGGCAAAAGGTGGAGGTGATTTCGCTGGACGACAAGTTCGATCCCAAACTGACCCTGGAAAACACCCGCACGCTGATTGAACAAAAGGGGGTCATCGGCATGTTCATGACGCGCGGAACACCCCACACCCAGGGCATCATTCCCGTGCTGGATCAACACGGGGTGCCGCTGGTGGGCCCATCGACCGGTGCCATTGCACTGCACCAGCCGGTAAGCAAATATGTGTTCAATGTGCGCGCACCCTACCAGCGCGAAGTGGCCAAGGCGATCTCACACCTGCACACGCTGGGCATCCAGCGCATTGGTGTGGTGCATGTGGATGACACCTTTGGCGCAGACGGCCTGGCCGGGGCGCTCGCAGGCTTCAAGGCCAACAGCATCGAAGCGGCTTTTGTCGAAAAATTTGACCGCGCCAAGCCCGACTACAGTGCTATCGCGCCCCGCGTTGCCCAGAAGCAGCCCCAGGCGGTGATCTTCATTGGCACCGGCGCCGCCGTGGTGGACGGCATCAAGGCCTTGCGCGCAGCGGGTGTGAGCGGGCAGATCGTGACCTTGTCCAACAACGCTTCGGGCGGGTTTGTGAAGGCGCTGGGTGACCAGGCCCGGGGCGTGGTGGTGACGCAGGTGTTCCCGTCCGAGCGCTCGCTCAACTACCCGGTGATCAAGGAGGCCATGGACCTGGCAAAGGCCAAGAACACCGGTGACCTGACCCCCGCCATGCTTGAAGGTTTTGTGAGCGCCAAGGTGTTGGTGGAGGGCCTCAAGCGCGCAGGTCCCAAGCCCGATCGCGCCAAGTTCCATGCGGGCCTGGAGAGCATCAAGAAATGGGACCTCGGCGGACTGGAGCTGACCTACAGCGCGGCAGACCACAGTGGCCTGGATTTTTCTGACCTCTCCATCATCGGTACGGACGGACGTTTCAAGCGCTGAAGCGGCCCCCTCGGCCACTGGCAACAAAAAGCCCCGCCAGCATGCGCTGGCGGGGCTTTTTTGCAGGCTGAAAAAATTACTGGGTGCTGGCGGCCGATGCCGGTGCGGCAGCAGCCGCCGGTGCCGCTGCACTGGCGGGAGCCTCCGGCACATGCACGGCATCAGCGCCATGCTTTTCGCCACCCATGTCGGCCTTGTCGCCCGCCATGATGATCACGTACATCGACAGCGCTGCAAACACTACGAAGCCAACAACAATCTTCCACATATCAATATCTCCTGGGATGGGTTTGTTCAATCAAGGGGCCTGCAGCGCGGCGTTGTCGGTTGTACTGGTGCAGCACAAGCCCCTTGATGGAACACAGGGCCCGCCCCTTGCGGGTCGGGCCCTGCACACCGTTCAGTAACGATCAGTCGTTGGCGTAGATGTCAACGTCCTTGGTTTCCTTGACGAACAGGCCGCCAATCACCACGGTAGCGCCCGCAATGATGATGGGGTACCACAAGCCGTTGTACATGTTGCCGGTCTGGGCCACGATGGCAAACGCCGTAGTAGGCAGCAGGCCGCCGAACCAGCCGTTACCAATGTGGTACGGCAGGGACATGGACGTGTAGCGAATGCGGGTGGGGAACATTTCGACCAGCATGGCGGCAATAGGGCCGTACACCATGGTCACCAGCAGCACCAGGTAGGTCAGGATGATGGTGACCATCACCTTGTCGATGCGTGCGGGATCTGCCTTGGTGGGGTAGCCAGCGGCCTTCAGATCGTCTGCCACGAGCTTCTTGAACTCGACGTCCTTCTTCTTGGCTTCATCGGCGCTCAGGCCTTTGCTGCTGTAGGAAGGAATGGCGGTCTGGCCAATCTTGATGGTGGCAGGCGTACCGGCGGGGGCCACCGCGTTCTCGTAGCTCACCGAAGCACCGGCCAGCACCTGCTTGGCGATGTCGCACGAGCTGGTGAACTTGGAAGTACCCGTGGGGTTGAACTGGAACGAGCACTCGGCAGGATCAGCCGTCACGATCACCTGGTTCTTGGCCTGGGCTTCAGCCAGCGCGGGGTTGGCCGCCTTGGTCAGTGCACCAAACACCGGGAAATACGTCAGCGCAGCCAGCAGGCAGCCTGCCAGGATGATGGGCTTGCGGCCAATCCTGTCGGACAGCGAACCGAACACGATGAAGAACGGCGTACCGATCAGCAGGGACACAGCCACGAAGATGTTGGCAGTGGCGCCATCGACCTTGAGGGCTTGCGTCAGGAAGAACAGGGCATAGAACTGGCCCGAGTACCAGACCACCGCTTGACCTGCGGTCAAACCGACCAGCGCCAGGATCACGATCTTGAGGTTCTTCCACTGGCCGAAGGATTCGGTCAGGGGGGCCTTGGAGGTCTTGCCTTCTGCCTTCATTTTCTGGAAAGCAGGCGACTCGTTCATCGACAGACGGATCCAGACCGAGATGGCCAGCAGCAGGATCGACACGATGAACGGAACACGCCAGCCCCAGTCGGCAAAGGCTTCTTCGCCCAGGGCCGTACGGGTGCCCAGAATCACCATCAGCGACAGAAACAAACCCAGCGTGGCCGTGGTTTGAATCCAGGCCGTGTAGGCGCCACGCTTACCGTGCGGAGCATGCTCGGCCACGTAGGTGGCGGCACCGCCGTACTCACCACCCAGCGCCAGACCTTGCAGCAGGCGCAGCGCAATCAGGATGACGGGAGCCGCCACGCCGATGGACGCATACGTGGGCAAGATACCCACGATGAAAGTGGACAGGCCCATGATCAGGATGGTGACCAGGAACGTGTACTTGCGACCGATCATGTCGCCCAGGCGGCCGAAGAAAATGGCGCCGAACGGACGGACGATGAAGCCCGCTGCAAACGCCAACAGCGCAAAGATGAAGGCAGAACCGGCATCCAGACCGCTGAAGAACTGCTTGGCGATGATGGCGGCGAGCGAGCCGTACAGGTAAAAGTCGTACCACTCGAAAACGGTGCCGAGCGATGACGCGAAGATAACCTTCCGCTCTTCGGGCGTCATCGGCCGGGGGGCTGGATGAACAGTTGCCATGGTGTGTGTCTCCTATTGGTTATTCAGACCGCGCAGCGGCGGGCTGTACGCATTCTTGGAGATGGCACTGACCACGCTCTGACGCGAAACCAACACGAGCTTTCACCAAACTGACCGCACTCTGACAACTTAAGGTGAAACCCGCACAGATGCTTTCAGCATCTGGAAACCGCTCAGGATTTCGGGGGTAAACCCGAAGGGAGCTGGCGCGCGGCATCCCAGTCGGGACCATCGAACCATGCATCACCATCCAGGTAAGAGCGCAGCATGGGCAGGCCGTCCAGCCCCCAGAACAATTTGCCGTCCACCTCGAATGCGGGCACGCCAAACACACCCGCCGCCTGCGCGGCCTCGGTATTGGCACGCAGCAGGGCCTTGGGCGCCTCGCTGTGCAAGTCCTGCCCGGGGCGCAGTTGGTCCGACAGGTCAGCGGCCAGTGTGGCCAGGCGCCCTGCGTCCAGCGCATCGTGCCCACCCTGCCACACATGGCGCAGTACCGTCCCCGCCACATAGCGGTTGATGGAACCATCGTCGCTGCAGGCCAGCGCCTGGCGCAGCAGCGGCAGCGGGTTGAACGGGTGGCGGGCAGGCATCTGCAGCGGTGTGCCTTGCGCGTGGCCCAGCCAGGTCACATGGCGGTAGGTCCACTCGCGCTTGGGGACAATGCCCGCCGGGCCTGGATTGCCGTGCTGCTGCAGCAAGGCGCCCAGCAACACGGGCTGGTAGGCCACGCTGTAGCTCAGGCCCTCCAGCACCTCCGGCAAGCGCTCAAACGCCAGCCAGGCGTAGGGCGAAATGAAGTCCAGGTAGAACGTGATGCGCTTCATGTCTCGGCCTCCTGCATGTTCTGCATGTCATTCACATCCTGTGCAGGCAAGGCAATGCCCGCGCGTTGCAACAGCCCCATCCAGATGCCCCGGCGCAGCGTGGCGTCCGCGCGCGACCAGATACGGATTTCGTCCAGCGTGCGAAAGCAGCCCTCGCAGTGGCTGCGGTCGGGCGACATGCGGCACACCGAAATGCACGGCGAAGGCACTGGCTCGGTGTTTTCAAGGTCAAATCGCCCGGTAGCGCTGGTCTCATTTGCCCTGGCAGCTAGCAAATCAATAGCATTCATGCAACCACCTGGGGGGCAGGGTTCTCGGCAACAGGCTCTTGCACCACGTCCACCACGGGCGCGCCGGTCAGGCGCTCCAGATCGCTGGGGTGCAGGGGGAACACGCCGTGCGGGTGGCCCGCTGCGGCCCACACCACGTCAAAGCGCAGCAGGTCCCGGTCGATGAGTGTGACGGGCGGCGTGGCATGCGCCACCGGCGACACGCCGCCAATCGAGAAGCCGGTGCGCGACTTCACAAACTCGGCATCGGCCCGGCCGATCTTGCCGCCCACATGGGCTTCCACCTTCTTCTCGTCCACGCGGCGGTCGCCCGATGTGACGACCAGCACCGCTGCGTCGTCACTCTTGCGCCGGAAGATGATGCTCTTGGCCACCTGCCCCACCAGGATGCCCAGTGCATCGGCCGCCTGCTGTGCGGTGCGCGCAGCGTCATCCAGCATCTGCGGCATGTGGGCATGGCCCTGCGCCTGCAGTGCAGCGGCCACGCGCTGCACGCCTTCGGGTAAGTTCTTCAGTTCGGCTCCGCACATGCCAGGGGCTCCTATCGCTGTCGTTGGGAGGACTGCGGGGCCAGCTCGCTGGGCCCGCACAACTGCCCATTGTCGTGCGCTTTGCGTCCAGGGCACCTGGGGCGCCGCGATCACCCCGCGCGCTTGGTCAGCAATGCGTTGGCCGCGCGCGAGTTGGGCTTGCGGTCCAGAAAGCCGCTGATGTAAGCCCCCGCGTCGATGAGCCGGTCCAGGTCAATGCCCGTTTCGATGCCCATGCCGTGCAGCAGGTACACCACGTCTTCAGTGGCCACATTGCCCGTGGCGCCCTTGGCATACGGGCAGCCACCCAGCCCGGCCACGGACGACTGGAAGTTCCACACGCCCAGCTCCAGCGCCGCCAGCGTGTTGGACAGCGCCTGCCCGTAGGTGTCGTGAAAGTGGCCAGAAACCGCATCGATGCCAAAGTGCTGCAAGGTGGCCTCCAGCGCGCGCTGCACCTTGCGCGGTGTGCCCACACCAATGGTGTCGGCCACATCCACGCGCTGCACGCCAATGCCTTGGAGCAACCCCGCCAGGTAGGCCACACGCTCGGGGGCAATGTCGCCCTCGTACGGGCAGCCCACCGTGCAGCTCATGGCGCCGCGCACCCGGATGCCCGCGGCCAGGGCGGCCTCTACCACCGGGGCAAACCGTTCGATGCTCTCGGCAATGCTGCAGTTGATATTGCGCTGGCTGAAGGCCTCGCTGGCGGAGCCAAAGACCACGATCTCGTCGGGCTTGTCGAGCACCGCCGCCTCAAAGCCCTTGAGGTTGGGCGTGAGCACCGAATACGCCACGCCCGCCTGGCGTGCGATGCCGCCCATCACCTCATGGTTGTCGGCCATCTGCGGCACCCACTTGGGGCTGACGTAACTGGTGACCTCGATCTCCTTCAGGCCCGCCTGCTGCAGGCGGTGCACCAGCTCGATCTTGACAGCAGCGGGCACAGGGGTCTTTTCGTTTTGCAGGCCGTCACGGGGGCCGACATCGATGAGTTGAACGCGGGAAGGAATGCTCATGGGAACCCCCTGAAAGAAGCGATCGCGGGGAGACCGCGAAATACAAAGACAAAGGCAACAAACTGCGCCCTATTGTCCGGACTTCGCCCGCAAGGCACCACCCCAATTCCTGCCACGTGCTTCACCGCACCTGCCATCGCGCAACGCGGCATCGTCAAAGCAAAGCCCCTCCCTCCATCTCTTGCCGCAGCAGGGCGACCATCTGCACTGCCGCCAGCGACAGGCGCCGCCCCCGCAGCGTGACCAGGCCAATCGGCCGGCGCAACAGGGGCTGCTTGAGGGGCCGGGTCACCACCTCGGGCCGCCGCACCACCTGGGCGGCCAGCTCCGGCAAAGCGCTCACGCCCAGCTGGGCCGCCACCATGGCGGCAATGGTGGCCAGGTGTTCCACCTCGTACTGCGGCGCAAAGCGGATGCGGTGGGTCAGCAGGGCCTCGTCGGCGTACTGGCGCACGCTGGTGCCTGCTGGCATCGAGATGTGGGGCAGGTCGGCAATATCTGCCCAGGCGATGGCGCCACGCCCCCGGGCCAGGGGATGGCTGCGCCCGACCAGCAACACAAACGGGTCGGATGCCAGCGGGGTGTAGTCCAGGTCCGCATAGGCGGGGTTGGCCGCCGTGAGCGCAAAGTCGACCCGCCCGGCGCGCACCATGTCGAACGCCGGGCCCGCCAGGCTGTCGAACAGCTCCAGGTGCACCCCGGGGTGGTCCGCCGCAAACCGTGCCAACGCCCGCGGCACGGCGCCTGCAGCGAGCGAGGGCAAAGCCGCCAGGGCCAGCCGCCCCACCTGCACCTGGGCCACGGCCTGCACACGCCGCACCGTCTCTTCCATCTGGTGCCGCAGAAACCGCGCCTGCTCGGCAAACACTTCGCCAGCCTGGGTGAGCTGCACGGTGCGCGTGGTGCGGTCAAACAGCCGCGCGCCCATCATTTCCTCCAGCCGCGCCAGCGTACCCGACACGGCCGACTGCGACAAATGCATCTGCAGCGCCGTGCGCCGAAAGCTCAGCGTGTCCGCCAGAGCCAGAAAAACATCGACTTCACGGGCGGACCAATTGATCTTCATAGCCGATCAGTCTATCGAAAAAGACGTCTGGACCGTGCAATAGAAGCGGCCTAGACTGCACCTGAACAACGTATTCGGCGCCCAAAGGTGCCGGGCCTTCAGATGGATCAAGGAGACAACATGGACAACAGTTTGCCGCGCAATGCCCGCACGGTGGTCGTGGGCGGGGGCACCATGGGCGCCGATGTGGCGGTGGTGCTGGCCCGCGGCGGCGCGCAGGTGACGGTGGTGGACCCCCACGCCACGCGGCGCGAGCTGCTGCTGCCCCACATCGCCCAAGAGCTGGCCGCCGCAGGCCAGGCCACCCACGCCGGCCCGGTGCAGGTGTGCGCCAGCCTGCAGGATGTGGACTGGAGCGGTGTGGTGCTGGTGGTGGAATGCATCACCGAGCAACTGGCCCCCAAGCAGCAACTGTTTGCGGAGCTGGAGTCCATGGCGCCCGCACACACCGTGCTGGCCAGCAACAGCTCGGGCTTTCCCATCAGCGCCATCGCCCAGGGCCTGGCCACGGCGCAGCGCATGCTGGGCCTGCACTTCTTCATGCCTGCGCACCTGGTGCCATTGGTAGAAGTGGTGCAGGGCGAACGCAGCGACCCGGCGCTGGGCCAGTGGCTGTACGCCTTCATGCGCGGCTGTGGCAGCGTGCCGGTGCTGGTCAAGAAAGACAAGCCGGGCTTTCTGGCCAACCGAATGCAGCACGCGCTGTCGCGCGAAGCGTTTGCGCTCATCGACGAAGGCATTGCCTCGCCGGAAGACGTGGACGCCGCCGTGCGCTTTGGGTTTGGCTTCCGCTTCCTCGCGGCAGGCCCGGTGCTGCAGCGCGACCACGCAGGCATCGAGGTGCACACCGCAGCCGCCGCCACCATGTACCCCACGCTCTCGAACACCGACATACCCGCCCAGGCCCTGCGCGACAAGGTGGCCCAGGGCACCCTGGGCATGAAGACCGGCAAGGGATTTTTTGATTGGCCCGAAGACCGCAAGCAGGCCGAGCGCGCGCGCTACGACACGCTGCTGCGCCAGGGCCTCGCGCTGCTGGCCAGCGAGCTGCCCACCATCGAGCCCCCCACCGACACCAACCCGACCACCGGAGCCCGCGCATGAGTGCATTGCCCAACACCCCCAGCCAATGGGCCGACCCACTGATCGTGACCGTGGCGCCCAACGGCGCCTACAAACAGCCGGCCGACCACGCAGCCGTGCCCATCACGCCCGCCACGCTGGCCACCACGGCCAAGGCCTGCGTCGATGCAGGCGCCGCCATGCTGCACATGCACATCCGTGACGCCCAAGGCCGCCACAGCCTGGATGTGGAAGGCTACCGTGAGGCCCAGCGCGTGGTGCGCCAGGCTGTGGGCGATGCCATGGTGATCCAGATCACCAGCGAGGCCGCAGGCGTCTACCAGGCCCCGGCGCAGATCGCCATGGTCGAGGCCCTGCAACCCGAGGCCGTGTCCATCGGACTGCGTGAGGTGGACAAGCCCGAGATTGGCGAAGCCGGATTGCAGCGCTTTTTTGCAGGCCTGGCGCAGCGCCACACCATGGTGCAGGTCATCCTGTACGACGTGCCTGACCTGCGCCGCTGGCAGGCGCTGCGCGCCAGTGGTGTGGTGCCAGACGCGCCTTGGTTCCTGCTGTTTGTGCTGGGCCGCTACAGCGCAGGGCAAACCTCCAGCCCGCGCGACCTGCTGCCGTTTCTGGTCGCCCACGAAGGCCCCGAGCCCTGGGCTGTGTGCGCCTTCGGTGCCACAGAAAACACCTGCATCACTGCGGCCACGCTGTTTGGCGGCCATGCGCGGGTCGGCTTTGAAAACAACCTGCTGTGCAAAGACGGCAGCGTAGCCCCCGACAACACCGCGCTGGTGCGCCAGGCCGTCGAAGCGGCCGCCGCGCTGGGCCGCCCCCTGGCCACCGCCGCCGACATCCGGCAACGCTTTGGCGCGGGCTGATCGGCACCGCCACACCGCAATCCACAACCATTGACATCAACCCGCACCAGACGGGCTTTATCCATCCCCACAGGAGACACACATGCACCACCGCCACCTTCCCCCATCCACGCCCAATGCCACCCGGCGCGCCGTGCTGCACGCAGCCTTCGCCGTGCCGCTGAGCCTGGGCATCGCTGGTCATGCGGTCGCGCAAACAGCTGCCACCGCCTTCCCCAGCAAGACCATCCGTTTTGTGGTGCCCTACCCGCCTGGTGGCCCCACCGACCTGATGGCCCGCATGCTGCAGCCCGAGCTGCAAAGCCGCCTGGGCGTGGCGGTGGTGGTGGACAACAAGGGCGGCGCCGGTGGCAACTCAGGCAGCGCCGAGGTAGCCAAGCAGGCACCGGCCGACGGCCACACCCTGCTGCTGGCCGCCAGCGGCCCGATGGCGGTCAACCCGTCGCTGTACGCCAGCATGCCGTTCAACCCGCAGTCCGATCTGGCGCCAGTGATCCAACTGTCGGCGTTCCCGCTGGTGCTTGAAGTGCACCCCTCGCTGGGCGTCAAGACCCTGGCCGAGTTTCTGGCCCTGGCCAAGGCCGGCAAGCCGGTGCTGAGCTACGCGTCAGCGGGCAACGGCACGCCCCAACACCTGGCGGGTGAGCTGTTCAACACCACGGCGGGCGTGAAAATGGGGCATATCCCGTACCGGGGCGCAGGCCCCGCGCTCAATGACCTGATCGGCGGACAGGTGAACGTGATGTTCGACATCGTCGGCAGCTCCTTGCCGCACATCCAGGCGGGCAAGCTGATCCCGCTGGCCGTCACATCGAGCGAGCGCGCCAAGGTGCTGCCCAACGTGCCCACCATGGCGGAGGCCGGCATTGCGGGCTATCAGATCACGGGCTGGCATGGCATTGCGGTACGCGCTGGCACTCCCCAGGCCACCATCGACAAGCTCAACGCCACCGTCAACGCGATCTTCAAGGAACCCGCCTTCCGCGCCAAATGGGAAGCCATTGGCACGCCCGTGGTGGGGGGCACGGCAGCAGACTTTGGGGCACTGATCAAGTCCGACGCGCAGCGCCTGGGCAAGCTGGTGCGCGATGCGGGCGTGACAGTGGATTAAGCGCCGAGAGCGCTCTTGGCGCCTGGGCCGGGAAGGCTATGCCGTTGCCCTGGGACGCAGGCGCAGCAACAGCCCGCCAAACACCATGCCGATAGCGCTGGACAGCAGCATCACCGCGCCCACAACGATCTTGACGGTGGTGGAGCTGCTGATTTCGGCCTGCGACGGGCTTTTGGCGGAGTAACGCACCGCGACGGTTTCGCCCAGCTTGTGGATGGCCTGCTGCTGCCGCGCCACCGAGCCTGTGAAGCTGAAGGTTCGCCCATCACTCGCCACAAATTCCACAATGCTTTTCTTGGCGAGCCCTCGGCGGTGGGGTGGGCCAGTCATGATTTCTTCATGCCCCACCACCCGGCCTTTGACGTTGTGCGTGTCGCCCAGCATGTTCATGCCCGAGGCCAATATCCACGCCGCACCCAGTGCCGTCAGGGTGCTGGGCACCAGCAGGAACCAACCCAAAAGACCAAAGAAGCGGCGAAACGTGGACGTGCTCATGCCCGCCATTCTCTACGCTGGCGAGCGCGTGGACCGGCGGCCTCAGTAGCCGCGCGCCGGGTTCACAATGCCTGCCACGGCCTCGCCGCGCTCCAGCGCCACCATCTTGCGCGCGATCTGGGCAATGCTCTCCTCACGCAGGGTGCGCGCGGAGGTGTGGGGGGTGATGGTGATGCGTGGGTGGTTCCAGAAGGCGTGGCCTGCGGGCAGCGGCTCGGTGCGGAACACGTCGAGTGTGGCGCCTGCCACTTGGCCGCTGTCAATGGCGGCAATCAGGTCTTCGTCCACCAGATGCGCGCCGCGCGCCACGTTGATCACATAACAGCCGGGCAACAGGCGGCCCAGTGTGTCTTGGTTGATCACGTTGGCCGTGTCGGGCGTGAGGGGCAGCAGGTTGACCAGCACGCGGCTCGCGGCCAGAAAGTCATTGAACTGCTCCGCCCCCGTAAAGGCGCGCACGCCCTCAATCGCCTTGGGGCTGCGGCTCCAGCCGTTGACCGGGAAGTCAAACTGCGCCAGCGCCTTGGCAACCCGCTCGCCCAGTACGCCCAGACCCATCACGCCGATGGGGTAGTCGCTGCGCAGGCGCGGCTTGCGGTAGCCCCAGCGCCCGGCCGCCATGTCGGTCTCGTAGCCATCGAACTCACGGAAGTGGCGGATGACCGCGTGGCACACGTACTCGGCCATCTGAACGGCCATGCCCGCATCGTCCAGCCGCACCACCAGTGCGCTGGGTGGCAAGCGCAGCTTGAGCAGGGCATCCACGCCCGCGCCAATGTTGAACAGCGCCTTGAGGCCCGGCTGCTCGTCCATGAACTGCTGGGGCGGCGCCCAAACCACGGCGTAGTCGGCCTGCGGGGCGCCGGGCTGCCACACGGAAATGTCAGCGCTAGGCAATGCGGCAGCCAGGCCCTGGAGCCAAGGCTCGGCCTTGGTATCGGTACAACAAAAGGTGATTTTCATGGCGCCCAAGCCTAACGGCATTGCCCCCAGCGCGCTGTCGCGCACGGGGAGCCCCGCCATGGCTTACGCTTTCTCGGCCACCACCAACTTGAGCAGTTCAGCCCCTTCAGTGACCTGGTCGCCGGGCGCGTACAGCAGCTCCTGCACCACGCCATCCGCCGGGGCTGCAATGGTGTGCTCCATCTTCATGGCCTCCATCACCGCCAGGGGCTGGCCTTTGGTCACGGCGTCGCCCGCCTTCACGGCAAACGACACCACCTTGCCGGGCATGGGGGCCGTCAGGCGCCCGCCTTCGGCCGCAGCCTCGCCCGAGTGCGCCAGCAGGTCGATGGCGGTGATCTGCGTGGCGCCCAGCGGGGTGAACACATGGTCCACCTCGCCCTGGGCATACACGGCGGCGCGCGTGCGCTGGCCCGCATACTGCAACTCGATGCCGTCGGCGCGTGCCGAAAACACCAGCGGCCCGGCCACGGCGGCACTGCCCTCGCCCACCGCCAGGTGCAGATTGCCACCACGCTCGTAGGTCAGCCAGGCCTTGGCGTGTTCGCCGCCAAATTCAAATTCAAACCTGCGCTGCACCACACCATGCGTGTGGAAGCCATCGCGGCGACTGAAAGGATCTACGCCTTCACTGGCACGTTCTTTCAGCAGGGTCTGCGCCACGGCGGCCGCAGCGGCCAGGGGCAGGCCTACGGGCTCCTGATGGAACAACACGGCTTGCTCGCGCGGAATCAGCGCGGTGTCGAGCTGGGCGTTTTTGAACGCATCGGTGCGGGCCACGCGGCGCAGAAACTGCACATTGGTGGCGAGGCCCACGATGTGGGTCTGGGCCAAAGCTTCATCCAGACGCGCCAGCGCCTGTTCGCGCGTGTCGCCGTGCACGATGAGCTTGGCCACCATGGAGTCGTAGAAAGGGCTGATCGCATCGCCCTGGCGCACGCCGGAATCCACGCGGACGGCGCCCCGTTCGAACGTCACGCACTCGGGCAGTGCATACACGTTGAGCGCGCCGGTGGCGGGCAGGAAGTTGTTGTCAGGGTTTTCGGCGCAGATGCGCGCCTCGATGGCGTGGCCGGTGATGCGCAGTTCGTCCTGGCGCAGCGGCAGTGGCTCGCCCGAGGCCACGCGCAGTTGCCATTCCACCAGGTCCAGCCCGGTGATGGCTTCGGTCACGGGGTGTTCTACCTGCAGGCGGGTGTTCATCTCCATGAAGTAGAACTTCATGTCCTCGGGCTTGGCATAGCCGCCGGGCTGCTCCACGATGAATTCCACCGTGCCCGCGCCCACGTATTTCACGGCGCGAGCGGCGGCCACGGCAGCCTCGCCCATCTGCTGGCGCAACGCGGGCGTCATGCCCGGGGCGGGCGCTTCTTCCAGCACCTTTTGGTGGCGGCGCTGCACCGAGCAGTCGCGTTCAAACAGGTACACGCAGTTGCCCTGGGTATCGCCAAACACCTGAATCTCGATGTGGCGAGGGCGCAGCACGTATTTTTCGACCAGCACGGCGTCATCGCCAAAGCTGTTGATGGCCTCGCGCTTGCACGAATCGAGCGCTGCCGCAAAGTCCTCGGCCTTGTCCACAGCGCGCATGCCCTTGCCGCCACCACCGGCGCTGGCCTTGATGAGCACGGGGTAGCCAATGCGGTCGGCCTCGCGCTTCAGCAGCGCGGGGTCTTGGTCGCTGCCATGGTAGCCAGGCACCAGCGGCACACCGGCCTTTTCCATGAGCTGCTTGGACTCGGCCTTGAGCCCCATGTCCTTGATGGCAGACGGTGGTGGGCCGATGAAGACCAATCCGGCGCTGGCACATGCCTTGGCGAAGTCTTCGTTTTCGCTCAGGAACCCATAGCCTGGGTGAATGGCCTGCGCGCCCGTGGCTTGCGCGGCCTCGATGATGCGCTCCCAGCGCAGGTAGCTCTCCTTGGGTGCGCTGCCGCCAATGTGCACGGCCTCGTCGCACACGGCCACGTGTTTGGCGTTGGCGTCGGCGTCCGAATACACCGCAACAGTCTTCACCCCAAGGCGGCGTGCAGTGGCCGCCACGCGGCAGGCGATCTCGCCGCGATTGGCGATCAGTATTTTTGTAAACATTTAAGCCACCTTGGCAGAACCAGAAAAGAATGAGGACAAGCGCCGCACGACGGCGCGCAGAAATTTGAACAACACCACCAGCAGCAGCACCGAAACCACCACCATCACCACCAGCACGATGCCAAAAGCCACCGGGTGCTGCGTCGCCAACCACACCACCGCCACCACCAGGCCGTCCTCCAAGAACGACAGGCCCCAGTTGGAAAAAGGTTCGGGCGACGTATTGACCGCAGCCCGCGTGGTCATCTTGGTCGCCATCGACGTGGCAGCCAGTGAGCCCCCCAGCAAGCCCGCGATCACACCCATGGTGGCGTTGTCCGCGCCGAACACCCCCGCCGCCAGCAATGCGCCGCCGGGCACACGGATAAAGGTGTGCACGGCGTCCCAGGCGCTGTCGATCCAGGGCACCTTGTCGGCAAAAAATTCCACCAACATCAAGCTGCCCGCCACCGCCAGTACCAGCGGGTTTTGCAGCACGTGCAGCCCGGCGGGCAACGCCAGCCACCCGCCAGCACCCATCAAACCAACGATGAACACCACGGCATACAGCCGAAAGCCGCTGGCCCAGCCCAAGGCGGCGGCCAGGGCCAGCAGGCTGGGCATGTCGAGCTTTTGGGTCACCTCGGCCATGCCGCCCGCCACGTCGCGCGCGGTGCCCGCATCCACGTGCAGGCCCACGGTGTGCAGCCACTGAACGATGTGCAGCCAGAGAGCGTCCATATTCGATCCTTACGCGCTTCGCATTACGCCGACAACCAGGCCGGCTTGCGTTTGTTCAGAAACGACTGCACGCCCTCCTTGCCCTCGTCGCTGGCGCGAATCTCGGCGATGCCCTGCACCGTGGCGGCAATCAAACCCGCATTGATCTCGCGCTCGGCCACGTCCAGCACCAGCTTCTTGCACACCCGCACGGCGTTGGGGCTGGCGGTGGTCAGGGCTTTGAGCAGTTCATCGACCTTGGCGTCCAGCTGCTCAGCCGCCACCACCTCGTGCACAAAGCCGATGCGCAGCGCTTCCGCCGCGCCAAAGCGCTCGGCCGTCAAAAAGTACCGGTGCGCGGCCCGTGCGCCCATGGCGCGGATCACATAGGGACTGATGGTGGCGGGGATGAGGCCCAGCTTCACCTCGCTGAGACAAAAGCCCGCTGTGTCCACCGCCACCGCCATGTCGCACGCGGCCATCAGGCCCATGCCGCCTGCGTACACATCGCCCTGTACGCGGGCTATTGTTGGTTTGGGGCATTCGTAGATCACGCGCAGCATCTCGGCGAGCTTGCCCGCATCGGAGATGTTTTCATCGCGCGTGTAGTCGGCCATGCGGCGCATCCAGTTCAGGTTGGCGCCTGCGCAAAAGGCGGGGCCTTCGGCCGCCAGCACCACGGCGCGCACATCGGCACGCCCGCCGACATCGGTGAAGGCAGCGGTGACTTCGGCAATGACTTCGTCGCTAAAAGCGTTGCGAATTTCGGGCTGCGTGAGCGTGATGCGCGCCACAGCGCCGGTTTGGGTGATGGACAGGTTCTGGCTCATGGCTTGGACGGGTTCTGCAGGTAATAGACGAAATCCAGCTCTGGGCACGGCTGGCCCAGCGCAGTCAATGCGGCGGTGATCTGGCCCCGGTGGTGCGTGCCGTGGTTGAACACATGCGCCAGCGTGGCCGCAAAGGGCAGCGAGGCTGCTGTGCCACGCATGGTGGTGTAGTTGAGCGTGCCGTCCCAACGGTCTGGGGCAAAAGAAACGATCAGAGGCTCCCAGCGGGCAGCCCCCGCGCGCAGGCGGACATCCAGCCGTTCGCGGTCGGGCTCCAGTTCGGCGTCCAGTGCCACCTTGGGCGAGATGCCTTCGGCAAACCGCACAAACCACAAGTGGTGCTCGCCCACCAGCAGATGGTTGAGCGTGCCGTGGATGCTTTTGAAGAACAGGCCCACGTCGCGCCGGTAGGCCTCTTCAGGCAGCGCCCGCGCGGCATCGAGCACGCGCGCCGTGGCCCACGCGTTGTAGCGTGCCAGCAGGGTGAAGTGGGCGAGGGCGTCCATGGCGGCTCCCTGTGGATCTACATGCGGAACAGGCCGAACTTGGTGTCTTCAATCTGCGCATTGCGCGTAGCCGCCAGCCCCAGCGCCAGCACGCGGCGCGTGTCGGCGGGGTCGATCACGCCGTCGTCCCACAGGCGCGCGGTGGCGTAGTAGGGGTGGCCCTGGTCTTCGTACTGGCGGCGGATGGGGGCCTTGAAGGCTTCTTCCTCTTCCATGCTCCACTGCCCGCCTTTGGCCTCAATGCCGTCACGTTTGACGGTGGCCAGCACGCCCGCGGCCTGGTCGCCGCCCATCACGCTGATGCGCGCGTTGGGCCACATCCACAGGAAGCGCGGCGAGTACGCCCGGCCGCACATGCCGTAGTTGCCCGCGCCAAAACTGCCGCCGATGATGATGGTGAACTTGGGCACCGCCGCCGTGGCCACAGCCGTGACCATCTTGGCGCCGTTGCGGGCGATGCCTTCGTTCTCGTACTTGCGGCCGACCATGAAGCCGGTGATGTTCTGCAAAAACACCAGCGGGATCTTGCGCTGGCAGCACAGCTCGATGAAGTGCGCGCCTTTCAGGGCCGACTCGCTGAACAAGATGCCGTTGTTGGCGATGATGCCGACCATCATGCCTTCGATGCGCGCAAAGCCCGTGACCAGCGTGGTGCCGTAGCGTGCCTTGAACTCGTCGAACTCTGACGCATCCACGATGCGGGCAATGATCTCGCGCACATCAAAGGGCTTGCGTGTGTCCACGGGGATCACCCCGTACAACTCTTCCGCTCCGAATTTAGGAGCTATTGGCGCTTGATCAGCAGCTGCTCCCGCCTTGTTTTTATTCAAATTGCGCACGGCATTGCGTGCGAGCTGCAGTGCGTGCATGTCGTTCTGCGCCAGGTGGTCGGCCACGCCCGACAGGCGCGTGTGCACATCGCCACCGCCCAGGTCTTCGGCCGTCACCACCTCGCCCGTGGCCGCTTTGACCAGTGGCGGGCCGCCCAAAAAGATGGTGCCCTGGTTCTTGACGATGATGGACTCGTCGCTCATGGCGGGCACGTAGGCGCCGCCAGCCGTGCAGCTGCCCATGACCACGGCGATCTGCGAGATGCCCATGGCGCTCATGTTGGCCTGGTTGAAGAAGATGCGGCCAAAGTGGTCGCGATCAGGAAAGACTTCATCCTGGTTGGGCAGGTTGGCGCCGCCCGAGTCCACCAGGTAGATGCAGGTCAGGTGGTTTTGCTGCGCCACTTCCTGCGCACGCAGGTGCTTCTTGACAGTGAGCGGGTAGTAGGTGCCGCCCTTCACCGTGGCGTCGTTGCACACGATCATGCAATCGACGCCGCTCACGCGGCCGATGCCTGCGATGAGCCCCGAGCAGGGCGCATCGTTGTTGTACATGTTCAGCGCGGCCAGCGGTGCAAGCTCTAGGAACGGAGTGCCAGGGTCGAGCAGCATCTGCACGCGCTCGCGCGGCAGCAGCTTGCCACGGGCCACATGCTTGGCGCGCGCGGCGTCGCCGCCGCCCAGGGCCACCTTGTCGAGCTGGGCGCGCAGGTCATCCACCAGCGTGCGCATGGCAGCGGCATTGGCCAGAAAGTCCGCCGAGCGGGCGTTGAGTTGGGTGTCGAGAATGGTCATACGGTCTTGCTCTCTCAAGCGGTTTTCTGTTCTTCCAGGCCCAGCAGATCCTTCATTTCGTCGCGGATCTTGAACTTCTGGATCTTGCCCGTCACCGTCATCGGAAAGCTGGTGACGAAGCGGATGTAGCGCGGCACCTTGTAGTGCGCGATCTGGCCCTTGCAGAAGGCACGAATGTCGTCTTCGGTCGGTGTGGTGCCGGGCTTGGCGATGATCCAGGCGCACAGCTCCTCGCCGTACTTGGCATCGGGCACGCCCACCACCTGCACGTCCTGCACCTGCGGGTGGCGGTACAGAAACTCTTCGATCTCGCGCGGGTAGATGTTCTCGCCGCCGCGGATCACCATGTCCTTGATGCGGCCGACGATGTTCACATAGCCTTCGTCGTCCATGGTGGCCAGGTCGCCGGTGTGCATCCAGCCGTCGGCATCGATGGCCTCGCGGGTCTTGGCTTCGTCGCCCCAGTAGCCGTGCATCACCGAATAGCCCCGGGTGCAGAACTCGCCGCGCTGGCCGACGGGCACCACGGCGCCGCTGTCGGGGTCCACGATCTTGACCTCCAGGTGCGGCTGCACCTGGCCCACGGTGGAAACGCGCTTAGGCAAAGGCGTGTCGGTGCTGCTCTGGCAGCTGACCGGGCTGGTCTCGGTCATGCCGTAGGCGATGGTGATCTGCGACAGATTCATCTGCTCCACCACACGCTTCATGACCTCGGTGGGGCATGGCGAGCCGGCCATGATGCCGGTGCGCAGGGTCGACAGGTCGAACTCGGAAAAGCGCGGGTGGTCCAGCTCGGCAATGAACATGGTGGGCACGCCGTGCAGGCCGGTGCATTTTTCGTCCTGCACCGTCTGCAGCACCGTGAGCGGGTCGAACCCATCGTTGGGGTACACGATGGCAGAGCCGTGCGTGAGGCAGGCCAGGTTGCCCAGCACCATGCCAAAGCAGTGGTACAGCGGCACGGGGATGCACAGGCGGTCTTCGGGCGTGAGCTTCATGCACTCGCCGATGAAAAACCCGTTGTTCAGGATGTTGCGGTGCGTGAGCGTGGCCCCTTTGGGGAAACCCGTGGTGCCGCTGGTGAACTGGATGTTGATGGGGTCGGTGGCTTTCAGCGTCGCTGCGATTTGCGCCAGGCGCGGGTCGGCCGCGTTGCCGCGTGCCAGCAGGTCGGAAAAGCGCAGCAGGCCCGGCTCGTCGGCACCCACGCCAGATTCATCAATCCACACCACGGTGTTGAGCAGGGGCAGCTGTTGCGCCTCCAGCTGGCCCGGTGTGCCGTGCGCCCATTCGGGCGCCAGCTCGCGCAGCATGCCCAGGTAGTCGCTGGTCTTGAAGCGCGCCATGGTCACCAAGAGCTTGCAGCCCACCTTGTTCAGCGCGTATTCGACTTCGGACGTGCGGTAGGCCGGGTTGATGTTGACCAGCACCAGGCCTACCTTCGCGGTGGCCAGCTGCATCAGCACCCATTCGGCGTTGTTGTGCGACCAGATGCCCACGCGGTCGCCGGGCTTGAGCCCCATCCCCAACAGTGCACTGGCCAGGCGGTGTGTCTCGGTCTGCAGTTGGGCATAGGTGAATCGGCGGCCCTGGTGCACGCTGACCAGCGCCTCACGCCCGGGCTGGCGGGCCACCATGTCGGCAAAAAAGGCGCCGATGGTCTGCTCGATCAAGGGAACGTCGATGGCGCCACGGGCGTGGCTGCCCACCAGCGGGGCGGAGTTCGTTGCGGCGGCAATCGTCACGGGTGTTGTCTCCTCGGCTCTGTCATCCAGCCCTGGCCACAGGGGTCCAGGGTTTGCGGGCGGCGATGCGTAAGCATAGAAGCCTGCACCCCGATCAGGTGGACACAATGGTTGCAAATCGTGCCACGGCTGGCACACTCTGCGGCGTGAAACCGCTTGCCCCTACCGCTACAGACCGCCTGCCCCCGTCTGCCACCGCCCCCGCCGCCACGCCCATCGCCTTTGTGCGCGCCATTGTTCTGGCGTACACACAGCGCGGCATGAACCCCGAGCGCGCCCTGGCCCTGGCACAAATTGCGCCGCCACTGTTGCAGGACGACAGCGCCCACATCACCGCCTGGCAGATGGAGCAGATCTCCGACGCAGCCATGCAGGAGCTGGACGACGAGGCGCTGGGCTGGTTCAGCCGCCGCCTGCCTTGGGGCAGCTACGGCATGCTGGCGCGCGCCAGCATCAGCTCGCCCACGCTGCAGGTGGCGCTGGCCCGCTGGTGCCGCCACCATGGGCTGCTGACGGACGACATTGCCCTCACCCTCACTAGCGCTGGCGACACCGCCACCCTGGCGATCACCGAGGCGCGCGACCTGGGCGCGCTGCGCGAGTTCTGCCTGGTGTCGGTGCTGCGCAATGCCCACGGCCTGGCCTGCTGGCTGGTGGATTCGCGCATTCCGCTCATCGCGGCCGAGTTTGCGTTTGATGCGCCGCCCCATGCCGACGCTTACGCCGTGCTGTTCCGTGGCCCCGTCACCTTCCACGCGCCGCGCACCGCCCTGTACTTTGACGCCCGCTACCTGCACCTGCCCCTGCGCCGCGACGAACAGGCCCTGCGCCAGATGTTGCAGCACGCCCTGCCCCTGACGGTGCTGCACTACCGCCGCGACCGCCTGCTGGTGCAGCGCGTGCGCCAGCTGCTGGGCGCCCCTCTGCCCGGCCAGCCCGCCCATGCGCTGCCCCAGCACAGCGCCGAATCATTGGCCGCGCTGCTGCATGTGTCGCCGCGCACCCTGCACCGGCAGCTGAAGGAAGAAGGCGCCACGCTGCAGGGCCTGAAAGACGAGGTGCGCCGCACCCGCGCGGTGGAGTTGCTGCACCGCACGCAACGCCCCATCAAACAGGTGGCCGAGGCAGCGGGGTTTGTGAATGAGAAGAGTTTTATCCGGGCGTTCCGGGGGTGGACGGGGCAATCGCCTGCGGAGTTTCGGAGGGCGGTGCGGGTATAGCGCCAGAACGTCGCATCCTGGCAGATAAGCCGCCCCTTAAAATACTCTACCCCCCTATGTCATATTTTGAATTCACATGACTCACACTATCCATCAAAAACCAAAGCTGCTGGCTAGAGTGCGTCGTATCCGGGGGCAGGTCGAGGCCCTGGAGCGCGCGCTCGATGCAGAAAAGGGTTGCGCAGACATCCTTCACCAAATCGCCGCCGTGCGTGGGGCGATGGGCGGGCTGATGACGGAGGTGCTTGAACAGCATGTGCACACCCATATCGCCAGTCCAACGATAACCAACGATGCGGAACGATCGCAGGGCGCCAACGAGCTGATCGATGTGTTGCGCGCCTATATCAAGTGAGAACGACTGTGCATACCGAAAACCTCTCCCGCTGGGTCCACGATCACGTGTTTGACACTGGCAACGACGCAGCCGAACGCAGCACGCGTGTGGTGATGTGGATCACTGCCATCACCATGGTGGTCGAAATTGCCGCCGGATGGTGGTTCAACTCAATGGCCTTGCTGGCAGACGGCTGGCACATGAGTTCCCATGCCGTAGCCATCGGCCTGTCGGCGGTAGCTTATGGAACCGCCCGGCGCTACGCCCAAGACCCGCGCTTTGCCTTTGGTACCTGGAAGATCGAAATCCTGAGTGGATTTGCCAGCGCCATTTTTTTGTTGGGCGTGGCAGTGATGATGCTGGTCGGGTCGGTTGAACGCATCCTCTCGCCGCAACCGATCCAGTACAAGGAGGCCATCGTGGTTGCCATTCTTGGGCTGCTGGTCAACGTGGTGTGTGCACTGATCCTTGGCAAGGCGCATCACCATGGACATGGCCACCAGCAAGATCACGCACACAGCCAGCAGGCGTCACACCACGGCCACCACCACGACCTCAACCTCAAGTCCGCCTACATCCATGTGATCGCCGATGCCGCAACATCGGTGCTGGCTATCGCGGCCCTCTTCGGTGGCTGGTTCTTCGGCTGGTCTTGGCTCGACCCATTCATGGGAGTCATCGGCGCCGTGCTGGTCGCTATCTGGGCAAAGGGCCTCATTTCCGACACAGGCAAGGTACTGCTGGACCGTGAGATGGATCACCCTGTGGTCGAAGAGATTCGCGAGGTGGTTGAAACAGAACAAGAAGTCAATCACACAAAAATCACCGACTTGCATGTCTGGCGTGTTGGCAAACAGGTTTATTCATGCGCTATGACGGTGGTCACCCATGACCACATGCTGACACCGGAGGTGGTGCGCGAACGGTTGTCCGTGCACGAGGAAATCGTCCACTCGACCATAGAGATTCACTACTGCCGGAATGACATGCACAGTGGTCAGCGCGCAGATGATGCCCACGCCGGGCAACACCCCAGCCAAGCTGCGGGACAGCACCCGACCAGCCAACCCCCCTACCCATGATGCTTCACCTCCACCACTGCGTCAGCGCCCGCTCCTTCCGCCCCCTGTGGATGCTCGAAGAGCTGCAACTCCCCTACCAGCTCCACATGCTGCCCTTCCCGCCGCGCGCCAAGGCCCGGTCGTTTCTGGATGAGAACCCGCTGGGCACGGTGCCCCTGCTGGTGCAGGGCGATGTGCGCATGACCGAATCCGCCGCGATGTGCCAGTACCTCGCCGCCACGCACCCCGATGCGGGGCTGGATGTGGCGCCCACCCACCCGGCGTATGGCGCGTACCTGAACTGGCTGCACATGAGCGATGCCACGCTGACGTTTCCGCAAACGCTGGTGCTGCGCTATGGCCGGTTTGAACCCGCTGAGCGCAAGCAGCCGCAGGTGGTGGAGGACTACAGCCGCTGGTTTCTGGCGCGGCTGCGGGCGGTGGAGGCCACGGCGGCGCACAGCGAGCACCTGTGCGCGGGCCGCTTCACGGCGGCGGATGTGGCGGTGGGGTATGCGCTGCTGCTGGCGCAGCACCTGGGACTTTCCGCGCAGTTCGGCCCGGCCACACAGGCCTACTGGCAGCGGCTGCAAGAGCGGCCCGGATACCAGCGGGCAATGACAGCGCAGACGCGGGCGGCGCACGAACAGGGTGTGCCAACCACACCGGCGCCCGACACGCAGCCTTGAGGTTGCGCGCTCAGCAGCCCAGCAACGCGGGCAGCTCGGCCATGCTGCGAAACACATGGTCTGCCCCGGCGGCGCGCAGCGCGGCGCCGTCGTCCAGCGGGGCGTAGGCAAACACCGTGGCACCGGCCGCCACACCGGCGGTGACGCCGGTCACGGTGTCCTCGACCACCGCACAGCGCGTGGGTGCGGCCTGCAGGGCCGCAGCGGCGGCCAGGTACACGTCGGGAGCGGGCTTGGTGGCGGGCATCTCGTGGCCGCTGAAGATGCGGCCCGCAAAGTACGGGGCCAGACCCACCTTGGCCAGTTGCATCTCGACCTTGTAGCGGTCGGCGCCCGAGGCGCAGGCAATGCGACCGCCATGGTGGGCATGCACTCGCTCCACGGCGCTGTGGATATGTTCGATGGCCGTGAGCTGCTGCTCCAGCGCGGCATTGCGGCGCGCGTAAAAGGCGGCCATCCATTCGTCGGTGAGCGGGCGGCCGGTGTGCCGCTCGATGCGCGCGGCCTCGCTGCGTACCATCTTGCCGATGAAGATGCGCAGACACTCTTCGGGCGACAGCGCCCAGCCAGCCTCGGCCAGCATCTCGCGCAGCACGCCGTTGGTGATGGGTTCGCTGTCCACCAGCACACCGTCGCAGTCAAACAGGATTGCTTCAAATTTCATAGCTGTTAGCGCTTACGGGACAAGCGCTAGAGGTCATTTTCATTCAAAATCAGGCGCTGAGATCGCCATCCACATACAGCCAGCGCTCGTCCACACGCACGAACCGGCTGGTCTCGTGCAGGCGCACGGCGCGGCCGCCCACGCGGTAGCGGGCCACAAACTCGACCACGGCGTGGTCGGCATCGGTAGCGCGGTGACTGCGCACATCCAGGCCCAGCCATTTGGCGCCGGCCTCGAAGTCGAGCGCCGCCGGGCGCGTGCTGGCATGCCAGGTGGCCTGCAAATAGTCGGAGCGCTCACACACAAAGGCGGTGTAGCGCGACCGCATGAGGCTTTCGGCGTCGGGGGCGAGGGGAGCATCGGCGCCCTGCGGGTCCAGATAGCGGCCACAACACTGCGCATACGGCAGCTTGGCCGCGCCTGGGCCCTTGCTGCCGCCAGGGCGCGCAGGCGCCAGACGCCCGCAGGGACATGGGTCGGTGGGCGAAGGCACCACGGCAGGCCGCTTTAGCGCAATGCGCCAAACACCTTGCGGGCCACGGCGCTGCCCGCAGCCGCAGGGTCCTGGCGGATGCGGCGCTCTTCCTCGCCAATCATGAGGTACAGGCCATCGAGCGTCTTGCCGGTGACGTACTGCGCCAGGTTGGCGTCCTCGGCCTTGAGCAGGCCAAAGCTGGCGGCCTTGCCGGCAAAGGCGTTGTACTTCTGCGTGAGGCCGACCTTTTCGGTGGCCTGGTTCACCACGGGCAAGAAGCGCTGGCCGAGCGGCGTGCGGGTCTTGTCGGCAAAAAAGGTGGTCACCGAGTTGTCGCCACCGGTGAGGATGTTCTTGGCGTCTGTCACGGTCATGCTTTGCACCGCGCCCACCAGCAGGTCTTTGCCCATGGGCACGGCGGCTTCAGCGGCGCGGTTGATAGAGACCACCAGCTCGTCAATGCGTTTGCCCTGGCCCAGGGATTTCATCACCTTGGCGGCGTCGTCCAGGTAGCCCGGCAGGCCAATGCGTACCTTGGGGTTGCCCAAAAAACCATCGTTGCGGCCCAGCAGCGACACCGCTGCCTGCGCACCCTGGGTCAATGCTGCCTTGAGGCCACTGGACGCATCGGCATTGGTGAGATCGCCCAGCGAGAGGGCCCAGGCGTGCTGTACGGTGGCGCACCACAGGGCGCCCAGAGCGCTGGTTTGGAGGAGGTGGCGGCGTTGCATGGTGTGGTTTCTTTCGGTGAAAGCGGCGGTGGCCGCACACAGGCGGCACCTGCAGGTGCCGATGGACTTTCCGGGATTCTCGCTCACGGCCCGCAGGCCGTAGACTGGGCGCCACCCATGCCTTCAACAAGGAGACTTGCAATGTGGCAAATGAGCGTGCCGTGGTGGGAGTTTGTGCTGCGCGGCGTGGCGGTTTATCTTTTTTTGCTGGTGTTCCTGCGCCTCACGGGCAAGCGACAAACGGGGCAGTACGAGCCGTTTGACCTGATCTTGTTGCTGATTCTGTCGAACGCCGTGCAGAACTCAATGAACGCGGGCGACAACTCGCTGGTGGGCGGGCTGGTGTCGGCCAGCACGCTGATGCTGTGCCATGTGGCACTGGCGCGGCTGGCGTTCCACTTTCCACGCGTTGGGCGCTGGGTGGACGGCAAGGCCCAGGTGTTGATCCACGAGGGCCAGCTGAACCAGGCGCTGATGCGCAAGGAGCTGCTGACCCGTGACGACGTGGAGGCCGCCCTGCGCGCCGGAGGCTGCCTGCACGCGCACGATGTGGAGCGCGCCACCATCGAGACCAACGGGCAGATCACGGTGGTGTTGCGCCGCCGTGGCAAGGACGGCTGAGCCGCTGCGCATCGCGCACCCCACACAAATCACCTCTACCCACCACCATCACCCGACATGACCGCACTGAACGTTCTGGGCACTTTGCTGATGCCCTGCTCCTATGACCCGCTGACCGGCTATTACCGCGACGGTTGCTGCAACACTGACGAACACGACCTCGGCACCCACGTGATCTGCGCACGCATGACGCAGGCGTTTCTGGACTTCTCGCTCGCGCGCGGCAACGACCTCATCACGCCCCGGCCCGAGCACCGGTTTGCGGGGCTGCGGGCCAACAACCGCTGGTGCCTGTGCGCCCTGCGCTGGAAGGAGGCCTATGAGGCCGGCGTGGCACCCCCGGTGATTCTGGAATGCACCCACGCCCGCGCGCTGGAGTTTGTGACGCTGGAGCAACTGCAGAGCACCAGCTGAATGCCCGGGGCCCGTGGTGGGCCCGCCGTCTGATGCGCCAGGCGCACCGGCCGTCTGCCCGCAGCGCGCTGGCCGCACCCCGCCCGCTACGATGCGCAGCCACAGACTGGCGCCCTCGGCGCGCTGGCAAGCCGCACAAGGAGGGCGCCCGCACCATGACCACCAACCACCCCAACCCGCCCAGCCAACACGACAACAGCACCCCCCAGGACCAGCCCCGCTGGCTGTACCAGGCGCAGGACGCAAGGGGCCGCCCCACTGAGGGTTTTGTGCATGCGCAGACCGCCGAAGAAGCCCTGCAGGCCATCACCGCCCTGCAGCAGCCCCCGCTGACCCAGGTGCGGCTGCACACCTCGGGGCTGCATGCCCGCGCGATGACCGAAATGGCAGACGAGGTGCTGGGGCCGCTGGACGTGAAGGCGCTGCGCCAGTTGGCACGCGACCAGATCGAGGCGCTGGAAAACCCCGGCATCTGGACCACGCTGCGCCAGCTGCTGCGCAACAACCGCACCTGGCTGCTTGTCTGCGCGGCGCTGATTGCGCTGGCCGTTTGGCGCCAATGGAGCCCCTGGGTGCAGGGGGCTCTGGTGGTGGCCATGCTGGCACCACTGGCGGTATTTGCCTACATGCACCAGTTTCAGCGCATGTACCAACACATGCTGCACGCACACGCCACGGGCGACCTGCCACGCCTGGACGTGCTGGCCCAACGGCTGGCACGTGCGGCCGAACGCCACGCGTTTCTGCGCCAGCCCGCCTGGGACGCGGCCGTGCGCATGGCCTGGTTCGAGGCGCGCGCCGAAGGTGTGGATGCCGCCATCCTGCACCTGCGCATCCATCCCATGCGCCCGACAGATGAGGGCGAGTTTCTGGCACGCATCTACACCCTGCCACTGGCCACAGGCGATCACGCGGGCTTCACGGCCCGCCTGCGCGAACTGATCGCCCAACGCCCGTCAGAGCCCACGCTGCACATGGACCTGGCGCTGGGGGAGGCCCGCGCGGGCCACACCGTAGAAGCCCAGCGCCTGCTGGATACGCTGCAGCCCACACTGCTGCCGCCCCATGGGCAGGCGTTCATCGACTGGGTGCGGGGCATGATCGCGCTGCGCGACCCCGCCCGGGCGGGCGAGGCTGCCAGCCACCTGAGCAAGGCCTGTGAGCAGTTTCTGGGGCTGGTGCGCAAAGCCCCGGGGGCCTGGCCCTCGCTGGCCGTATGCACCTGTGACTATGCGCTGGCCCTGGCCTGGAGCGGGCGCATGGAAACAGCCCAGGCAGTTTTTGCCAGCGTCCAGCCCGTGGCCCGGCACCACGCCGAGCCCGAGCGGCTGGCCTTGCTGGAGCGCGAACTGCGTCAGGCCAATGCGCGCTGAATGATGATTTTCTGCACGTCGCTCGTGCCTTCGTAGATCTGGCACACGCGCACGTCGCGGTAGATGCGCTCCACCGGAAAGTCATTCACCACGCCATAGCCGCCCAGCGTCTGGATGGCGGCGCTGCACACCTGCTCGGCCATCTCGCTGGCAAACAGCTTGGCCATGGCGGCTTCTTTCAGGCAGGGGCGCCCGGCATCGCGCAGCGCGGCGGCGTGCCAGATGAGCTGGCGTGCGGCTTCGATCTGCGTGGCGCAGTCGGCCAGACGGAAACCCACGGCCTGGTGGTTGAAGATGGCGGTGCCAAAGCTTTCGCGCTCTTTCGAGTAAGCCAGCGCCGCATCAAACGCGCTGCGCGCCATGCCCACGCTCTGCGCGGCGATGCCGATGCGCCCGCCTTCGAGCGCGCCCAGGGCGATCTTGTAGCCCTCGCCCTCGGCGCCGATCAGGTTCTCGGCCGGAATACGGCAGTTGTCAAAATTGATCTGGGCCGTGTCGCTGCTGTGCTGGCCGAGCTTGTCTTCCAGCCTTGCCACCACGTAGCCGGGGTTGCTGGTGGGCACCAGGAAGGCGCTCATGCCCTTCTTGCCCGCGCCCTTGTCGGTGACGGCGATGACGATGGCCACATGGCCGTTCTTGCCACTGGTGATGAACTGCTTGACGCCGTTGATCACGTATTCATCGCCCTGCTTCACGGCCGTGGTGCGCAGCGCCGAAGCGTCAGAACCCACATGTGGCTCGGTCAGGCAGAACGCACCCAGCATCTGGCCTTGGGCCAGCGGCGTGAGCCAGTCGCGCTTTTGCTGCGGGTTGCCGTAGCGCATGAGGATTGCGTTGACGGGGCAGTTGGTCACGCTGATGGCGGTGCTGGTGCCGCCGTCGCCAGCGGCAATCTCTTCAAGCACCAGCGCGAGCGTGACGTAGTCGAGATGGGCGCCACCAAATTCTTCTGGCACGCAGATGCCGTAAGCGCCCAGCGCGGCCAGGCCCTGGTGGGCTTCCTTGGGGAAGTGGTGTTCCTTGTCCCAGCGCGCGGCGTGGGGCCACAGCTGTTCTTGTGCAAAGTCGCGCACGGCGTCGCGGATCATTTCCTGGTCTTGGGTCAGCAGCATGGGGTTGTCTCCAGAAGTCGTTGTGGGTTCGGTCGAAATAATTACCAATGCGCGGCACGGCGGCCGTCGTGGTGCAACAGGCGGCCCTTGTCGGCGGCGGTCACGCCCGCCACGGTGGCGCGCAGGCCGCGCACGCTGTCCTCCACCGTGAGCGCAGCGCCTTCGCCGCCCATGTCGGTCTGCACCCAGCCGGGGTCGATGGTGATGAGCGTAGCGCCCGGGTAATCGTGCTGGGCCGCCGCCACCGCCATGTTCAGCGCCGCCTTGCTGGTGCGGTACAGCCACGAGCCACTGTTCGGCACGCTGCCGATCTGCGACATGGACGAGGACAAGAAGGCAAAAACGCCCTGCTCGTTGGCCACCAGGGGCGCCACCTGCGGCAGCGTCTGCATGGCGCCCAGCACGTTGGTGTGCATGACCGCGTCAAAGTCCTGCTGCGTGGGCGGCGTGAGCGCGTTGGGGCGGCGGATAACCCCCGCCACATACCAGGCGGTCTCGATCTTTTCGCCGTCGAGTTGCCAGGCCAGCCCGCTCACGCTGGCGGGGTTGGCCACGTCCACGGTCAGTGCCTCGGCGCCCAGGGCCTGAACACGCTCACGGCCCGCGTCGTCGCGCACAGTGGCAATCACACGGCGGCCTGCCTCGGTGTACTGGCGCACCAGCTCCAGTCCGATGCCGCGCGATGCACCAATGACGAGTATGGATTTCATGGGTGAAAATTTGAATGAAATAGGGTTCTAGCGCTTATCCACAAAGCGCTAGCAGCTATTAATTTAGGAATAACCATGCACTTCCCTCTGGGTCTTAAAAGCGCAACGCACCACGCGCAGCCGACGAAACTGGCGTGGCCGAGGCCAGTGCCCTCGCGCAAGGGCCGCCCCGCCGCGCTGGGGGCGTCCCCCTCCCGCATTGCTTAGCAATGCGAGAGAGGGGTGAAGGCGCGAAGCGACTCAGGGGGTGCTCCATCTCAAGCATCCCCAGCTGTTGCTCTTGTGCGAGCTGCGCACGGTAGCGCTGCAGCATCGCCACTTGCGACTCGGGCTCGGTGGCCAGGCCCATCTGGTCGTGGATCATCTGGCCCATGGTGGGCAGCGCCGCGCGGTCCACCTGCGCATCCGCCGACCACAGGCGCGAGCGCATGAAGGCCTTGGAGCAGTGCAGATACGCCTCGGCCACGCGCACTTCGATCACAAGCTTGGGGCGCTGGCGCTCTGCCGTGAAAAAGTCGGTGTACAGCGGCTCATCCCGCAGGCGCGCGGTGCCGTTCACCCGCAGGGTTTCGTCCACGCCCGGGATCATGAACAGCAGGCCAATGCGCGGGTCCTCCAGCAGGTTGCTCAGGGTGTCGAGCCGGTTGTTTCCACTTCCATCAGGCAGCAGCAAGGTGTGGGGGTCGGGCGACTTCACAAACCCCGGCGCGCCGCCACGGGGTGAGGCGTCAAGCAGCGCCCCATGGGCACCCCCGCTGGCCACCACACAGAACGGCGACAGCGCGATGAAACGCTGGCAGTGCACATCCAGCTGGGGCTGTTGTTTGTGCAGGGCCCTTTCGCCAGGGGCTGCATACAGGGTGCGCAGTTGTTCGAGGGTTTCAATCATGGTGTGGTCTGCAGAGATAGCACGGTCAAGCGATAGCGACGATGGAGTTCAGGTGCCACAGTGCGTGATGCCAGACTCTGGGGGTCAGAGCGCGCCGTGCAGAGTGGCCTCAAAACACTCACGGGCAATGCGCAGCAAACTCGAAATAGCCGGCCCACGCAGGATCAAAGCGGGTGGTCAGCTCCAGCGACCCGGCCTCATCGCGTAGCAGCAGGGGCGCCAGCGCTTGTTGGGCCAGTGGCACATCCCCCACGTAATACACGGCTTGGCGGCGCCCGGCGCGTGTCATGGTGTAAGCCATGATGCCCAGTTGCGGCAGCTCCAGCAGGGTGGCCGCCTGGTCTTGCAGGTTCTGCACGGCGGCCAGTTCATCACGGTTGCCCACAGCCAGGTCCAGGGTCAGCGCGTACGTGAGGTCTGCGCGCATGGCCACCGGGTTGGCGCTGCGGTTGATCATGACGATGGCCATGTCCTCCGCACCGCCATCGCCGTCCTGCCCGCCGAACGACAGGGTCATGCCCGACCAGTCGTGTTCTCCATCGGGGAAGTTGCTGGTGCGCCCCAGCGTGTCGATCCAGTAGCGGTCGAACACCTGCGCAAACTCGCTCAAAGGGGTCCACGGGGTCCGGGGGTCTGAGGCGTTCTCCACAAAATCCACCGCCCCCACCTTCACGGCAAAGTCATATTCACCCAGCACATGGTCGAGCATGATGAACGCCATGTTGCACGCGTGGTCCCGGTAGTCCTCGGGGATTTCGCGGCCAAAACGGATCTCCAGTGCGGCTTGCCCGTCGTCTTGCCCGCAGGCGATCAGTACGTCGGAGGTCGCCAGCTCGAATCCGTCCATGCCGATGGGAAAGTCAGGCTGCGTGGTGCGCTCGCGGAAAGCGCGCACCCGATAACCTGGCAATGGGGGTGCGGCAGCCACCATCTGCATCAGCAGCGGAAAGTTCTCAATGCCGCCATGGGCCGTGACGATGAGGTCCAGCAACACGTCGTCTGCGTCGCCGGACATTTCCAACGCCAGGCCCGTCAAGTGGCGCTCGATGACTGCGTTGGCCGCCTCCACCCTCTCTCGCAGCGGCAGGGCCTTGAGCGACGCTTCGGCATCGGAAAATTCGCGCCAGAACGCGGCGATTGCGGAAGGTGGGGAGGTCATCGCTGTCCTTGTGAATTGGCGGCCATCATCCCATCTCCCTCCAGGGTCAGACCAGTTCCAGGGCGACGGCCGTGGCCTCACCGCCGCCGATGCACAGCGTGGCCAGGCCCTTGGTCAGGCCGCGTGCCTTGAGCGCATGGATCAGCGTCACCATGATGCGCGCGCCGCTGGCACCGATGGGGTGACCCAGCGCGCAGGCGCCGCCGTTCACGTTGACCTTGTCGTGCGGCAGGTCGAGCTCTTTCATCAGTGCCATGGGCACCACGGCAAAGGCTTCGTTGATCTCCCACAGCTGCACGTCTTCAGACTTCCATCCCGCCTTGGTCAGTGCCTTTTGCGTGGCACCCAGCGGCGCGGTGGCAAACCATTCGGGCTCTTGCGCGTGGGTGGCATGGCTCACGATGCGGGCCAAGGGTGTGCAACCGAGCTTTTTGGCGGTGGACTCGCGCATCATGACCAGCGCAGCGGCGCCGTCGTTGATGCTGGAGCTGGAGGCCGCCGTGATGGTGCCGTCCTTCTTGAAGGCGGGCTTGAGGGTGGCGATCTTTTCGAGCTTGACCTTGCCTGGGCCTTCATCCACCGAAATCACGGTTTCGCCCGCACGGGTCTTGACAGTGACGGGCACGATCTCGGCCGCAAACGCCCCGGACTCGGTGGCTGCCTTGGCGCGCTGCACGCTGGCGGTGGCAAACGCATCTTGCTGCTCTCGCGTGAACTGGTACTTGGCGGCGCAGTCTTCGCCAAAGGTGCCCATGGAGCGGCCCGCCTCGTACGCGTCTTCCAGGCCGTCGAGCATCATGTGGTCGAAGATACGGTCATGGCCCAGGCGGTAACCACCGCGGCCCTTTTGCAGCAGGTAGGGCGCGTTGGTCATGCTCTCCATGCCACCCGCCACCATCACGTCATGCGTGCCGGCCAGCAGCATGTCATGCGCCATCATCGCGGCCTTCATGCCGGAGCCACACATCTTGCTGAGGGTGACCGCGCCAGCGCCCTTGGGCAGTCCGCCCTTGAAGGCTGCCTGGCGTGCGGGCGCCTGGCCCTGGCCGGCCATCAGGCAGTTGCCGAACAGCACTTCGCCCACGGCATCGGGCGACACACCGGCACGCTCGATGGCCGCCTTGATGGCCGCGCCGCCCAGGTCGTGCGCGGCCAGACTGGAGAAGTCGCCCTGCAGCGAACCCATGGGGGTGCGAGCGGCGCCGACGATGACGATGGGGTCTTGGGGGGATGCGGACATGGTGAAGGTCTCCTGGGAATGGTTCAGATGAAAGGTGGGTGGGTGAAAACGGGGGTTTTGCAGTGGTCAACAGGCCGCAGCGCCGTGTGCAAAGCGCCGGTCCGCGTCGTAGGGGAAAACATCAAACATATGACCCGCCTGGATGCGCTCCTTGTGAGACTGCCAGAACGCGGCGTCGAGCAGGTCGGCGTGGTGCTGCATGAACACCTCGCGCACGGCATCGTTGCCGAGCAGGAACGGGCCAAAGGTTTCAGGGAACACATCGCGCGGACCCACGCTGTACCAGACCTCGCCGCTCATCTCTTCCTCTTCATTGCGCGGCGTGGGCACACGGCGGAAGTTGCAGTCGGTGAGGTACTCGATCTCGTCGTAGTCGTAGAACACGACCTTGCCGTTGCGCGTGACGCCGAAGTTCTTCCAGAGCATGTCGCCGGGGAAGATGTTGGCGGCCACGAGGTCCTTGATGGCGTTGCCATATTCGATGACGCTGTGCTCCATCTGCTGGCGCGCGCGGGGGTCTGACAGGCCGGTGTCGAAGGCCTCCTGCAGGTAGATGTTGAGCGGAATCATGCGCCGCTCGATGTACAGGTGCTTGATGATCACCTCGGTCTGGCCGTCACCGTCGCGGTCACTGATCTCCAGTTGGCTGGGGGCGAACTTTTCGATCTCGGCAATGAGGGCGTCGTCAAAGCGGTCACGCGGGAAGGCGACCTCGCTGTACTCCAGTGTGTCGGCCATTCGGCCCACGCGGTCGTGTTGCTTGACCAGCTGATACTTGGCCTTGATCTGCTCGCGCGTGGTTTCCTTCTGGTGCGGGAAGTAGTCCTTGATGAGCTTGAACACAAACGGAAAGCTCGGCAGGTCAAACACCAGCATCACCATGCCCTTGATGCCGGGGGCGATGCGAAAGTGGTCGCTGGAGTGCTTCAGGTGGTACAGAAAGTCGCGGTAGAACAGCGTCTTGCCCTGTTTGGCCAGGCCCAGCGCGTTGTAGATCTCGGCGCGCGGCTTGCGTGGCATGAGGCTGCGCAGGAACTGCACGTAGGCGCTGGGCACCTCCATGTCCACCATGAAATAGGCGCGCGCAAAGCTGAACAGCATCTGCATGTCGTCTTCGCCAAACAGCGCGGCATCGATGAAAAGCCGGCCGTTGTCGTCGTGCAGGATGGGCAGTGCAAACGGCACCTCATGAAAGCCATTGATGATCTTGCCCACCACATAGGCGCCCTTGTTGCGAAAGAACAAGCTGGTGAGCACCTGCACCTGAAAGTTGGTGCGCAGCCGTACCTTGTCGAGTCGGCTGCGCATGGCCGCCACCACACAGGCCGTGTCGCGCGCCAGGTTGGCAAACTCACGCTGGAGTTGAAAGTTTTCGACGATGCTGTGCACCGTCTCGGGCAGGGTGTCGCGCGTGGGGTAGTAGGCGCGATAGGTGGGACGCGCGGCGGGCTCGTCGTTTTCGATGTACTCCGTGCTCACCGCGGGCCGCACAAAGATGAAGTCGTTGTGGAAATGCGTGCGGTGCAGGATCTTGGTGGTGACCGAGTTGAAAAAGGTCTCGGCCAATTCGGGCTGGTGGTGGTTGACCAGCAGCCCGATGTAGTGCAACTTGACCTGGTGCCAAACGTCCATGGTCTGTGCGCCCGCACTGAATTCCTTCTCCAGTCTGCGCACGCATTCTTTGACGCGCAGGTCATAAAACTCGATGCGTTCACGCTGAGCCCGTTGCTGGCCATGCCAGTCGCCGGTTTCGAAGCGGTGTTTGGCCCGCGCAGACTCGGTGCGGAACAACCGGTAGTGCCGGTTGAAACCGTCCATCATGGCTTTGGCAATGCCGTAGGCCTGGGGCGCGTCAAGCCGTTGCGGGAACATGGAGGGTTCTCAGCCTGAGGGTAGGCAGCCTGTGGCTGACTATTGCCGTTTGACGGCAGCCACACCGGCAATGGCCGCCCTGTACAGCGAGTCCAGCCCTTCGGTGCTGTCCACCGACATGTGCAGGTTGTTGATGAGGCCATCCTTCAACCCGTAGCACCATCCATGCAGAGTGACCTTCTGGCCCCGGCCCCAGGCATCTAGCATCACCGTGGTCTGCGCGATGTTGACCACCTGCTCGATGGCGTTGAGTTCGCACAACACGTCATGGCGCCACTCAGGAGCAACAGAGGCAATCAGGTCGCGGTGGCGATCACGCACGTCCTGCACGTGGCGTATCCAGTTGTCGGCCAGGCCCACACGCATGCCTTCCAATGCGGCCAGCACACCGCCACAGCCATAGTGGCCCACCACCATCAGGTGCTCGACATGCAACTGGTCCACTGCGTACTGGATGGTGGACAGGCAGTTCAAGTCCGTAGGCACCACCACGTTGGCCACGTTGCGGTGCACGAACACCTCACCAGGCTCCAGGCCTGTGATCTGGTTGGCGGGAACCCGGCTGTCGGAGCACCCGATCCACATGTACTTGGGCTTTTGCTGCGCCAGCAGGCTCGTGAAGAAACCGGGGCGCTCGCGTTCCATTTGGGCCGCCCACGCGCGGTTGTGAACAAACAGGTCGTCAATGGATGAAGGCATGTCGTCCTCGGTGTATCAGTGTTGAAAAATGGGTTGTCGATCAGCAAGTCTCGGCAAACAGCTCGCGGCCAATGAGCATGCGGCGGATCTCGCTGGTGCCTGCGCCAATCTCGTAGAGTTTGGCGTCGCGCCACAAGCGGCCCAGGGGGTACTCGTTGATGTAGCCGTTACCGCCGTAGATCTGCACGCCCTCGCCCGCCATCCACGTGGCCTTTTCAGCGGTCCACAGGATCACACTGGCGCAATCCTTGCGCACTTGCCGTACGTGTTCGGTGCCGAGCATGTCGAGGTTCTTGGCCACAGTGTAGGCAAACGAGCGCCCGGCCTGCAGCACGGTGTACATATCGGCCACCTTGCCCTGGATAAGCTGGAACTCACCAATGCTCTGGCCAAACTGCTTGCGGTCGTGGATGTAGGGGATCACGTTATCCATGACCGACTGCATGATGCCCAGAGGGCCGCCCGTGAGTACCGCGCGCTCGTAGTCCAGCCCGCTCATGAGCACCTTGGCGCCCTGGTTCAGACCGCCCAGGATTTGCGAGGCAGGCACTTCGACGTTGTTGAAAACCAGCTCCCCCGTGTGGCTGCCACGCATCCCGAGCTTGTCGAGTTTTTGCGCCACGCTGAAACCTGGCATCCCCTTTTCAATCAGGAACGCCGTCACCCCACGGGCGCCCATCTCGGGCTCTGTCTTGGCATACACCACCAGCGTGTCGGCATCGGGGCCGTTGGTGATCCACATCTTGCTGCCGTTGAGCAGGTAGTAACCGCCTTTGTCTTCGGCCTTGAGTTTCATGCTGATCACGTCGGAGCCCGCGCCAGGCTCGCTCATGGCCAGTGCGCCCACATGCTCACCACTGATGAGCTTTGGCAGGTACTTGGCCTTTTGCGCCTCGCTGCCATTGCGGTTGATCTGGTTCACGCACAGGTTGCTGTGCGCTCCATAGGACAAGCCCACAGAGGCGCTGGCGCGAGAGACTTCCTCCATGGCCACCATGTGGGCCAGGTAGCCCATGGCAGCGCCACCATACTGCTCCGGCACGGTGATGCCCAACACGCCCAAGTCGCCCATCTTGCGCCACAGGTCCATCGGGAACTGGTCATTGCGGTCGATTTCGGCGGCACGCGGGGCAATCTCGGCCTGGGCAAAGTCGCGCACGGCATCGCGTAATGCATCGATGTCTTCGCCGAGTTGAAAGTTCAGGCCGGGAAAGTTGGCGGGAATGCTCATGGTCAATGTCTCCTCTGAATGGGTACAAAAAGGTGGCTTTTCAGCCTTGAATAGCGTCTCGCCCGGTGACGGCCATGAGGGTGCAACCCATAGTGGCCACCAGTTTTTCTTGCTGGTTTTCAATGGCGAAGGCGCGTCCTTCGCATACGGTGATGGTGCGTCCGGGTTTGATGACACGGCCTTCCATGCGAAAACGCTCGCCCTTCGCCGGGGCCAGCAAGTTGATCTTGAATTCAATCGTGAGTACGGCCGCGTCCTGGCCCATCAAGGTGAACCCGGCATACCCACATGCCGAATCCAGTGCGGTCGCCACCATGCCGGCGTGCAAAAACCCATGTTGCTGGGTCAGCCCAGGCGCCCAAGGGAGTTCGATGTCCACCGCACCAGGCGCCACCAATCCCAAGCTGGCACCCAGGGTTTGCATAGCTCCTTGGCGGGAAAAACTGTCCCGCACGCGGTCCGCATAGTCGGCGCAGCGAAGCTCGAAATGGGGCAGGCTCACAGTGGTCTCCTGATTTACGTTTACGTAAACGTCAATTATGAATCATTTTTGTGTTTCCACCTTCAGAAGAAGCGCGCGCGCTTCCTCTTCGTGCTCTTGAACCTCTTCCAGATTCGCCTGCAGGTCGGCCATCTGTTCCTCCAGTTGCTTGCGATGCACTACGAGCACATCGAGAAACTTGCGCAACTGCACCCCGGTGTCTCGCGGGCTGTCGTAGAGGTCGATGATCTCCTTGGCCTCTGTCAGAGACAGGCCCAGGCGCTTGGCACGGAGCGTGAGGCGCAGTCGGGTGCGATCGCGGGCACTGTAGACGCGGCTTCTACCGGCAGGGCCGGTTCGCTCCGGCTGCAGCAAACCCATGTCTTCGTAAAATCGGATCGCCCGGGTAGTGAGATCAAACTCTTTGGCGAGGTCGCTGATGGTGTAGGTGTTGGCCATGGTGGTGTTGGGCGCGGCAGGGTCAGCTTCGCATAGGAGACAGCCCTGCAACTGCCTGTCCCTACAATGCATCAATTGCATGACGTTTACGTTAACGTCAATGCTAACCCATCACGCCACCGCTATGAATGCACTTGAACACCAGATCCACTATCCACTTGCCGATGCTCTGCCGACCGAAGGCGTAGCGATGGAAATCGCACCAGGCATTAAGTGGGTTCGAATGGGACTGCCGTTTGCACTCAACCACATCAACCTGTGGCTGCTGCGCGACCGGCAACCAAATGCCAGCGGTGCTCTAGTGGATGGATGGACGGTAGTGGACTGCTGCATCGACAGCGCGGGGACGCGGGCACAGTGGGAGCAGATTTTTCTCAGCAGCCTGGAAGGGCTTCCCATTTTGCGGGTGATCGTGACCCACATGCACCCAGATCACATCGGTCTGGCACATTGGTTATGCGAGCGTTGGCAAGTGCTTTTATGGATCAGCGCCACCGATTACAACGTCGCCAGGACCGCTGCTTATGATCGCAATGGATTCGGCGGTGAGGCCAGCGCCGACTTCTACGTACTGCACGGCATGCAGGATGAGGCATTTCTCCGGCATGTTCGGGAGCGCGTGTCGTACTTTCCCACGCTGGTGCCGGCCTTGCCGTCCAGCTTTCGCCGCCTTATGGATGCCGACGTCATCGACATTGGCGGAAAAGCTTGGCAATGTATCGGCGGCTATGGGCATGCGCCGGAGCACATCGCGCTGCATTGCCAAGAATTGGCCATCCTCATCAGCGGGGACATGGTCTTGCCCCGCATTTCTACCAACATCAGCGTTCATGCGGCGGAGCCAGAGTCCAACCCCTTACAACTCTTTTTAACGTCACTGCTTCGTTACCTTGCGCTCCCGCCTGCCACCCTCGTGTTGCCGTCTCACGGCAAACCTTTCCAGGGGCTGCACGAACGCATTCAGCAGTTGCAAGATCATCACAGGGATCGGCTAGAGGAAATCCTTGAAGCCGCGCACGAGGCCTCACTGTCCGCCGCCGACGTGCTGCCCATCATGTTCAAACGCACACTGGATTCTCACCAGATGACTTTTGCCATGGGCGAAGCACTGGCCCATCTACACTGGCTGTGGTTCGACAAGCAGTTGCAGCGAGAGCTAGATGGAGCGGGCGTCCATCGGTTTCAACTCTGGCAGGAGGATAGGCTGTTGTCTGAGCAACAGCGCGCCTAAGTGCGGCTGCGGGCGGCGGCTTGCTCGAACATAGTCACACAGAAGGACTATGTGCCCATAGTTTTAGCCAGACCATGGAGGTGCTGCATTACTAAATTTCCCTATCCCCAAACGCAAAACCCCCCAGTCCTTTGGAGACTGAGGGGGTTTGGGGCTATAAGAGCCTGACGATGACCTACTTTCACACGGGAACCCGCACTATCATCGGCGCAAAGTCGTTTCACTGTCCTGTTCGGGATGGGAAGGAGTGGTACCAACTTGCTATGGTCATCAGGCATAACTTGGAGTCGTCCTGCTCTTGGAGCAAGACAACGAATTCATAGAGTGGAATCAGATTTTATGTGTTTTGACTGCGTCAACTTGGCATAACAATCTTTGAGCTTTCACGCACAGCGTGTTGGCTATCAAAGTTATAGGGTCAAGCCTCACGAGCAATTAGTATCAGTTAGCTTAACGCATTACTGCGCTTCCACACCTGACCTATCAACGTCCTGGTCTTGAACGACTCTTTAGGGGGCTCAAGGCCCCGGCAGATCTCATCTTGAAACGAGTTTCCCGCTTAGATGCTTTCAGCGGTTATCTCTTCCACACTTAGCTACTCGGCAATGCCACTGGCGTGACAACCGATACACCAGAGGTGTGTCCACTCCGGTCCTCTCGTACTAGGAGCAGGCTTCCTCAAATCTGCAGCGCCCACGGAAGATAGGGACCAAACTGTCTCACGACGTTTTAAACCCAGCTCACGTACCTCTTTAAATGGCGAACAGCCATACCCTTGGGACCGGCTACAGCCCCAGGATGAGATGAGCCGACATCGAGGTGCCAAACACCGCCGTCGATATGAACTCTTGGGCGGTATCAGCCTGTTATCCCCAGAGTACCTTTTATCCGTTGAGCGATGGCCCTTCCATACAGAACCACCGGATCACTATGTCCTGCTTTCGCATCTGCTCGACTTGTCAGTCTCGCAGTTAAGCACGCTTATGCCATTGCACTATCGTCACGATGTCCGACCGTAACTAGCGTACCTTCGAACTCCTCCGTTACGCTTTGGGAGGAGACCGCCCCAGTCAAACTGCCTACCATGCACTGTCCCCGATCCAGATAATGGACCTAGGTTAGAACCTCAAACACACCAGGGTGGTATTTCAACGTTGGCTCCATGACATCTAGCGACATCACTTCAAAGCCTCCCACCTATCCTACACAGATCTGTTCAAAGTCCAATACAAAGCTACAGTAAAGGTTCATGGGGTCTTTCCGTCTTTCCGCGGGGAGATTGCATCATCACAAACATTTCAACTTCGCTGAGTCTCAGGAGGAGACAGTGTGGCCATCGTTACGCCATTCGTGCAGGTCGGAACTTACCCGACAAGGAATTTCGCTACCTTAGGACCGTTATAGTTACGGCCGCCGTTTACTGGGACTTCAATCAAGAGCTTGCACCCCATCATTTAATCTTCCAGCACCGGGCAGGCGTCACACCCTATACGTCCACTTTCGTGTTTGCAGAGTGCTGTGTTTTTATTAAACAGTCGCAGCCACCGATTTTTTGCAACCCCGTTGGGCTCGCCTTGTACAGGTTCACCTACTTGGGGCATACCTTCTCCCGAAGTTACGGTATCAATTTGCCGAGTTCCTTCTCCTGAGTTCTCTCAAGCGCCTTAGAATACTCATCTCGCGCACCAGTGTCGGTTTGCGGTACGGTCGTCAATAGCTGAAGCTTAGTGGCTTTTCCTGGAAGCAGGGTATCACTCACTTCGTCTGCAAGCAGACTCGTTATCACCCCTCATCTAAGCCCGGCGGATTTGCCTACCGAGCACGACTACAGGCTTGAACCAACATATCCAACAGTTGGCTGAGCTAACCTTCTCCGTCCCCACATCGCACTATTGATCGGTACAGGAATATTGACCTGTTTCCCATCAGCTACGCATCTCTGCCTCGCCTTAGGGGCCGACTCACTCTACGCCGATGAACGTTGCGTAGAAAACCTTGCGCTTACGGCGAGGGGGCTTTTCACCCCCTTTAACGCTACTCATGTCAGCATTCGCACTTCTGATACCTCCAGCATCCGTTACCAGACACCTTCACAGGCCTACAGAACGCTCTCCTACCACTTGCAATAAATTGCAAATCCGCAGCTTCGGTAACTGGCTTAGCCCCGTTACATCTTCCGCGCAGGACGACTCGATCAGTGAGCTATTACGCTTTCTTTAAATGATGGCTGCTTCTAAGCCAACATCCTGACTGTTTTAGCCTTCCCACTTCGTTTCCCACTTAGCCAATTTTAGGGACCTTAGCTGGCGGTCTGGGTTGTTTCCCTCTTGAGTCCGGACGTTAGCACCCGGTGCTCTGTCTCCCAAGCTGTACTCGTCGGTATTCGGAGTTTGCATAGGTTTGGTAAGTCGCCATGACCCCCTAGCCTAAACAGTGCTCTACCCCCGACGGTAATACTTGAGGCACTACCTAAATAGTTTTCGGAGAGAACCAGCTATTTCCAAGTTTGTTTAGCCTTTCACCCCTATCCACAGCTCATCCCCTAGTTTTGCAACACTAGTGGGTTCGGACCTCCAGTACCTGTTACGGCACCTTCATCCTGGCCATGGATAGATCACTTGGTTTCGGGTCTACACCCAGCGACTGATTCGCCCTATTCGGACTCGATTTCTCTACGGCTTCCCTATTCGGTTAACCTTGCCACTGAATGTAAGTCGCTGACCCATTATACAAAAGGTACGCAGTCACCCTTGCGGGCTCCTA